>NZ_CP133784.1:1313750-1970625 GCF_034353875.1 Pseudomonas sp. MH9.2
TCCTCGGCGATCCCGAGCTGAAGAGCCTGTGGGCCGATGAAGTGGAAGAGATGCGCGGACGTATTGCGCAACTGCGCGCAGGCTTGGTCGAAGCGTTGACCCCACTGGGCCTGGGAGAGCGTTTCGCCCATATCGGCGTGCAACGCGGCATGTTCTCCTACACCGGCCTGAATGATGATCAGGTTGCGCGATTACGCCATGAACACAGCGTCTATCTGGTCAGTGCCGGGCGCGCCAATATCGCGGGGATTGATGCCTCGCGCCTGGATCTACTGGCCCAAACCATCGCTGCCGTTTGCTAAAACCGATCACTTGCCGCGTCAAACATCGCGCCCTATAGGGGCGCGACTGCGTTGTGCCGTTATGGTTCGCCATTCATCGTGCCGTGTGTCTTTAAGTGACAAAAGGTGGTCATAAAAAACCTGTTTGTCATTTCCAGTGCTGTATCCTGCCCAAGCTTTTTAAAAGCACTGATCTTTCCAGCAACCTTCAATCAGATCTTGCGCGGAGCGACGACGATGCATGAAATCCCGAACTTTCCTTTCCCAAGCCTGCCAAAACCTGAGCAGATCCCCTCAGCGCACCAAGAGCCAAACAAAAAAACCGAGTTGAAGGCCAGCCCTGCCAAAACTGAAGACAGCCGCAACGTCAAACACAGACACTGACGGCGACTTTTCCAGGCCGTATACCAAACCCGTGTTCTTTACCTGGTTTCATACGGCCTGTTATACCTGCCACACCCGCTGCAGATAGCGTCCCCAAACAAGACCACGCCCAAGCAAAACAGCCTTAAACAACAGTGGAACCTGCCATGACCGACCTCACCGACACCCACGCCAGCGTCGTAATGGGCATCACTGAGAAGATGATCGACATCTGGAGTCGCCTCAACGCCGAAAAAAAGGCGGCGCTGCTCAAGCGTTTCGGCACCCAGGAAAATGCGCTGGCAGCCTTGGTCGCTTCGCAATTGCTCGCACCCGCCAGTGACACCGCGTTATAAGCACGTTATTTCAACATTTTCCCTCCTCCCTCCCCTGCATCGCCTCAACCGCCGCTATCATAAGCAGCCTTCAGCGCGCCTCAAGCTGAAACGATTTTTCCGCTACACCTTGAGCATTTTCAACGCTGTCGCAACCGTGGATTTTACCCATGCAAGACACCCCGTCTGCTGCCTCACAACGACCTATGGCCGTTACGCTGCAGGTCGTTTCTATCGTCCTGTTCACGTTTATCGGTTATCTGAATATCGGCATTCCCCTCGCTGTCCTCCCCGGCTACGTGCACAGTGATTTAGGGTTTGGCGCCGTGGCCGCGGGCCTGGTGATCAGCGTGCAATACCTGGCCACGCTGCTTAGTCGCCCCTATGCAAGCCGCATCATCGACAACCTTGGCAGCAAAAAAGCCGTGCTTTACGGCTTGGCGGGGTGTGGTTTCAGCGGCGTGTTCATGCTGCTCTCGGCCTGGCTGCAAAGCATGCCGATACTCAGCCTGATCAGCCTGCTGATCGGTCGACTGGTGTTAGGCAGCGCGGAAAGTCTGGTGGGCTCAGGCTCGATTGGCTGGGGCATCGGCCGGGTCGGTGCGCAAAACACCGCCAAAGTCATTTCCTGGAACGGCATCGCCAGTTATGGCGCGCTTGCGATAGGCGCCCCCATGGGTGTGCTGCTGGTCCAGCAGCTCGGCTTATGGAGCATGGGCGTGAGTATCATCCTGCTCGCCGGTATCGGTTTCGCGCTGGCGTGGCCCAAGCAAGCCGCACCCATTGTTCATGGCGAGCGCATGCCCTTTCTGCATGTACTGGGCCGAGTGCTGCCTCACGGCACGGGGCTGGCGCTCGGTTCGATTGGTTTTGGCACCATCGCCACCTTCATCACCCTCTATTACGCAAGCCATAGCTGGCCGAACGCAGTGCTATGCCTGAGCCTGTTCGGCGCTTGCTTCATCGGCGCACGGTTACTGTTCGGTAACTTGATCAACCGCCTCGGTGGCTTTCGGGTGGCAATTGCCTGCCTGTCGGTGGAAAGCATTGGCCTGCTGTTGCTGTGGCTCGCGCCCACACCAACATTGGCGCTGGCCGGGGCCGCACTCACCGGTTTTGGCTTCTCGCTGGTGTTCCCGGCGCTGGGTGTCGAGGCTGTGAATCTGGTACCGGCCTCTAGCCGAGGGGCGGCGGTGGGCGCGTACTCACTGTTCATCGACCTCTCACTGGGTATTACCGGCCCCGTTGCTGGAGCGATTGCCGCTGGCTTTGGCTTTGCTTCGATCTTTCTGTTTGCCGCGCTGGCGGCCATGACCGGCCTGCTGCTCAGTGTCTACCTGTACCGACAGGCGAAGCCGATGCGGGATTACACGGTTTAGATTTTTGCTGCTGAGGAGATCGCCTTCGCGAAGGGCGTGATGCGGTCCTGCCTAGAAATCCACCTTGCCGCGCCCGGCCTTGATGCCGCCACGCTGGCTTTTGCTTTCAAGACGACGCTTTTTCGAGCCCAGGGTGGGCTTGGTTGGACGCCGTTTTTTTTCGACCTTGGCCGCATTGATGATCAACTCGCTCAGGCGTTCCAGTGCGTCGGCACGGTTCTGCTCCTGAGTGCGGTATTGCTGGGCCTTGATGACGATCACGCCGTCGCCGGTGATACGGCTGTCGCGCAACGCCAGCAACCGCTCCTTATAAAACGGCGGCAACGACGATGCATTGATATCGAAACGCAAGTGCGCTGCGCTCGACACCTTGTTGACGTTCTGCCCACCCGCGCCTTGAGCGCGGATAGCAGTCAACTCGATTTCGGCATCAGGCAGATGCACCGCGTTGGAAATCACCAGCATAGAAGCACTACGTCAACACCTTCAGGCTAGCCGCATCACTGCGCTTGTTTTTGACGTTGTAACAAACCCACATCACCAGCAACCAGACCGGTATTGCGTAAACCGACACCTGAATGCCTGGAATCAACAACATGATGCCGAGGATGAACACCACGAAAGCCAGGCACAGGTAATTGCCGTACGGATACCACAACGCCTTGAACAGCGGCGTCTGGTGCGTACTTATCATGTGTTGGCGGAACTTCAGGTGAGAGTAACTGATCATCGCCCAGTTGATCACAAGCGTGGCCACCACCAGCGACATCAGCAGTTCCAGCGCATTTTGCGGGACCAGATAGTTGAGCACCACTGCAACGAAGGTCACCAACGCCGACACCGCAATCGCCCGAACCGGCACACCACGCTTATCGACCTGCGCCAACGCTTTAGGTGCGTCGCCCTGCTCCGCCATGCCTAACAACATCCGGCTGTTGCAATAGGTGCCACTGTTATAGACCGACAAGGCGGCGGTCAACACCACGAAGTTGAGGATGTGAGCCGCCGTGTTGCTGCCCAGCATCGAGAACACTTGCACGAACGGGCTGCCGCTGTAGGCATCGCCGGATGCATTGAGGCTCGCAAGCAGGCTGTCCCACGGGGTCAACGAAAGCAGTACGACCAAAGCGCCGATGTAGAAAATCAGGATCCGGTAGATTACTTGATTGATTGCCTTGGGGATCACGGTTTTCGGTTGGTCGGCTTCTGCTGCGGTGAAACCGAGCATTTCCAGACCACCAAAAGAAAACATGATGATCGCCAATGCCATCACCAGACCTTTGACCCCATTGGGGAAGAAGCCACCGTGTTCCCACAGGTTACTCACTGCTGCTTGCGGGCCGCCGTTGCCGCTGACCAACAGGTAGCTGCCGAGGGCGATCATGCCGACAATGGCCACGACCTTGATGATGGCGAACCAGAACTCGGCTTCCCCGAACACCTTGACGTTGGCCAGGTTGACCGCGTTGATCATCACAAAGAACACGGCGGCCGAGGCCCAGGTCGGAATCTCTGGCCACCAGTAATGCACGTACTTGCCGACCGCCGTCAGCTCCGACATGCCGACCAAAATATAAAGCACCCAGCAGTTCCAGCCGGAGAGGAAGCCCGCAAAGCCACCCCAGTACTTGTGAGCAAAATGGCTGAAGGAACCGGCCACTGGCTCTTCGACGATCATTTCGCCAAGCTGGCGCATGATCATAAAGGCGATGAAACCGCAGATTGCGTAACCGAGAATCATCGACGGACCGGCCGATTTGAGTACGCCTGCCGAGCCGAGGAACAAGCCTGTGCCGATAGCGCCGCCCAGCGCGATCAACTGGATATGGCGGTTTTTAAGGCCGCGCTTCAGCTCGCCCGAATGTGAGTTTTGTTCACTCATTGATAGTCACCTGATTGTTATTGTCTGTGACGGAACCGAATCCACCGCGCTCATGACGCAGCGGAGTGCAACAAGGCGGATAGCCCTGAATGTGTTGGATGCGCAGTTACGCCGTTGAATCACAGAAAAAACGCGAGGTAGTGTACACCGCCGAAGTGACCCAGGCTTACTGGAAAGCTACTCGGTCGGTCAGCTATCGAGGGTAAGCGACAATCATCAAACAAAAAAAAGCCAATCTTTCGATTGGCTTTTTTTATTCACCGCACGCGATTACTGCGGCTTGCGACGACCAAAGCCAGGACGCTGACCAGAGCCTGCCGGCGGACCATTGCGCTTGCCCGAAGGCTTGCCATTGTCCACCAGAACAATGCCAGGGCGTTGCTGTTTAGGCTTGCCCGGACGCTTGCTCACATCACTAGGACGCTCGGCCACTGGCGTGCCACGGCTGTCGGAACGACCGGCAGCAGGGCGCGGAGTGCGTGGCGAATCGCCACGCGGTGCACGAGGAGAACGCTCGACAGAATCGCTGCGCGGAGTACGCGGAGCACTGTCACCGTCTTCACGCGGCTTGCGCGCTGGGCGATCAGCACCTTCGCTACGGCCACGCAACGGACGGTTAGCAGAGTCGGTACGCCCGGTAGCAGGACGTGGACCACGGCTCGACGAATCCGAACGCGGCCCTGCAGGACGCTGATCGCGACCCGTAGAATCCGCACGCGGACGATCACGTTCGCTGCCAGTCACCTGTGGTTGACGGGCTGGACGCTCGCCTGCCGGAGCCGGGTTGGCCGGACGCAACGTACGTACGCGCTCGCCTTTGCCCAGTGGGCGGGACGATTGACGCTGCAAACGTTCCATTTTGTCTTTGACCTTGGCGTTCATCTGCGGCTGAGCCACAGGCGTCAGGCCGACTTCGGCGCTGAGAACGTCGACTTCGTACTGGCTCATTTCGCGCCAGCGGCCCATCGGCAGGTCGGAGTTGAGGAACACTGGTCCGTAACGCACGCGCTTCAAGCGGCTGACCACCAGCCCTTGGGATTCCCACAGGCGACGCACTTCGCGGTTACGACCTTCCATCACCACGCAGTGATACCAGTGGTTGAAACCTTCACCGCCTGGCGCTTGCTTGATATCGGTGAAGCGTGCGGGACCGTCTTCCAGCACCACGCCGGTTTTCAGACGCAGCAGCATGTCGTCATCGACTTCGCCACGCACACGAACAGCGTATTCGCGGTCCATTTCAAACGACGGGTGCATCAAGCGGTTGGCCAACTCACCATCAGTGGTGAACATCAGCAAGCCGGTGGTATTGATGTCCAGACGACCAATGTTGACCCAGCGGCCTTCTTTAGGGCGCGGCAGGCGATCAAACACGGTCGGACGACCTTCTGGGTCGTCACGGGTGCAGATTTCACCGTCTGGTTTGTTGTAGAGAATGACGCGGCGTACCGATTCGGCGGTTTCTTCGCGCTTGATCACGCGACCGTCGATGGCGATGGCATCGTGCAAATCTACGCGCTGACCAAGGGTCGCGTCTTTGCCATTGACCTTGATTCGGCCTTGGCTGATCCAGGCTTCTACGTCACGGCGAGAACCTACGCCAATGCGCGCCAGAACCTTTTGCAGTTTTTCGCCTGCAGGACCGATTTCCTGGCTGTCTTGCTTGTCTTGTACACTCATCTGGGCACCTCCCGGTGTGTCGATAACAGATCGTGCTGAGAAATGGCGCGACCTGGTTGCTAAAATCTGATGACTTGAAGCCGTGCCTGATGACGAGGATAAATCGCCAAAAGGGCGCGAATCATACGCTCAAGGCGCGCGCTACGCATCAGAGACTCGTACAAATGCAGCGCCTTACTTCTTTTTCCGCCGACCGGTGGCGTTTAACCGGATCAATCGCAACACCGACTCTGCCAACACCGAGCGTTTATCGACCTTGCAGACGCTGATGCAAGACAGCCACGAGGATAATTATTTATCTTCAGGCACATCACGCTCATCTGCCTCAGGCTCAACCTCCTCACGCAACAAATCATCAAAGTCGGTCTTGAGACCCAGCTCCATCGAGTCGAGCTCGACCAGCAAGCTGCGGAAGCTGGTTTCATCACGCGGTGGCTCTGGCTCGGCGTCGGGGTCAAGGCTGGCATCGGCCAGGGCTTGCAGGCTGGCCGGAACCGGGGCGTCATCGAAATCGAGAATCGGCTCAGGCTCCAGTTCCCGCAGATCGGCCAGTGGCGGCAGGTCGTCGAGGTTTTTCAGGTTGAAGTGATCAAGAAACGCTTTGGTAGTGGCGAACATCGCCGGTTTCCCTGGCACGTCACGGTAGCCGACGATTCTGATCCACTCGCGCTCCAGCAGGGTTTTGACGATATGGCTGTTGACCGCCACCCCACGCACATCT
This sequence comes from Pseudomonas sp. MH9.2, assembly GCF_034353875.1. Classification (NCBI taxonomy): domain Bacteria; kingdom Pseudomonadati; phylum Pseudomonadota; class Gammaproteobacteria; order Pseudomonadales; family Pseudomonadaceae; genus Pseudomonas; species Pseudomonas sp. MH9.2. The sequence continues at coordinate 1,320,392 of NZ_CP133784.1, forward strand.
TCGATCTCGCCCCGCGTGATAGGTTGGCGATAGGCAATCAGCGCCATGGTTTCCAGCATCGCCCGGGAATAACGCTGCGGCCGCTCTTCCCAGAGCCGTCCGACCCATGGCGAAAACCGCTCACGGATCTGCAAGCGATACCCAGAAGCCACTTCCTTGAGCTCGAAAGCCCGGCCTTCGCAAGATTTTCCCAGCAATTGCAGGGCTTTCTTGAATACCGGAGGCTCGGGACGCTCGCCCTCCTCGAACAGCTCGAACAGGCGTTCCAGCGACACAGGTTTACCGGAGGCCAGCAGAAAAGCTTCGAGCAGGGGGGCCAGCTCGCGCGGTTCGTTCAAATTCATCGTTTGGCTCTTTATCAGGCTCGCCGCGCTTCAGTCGTGCGCGTCTTTTATTTATTCAGCTATTCAGCTAAACCGCTATTCGACTCTCGCCCGGACATGGATCGCCGCAAAGGGTTCGTTCTGCACCAACTCGACCAAGGACTCCTTGACCAGTTCCAGAACCGCCATAAAAGTCACCACAACGCCCAAGCGCCCCTCTTCGGCCGTAAACAGCTCGGAGAACGGTACAAACCCGCCGCCCTTGAGGCGTTCAAGCACATCGCTCATGCGCTCCCGGGTCGACAGCGTTTCGCGACTGACTTGGTGGCTTTCAAACATGTCGCCCCGGTGCAGGACTTCAGCCATGGACATCAACAGTTCTTCCAGACTGACATCCGGCAGCAACCGGCGCGCACGCGCTTCGGGAGCATCCAGCCTGGGCACTACCACATCACGCCCTACCCGGCTCAAGCCATCGATACCTTCGGCGGCGGCTTTGAAACGCTCGTACTCTTGCAGACGACGGATCAACTCAGCGCGTGGGTCGTCTTCTTCCTGTTCAATCTCAGCCGAGCGCGGTAACAGCATCCGCGATTTGATTTCGGCGAGCATGGCGGCCATCACCAGATACTCGGCCGCCAGCTCCAGGCGCACGGTTTTCATCAATTCGACATAACCCATGTACTGACGAGTGATTTCCGCCACGGGAATATCGAGGATATTGATGTTCTGTTTACGAATCAGGTACAGCAACAAGTCCAGCGGACCTTCGAACGCGTCGAGAAAGACTTCCAGCGCATCCGGCGGGATGTACAGGTCCAGCGGCATGTGCATGACCGCTTGACCATAGACCATGGCGAACGGCAGCTCCTGCTGGGCATCCGCCTGGCTATCAACCGCCTCGGCCACTGTCATCTAAGGCTGACCCCCAAACGGTCGCGGATCGCCACAGCCCACCCGTATCACTTGCGGCTCGCCATCAGCCAGATTGATCACAGTGGAAGCCGAAATACCGCCGATGCCGCCATCAATGATCAGATCGACCTGATGCTCTAATACCTGACGCATCTCATACGGATCACTCAAGGGCACGGTTTCGCCCGGCATGATCAGGCTCACGCTCATCAGCGGCTCGCCCAGTTCCTCAAGCAGCGCCTGAGCAATGGGGTGGTTTGGCACGCGCAGGCCGATGGTCCGGCGCTTGGGGTGCAGGATCAACCGCGGGACTTCACGCGTGGCGTTGAGAATAAAGGTGTAAGGCCCGGGCGTGTGGTTCCGGAGCGCGCGGAACGCCGCAGTGTCGACCTTGGCGTAGGTCCCCAGTTGAGACAGATCGCAACACAACAGGGTGAAGTTGTGTTTGTCGTCCAGTTGACGCAAGCGGCGGATGCGCTCAATGGCGTTTTTGTCACCGATCTGGCAACCCAAGGCGTAGGACGAATCCGTCGGATACACCACCAGGCCACCGGCCTTGATAATCTCCACAGCCTGTTTTATCAGACGTGCCTGCGGGTTTTCCGGATGGACCTGGAAAAATTGACTCACGGTATCTTCCTGTTCAGACGGCAGTAGGCTGGTCATGTTTGAATCGACACCAAAGTGGCGGAAGATCCTCCGGTAACGGGCGATAAACGCCAATTTCGGACCAAGCGCCAGGAGCATGAAAATCACTGCCGGCAGTTACCAGCAGACCGAACTCACGAGCCAGAATGGCCAGACTACCCACCTGCTCCGCAGGTTGCAGACCATTAACCACCTCGATAGCGTGGCCGCCAGCCTCAATGTAGGCGGCGATCAGCTTACGACGTTTACTGCGGGTGAAATCATAATGCCAAGGGTGCGCCAGACTGACCCAGGCCCCGGACTCGCGTAAGGTCGCGACGGTTTCTTCCAGGGTTGGCCAATGCTGTTTGACGTCGCCCAGCTTGCCAGCGCCCAACCATTTGCGAAATGCCTCAGCGCGATCTTTGACAAAACCGGCACTCACCATGAAGTCAGCGAAGTGTGGTCGAGCCGGAGCATTACCGCTGTCACCCAGCGCTTGCTGGATCGCACGAGCACCTTCCAGGGCCCCTGGCATACCTTTGATCGCTAATTTTCGGCTTATTTCTTCGGCACGCAACCAGCGTCCATGGTGTAAACGGTCAATGGCATCGACCAATGCAGGGGCTTTCATATCAAAACCGTAGCCCAGAATGTGGACAGTTGCCCCACCCCAGGTACAAGATAATTCCACCCCGTTGACCAGCTGCATATCCAACGCAAGCGCCGCAGCACGGGCCTCTTCGAGGCCTTCAAGGGTATCGTGATCAGTAAGGGCCAGGACCCGCACTCCGTTTTCATAAGCACGCGCAACCAGGACCGCGGGCGCGAGGGCGCCATCGGAAGCGGTGCTGTGGCAGTGCAGGTCAACATTCATAGGAGGCGCTTTCGCTGTCATTGATGTTTGTTATTATGCCGCCACATCCTGCTTCTGGCTGCCATTGTGAAACAATTCATCGACTTCATCCCGCTGCTCCTGTTTTTCATCGTCTACAAGATCGAACCCCGCGCCGTCGACATTCTGGACCACAGCTTCATGGTAGGCGGAATTTTCAGCGCTACCGCGATGCTGATCATCAGCTCGCTCGTGGTCTACGGTATTTTGTTCATCACCCAGCGCAAACTGGAAAAAAGCCAATGGCTGACCCTGATCGCCTGCCTGGTGTTCGGCAGCCTGACCTTGGCTTTCCATAGCGAAGCCGTTCTTAAATGGAAGGCGCCAGTGGTCAACTGGCTGTTCGCCCTGGCATTCGCAGGCAGTCACTTCATCGGTGACCGCCCATTGATCCAGCGCATCATGGGCCATGCATTGACTCTGCCCCAGCCGATCTGGACCCGACTGAACATCGCCTGGGTCTTCTTCTTCCTGTTCTGCGGTGCAGCCAATCTGTATGTGGCCTTCACCTATCAGGAGTTCTGGGTAGATTTCAAAGTCTTCGGCAGCCTGGGCATGACCTTGCTGTTTCTGGTTGGCCAAGGGATATTCCTGGCCCGCCACATGCACGACGCGGACCCTTCCACTCCTAAAACCAAGGACTGACCATGCTTTACGCCATCATTGCTACAGACGTCGCCAATTCGCTCGAAAAACGCCTGGCTGCGCGGCCTGATCACCTGGCGCGGCTCGTCGCGCTCAAGGATGAAGGTCGAATGGTGTTGGCAGGTCCGAACCCGGCCATCGACAGCAACGACCCCGGCGCTGCGGGTTTCACCGGCAGCCTGATCGTCGCCGAGTTTGAATCCCTGAGCGCCGCACAGGCCTGGGCCGACGCCGATCCGTTCGTTGCAGCCGGTGTATACGCCAACGTACTGGTCAAGCCGTTCAGACAAACCCTGCCGTAACAGGCTTGCGCAGGCGCCGCGCGCAATCATCGCGGCGCTTGCCGGTTACCCTTTTCGCCTGTTCACTATTCTCGATAACCTGCCGACAACCTGCTGAACACTCAACAAAAATATAGGAGTTCAGATGCGTTCAGGTCCGTTGTGTCTGCTGTTGACCGTGCTAACCCTTGGGGTTACGGCCCAGGCTGACGAGTTATCCGGTGCCAACAACAGTGCCAAGCTTCTATTGCCGAGCGCCAGCAGCCAGGTTACCGAGTTGCAACAGCGTCTAAAAGAAAGCGAGCACCAGCGCGAAGAGTTGAGTAAGCAAATACAGAGTGTCGACACCGAACGCGAAAGCCCGCAACTCAGTCGCTTGCGCGTGGAGAACCAACGCCTCAAGTTGCAACTCAAAGAAGCACAGTCCGTCTTGCCTCCACGCATATTTACGGATGAGCAACAATGGTTCGTCGCCGGGGGTGGAGTTGCGATGATTGCCCTACTCTGCGGTATCTTTGCCAGTGGCTGGCGTAGACAGCGTCGCCAGTGGCTGAATTGAGTGAATCATGAGCGAACTGTTATTAATTGATGATGATCAGGAGCTCTGCGAGCTTCTGAGCAGTTGGCTGAGTCAGGAAGGCTTTCAGGTGCAGGCTTGCCACGACGGCCATACCGCCAGACGCGCATTGGCTCAATCGCAACCCGCAGCCGTCGTGCTGGATGTGATGTTGCCCGATGGCAGCGGCCTGGAACTGCTCAAGCAACTGCGTAACGATCACCCCGACTTGCCCGTGCTGATGCTGTCGGCCCGGGGTGAACCGCTGGACCGAATCCTCGGCCTGGAACTGGGCGCCGACGATTACCTGGCCAAACCCTGCGATCCTCGGGAGTTGACGGCACGCCTGCGCGCTGTTTTGCGCCGTAGCCATCCACCGGCAGTGTCCAGCCAGCTCGAACTCGGCGACTTATGCTTCAGCCCCGTGCGCGGCGTAGTGATTATCGATGAGCATGAGTTCACGCTGACCGTCTCCGAAAGCCGTCTGCTCGAGGCCCTCCTGCGCCAACCCGGCGAACCGCTGGACAAGCAAGAGCTGGCGCAACTGGCACTGGGTCGCAAATTGACGCTTTATGATCGAAGCCTGGACATGCACATCAGCAACCTGCGCAAAAAGATCGGGCCTCATGCCGACGGCCGTCCACGGATCGTTGCGCTGCGCAGTCGCGGTTATTACTACAGCGTCTAGGGCCTGCTTCTGTCAGTTTCAGGCCAGAAGCTCTTTACTCAAGCTTTACCGAGTGTTGACCGCCGCTGACCTTGATCTCCCTACACTGGCCTCAACCGGCAACGAGCCGGATTAGAGACAAGGAGATACACCATGCGCAAGACTTTAATCGCCCTGCTGTTCGCCGCTTCATTGCCTGCTATCGCGATGGCCGCGCCGCCAGAAGGCGGCATGGGTCATGGCGGCCCTGGCATGCATGGTCACAGCCCGTACAGCGAGCTGAACCTGACCCCGGACCAGCGCCAACAGATCGGCCGAATCATGTTTGAGCAAAAACGTAGCCGTGATGAAATCACCCAGCGTTATCTGCAAATGCTGCCGCCAGCACAGCAGAAAAGCATGCAGGATGAGATAGACGCCAAGCATACAAAGGCCCAAAGCGACGTCCGCGCACTGCTGAAACCTGATCAGCAAAAACAATTCGACGTGATACAGCAAAAAGAAGCTCAACGTCGTGCCGAGCATGCCGAGTTCCAGACCTGGAAAGCCCAGAAAGCTCAGCAAGCCCAATAACGGCGAACCGACTCCTTACCCGCCCGATACGCTCACGCGTGTCGGGCTTTTATCGTTTGAGGTATTCACGTGCGTTCATTGTTCTGGCGAATCCTGGCCAGTTTCTGGTTAGCCATCGCCTTGGTTGCAGGCCTGTCTATTTTGCTCGGGCATATGCTCAATCAAGATGCATGGATCCTCAGTCGCCATCCGGGCCTCGCCAACCTGGCGCAGAACTGGACCGAACTCTACGAAAACCAGGGTGAAGACGCCGCACAGGACTACCTGCAACAGAGTAAACGGCGCTATCACATTGACGTTCAGGTCCTCAACGAAAGCGGTGAGCCCCTGGTACGCGGGACGTTTCCACCCCGTGCGGCGGCATTTGAAGCGCGCCAACACAACGATCCCCGCCAATTACCGTGGCGTCGCCTGACCACCGAATACACCAGCCCGAAAACGGCTGAAACGTATTTGCTGATCTACCGGATTCCGCACCCGGAACTTGACGCCTGGCACCGCGAAAGCCTGCTTTGGCCTCTCAGCGCCCTGGGCATTGCTTTGGTGGTGCTGACGTTGTTCAGCCTGCTGGTGACGCTGTCCATCACCCGCCCACTCAGCCGTCTGCGCAGTGCCGTGGATGACTTGGGGCAAACCACCTATCAACAGAACAGCCTGGCGCAGTTGGCCAATCGCCGTGACGAGTTCGGCGTGCTGGCCACCGACTTCAACCGCATGGGCGCGCGCCTGCAGAGCCTGATCAGCAGCCAGCGTCAGTTACTGCGCGATGTGTCCCACGAACTGCGCTCACCGCTCGCACGGCTGCGCATCGCATTGGCGCTGGCCGAACGTGCCGAACCGGCTGAGCGCGAGAAGCTCTGGCCGCGTCTGGCCCGCGAATGTGATCGGCTGGAAGCATTGATCAGCGAGATTCTCGTGCTGGCACGCCTGGACGCGGATTTTGGCACCGCCGAGCCCGTCGATCTGGACGCGATGCTGCACCACTTACAAAGCGATACCCGGCTCAACGCCCCCGAACAGGAGGTGCGGGTTTGGGTACAAGACGGTGTTGAGTTGCAAGGCTGGCCCGACATGCTCGAACGGGCGCTGGATAATCTGTTGCGCAATGCCCTGCGCTTCAACCCGGCAGGCCAAGCCATTGACTTGAAAGCCCAGTGCGAGGGAGGGCGATTGCTGATCAGCGTACGTGACCATGGCCCCGGAGTGGCATCGGAACACCTGTCTCAGCTAGGTGAACCGTTCTTCCGCGCACCCGGCCAAACTGCGCCGGGCCACGGCCTGGGGCTGGCTATCGCCAAGCGTGCAGCCGAACGGCACGGTGGCTACCTGACCCTGACCAATCATCCCCAAGGCGGGTTCGTTGCCACTTTGGACCTACCGTTGGAGCCCGTTATCCCTGGTGCCTGAGCGCATGCCTTCGAGTAAGTTCGCAGGTCTTGGGCTGAATACCGATTCACTGTAGGTGCTGCCGAAGGCTGCGACAAGCCAGGGTCGATATCGGATGCCAGGGCACATTGTATTGTTTCCATTTCATTCACACTAAGGCCCCGCTCCCCCCAAAACCGCCGTTCTCACGAACGGCGGTTTTTTTATGAGTCAACATTTCAGACCTTTCCCGCAACACAACACGGATTTGGCCTACAGACGCTAAAAAACCTTTCGCCGAACATACCTTGGACAACTCTCCTTACAAAAGGCAGGACGTCGGAATGCCAGCGTTAGCTCATCAGCCAAGCTTTAGCCTGACCACCGCCAGGCTTGGACGGAATCCTTTTCATCTAATGCTTGGCGAGAGCGGATGAAAGAGCACCGCACTAAATACACCCGCCATCGAGCTGTTGTGAAGGTGGCGCCGTATGAAGAACTCGGCGTCATCGATGTTCATTTCTTACCCTGCAACAAAGTTGCCGTTTCGGCTGTCGCCGTTACTCCCGGTCAAGCCGGTTATCCCTTCAACTACCCCTCCAAAATGGAAGAGCCTGCCGTATGTCCCGCACCTTAAAAGCTGGCGCCCCACGCCGAAGGCCAGCGCTTTGGGCGGCTGCGCTCGCCTGCCTTGCGCTGCAAGCCTGCAGCCAATCACTGCCCGACCGACTGGGTGCGCCTATCGAGGGCTACAGCCACACCTCGGCGGCGATCAACTACTTCATGGTCAAACGGCAATGGCGGGCCGAACATCGGCCCTTACGGCGGGGGCGGCAAGCAGAACTGCTGCGTGAGCCTGCCCCGCAAGTGGCACCCCGGCCTGACCGTGGTGGTCGAGTGGGAGAAGGATCCGACGCCGCACGCCTACGGCAAATGGCCTGAACCCATGTTTTCTGATGCATGGCACGCCCGAATGAAGAAAGAGAAGCTCAACAACACCCGCCATCGCGCCATCGTGGAGGTGGCACCGTATGAAGAACTCGGCGTCATCGATGTTCATTTCCTGCCCTGCAACCAGGTTGCCGTTTCAGCTGTTGCGGTGACTCCCGGCCAAGCCGGTTATCCCTTCAACTACCCGTCCAGAATGGAAGAGCCTGCCGTATGTCCCGCACCCTAAAACCTGGCGCCTCACGCCGAAGGCCAGCGCTTTGGGTGGCGGCGGCGCTCGCCTGCCTTGCGCTGCAAGCCTGCAGCAAATCTCTGCCCGAGCGCCTCGGTATTCCCATCGAGGGGTACAGCCATACCTCGGCGGCGATCAATTACTTCATCGTCAACGGCGGCGGCGGGCCGAACATCGGCCCTTACGGCGGGGGCGGCAGCCAGAACTGCTGCGTGAGCCTGCCGCGCCAGTGGCATCCCGGCCTGACCGTGGTGGTGGAGTGGGAGAAGGATCCGAATGTCGGTGCGTCACGGTATTGGGGTGTCCCCCCGTTTTCTGATGCGTGGCGTGCACGAATGAAAGAACACCGATCCAAATACACCCGCCATCGCGCCGTCGTGGAGGTGGCACCGTATGAAAAGCTGGGTGCAATCACTGCGCATTTCATGCCCTGCGACCAGGTAAAGATCTCTGCGGGCCCTACCTATCTCGGCATGCCTGATCACCCCTACAACTACCCCCTCAAAATGGAAGTCCCTGCCAAATGTCCATTACCTTGAACTCAGGTTCTCAACGCCCGGCCCCGGCGCCTTTAACGCTGACCCCGCCGCTCCCAAAAGAGGGGCTGCTGCCGCGCACATCCGAGGATGTGGCGCTTAACTACCGCACACAGTATCGGCCCAAACTGTTGGCGGCCTATGCGGCTAAACGGGCCGCCAAGGCGGCGGGTGAAACCTATTCCGGCGCACCGTGCATCAATGTGCTGAACATCACCCTGTGTTTCGACGGCACCAACAACCACGAACCCTCGGACAAACTCGGTCAACCCCCGAGCACCAGCAACGTCGCGCGGCTTTACCACGCCAGCGTCGGTGCCGACTCAGGCACAGAGCAGAGCCGGGCGAACCAGATGGGTTTCTATCGTTATTACATGCAAGGGGTCGGCACCGAGTTCAAGGAAATCGGCGAGTTCGAACCACAAGACCTGGGGCTGATCGGCGCGGTCGGCGGCGAGAATCGGATCAACTGGAGCATCACGCGCCTGCTGGATGCGGTGGGCCGGGCTTGTGGCGAGCCGTATCTGGACCCTGACGTTGCCTACGAGCTGGTGCAAAAAATGGGCACCTCGTTCACTGAAGAGATGCTCGGCGCGACGCTGATCAAGAGCGGTGACAGCCGTCGGCGCGAGGCCTTACAGGCGCCGTTGCTGGCCCTGCAAAAAAAGGTCGACTTCGTGCATGTGCGCAAGACCCAACCCAGAATCATCGGCCTGCGCCTGTACGTGTACGGCTTTTCCCGGGGCGCCGCCGAAGCCCGGGCCTTTGCCACCTGGCTGGAGAGCCTGACCCAGGTCGAGGTCGAGGGTGAGACCTGTTATCTGTTTGCCGGCCTACCGATCTGCATTGCCTTCCTGGGCCTGTTCGATACCGTGGCCTCCACCGGCATGGCCTACGCGATGCCGTTCGCCGAGGGCCATATGGGGTGGGCCGATGACATCATGCGCTTGCCAGAGTCGGAGACGTTTCTGGAGCGCTGCGTGCATCTGGTCGCGGCCCATGAGCAACGCACCTGTTTTCCGGTGGACTCGATCCGGCGCAAGAACACCCCCGATGACCCGAATGGCCCTTCAACCTACCGCACTAACACTGCGGAATACCTGTACCCCGGCATGCACTCCGATGTCGGTGGTGGGTATTCGCCGGGCGATCAGGGCAAGTCGCTGGGCGGCCCTCAGGACGTGATGTCACAAATTCCGCTGCACCATATGTATGCGGAGGCCTATGCCGTGGGTGCGCCGTTGCAGGCGCCTCCCAATGCGCTCAGTGACGAACAGAAACAAGACGAGCCATGGCTGGAAATGGCTGAAGAAGTCCATGATGCCTTCGACATCTCCGAAACCCTCACCCTCCGCTTCAACACCTGGCTCGCCCACCATAAAACCGGCCCGCTGGAAGACGCCTTGGCCGGTGAGCAGGCGCTGCTGACGGGGTGGCGGATCAATCGGTATGGCAGTTTTCACTTCAGGACAACCTCCGCCTACCAGCATGTCAACGGCAAGGACATGACCCAGGAGGAATGGGATGCCCTTAAAGCGCTGCATGAGCGACAACTGGCCGAGAACAAGGCCAACCATGAGGGCCAACCGCTCAAGGAGTTGTCAGGCAGCACGCTGGCAACGCATCAGGAGTATCGGGCGCTCAAACAGGGTTATGAACAACGCGTCGGCTCGGAACGCCCCATCGACTTTAATACCCACAAAGCCTTTGAGCCCACGCTCGATCAGCGCCAGATGGACAGGGCCATGATCGAATTCGGTCGCGACTATGACCCGAGCAACTGGTCGCTGGCGTTGGCCGGTGACGCCATCAGTTGGGCGACCATTCCTCATCTGCTGTTCGGGGGGTTGATATACCTGACCAACGAGCAGGATGAAGCCCAGGAATACCGTGACCTGCGCACCTCTGGTAACCAGGCTTACCTGGCGCTCTATGACTTAAAAACCGCCGAGCCCCTGACCGACACCGCTCGCACGCTCACCGACTTTTTCGACGAGCAGGTCCACGATTCACGCGCCTGGTTCATGAACTCAACGGCCTTGGGCGAGCGCGAAGTGTTCAGTGATTACTTCCGCTACCGTGGCATCTTTTTCGACACCGAATCCAACAAGTCCCTGTCGCCGGTGGCGAGGGCCGGGCAAGTGATTGGGGTGGGTATTGCGGTGGCCAGTGTCGGTTTGAGCATCAAGCGCCACGACCCGCGTTATCTGGTGGGTCTGCTGATTCCATCGCTGGGCATCCCCGTGTTTCGCGGCAAGGTGGGCTTTCCGCAAGTCAGCGCGTTTGATTCTGTCACGGGCATCGCCCTGCCGATGCTGGACAATCTCGACAACATTCGGGCGTTCAGCAAAGACCCCGGCGATATGCTGAAAATGGTGAAGGCCTTGCCCACACCGCCGGCCCTCAGCGCAGAAACCGCGACCACGCCTGAGTTGCAAAAACTGCTCAAGGCCACGGAAGCGGCGAAGGCGTTGGCGAAGGTTAAGGACCTGCTCGACAAGTTGCCTGACGAGTCGAAGATGGGGTTGCTGGATCAAGTGAAAGGGGCGTTGGGCAGTGCAGGCGGCTGAGCCGCCTCTGGCTTCGATCTACTGCAAAAGCAACTGTCTTCACCCTGCCGAGTTTTAGGCCGGCTCAGCCCTGCCACTCACTGACAAAGTCAGCCGTGTCCAGCTTCGGTGCGGTGCGGGGGGGATGTTGTGGGGTGCCCAGGTAAAGGAACGCAACAACCTCCTCGTCCGCCTCCAACCCCAAACCCTTGGCGACCTGGGCCGAATACGACAACTCCCCTGTACGCCACACGGCACCGACGCCCAGCGCAAATGCCGCAAGCAATACCGCGTGGGCGGCGCAACCAGCGGTGATCCGTTGTTCTTGCTTGGGCACTTTGAGGTGATCCTGCAGTTTGGCGATCACCACCACCACCAACGGCGCACGCATAGGCCCCTGACGCACCTTGTCCAATGCTTGCGGTGTCGCCTCGGCATCGCTCTGTTGCAACGCTTGCACCAGCAACTCGCCCATCTGCTCGCGCGCTTTACCTTCGACCGTCAGGAAGCGGAATGGCCGCAGCTGACCGTGATCAGGTGCACGCAGGGCAGCGCTGAACAATATCTCCCGTTGTGCCGCGTCCGGTGCCGGGTCGATCAACCGGGGTACCGATACACGATTGAGCAAAGCGTCGAGCGCCTCCATTGAGCTGTCTCCTTTTAAAAATGATGGGCCATTCTAGGATGTGTTCACCCTCAATAACGAGCGCGCCGACCCTTTAATTACAATCAGCACTTACAACTGGTAACAAAAGCGTATCGACTTATAAAGCCTCGACCGCAGGTAGAATGGCGCCTTTCCACTCCCAAGTCAGAACCACTGCATGGCGTTGCCGACCCTTCGTATTATCGGTTTCATTATCGGCATTTTCCTGATCACCCTGGCTATCGCCATGGCTGTCCCCATGCTGACACTGGTGATTTTCGACCACACCAGCGATATCCGCTCCTTTCTCTGGGCGAGTCTGATTACGTTCGTTGTAGGCCTGGCATTGGTCATCCCTGGGCGTCCCGAGCACATTCATCTGCGCCCACGGGACATGTACCTGCTGACGGTGTCCAGCTGGGTTGTCGTCTGCATTTTCGCGGCGCTGCCGTTTTTGCTGTCCCAGCACATGAGCTATACCGATTCGTTTTTCGAAAGCATGTCCGGGATTACCGCCACCGGGTCCACCGTAATGAGCGGGCTGGACAGCATGTCGCCAGGGATTCTGATCTGGCGCTCGCTACTGCACTGGCTCGGCGGTATCGGTTTTATCGGCATGGCGGTGGCGATCCTGCCACTGTTGCGCATCGGGGGCATGCGCCTGTTCCAGACGGAATCCTCCGACCGCTCGGAGAAGGTCATGCCGCGCTCTCATATGGTGGCCAAGTACATTCTGCTGACCTATGTCGGCATCACTACCCTGGGCAGCCTGGCCTTCTGGGCGGCAGGCATGAGCCTGTTCGATGCGATCAACCATGCCATGTCAGCGATCTCCACCGGCGGCTTCTCCACCTCCGATCAATCACTGGCGAAATGGCAACAACCCGCCGTGCATTGGGTCGCGATTGTAGTGATGATCCTCGGCAGCTTGCCCTTTGCCCTGTACGTGGCGACCTTGCGCGGCAATCGACGGGCATTGTTCAAGGACGAACAAGTGCGCGGGCTGCTCGGTTTTCTGCTGGTGACCTGGCTGGTGCTCGGCACCTGGTATTGGGCAACCACCAGCATGCATTGGCTGGATGCCCTGCGTCATGTGGCGTTGAACGTGACATCGGTCATGACCACCACTGGGTTCGCCCTGGGCGATTACAGCCTGTGGGGCAACTTCGCATTGATGCTGTTTTTCTATCTGGGTTTCGTGGGGGGTTGTTCAGGGTCGACGGCGGGCGGGATCAAGATTTTCCGTTTTCAGGTCGCTTATATCCTGCTCAGAGCCAACCTCAATCAATTGATCCACCCCCGTGCGGTGATCAAGCAGAAGTACAACGGCCACCGCCTGGACGAAGAAATTGTCCGCTCGATCCTGACCTTTTCGTTCTTCTTCGCAATCACCATTTGCGTGATTGCGCTGCTCCTATCGCTGTTGGGCGTGGACTGGATGACCGCCCTGACCGGTGCGGCCAGTACGGTCTCCGGCGTTGGTCCGGGGCTGGGCGAAATCATTGGCCCGGCTGGTAACTTCGCCGGGCTGCCGGATGCGGCCAAATGGATTCTATCGCTGGGCATGCTGCTCGGCCGACTGGAAATCATCACCGTGCTGGTCCTCTGCGTTCCAGCGTTCTGGCGGCACTGAGATCACATCCGCGCGCGATATTCCCCCGGAGTCTCATCAAACCAACGACGGAAGGCGCGGAAGAAATTGCTGGGGTCGGCAAACCCCAACAGGTAGGCGATTTCCAGCAAGGTCATGTTCGGCTGCGTCAGGTATTGCTCGGCCAACTCACGGCGGGTGACGTCGAGCAAAACCTGAAAACTGGTGCCCTCTTCCTGCAAGCGACGCTGCAACGTGCGCTGGGACAGGTGCAGGGTTTGCGCGACCGTCTCACGCTTTGGCTCGCCCTGAGGCAATAACCGGCACAGCACCTGACGGGCCTGATGGGTGACGCGGCTTTCCGAGAAGCGCGCCAGGTATTCCCCGGCAAAACGATCATGCAACTGCGCCATGGCTTCATTGGCGGTCGGCAGCGGCGCTTCCATATCCGCGCGCTCGAACACCAGGGCGTCATAGGGCGCGTTGAACGTCATCGGCGCATGAAAGGCTTTTTTATAGGGCTCCAGGTCCTTGGGCTGATCGCCCTGAATCAACACCTCGCGCGGCTGCAACGTCCTGCCGGTCAACCAACCACAGAAGGTCAAGGCCGAGGCCAGTGATGCTTCGGCGCTTTGCCGGGTCGGTGGCAGATGATCGCCATGCACGGTCAGGATCAGTGCGTAACCTTCGGGCAGCAGACGAAAGCTCAAGTCGGCACTTTCAGCGATAATCCGCTGATAACGCACCAACCGCATAAAGCCCTCCTTGAGGGTCTGGCTGGACATCAACGCATAGCCGGCAACGTTGAAGGACGCCGGACGCACGACTTTGGCCATGTTCAAACCAATCGCCGGGTTGCCTGAAAGCTCCACTGCTCGCTGCCACAGCCGTGTCATGGAGTCCTGAGGGAAGCGCGCATCGGGATTGTCCAGATCGGCATAATCAAGCCCCAGTTCCTTAAAGAGCAAACGACAATCGAGACCATCCAGTTCCAATGACTTGACGATACCCATCGCCCAACTTGCAGAAGTCGTTCTTTCGCTCATGGCAGTTTCTTTCAAGATAAGCCACGTCCTGCGGCTACTGGCACAAGGATACTATTCTGGTGCTTAATGTCACTGGCCGGATGAATCAGCCACTTTACACTCAGCCCCTAAAACAAGAACCGAAGGTACACGTCGTGACAACCACCCAGTCGTTCACACGTTTCGCTGATTTCTACCCCTACTACTTGTCGGAGCACAGCAACAGCACCTGTCGCCGACTGCACTTCATCGGCACCACGCTGGTGATTTTTATCGCGGCCTTCGCGATGGGCAGCGCCCGCTGGCAGTTGTTATGGGCAGTACCCATTGCGGGTTACAGCTTTGCCTGGATCGGGCATTTCTTTTTCGAAAAGAATCGCCCCGCCACGTTCAAGCATCCGTTTTATAGCCTATTGGGCGACTTCGTCATGTACCGCGATATGGTGATGGGCAAAGTGCCTTTCTAGAAAACTTCACCCTGAATGGCACTCGGCGCGCAGGGCCAGCAATGCGTCTTTCACGGTCACTGCCGAAATCCCCTCGCGGCATAGACTGGGTCTTTGTTTACCCATAACAAAGACAGGACCGTCGATGAACACTCAGGCCCGCTTTACCCATATGAAGGAAGGTACTCAGGAGGATTGGGCAATCATTGCCCAGGACTTCAGTGCCTATGCCAAGCAGTTGCCGGGGCGAATTCTGACCCATCTTCGGCTGCTCGACGGTGACTTCGGTGGCTTTCCCGTTGATCGCCTGACCCACTCCCTGCAAACCGCCACACGTGCCTGTCACGACGGTCGCGACGAGGAGTACATCGTCTGCGCCCTGCTCCACGATATCGGCGACACACTGGGGTCCTATAACCACGCGGACATCGCAGCGGCCATTCTCAAGCCTTTCGTCAGCGAGGAAAACCTGTGGATGGTGGAAAAACACGGAATATTCCAGGGCTACTACTTTTTTCATCACCTGGGCATGGACCGCATGCTGCGCGAGCAATTCCGGGCGCATCCGCAGTATCAGCAAACCATCGAATTCTGCGCAAAATACGATGCCGCAGCGTTCGACCCTGCATACAACACGTTGCCATTGAGCTTCTTCGAGCCCATGTTGGAACGGGTTTTTACCCACCCGAAACGCTCGATCTATCAATCGGCCATAGAACAAGATCTTTCATCGTCCTGATGGCCGGACTGGCTTTAAACAACCGGTTCGCTGACCCGTCCCTCGTCTTCCTCGATCCGCTTCTGCCGGACTGGAACCCGCGCCTCGCGCAGATGAGCATCGGCCAGCCGGAACAATTCGATAGAGCCGTCTAAATGCTCAATCAGCGCAGTGCAGGATTCGACCCAATCGCCACAATTGAGGTACTCCACCTCGCCGACGTTGCGGATTTCAGCGTGATGAATGTGCCCGCAGACCACCCCGTCAAAGCCACGCTTTACGCACTCGTGAGCGATGGCCTCTTCGAAGTCACTGATGAAACTGACCGCCGTTTTGACCTTGTGCTTGAGGTACGCCGACAGCGACCAATAGCCGTAGCCATAACGCGCACGCCAGTGGTTCAGCCAGCGATTAAGGGTCAAGGTCAATTCATAGGCCGAATCACCGAGAAAGGCCAACCAGCGGTGGTAGCGCGTAATCACGTCGAACTGATCGCCATGCACCACCAGCAGACGACGACCATCAGCCGTGACGTGCTCGGCCTCGTCCACCAATCGGATATTGCCCAGGATCAGCGTCGAGTAACGCCGCAGGAATTCGTCGTGGTTGCCGGTGACATAAATCACTTCGGTGCCGCGCTTGCTCATGGTCAATAGACGGCGAATCACATTGGTGTGCGCCTGAGGCCAATACATGCCGCCGCGCAGCTTCCAGCCATCGATGATGTCGCCGACCAGATACACCTTGTCAGCGTGATACTGCTTGAGAAAGTTCGACAGATGCTCAGCCTGGCAATCACGTGTACCGAGGTGTACATCTGAGATCCACAAGGTTCTCACCCGTTGCTTGCGACTGGGTTTAGCGAGCTGAGCACTGCTCATGGACAACCTCCGGCAGGGTTTTAGCGAGCTTGCCCGGCGCTGGTTAATCGGAGATGACATTGGCGTGGCGATTGGATGACAAATGACCCAAAAACTGCAACAGACAACGGTCAGGCATGCGCTCTACACTTATCGGTCATCCCCGCACCGTAAAAGCTGACTGATAAGGACTGCAATGAATCACCGTTCTGCGCTTGGCGCCCTGCATATTGGCGCCCTGATGTTCGGCCTGACCGGGGTATTCGGCAAACTGGCCGCCGCCTCGCCCTCGATCATCGTGTTCGGCCGCGCAGCTTTTGCAGTGATCGCCCTGGGCTTTTTCGCCCGTTTCGCCAGCAATACCGCCTGGCAATCACTGCGCGGCAGTGATTGGCGTCGACTGGTTCTGGGTGGGTTACTGCTGGCCGGGCATTGGGTGAGCTTTTTCATCTCCGTGAAAGTTGCCGGCGTGGCCATCGCGACACTGGGCTTTGCCAGCTTCCCGGCCTTTACCGTGATCCTCGAAGGGCTGATTTTCCGCGAGCGGATTCGCAGCAATGAAATCATCCTGGTACTACTGGTCAGCATCGGGCTGGTGTTGGTCACCCCGGATTTCGACCTCGCCAGTCAGGCCACTCTCGGCCTGCTGTGGTCCGTATTGTCCGGTTTACTGTTCTCACTGTTGTCTCTGACCAACCGCGCCAGCTCCGGGCGAATTCCGGCCGTACAGGCGGCGCTGTGTCAAAATCTGGTGGTCGCGGCGTGCCTGTTGCCTGCCGCGGCACCGGGGCTGAGCAGCGTCACGCCCCTCGACTGGCTGTGGATAAGTCTGCTTGGGGTTTTCTGTACAGGTGTGGCGCATAGCTTGTTCGTCGCCAGCCTGGCGGTAATAAAAGCGCGCACCGCCGCGATGGTCTTTGCCCTTGAGCCGGTATACGGCATCACCTTCGCCTGGTTGCTGTTCGCCGAGCAGCCCACGGTGCGAATGTTGTTGGGTGGCGCACTGATCATCGTCGCGATCGTGGTCTCGAGCCGGCTGGGATCTAAAACAATCGAGCACAAAGCCGACGCCGCTTCAGCCCACTGAATGCTTACGCCTGCGGACGATCGTTATGCCCCAGGTCGCGCTGCGGGTCGATCTGGTCACGCACTCGCTGCTTGAGTACCTTGGCTTCAGGGAACCCGCCATCAGCCTTGCGCTCCCAGATCTGCACACCATTGCACGTGATTCGAAACGCCCCACCGGTCGCAGGCTCCAGCGAGACCTTGCCCAGATCGTCGGAAAACGTGCTGAGCAACTCTTGAGCGAGCCACGCGGCCCGCAGAAGCCATTGGCATTGGGTGCAATAGGTGATGACGATTTCGGGTTTGACGGCAGACATATCCTGACTCTCATTCCTCAAGGGTTGGCGTTAAAAGGCGCTTTATCTGAGTATGGGACCAATCTGCCCGCAACCACCCCCTCAATCAGCTTATTCCCGCCAACAAATCCCGAGCAGTCTGCTGCTGGTTATCGTCGGTTTCGTTGATCACTTCCAGCAGCAGCTCACGTGCACTCTGCAGATCACCGTCATCAATCAACACTTGAGCCTGGTTGATTTTACTCAGAGGCTCCTCGGTCAGGTCGAGCATATCGAAGCCCGCCGAATCATCCATGAAGCCTTCAAGAAACGCATCATCCAGACTGTCGCTGTTGGCCTGAAGAATAGGCTCCGGCTCTGAGAAGTCGCTGAGGAACTGCTCATCAGGCATTTCGAAGACTTCCGGCAACTCTGTGAGGTTGGACGCGAAATCCAGGTCCGCCGTCAGCGGTTGTTCCGGCTGGCCTTTGCTGCGTGCGGCTGGCGTAGTTTCGAAGGGGTCGACCAAATCCCAATCGGCGTCCATTGACAGATCTTCCAGGTTCAATTGGAATTCATCGGCAGGCTGCGTGCTCAAGGAAGAGGCAACAGGTTCATTGACGACAACTTCAGGCAGCACCGGCTCTGACGAAGGCAGCGGGATGGTCACCAACGCGGGTGACGGTGTCGCGAACAACTGGGGATGCTGCGCGCGTATTTCCTGCAATTTGTCCGCACTAAGCCCCTGCTCGAGCGCCGCTTGCTCCTCGCGGGCAAAACCGTCGGCGTCGCCCTGCTGGGCCAGTAACTCAAGAATTCTCAGGCGCAGATCCGTGCGCTGCGGCTGTGTCTGCAGTGCGTCACGCAAAATACCCAGCGCCTCACTGATCCGGCCGTAAGCGATATAAATGCTCGCACCGTCCATGGCATCGGTGGCAGTACCAGCCAACCGTTGGGTACCAGGCGCCGGAACCGCAACCACCGGAGCTGTAGGTGGAACGACCACAGAAGACTTTTCAACCATGGGCACAGCGGCCGTCATCGTGGGTCTCGGCGCAGGCGTGTCGACGATATTCTGCACCGGCAGGGCGTTTATCAACCGTTTGCGCCGTACGGAATAAGCCAGTACCAGCAATAACAGCAGCACCAACACTGCACCCGACAACAGCAGCATGTTGCCGGATGATTCCTCCGCTGGCGCCTCGGTTACTGGCGGGGCGGGCACCGCCGTTGGCGTCACGGCAACAGCTGGCACAACGGGGGTGACCGTTTTGGTTGTGGATAACTTTAGTTCAGCCAGGGCGGCATTCAGTTCGGTGAGTTGCTTGTCTTTACCCGAAATCTGCCCCTCAAGCGCTTGCATCTGCCCTTTCAGGTCGCCCACGGTTTTGGTCAGTTGCTGGTTCTCGATAACGGTGCTGGCCAGTTGCTCAGCGTTTTGCTGCAACCCATTCGCAGAAGCTGCTGCTTCACTTGCCGCCGAAGGGGGTGGCGTAGTTTGAGTGGCCGCCGCGACCGAAGGCGCCACCGTCGAACGCGGCAGGACCGCACTGTCTGGCAGCAGCAGGCTCTGTCCGACGTTCAACCGAGTGCTGTTACCGTTGGGAAACGCCTGGGGATTGAGCGCCTCGATACCTCGGGCCAGCTCACTGGCGGAAGTTTTGCTGCCCGGCCCTTGCAGACGCCTGGCAATCGTTCCGAGGTTATCGCCGCTGGCAACTGTGTAGCGATTACCCTGCACCGCTTGCGGCGGCGCGACAGGCATACGTGATTCACCACCGCTCTGTAAAGAAGGATCGGCCCGCCTGGAGCGCGACGCGGCTGCACCTATCGCCGAGTCAGGCGGATCGAGCAACACCGTATAAGCATGCAGCACGTCGCCATTAGGGCGAACCAGACGCACCAGAAAGTTAAGGTAAGGCTCAGTGACTGCCCTTCTCGACTCCACATGCACCACGCCATGATTGCCATGGACGATGGGAGTAAAGTGCAGATCGTTAAAAAAGAACAGACGTTCGATGCCAGCCCGGCTGAAGGCTTCCGGCGAAGCAAGACTCGCCACAATGTCATCCGCGCTCAGGCCTGCGGTTTCTACCAATTCGATATCGGCATTGAACGGCTGATTCAACGCCGAATGCAGGGTGATCTCTCCAAGCCCCAACGCTGGGGCCAGTGCCGAATAAAACAGTGATGTTGCGGCCGCAGCCACACACCATTGACGAACGACCTGCCGCAACGGGCGATCGGCGCGCGTTAACGCGGCCTGAGAACTCTTCAGCATGAAAATCCTTATAAAAACCAAAGCAGGCTTCTCAGCACATTCGCTGTCACACGCAGATAGCGCAAGTATGGGGGCAAATCGGGCCTGATGCTCGCACGCTTTCACCAATGCTTAAAGGGGTAAAAGCGCTTGAGCCACTGAATACCGGGTGTTCAGGATTTTTCCAGGTTCGCCAGGATCCGTGCGTGTACCCGCATGCAGATTCTCAGCTCGTCCTCGTCGATGCCGACGAAAAGTTCATGACGCAGCGCGGTGGCGATTGTCTCGATTTTGTCGATCAGCGGCCGCGCCGTTGCACATAGAACGATTTTTTTAGCCCGCCGATCTTCAACCACCGCCTGACGCAGAACCAGCCCCTGAGCTTCCAGACTGTCGAGCAAACGCGCAAGGGTCGGCCCTTCGACGCCAACACTCTGCGCCAACTCACGTTGCGTCGGTGCTTCTTCGAAGCGCGCAAGGTGCAACAGCACCAGCCAGCGCGCCTGCGACAGGCCCAGGTCAGCGAGGCGCCGGTCCAACTCGGCTCGCCAGCCACGTGACATCTGCGCCAATTGCATGCCGAAGCGGTGTTGATCAGTTAAAGGCATAGGAAACTCATGATTAAAGGCTTGTACTAATTATTAGTCAGCTAACCATGATGCCCGCACCGAGGCAAGTGTCACCCACTGTAACCAATCGTCGCAGGGGGGTATAAAACCTCAGGAAAATCAGACCTCGAACTCGGACTGCAGCGCCGCGCGCACGCAATACAGCACGCCGTCTGGCACGCGACCGGCGAATTGTGCGGCAACGGCTGCAACCGCGGGCAACTCTCCTTCGCCATCAAGGAACGCATCCTGAATTTCACTGAGCACGTCTTCAGGCAAATCCAGCGCTTGCTCCAGTGATAATTGCTGCTTGCCGATGGCCTCCGCGAGCATCGTGTAGACATTCTTTTCGGTGCACTGCAACTGACCGGCGATCTGCGCCGGCGTCATCCCGGCGCGGGCCAGGCTGATCAATTCGTGACGCACGTCAGCCACAACCCTTGGCGCCTCGGCTGTACCGCCGAGAACCTCGAGGAACGCCTCACCATAACGCTCCAGCTTGCGCGCACCGACGCCACTGACCTGGGCCATTTCCGGCAACGATCCGGGCTTGCTGCGCAACATCTCGAGCAGGGTCGAGTCGGGAAAAATGACATAAGGCGGCACCCCATGCTCTTCGGCCAATTTGCGCCGCAGGGCGCGCAAGGCCTCCCACTGTTCGCGCTCTTCGCCACGGACCAATTGACTGGCCGGGCTGCCCGAACCGCTTTTCGGGGTCGTTTGCGGTTTCAAATCACGACGTAGCTCAAGCGTGACTTCGCCGCGCAAGAGGGGCCGGCAGGTATCACTCAACCGCAGGCCGCCGTAGCCTTCCAAGTCGATATCAGCCAGGCCGCGCGCCACCAACTGGCGGAACAGCGAGCGCCACTCGCCTTCGGTACGCGCCTTGCCGACGCCGAAAACCGCCAGATGTTGGTGGCCAAAGCTCTTCACTTTATCGTTGTCGCGACCCAGCAGCACATCCACCAGATGGCCGACGCCATAACGCTGGCCGGTGCGATAAATCGCCGACAGTGCCTGACGCGCAGGCTCGGTGGCGTCCCAGGTCTGCACGCCGTCGACACAGTTGTCGCAATGACCGCACGGGTTAGGCATGTCTTCGTCGAAGTAGGCCAGCAGCGTCTGTCGACGGCAGCGGGTCTCTTCACAAAGCGACAACATGGCGTCGAGTTTGTGTTGCTCAAGGCGCTTGTGTCGCTCGTCGCCTTCGGAGTTTTGCAGCATCTGCTTGAGCATCAATACGTCTTGCAGCCCGTAGGCCATCCAGGCATCGGCGGGCAGGCCATCACGGCCGGAGCGCCCCGTCTCCTGGTAGTACGCCTCCAACGACTTGGGCAAGTCCATATGGGCGACGAACCGCACGTTGGGTTTGTCGATGCCCATACCGAAAGCGATGGTCGCGACCATGATCAGGCCTTCCTCATTGAGGAAGCGCTTCTGGTTGAAGGCACGTGTCTCGTTAGGCAGCCCGGCGTGGTATGGCAAAGCCGGATAGCCGTTGTCACACAGAAAAGCGGCGACTTCATCGACCTTTTTGCGGGACAGACAATAAACAATGCCTGCATCGCTGCGCCGCTCGGAAAGGAATGCCAGCAGCTGTTTGCGCGGCTGCTCCTTGGGCACGATGCGATAAAAGATGTTGGGGCGGTCGAAACTGGAGAGGAAGCGCTCGGCGTTCTGTAGATGCAGGCGCTCGACGATCTCTTCACGGGTGCGTTTATCGGCCGTGGCGGTCAGGGCGATACGCGGCACATCGGGGAACAACTCGGCAAGTTGCCCCAGTTTCAAGTATTCAGGACGGAAATCATGCCCCCACTGTGACACGCAGTGCGCTTCGTCGATGGCAAACAGGGCGATTTTCAGGTTCTGCAGGAAGGCCAGCATCCGTGGCTGAACCAGGCGCTCGGGCGCCAGATAGAGCATCTTGATCTCGCCCAACCGAATTCGGTTTGCCAGATCCCGCTGTTGCTCTGCGCTCAGTGTGGAGTTCAACGCGGCCGCCGACACACCCAGTTCTTCCAGGGTCGCAACCTGATCGTCCATCAAGGCAATCAGCGGTGAAACTACCACTGCCAAGCCTTCGCGCAGCAGGCCCGGGACCTGGAAGCACAAGGACTTGCCGCCACCGGTGGGCATCAACACCAAGGCATCGCCGCCATTGGCAACACGCTCAATAATGGCACCTTGGCGACCACGAAAGCTGTCGTAACCAAAGATGTCTTTAAGTACGCGTTGAGCCTGTTCGAGCATAAAAACCCCAAAATATTGCAGAAGCGACCCTGCTACAGCCTGTCGCAATCGCTATTGGCATCGCAAAGCGCGGCATTATACCCGAGGGGTTCCAGGCAAAGCACAAAGGCGATACCGGCGGTCGATATAAAAGACATAACAGCTTCTAAGCGCCTCTGTACTGGCGCGCAGGCCTTACACAGCCTAGAATTCAGCATTGTTTATTCCCAAGGTAGCCCGTCAATGTCCTTCGCTGAGCAACTACACCGCCTGCAAGCCTTCCTCGATGCCGATGAGCTGCATGACGAAGCGCTGGACTATGTGGCCGCCCACGGCTACCTGACCGCGCTGTCGATCTGTGCCGAAACGGTCCCTGAGCGTGAGTGGATCGATACGCTGTTCTCTGAGCCGCCGCATTACACCAGTGATGCCCAGCGCGAAGAAATCGAAGCCACGCTGATCCAGCTGCAGGCGCACATCGCCCGCCAACTGGCATCCGACGAAGAGTTCGAATTGCCGTGTGATCTGGACCTCGGTGACGAGCCGGATGACTCCGACCTCCGCGGCTGGTGCATCGGCTTCATGGAAGGCGTGTTCCTGCGCGAAAACGCATGGTTCGAAAGCGCCGAAGACGAAGTCAGCGAAATGCTCCTGCCGATCATGGTCGGTTCGGGTCTGTTCGACGAACAACCAGAATTTGCCGACATCGCTCAGGACGCCAATCTGATGGATGACATGATTGTGCAGATCCCGGAAGCACTGACCGCGCTGTACCTGCTCCTGCAGGCGCCAGACGAGAAGCCAGCGATTCTCAAGCCTCGCCACCACTGAGTCCACGCCTACGGCACAAGGCCCGAGACGCACAAGCAAACACTGCTTGTGCGTCGCGCACTTCAAGACTCTGGCTGGCTGGCTAGTGTGGCGCTGATGACGGCCCATGTCCTGCGGCACAGGCTTTAGGCGTTCCATCAGAGATGATGCACCCACAAAGGTCGCAAATACCCTGTGGGTGCACATTCACTCGCGAAGACGATCTATCCGCCAGCGCTCTATTTGAACGTTTCAAACAACCCAGTCGCCCCCATCCCACCTCCGACACACATGGTCACGATGCCGTAGCGCAGATTGCGCCGTTGCAGTTCACGGACCAAATGGCCGACCTGGCGCGAGCCGGTCATGCCGAACGGGTGGCCGATGGAGATCGAACCGCCGCTGAGGTTGTATTTGGCGTTGTCGATTCCCAGACGATCACGCGCATACAGACACTGCGACGCAAAGGCTTCATTGAGTTCCCAAAGGTCGATGTCGGCCACTTGCAAGCCTTTAGCCTTGAGCAATTTGGGCACCGAGAACACCGGGCCAATCCCCATCTCGTCCGGCTCGCAACCCGCCACCGTGAAACCACGGAAAAACGCACGCGGTTCGAGGCCCAGTTCCAGGGCTTTTTCCAGGCTCATCACCAACGTCATCGAAGCCCCGTCGGACAACTGCGACGAGTTGCCAGCGGTTACCGAACCGTCTTCTGCGAACACCGGCTTCAGGCCCGCCAGGCTTTCCAGCGTGGTGTCCGGACGATTGCAGTCGTCACGATCAACGATGCCTTCAACCAGGCTAATCGCACCGGTATTTTTGTCCTCGACGCGGTAGGTCACGGCCATCGGCACGATTTCATCGTCGAACAGCCCAGCAGCTTGGGCGGCTGCGGTGCGGTGCTGACTTTGCAAGGCGTAGAGATCTTGCTGCTCGCGGCTGACATGGTAGCGGCGCGCGACGATTTCGGCAGTCTGACCCATGGGAAAGTAAATCCCCGGCACCTGTTCCTTAAGCAATGGATTGATCAGGTTGTCGGTGTTGATGCTTTTCATCGTCAGGCTGATCGATTCGACACCACCGGCAACAATGATCTCGCTGCAACCGGAGGCGATCTGGTTGGCTGCGATTGCAATGGCCTGCAAGCCCGATGAGCAGTAGCGGTTGAGGGTCATGCCAGGGACCTGGATACCCAGCTTGGACAGCACCGCCACATTGCGCCCGATGTTGTAGCCCTGCGCGCCTTCGTTGGAGCCGGCACCGACGATGCAGTCCTCGACCAACGCCGGGGCCAGGCCATTGCGCGTCAACAGTGCGTTGACGCAATGGGCTGCCATGTCATCGGGACGGGTCTGGTTGAACTTGCCGCGAAACGACTTGGCCAATCCCGTCCGCACGCTATCGACAATCACCACTTCACGCATGACACACCTCCACTCTTATTGTTGATGAGAAGGCATTGAGCATAGGGCCAGATAATCCTTGTCCGCGATTATCATTCACTGGCTGTATGGAAAATCATGGTGGTTACTTAGACTTTGTGTCCTTTTCAAAAGCGGCTTCCAGCGCGTTATTGATCGTGCGTAACACCTTCACCCGCGCCCAGCGTTTGTCATTGGCCTCAACCAGGGTCCACGGCGCGATTTCAGTACTGGTACGATCAACCATGTCGCCCACAGCCGCGCGATAGTCCGGCCATCTCTGACGGTTGCGCCAGTCGTCCTCGGTGATTTTGAAGCGTTTGAACGGAATCTGTTCCCGCGCCTCAAAACGCTCCAGTTGAGTCAGCTCATCAATGGCCAGCCAGAACTTGACTACCACAGTGCCGGCATCGGTCAGCTGTTCTTCGAAATCGTTGATCTCGCTGTACGCCCGGAGCCAATCTGCCGAGCTGCAAAAACCCTCAACGCGCTCTACCAGCACCCGGCCATACCATGACCTATCGAACACGGTAAATTTGCCACGTGGCGGCATGTGCCGCCAGAAGCGCCAGAGATAAGGCTGTGCACGCTCGTCCTCGGTGGGCGCGGCAATCGGCACAATATTGTACTGACGCGGGTCCAGCGCCGCCGCGACCCGCCGGATGGCGCCGCCTTTGCCTGCGGCATCATTGCCTTCGAATACCGCTACCAGCGAGTGCCGCTTCATACGTTTATCACGCACGTTGCCCGCCAGGCGCGCCTGCTCGGTAATCAATTGTTCTTCGTAATCTTCTTTTTCCAGATGCTGAGTCATGTCGAGACTGTTCAGCAGGCTGAGGTCATCAATATTGGTCGGCAGTGGGCCAATGGTCAGCGGACCTTGAGCGGGTCTTTTATTGGCCAAGGCGGCCTGTAGCCCTTCGAGCAACAGGCGCCCGACGGTCAGGCTGCGATAATGCGGATCCACGCCTTCGATGACATGCCAAGGGGCATAATCATGGCTGGTACGACGCAGCACACGCTCACCGTAGCGAACAAATTTGTCGTAGGTTTTCGATTGTTGCCAGTCCAGCGGACTAATGCGCCAGCTGTGCAAAGGGTCATCCACAAGCAACTTGAGCCGAGCCTTCATCTGCTTCTTGGACAGGTGAAACCAGAACTTGAAAATCAGTGCGCCCTCATCACAGAGCATTCTCTCCAGACGTTCAGCCCCATTGATTGCCTGATCGAGCACGGCATCCTTGAAGTGGCCATGCACCCGCCCCTGAATCATCTGGCTGTACCAATTGCCAAAGAAAATCCCCATACGCCCCTTCGCCGGCAAATGCCGCCAATAGCGCCACGCGGGTGGTCGGGCCAGTTCTTCGTCAGTCTGCTGATCGAACGTACGCACCTCGATCAGCCGTGGGTCCATCCATTCATTGAGCAGCTTAATCGTCTCGCCCTTGCCCGCGCCTTCGACGCCGTTGATCAATACAATCACCGGAAAACGCGCCTGCTGCTTGAGTTCGAATTGCGCGTCGAGCAACGCCTCACGCAGCGCCGGCACCTCGGCGTCGTAAGTTTCTTTGTCAATGGCGTGACCGATTTCGGCGGATTCGAACATGCACAGCTCCCCTTCAAGATCGTCAAGACTAACGGATCGCATCAATCAATGCTGGGTAAGACAGCCATTCGTTGCGATGGGTCAATTGAACAGGCTTCAGGGACCCGCTTCTACCCCTTTGCGCCCTCACCGGTTCGCTGATTGCGTTAATATCCCGCGCTCCTGCTGCCGCCGAGCCGACCATGACCTTCACATCCCACGCCCAGATCGACTGGGACGAACAGGGAAATCCTCATTCGCGGGAATTTTCGGATGTCTATTTCTCCACCCAATCCGGTCTAGACGAAACACGCCATGTCTTTCTGAAACAGAACGATCTGACAAACCGGTTTGCAGCGCTGGCGGCAGGCGAGCGCCTGGTTATCGGGGAAACCGGCTTCGGCACCGGTTTGAATTTTCTTTGCGCCTGGCAGCTGTTTGCCGAGCATGCTGTTGCCGGCGCTCGCCTGCATTTCGTTAGCGTCGAGAAGTTTCCACTGAGCCGCTGCGACCTGCAACGTGCCCTCGCCTTGTGGCCGGAGCTGGCCACCTGTGCCGGGCAACTGCTCGATCAGTACATCGCCGTGCATGACGGTTTTCAGCGCTTGGTGTTCGACGGCGGTCGCGTGACCTTGACCCTGTTGATCGGCGACGCTTTAGACATGTTGCCGCAGCTGGATGGGCAGATTGATGCGTGGTTCCTCGACGGTTTTGCTCCAGCAAAAAATCCGGAAATGTGGACGCCCGAACTGTTCGCCGAACTGGCACGGCTAGCGGCGCCGGGTTCGACCATCAGCACCTTCACCAGTACCGGATGGGTACGTCGCGCGCTGAACGCCGCAGGCTTCAAAATGCGCCGCACGCCGGGTATCGGGCATAAATGGGAGGTGCTGCGCGGGGCGTTTGTCGGTTGGCCGGAAGACGTGCCCAGGCCTGCAGTCGTCAAGCCCTGGTTTGCCCGCCCGGCACCGATCACCACTCAGCGCAAAGCGTTGGTAATCGGCGCTGGCCTGGCCGGTTGCGCAACAGCTGCCAGCCTCGCTGCGCGGGGTTGGCAGGTCAGCCTGATGGAACGCCACGGCGATCTGGCGCAGGAAGCTTCGGGCAACCCGCAAGGGGTGCTGTACTTGAAGCTTTCTGCCCACGGCACGGCGTTGTCGCAGCTGATTTTGAGCGGCTTTGGTTACACCCGCCGCCACCTGGAATACCTGCAACGGGGCACCGACTGGGACGGCTGCGGCGTGTTGCAACTGGCCTTCAATGACAAGGAAGCCGAGCGCCAGACGCAGTTGGCGCACGCGTTCCCCCCCGAACTCTTACACGTACTGGATCAGCCAACCGCCGAAGCCCGAGCCGGTATTGCACTGTCTTGCGGTGGTTTGTTTTTCCCCGAGGGAGGCTGGGTACATCCGCCCGCGCTGTGCCAGTTTCAGGCCACGCACCCCAATATTCAGCTGTTGGCACATCATGACGTACTGGAACTGCGTCGTAGCGGCGAACAGTGGCAGGCCTGGGATGGAGAGCGATTGCTCGACGAGGCTCCGGTGGTGATATTGGCCGGCGCTGCAGAGGTCAAGCGCTTCCCGGCCAGCGCTGAATTACCCCTCAAGCGTATTCGTGGGCAGATCACCCGGCTTGCCCAGACCCCGGCAAGCGAAGCCTTGAGCACCGTGGTCTGCGCCGAAGGTTATGTGGCGCCCGCCCGGCTGGGCGAACACACGTTAGGGGCGAGCTTCGACTTCAAAAGCGATGACCTGACGCCGACCGCTGCCGAGCACCAGAGCAATCTCGAACTCTTGCAAGAAATCTCCGAAGACTTGCTCAAGCGGCTGGGCGCAGACGCGTTGGAACCTGAGTACCTGCAAGGGCGAGCCGCATTCCGTTGCACCAGCCCGGACTACCTGCCCATCGTCGGCCCGCTGGCGGATAAGCAGCGTTTTCTGGAAGCTTACGCGGCGCTGGGCAAAGACGCCCGACAAGTGCCGGATACCGTTTGCCCTTGGCTCGACGGCCTGTACATCAACAGTGGTCACGGCTCTCGTGGGCTGATCACCGCGCCACTGTCAGGCGAATTGCTCGCGGCCTGGCTGGACAACGAACCCCTGCCGTTGCCCCGTAGCATTGCCGAAGCCTGCCATCCCAACCGTTTCGCGTTGAGGGCGTTGATTCGGGGAAAGATATAAACACGGGATGACTGGCGTCAGTGCCCTGCTGACTAGCCATCAATCTTCATGCGACGGGCGCTGACGGCTCATGTCGACGCAGTCAGCGCACTGCCGCGCTGAAAACTCAGGCCAGCGTCTCATCCATGCGCCCTTTGCGCCGGTAGGGAAAGACATCAATGACCTTGCCCGCCCGAATCGCGTCTTGCAGGCTTTTCCAGTAATCAGCGTCATACAACTCACCGTGGAGCTCATTGAACAGCCGACGCTGGCCCATGTCGGCAAACAGAAACGGTGGAAACTCCTCAGGGAAAATATCCAGCGGAGCAATGGAATACCAAGGCTCCGAGGACATTTCATCTTCGGGCGTACGGGGCGCCGGGATGTGGCGGAAATTGGCTTCGGTGAGGTAACAAATTTCGTCGTAATCGTAGAACACCACCCGGCCGTGACGGGTCACGCCAAAGTTCTTCAGCAGCATATCGCCGGGGAAAATATTCGACGCAGCCAACTGCTTGATCGCCAACCCATAATCGTCCAGTGCTTCGCGCACCTGGGCTTCGTTGGCGTTTTCCAGATAGAGGTTCAACGGCGTCATACGCCGCTCGGTCCAGCAGTGACGGATCAGGACGGTGTCGCCTTCGACTTCAACGGTCGACGCCGCCACATCCAGCAGTTCGGCGAGGCACTCAGGATCAAACTTGCTCAACGGAAAACGGAAATCGGCGAACTCCTGGGTATCGGCCATGCGCCCTACCCGGTCGACACTTTTTACCAGACGGTATTTTTCGATTACCGTGGCACGGTCGACGTTTTTCGACGGCGCGAAGCGGTCCTTGATGATCTTGAACACCGTATTGAAACCCGGCAGGGTAAACACGCTCATGACCATGCCGCGCACACCGGGCGCCATGATAAAGCGGTCGTCGGTAGTGGCCAGATGGTTGATCAGGGCGCGGTAGAACTCGGACTTGCCATGTTTGTAAAACCCGATCGAGGTGTACAGCTCGGCGATGTGCTTGCCAGGCAAAATACGCTTGAGAAAGCCGATAAACTCTGCGGGCACCGGCACGTCGACCATGAAGTACGAGCGTGTGAACGAGAAGATGATCGACACATCAGCTTCATCGGTAATCAGCGCATCAATCTGGATACCTCGGCCTTCACGGTGCAGCAGGGGTATTACCAGCGGCCATTGCTCGTCTTGGGTAAAAATGCGCCCGACCAGATACGCCCCTTTGTTGCGGTACAGAATCGACGAGAACAGCTCCACGCTGAGCGCCGGGTCCTTGCACACCCAATCGGGCAGGTTTTCCCGCAATTGCCCTTCAAGCCGTTGCAGATCACCCGGCAAATCGGCAAACGGCACATCGAACTTATACTCGGCAAAAATCTGCTTGAGCATGCTCGACAGCTCGCCCTGGGGCCGATAAACGCGGGTTTGAGCCGCCTTGTCGTGGCGGCGCAAAGACGGACGCGTGGTGTGGACGAACATGCAGCCGTCGCTGATCAGGTCATGACTGAACAGGCCACAGAAAATCGAGTTGAACCAGGTTTCCGCCAGCTCATCGTCAAACCGTACATCGATCAGGTTGATATACGCGTTTTTGACCAGCGGCCAGCAGCTCACATCCAACAGGCCCTGGGCGTCGAACGTACCGTGCAAACGCTCGGTCACTTCGCTGACTTTCTCTTCGTATAGGTTGATCCGCGCTGCCGATGCTCGCTGAGCTTCCTGCCATAACGCTTGTTCGAAGCGCGCCTGAGCACCATCGGCAATCTGCCGAAAATGCTCTCGATAATCATCAAAACCGTCAAGAATCATTTGGGCGATATCGGCGGCTGGCCATTGCTGCGGCATAAACAGATCTCGTCAGGAATTCGGAAGCCCGAGCTTAGCCAGTGGACAGGCATAGGAGAAGCGTATTTTTCCGCTCTCGGTTGCGCTCAGCCCGCCGCCCCAGCGACACTCTCGCCCCGACCACCGGCCTGGAGCTGGATTTGAGACCCGCCGACACCCTGCGTTTATTAGCACTCGCCGCCATCTGGGGCGCCAGCTTCCTGTTCATGCGGATCATCGCACCCGTGCTCGGCACCGTACCGACGGCATTTTTTCGCGTATCCATTGCCGCTGGCGGCTTGCTGGTGATCCTCTGGCTGATGCGGATTGATTGGGATTTTCGCGGCAAATTCAAAATCTGCCTACTGCTGGGGATGATCAACTCCGGGCTGCCCGCGACCTTGTATTCATTAGCCGCTCAAGTATTACCCGCCGGTTATTCATCGATTTTCAACGCAACGACGCCGCTGATGGGCGTATTGATTGGTGGGTTGTTCTTCAGCCAAAAACTGTCCCCGGTGAAAATCGCGGGGGTGTTTCTCGGCTTGTTCGGTGTCGGCATCCTGACCCGTGCGGGGCCCGTGGCTTTCAATCGGGAGCTGCTGACCGGCGCTCTGGCCTGTTTGCTGGCAACGACAAGCTACGGCTTCGCCGGCTTCCTCGCTCACCGCTGGCTCGATCAGCAAGGTGGGCTCGACCCAAGGCTCGCCACCGTCGGCAGCATGCTCGGCGCCACGCTGTTATTGCTGCCGCTATTCGGCTACAGCGTCATCAGCCATCCACCCGCCAGTTGGGGCGGGAGCAGCGTGTGGCTGTCGTTACTCGGACTGGGACTGGTGTGCACCGCGTTCGCCTACATCCTGTTCTTTCGGCTGCTTAGCGACATTGGCCCGCTCAGTTCGATGACCGTGACCTTCATGATCCCGCCCTTCGGCGTACTGTGGGGCGCACTGTTTCTCGATGAACCGCTGTCGTGGGCTCATCTGTATGGCGGCGTATTGATTGCGGTAGCGCTGTGGCTGGTGCTGAAGCCTGTCGCAATGGCGAAGGCTTCAGCAGGTGAGCATTAACCTGCGTCAGGCGTGCGAAACACAAACACCCGTCCGACGTTGTATCAGCCGAACAGCCAATAGCCGAGCAAGGTCAGAACGATCACCGCCAATACCGGACGCATGACACGGTAGGCCTTGGGGTGACGACGCTTGAACTGTTTGACGCTGGAGCTCATGCCATTGCTAAAACGCTTGCTGTAGGCATACGCCTGGTTAATCCCGCCGACACGTTCATCATCTGTGTTCTGCGGCGCCGTGGCATGCCCCAAGACTCTGCTGACCCAACGATTGATGCGGGTCATGAGCCGAGAGCGCAGAGGGCGTTCGACATCACAGAACAGAATCACACGGGTGGTTTCGGTCTGGTTCTTGACCCAATGCACGTAGGTTTCATCGAACATCACATCTTCGCCATCGCGCCAGGCATACGCCTGTCCATCGACGTAAATGCGGCAATCATCCGAGTTTGGCGTCGACAGCCCCAAGTGATAACGCAGCGAGCCGGCAAACGGGTCGCGATGGGGATTGAGGTGGCTATCACCTGGCAAGAGCGCGAACATCGCGCCCTTCACGTTGGGAATGCTATTCACCAGTTCGACGGTCTTGGGGCACAACAGCACAGCCGACGGCAAAGCGGTGTCGTACCACTTGAGGTAGAAGCGCTTCCAGCCTTTTTTGAAGAACGAACCGAAACCGGCGTCGTTGTCCTTCTCGGCAGCGCGGATATATCCCTCGTCGAACAAGTGCATGGCTTCTTCGCGAATGACTTGCCAGTTGTCCTTGAGCACGTCCATCTCAGGAAATTTGGTGCGGTCCAGATAAGGCTTCGAAGGCACGCCGGAGAACAGATACATCAAGGCGTTATAGGGGGCAAACAACGCGGAATGGTTGACGAACTGGCGGAGCAATGGCAGTCGCGCTTTACCCCGCAGATGCACATACAACGTGCTTCCTACGAAAAGCATCAAAATCGAGGCTTTGGCGGCGAAAGAAAAGGTCATGAAACTCTCCTTGAAAATGGACAACTAATTGCACGCCGCGGCACTGTTTTAATTATCTGATACTGAAAGCGGCTGTTCGGGGAACAACCGCTCACGCATTCCGTCTTTGCAAAATGCGCGCACAGCGGGTTGGAAGCCGGCCATCATAAGCCTTCACGGGCCGGGTACAAAGCGACCTAAGACCAAAATGGGCTACTGCTGATTTTCCTGATCAGTAAACAGATCACTGAACAACATGCTCGACAGGTAACGCTCACCGGAGTCGGGCAGGATCACGACAATGGTTTTACCCTGCATTTCCGGGGTTTCGGCCATGCGTACCGCCGCGGCCATCGCTGCACCGCATGAAATACCACACAAAATCCCCTCTTCGCGCATCAGGCGCAACGCCATGGCCTTGGACTCTTCATCGCTGACCAGTTCGACCCGATCAATGATCGACAAGTCGAGATTCCTGGGTATGAAACCGGCACCGATCCCCTGAATCTTGTGCGGAGCAGGTTTGATTTCTTCACCAGCCAGCGTCTGGGTGATGATCGGCGAACCTATGGGCTCGACCGCCACCGACAGAATCGGCTTGCCCGCCGTGTGTTTGATATAACGCGAAATCCCGGTAATCGTGCCACCGGTACCCACACCCGCCACTAGCACATCAATGGCACCGTCGGTATCGTTCCAGATCTCCGGACCCGTGGTCTTCTCATGGATCGCCGGGTTGGCCGGGTTATCGAACTGTGAGGGCATGAAATGGAGGGCCGGATTGCTGGCGACCAGTTCTTCGGCTTTTTCGATGGCGCCTTTCATACCCTTGGCAGGTTCGGTCAGCACCAACTCGGCGCCCAATGCCTTAAGCACCTTGCGCCGTTCGATGCTCATCGACGCAGGCATGGTCAACACCAGCTTGTAACCCCGGGCCGCCGCCACAAAAGCCAAACCGATCCCGGTATTGCCTGAAGTCGGCTCGACGATGGTCATGCCCGGCTTGAGCTTACCACTGCTTTCAGCGTCCCAGATCATGCTGGCGCCGATTCGGCATTTCACCGAATATCCGGGGTTGCGCCCTTCAATCTTGGCCAGGATAGTGACCCCGCGCGGTGCGATACGGTTGATCTGCACCAATGGCGTGTTACCGATGGAATGGGCATTGTCAGCGTAGATGCGGCTCATGGCGGTATCCTTTGCACGTGCTTGAAAAAATCAAAGCGTATGCCGCCAGCAGGGGTGCGTCCAGTCGTAGCGAACGGATGCCGTGCCAGACAGTCAACAGCTCTACTGAACAGGACACCCTCAACATGAAACGTCGCTATAGCTGGCCACTTTGGACCGTTGCGGGAATCGTGGTCGTGCTGATTGCCGCAGACATCGCCCTGCCCTATCTGGTGCGTCACTATTTGAACGACAAGCTCGCCAATATGGGCGACTACCGTGGCCAGGTCACCGACGTCGATCTGGCCCTGTGGCGTGGAGCGTATCGAATCAATGGGCTGAGTATCGTCAAGGTGCAAGGCAAGGTGCCCGTGCCATTCGTCAATGCGCCGGTCATCGACCTGGCGGTGAGCTGGCATTCGTTATGGTATGACCGTGCCGTGGTGGCCCAGGTGGTCTTCATCAAACCCGAGCTGAACTTCGTCGACGGCGGCACCAACAAACAGGCTTCGCAGACCGGTCAAGGCACCGACTGGCGCGCCCAATTGAACAAGCTGTTGCCTATCACTCTCAACGAAGTACGTATAGATGACGGGCGCATCACCTTCAATAATTTCAACTCGACGCCGAACGTGAAGATCGAAGCCGATCACGTGAACGCCAGCCTGTTCAACCTGACCAATATCGCCGACGAAAAAGGCATGCACGAAGCCCGATTTGAGGGCAAAGCCCTGTTACCCGGGAACGCACCGCTGGAAACCTCGGCCACATTCGATCCATTCAGTAACTTTGAAGACTTCGACTTCCGCCTCCGTTCGATCGGGATAGAACTTAAAAGCCTCAACGACTTCGCTTCGGCCTACGGCAAATTCGACTTCAATGCCGGCAGCGGTGACGTGGTGATCGAAGCCCAGGCCAACAAGGGCAAGCTCAGCGGTTATATCAAACCGCTGCTGCGCGATGTCGAGGTGTTCAACTGGCAGCAGGATGTCGAGAACCAGAACAAAAGCTTCTTCCGCTCGATCTGGGAGGCAGTGGTCGGCACCAGCGAAACCGTCTTGAAGAACCAAAGCAAAAACCAATTCGCCACCCGCGTAGAACTCAGTGGCAGCGTGCACCAACAAGACATCAGCGGCTTTCAGGCATTCCTGCAGATCCTGCGCAACGCCTTCATTCAGGCGTTCAACACCCGCTATGACAACAGCAAAACACAGTAGCCAAGGTGGATTAGTGCTTTTTTCAACGGGGACAGGACTTAAACAATGGCTGATCTAATCTTGACCCAGTCAAATCGTGACGCGCCATTCAGAGACTGAATGGCGCCTCTGCGTTCACAGTCGCCCGGCCTGCGCGGTATAGTCGGCACATTAAGTACCTTTTTTTGCGCCGTTTCAGGCGATACCGTTCGAGGATTTTTAGATGAAGTTCGAAGGCACCAGCGCATACGTCGCCACTGACGACCTGAAGCTCGCGGTCAACGCTGCTATCACTCTGGAGCGGCCACTGCTGGTCAAAGGCGAGCCTGGCACCGGCAAAACCATGTTGGCCGAACAACTGGCCGAATCCTTCGGCGCCCGGTTGATTACCTGGCACATCAAATCCACCACCAAAGCGCATCAGGGCCTGTACGAGTACGACGCCGTCAGCCGTTTGCGTGATTCGCAGTTGGGTGTGGATAAAGTCCACGACGTACGTAACTACCTGAAGAAGGGCAAGCTGTGGGAAGCCTTCGAGGCCGAAGAGCGGGTCATCCTGCTGATCGATGAGATCGACAAGGCCGACATCGAGTTCCCTAACGACCTGTTGCAAGAACTCGACAAGATGGAGTTCTATGTTTACGAGATAGATGAAACGATCAAAGCGAAAGTACGCCCGATCATCATCATTACATCGAACAACGAAAAAGAACTGCCTGACGCCTTCCTGCGTCGTTGCTTCTTTCACTACATCGCCTTCCCGGACCGCGTCACCCTGCAAAAGATTGTCGATGTGCATTACCCGAACATCAAAAAGGATCTGGTCAGCGAAGCCCTCGATGTGTTCTTCGACGTGCGTAAAGTCCCCGGACTGAAGAAAAAACCGTCCACATCGGAACTGGTCGACTGGCTGAAACTGCTGATGGCCGACAACATCGGCGAAGCGGTGCTGCGCGAACGCGATCCCACCAAGGCCATCCCGCCGCTGGCCGGAGCCCTGGTCAAGAACGAGCAGGACGTGCAATTGCTTGAGCGCTTGGCGTTCATGAGCCGTCGCGGCAACCGCTAAGCACGAATAAGGGCGATCGCCATGCTGCTCAACCTGTTCAATGAAATGCGTGCAGCCAAGGTGCCGGTGTCTGTGCGCGAGCTGCTCGATCTGATCAATGCGCTGAAACAGCGGGTGACCTTCGCTGACATGGACGAGTTCTACTTTCTCGCCCGCACTATTCTGGTCAAGGATGAACGCCACTTCGACAAGTTCGACCGGGCGTTCGGCGCCTACTTCAACGGCTTGGAAAAGCTCGATGATCATCTCCAGGCACTGATCCCTGAAGACTGGCTGCGCAAGGAGTTCGAACGCTCCTTGACCGACGAAGAACGCGCGCAGATCCAGACCCTGGGTGGCTTGGACAAGCTGATCGAAGAATTCAAGAAACGCCTCGAAGAGCAAAAAGAACGCCACGCGGGCGGCAACAAGTGGATTGGCACTGGCGGCACCAGCCCATTTGGCTCAGGCGGTTTCAACCCGGAAGGTATCCGCGTAGGTGATGCCGGCAAGCGTCAAGGCAAAGCGGTCAAGGTCTGGGACCAGCGCGAGTACCGGAACCTCGACGATCAGGTCGAGTTGGGCACGCGCAACATCAAGATTGCGCTGCGCCGTTTGCGTAAATTCGCCCGTCAAGGCGCCGCTGAAGAGCTCGACATCGACGGCACAATCGACCACACCGCCCGTGATGCGGGCCTGCTGAACATTCAGATGCGCCCGGAACGGCGCAACACCATCAAGTTGTTGCTGCTGTTCGACATCGGTGGCTCGATGGATGCTCACGTCAAAACCTGCGAAGAGTTGTTCTCGGCGTGCAAGACCGAGTTCAAACACCTGGAGTATTTCTACTTCCACAACTTCATTTATGAATCGGTGTGGAAGAACAACCTGCGCCGTAGCGCGGAGCGCACTGCCACCCAGGACTTGCTGAACAAATACGGTGCCGATTACAAAGTGATCTTTATCGGCGACGCGGCCATGGCGCCCTACGAAATCACCCAGGCGGGTGGCAGCGTAGAGCACTGGAACGAAGAGCCGGGTTATCGGTGGATGCAGCGCTTCAAGGAAAAATACAAGAAGCTCATCTGGATCAACCCCTACCCCAAAGACACCTGGAACTACACCGCCTCGACCAACATCGTGCGCGATCTGATTGACGATCAGATGTTTCCGCTAACCTTGCGTGGGCTGGAAGAAGGGATGCGGTTTTTGGCGAAATAGCTGCCTGATCCATGGCCTCTTCGCGAAGAGGCCATTAGTTTCACCCTCAACCCTGAAAACGCTGCACATACTCCATATGCTGCTGATGCGCTGCTGTCTGCACAATCGGCTTGAGACTGACAGGTGCGCCCGGCAGGCATTGGGCCAGTCGGGCCAATGCCAACGGGGTCAACGCCCCAAGTCTTGGGTACCCGCCAATGGTTTGCCGGTCATTGAGCAGCACAATCGGTTGCCCGTCCGGCGGCACCTGAATCGCGCCCAGCGGGATGCCTTCGGAGATCAGCGGCGCGCCCTGATAAACCAGTTCCGGTCCCAATAAACGA
Source organism: Pseudomonas sp. MH9.2 (assembly GCF_034353875.1). NCBI lineage: Bacteria > Pseudomonadati > Pseudomonadota > Gammaproteobacteria > Pseudomonadales > Pseudomonadaceae > Pseudomonas > Pseudomonas sp. MH9.2. The sequence goes on from NZ_CP133784.1 coordinate 1,358,032, forward strand.
ATGCCCATCCTGTCGGCACGGCTGTCGAGGATCCACTCGCTGTTGAAGGCATCGAACAGGCTCAAGCCGCTGAACTGGCCAATTTGTGCGCCGAGCACAACGTCCAATGAACTGTTCAGGTTGAGGTCGGGGGTCAAATGATCCGGCAGAGCATGCAGGACGAACGCCGAACCGGCGTAAGACAGGTGATCCCCTTTGGCCAGTGCTTTGCCCATTCCATCCAGCCCGCCCAGTTCTTCACGCACGACCGTAGCGCAACTGCCGAGCACCGATGGCGCATCGAAGCCTCCGGGAGCCGCGAGATAAGCCCGTGCACCCAGGATCGGTTGGGTAAAGCGTAAACGCTCACCCTTGCGCATGAAAAAACTGCGCCAGGGTGCCAGCGGCCGACTGCCCAGCAACGCGCCGAGATTGGCACCCGCCAGCGCCAGGCAACAATCCTGTTCGGCGAGCAGGGTCAAGCCGCCCAGCGTCACCTCGATCACCGCCGCGTCCAGCTGATTGCCCAGCAGCTTGTTCGCCCAGGACATCGAGACCCAATCCGCCGCCCCGCCTTGGGTCACGCCCAAATGACGAACACCAAAGCGTCCGGCATCCTGCAGCAGGCACAACGGGGTGCTGGCTTCGATCAATAAGGCACTCATGCCTGCACCTCCAACGGCGTGTCATCGCCGCCCAGGCGCACGAATTCGGCATGATCGACGGGGGTAAAGCACACTCGATCACCCGGTTGCATCAAGCTGTAACCCTCGCGTTGGCGGTCGAACAATTTGCTGGGAGTACGGCCGATCAGGTTCCAGCCACCCGGCGACACCACGGGGTAAGCGGCGGTCTGACGCTCGGCGATGCCCACGCTACCGGCAGCCACACGCTTACGCGGTGTGTTCAGGCGTGGCGCGGCAAGGATTTCTTCGACCAGCCCCATAAACGCGAACCCAGGCGCGAACCCCAGGGCAAACACCTGATAGTCGCGCTCACTGTGATGCGCAATGACCTCGCTGATGCTCAAACCGCTGCGCCTGGCCAACAACGTCAGTTCCGGGCCGACGCTCAGGTCATACCAGACCGGTAACACATGGCGTTTGCCGATGGCCTGCGGATCAGGCGCCAGATCGGCCAGCGCCTGATGAATCAATTCCCGAGCCTGATCCGGACTCAACCGGGTCAGGTCGTAATGGACCATCAAGGTGGTGTAGGACGGCACCAGATCAATCAAGTGGCTGGCGAAGCGTTCACGCAAACGTGCACTGGCGGCCAGCATCCACGGCATATTCGCTTCGTCGATGGCATCGAACAGACGCACCATCAAACAATCGATGGCCACCACTTCTATGCGCAACGTCATGACGCTGATTGCTCACCCAACGCCCGGCGGATGCGCTGTACGGCACTCACCGAACTGGCGTTATCGCCATGCACACACAGGGTATCGGCCTTCAAGTGCAGTTCGCTGCCATCGCTGGCACGCAAGGGGTCACCACGGGACAGCGTGAGGGCCTGGCCGATGATGACTTCAGGGTCATGGTGCACGGCGCCCGGTAGTTGCCGTGACACCAGGCGCCCGGCGCTGTCGTAGGCGCGGTCGGCAAAGGCTTCGAACCACAACTGCACGCCGAATTCATCACCCAGCGCTTGCGCAGCACTGTTGTCGCGAGTGGCCATCAGCATCAGCGGTAATTGCGCGTCGTAGCGGGCGATGGCCTGGATCACGGCACGCAACTGCTCGGGGCTGGCCATCATGTCGTTGTACATCGCACCATGAGGTTTGACGTAGCGAACGCGGCCACCTTGTACCCGGCAAATGCCGTCCAGCGCACCGATCTGATAGTGCAGCAAGTCCTGGATTTCAGCCGGGGTACAGACCATTGAGCGCCGACCAAAGCCCACCAGATCCGGGTACGCCGGGTGGGCACCGATCATGACGTCATGGGCCAAGGCCAGGCTCACCGTTTTTCGCATGATCCCAGGGTCTCCGGCATGGAAGCCGCAGGCGATATTGGCGCAATCAATAAACGGCATCACTTCAGCGTCGAGACCCATGGTCCACGCGCCGTAGCTCTCACCCATATCGCAATTCAATAACAGGCGGCCCATAGGGAATGTCCTGTGTGCGTTGAAGTTTTGAGGAACTGGCCTCTGTAGAGCACATTTTTGAGTGTAATCGGACAGGGCGTCCAACGAATAAAACCAAGGTGCAGGGATAAGAAAAAGTGATGGAGCTTGTCAGGCAGGCCTTCGCTGCCTGACAAGCCGATGACGCAGAAGGGTTTAGCGCAGATCCCGATTCAGTAACGGCTTGCGTCGTCCGCCATTGATCACCCAGCCGATCAGCAGGAAGAAGCTCTCCACCACCAGCGCCAGCAGCAAGGCGCAGACGATACCCCAGGCGATGACCTCCGGGACCAGCAGGACTTGGTACGTGTAGGCATTGAAGGTTTCCCGACGAATGTCCGGATTGGCGGCAGAGACCACATGCCAGGCCTTGGCATACCAAGGGCCCTGCAAGGCCTGCCACTCGCGGTCGAGCAACTGATTGCGGGTCAGCAATAGGTTGAGGCTGTCGGCATCACTGCGAAACACCGGGTCTTCACTGCTACGGTAATGCGCGACCAACGCCTGTAAATCGCCCTTGAAGAAGCGTTCGGCAGTGTCGGAGTAGCCTTTGAGGCTTTGCTGCGCCTCGATCAAGTGCGCTTCCACGCGCTTGCTGTAATCGCTGATGAATCCCGGAATCTGCACACCGAGCAACAGACCCACCGTGAACAATACCAATCGCAGATAGCTTCGCAGCATAGGTCCCTCTCTTTCAGGTTCGGCCCTGGATTACGCACTCGCCGCGGCGCCAAAGGCTCCATTCCCCTGGCTCGTAACGCGTCCAGGTCTCGTTTTCGGTCAACGGCTCGGTGGCAATCACCGTCACCACGTCATTGGGGGTGGTTTCTGCCTGAAAATCGACGATCACATCGACATCTTTCAGGCGAGCCGGGCCGAACGGCGCACGCCGAGTGATGTGCGCCAGCTTGCTCGAACAGAAACAGAACAGCCAGTCGCCATCACTCAGCAGGCAATTGAATACGCCTTTACTGCGATACTCGGCACACGCTTCGACCAACGAAGGCAGCAGCTGCTCGATCTCGACCGGCTCGGAAAAGGCTTCACGGACCCGGTTGAGCAGATCACAGAAGGCCGACTCGCTGTCGGTATCACCTACCGGCCGGTAGAACGTTGCGCGTGGATTGAGTTGCGCCAACTGACCGTTATGGGCGAAGCACCAGTTACGGCCCCACAATTCACGGACGAAGGGATGGGTGTTGGACAAGCAGACCTTGCCGACATTGGCCTGACGGATATGACCAATGACCACTTCGCTTTTGATGGGGTAGCGCTGCACCAACAGCGCGACTTCCGACTCACTGCTCGCGGCCGGGTCCTGGAACAGGCGCAGGCCACGGCCTTCGTAAAAGGCGATGCCCCAGCCATCCCGATGCGGACCTGTACGTCCACCCCGTTGTATCAGCCCGGTGAAGCTGAACACGATATCGGTCGGTACGTTGGCGCTCATGCCCAGTAATTCACACATGCTTAAACTCTCGCTTCAATACGTTCAGCAATACAGGTCGCGCCGGCCTCAAGGCGAGGCGCATTTGCCAACGAAGCGGAAGTTCTACAGGCGCGGTTCAACCCGTATACGGCTGCTGGCGCTGCTGCCGGGAGCCGCTGCGGGTTTACGTCCATAACGATCACCGTCAACCGGAGCAAAGGGTTCGTCATCGTCGCTCTGCGCAGGCGTTGACGGCTCGGTCCCGGCCTGAGGCTGACGGGCTGTGCGGCGCTTTTCCAGCGGCCAGCGCACCAGCACAAAAAGAAGGTAAAGGCCAAAGGCGATCATGGCGTACATGGCCAGATCCGACACCGCTCGCCAGACGTTGTTGCCAACCTTGAAGGCCAGATCCAGCGCGGTGATTGCGACTGCCGGGGCGAATTTTTCCTTCACCGGGTCGATGATGGTCGGACTGAACAGCAAAACCGCACCCAGGACCCGCAGCGGCTCGCGCAGCCAGCGCCACATCCACCCAGTCAGCTTGAACCACACCCACAGGCAGCCCAGCGCAGCAAAAGCGTAAAGGCCCCAAGCAGTTAGATAATCGTTCTCGGTCATGACGTTCGTGGTAAGCCAGGCAAAGAGGCGCTTATGATAACGGCTTTTCGCTGACCCGGCCTCCCTGGTGTCAGTAATCGGTTGCCACCCAGCGGCAATCCTCGGCTGAATCAAGGTCTTTCACGGCCCGATTATTTTTATAGAGAGCCCCGCATGCCTTCATCCGCCACCCGCCCCACCGCGCCGATCGCTCGTAAAGACACGGGTTCCGACCCTTATGCGTGGTTGCACAACCGCGACGCCGAAGAGGTTCTGGACTACCTCAAAGCCGAGAACGATTACCTGCACGCGCAATTGGCCGACCAGGATGCCCTGCGCGAAACCCTGTTCCAGGAGATCAAGAGCCGCATTCTCGAAACCGATCTGTCGCTGCCCTCTCCATGGGGACCGTTTTTGTATTACACGCGCACCACCGAGGGCGACGAATACGCACGGCACTACCGCTGCCCGCGTCCGACGGACGACTCTCTGTTTATTGATGAACAGCAACAACAATTGTTACTTGACCCCAACGTGCTGGCCGCTGGCGGTTTTTTCTCGATGGGCGCGTTCAGCATCAGCCCCGACCATCAGCGCCTGGCCTACAGCCTCGACACCAACGGCGAAGAGGTCTATCAGCTCTACGTCAAAGAACTGAGCAGCGGCCAGGTCACCCATCTTCCCTTCGAGGATTGCGATGGCAGCATGACCTGGGCCAACGACAGCCAGACACTGTTCTTTGGCGAACTGGATGATACCCATCGCCCGCACAAACTCTATCGCCATCACCTGGGCAAGGACTCGGCGGACCTGGTTTTCAACGAACCGGACGGGCGCTTTTTCCTCAATTGCTACCGCACCAGTTCCGAGCGGCAGTTGGTACTGTTACTCAGCAGCAAAACCACCAGCGAGGCCTGGGTGCTGGACGCGGAAAAGCCCGATCAGGCGTTTATCTGCCTGGCGCCGCGCGTCGAAGGTCATGAGTACTTCCCGGACCACGGCCAAATCGATGGTGCATGGAGCTGGCTGATCCGCAGCAACCAAAGCGGTATCAACTTCGCCCTGTATCAGGCGGCTGAAAAAGCCAGCGGCGCACCCTCCCGTGAAGACTGGCAAACCCTGATCGCTCATCGCGACACGGTGATGCTTGAAGGGTTGAGCCTCAATGCCAAAGGCATGAGCCTGAGTTTGCGCGAAGGCGGTCTGCCGATCATTGAAGTGCATCCCCAAGGTCTTCCGTCTTATCGCGTGCAATTGCCCGATGCCGCGTACAGCCTGTATGTGCAGGACACGCTGGAGTTCAAGAGCGAAACGATTCGCCTGCGTTATCAATCGCTCAATCGCCCGTCGCAGGTGCGCCAATTGACGCTGGCCACGGGTGAGCAGGTGGTGCTCAAGGAAACCCCGGTGTTAGGCCCGTTCGACCCCGACGCCTACGTCAGCCAACGCCTGTGGGCAACTGCGGCCGATGGCACGCAGGTGCCGATCAGCCTGGTGGTCAAGCGAGAACTTCAGGGCAGCTCGACGCCCCTGTACCTCTATGGATACGGCGCTTATGGCGAAAGCCTGGATCCGTGGTTCTCCCATGCGCGCTTGAGCCTGCTTGATCGCGGCATCGCGTTCGCCATTGCCCACGTGCGCGGTGGCGGCGAATTGGGCGAAGCCTGGTATCGCGACGGCAAGCAAGAACACAAGCAAAACACCTTCGGCGACTTCATTGCCTGCGCCGAACATTTGATCGACAACGGCCTGACCACAGCCGGGCAATTAATCATCAGTGGCGGCAGCGCGGGTGGTTTGTTGATCGGCGCGGTGCTTAATCAGCGCCCGGAGTTGTTCAAGGTGGCGATTGCCGAAGTACCGTTTGTCGATGTGCTGAACACCATGCTCGATCCAGACTTGCCGCTGACCGTCACAGAATACGACGAATGGGGTAACCCGGAGCAAGCAGACGTGTATGAGCGCATCAAGGGTTACGCGCCGTATGAAAATGTCAGCGCCCAACCTTACCCGGCGACCCTGGTGATTGCCGGTTACAACGACACCCGCGTGCAATATTGGGAAGCGGCCAAGTGGGTGGCAAAATTGCGCGCCAACAAGACCGACGACAACCTGTTGCTGCTCAGGACCGAACTGGGTGCAGGACACGGAGGTATGAGCGGTCGTTATCAAGGGCTGCGCGACGTGGCGCTGGAATACGCGTTTGTTTTAAAAGTACTGCACTTGACCGAGGGAACTCCCAGCGTTTGATGGGTCTTAGAAGTGGGTCTGCGTCGCAGGCCCTTTCCATCGCCCCCCTTCTCCAACCAAAAAAAAGACTGTCGAGCCATGTCAGAACCCACCTCCCTGAACAATGAAATCCGCGACATGCTGATGGACTGCGGTCTGTTCAATACCTTGCTACCTGCCGACTTTCAGGCGGCAGCGGGCTATTTCAGTATCAGCACCATCGAGCAAGGTCAGGATATATTTAAGGAAGGCGATGCTGGCAGTTTCATGTGCATCATCCATTCCGGCAGGGTCTCGGTGCGCAAACTCAACAGTGATGGGCAATCGATCGAGATCGCCAACCTACGTAAAGGTCGCGCGTTCGGCGAAATGGCGGTGCTTGACGGTGAGCGCCGCTCAGCCAGTTGCTTCGCGGCCACCCCTTGCTGCTTGCTGAATATGGGCAAGGACTCGCTGGATAAAATGCTCAACGACGCACCCAAAATTGCCGCAAAAATCATTCGCGCGATTGCCGTCGCATTGTCCAAACGCCTGCGCATGGTCGACGGACAACTGCTTGCGCAGCAGGTCTGATCGCTACAAACTTTTTTGCGTGCTGTCTTTTTGCGACGAGTCTTCCGGGTGCTTGCCGTTTTGCTCAAGACCCGGCAGCGGCTGGTCCTTGGGCGGGCGCGGCATTTCTATTTTTGGCAGCAACGGCGCATTGCCGTCGTTCCCACCTACTCGGGGGATGCTGGGCGGCATCACCTGCGGATAGGGCGTCGGCGTTGCTGTACCCGGCGAACCGGGGGCCGGTGTCGTGGGAACAGGTTGCAGATTGTCTGCACAAACGGCAGTTACCGAGAGCGTCGCCAGGACAATCGCCGTTAGAATAGAGCGCTTCATCAATGGCCTCCGATGCCAAGCAATTTTCGTCAGGCTCAGGCTACTCCTTGCGCGACAAAGTTGCCCTCTCAAAAAGCTGTCTTTCAATGAGTTCTCAATGAAACGTTTCGTTCTGCTCGACACCACTCCGATTCCCGATAACGGCGGTGCCCTGTGCCTGTTCGAGTACGGTGAAGATTTCGTGATAAAAATTCAGGGCGGCGATGGCGGCCAGTTGATGAACACGCGCATGCACGGCTCCGAAGACGCGCTCGCCGAAATCCCCTGTAAAAAAGTCACCCATCGTGTGCTTCCACGGGTATTGATTGGCGGATTGGGCATGGGTTTCACCTTGGCCTCTGCGCTCAAGCACCTGGGCAAAAACGCTGAAGTCGTGGTCGCCGAGCTGGTGCCTGGCGTGGTCGAGTGGAATCGTGGGCCGCTGGGCGAAAAGTCGGGTAATCCATTGCTCGATCCACGGGCCAAAATTGTCGTTCAGGATGTCGCTCAGGTACTCAAAAGCGAGCCCCAGGGCTTCGACGCAATCATGCTCGACGTTGATAACGGCCCTGAAGGGCTGACGCAGAAGTCCAACAGCTGGCTCTATTCGTCTGGCGGCCTTAGCGCCTGCGCCCAGGCGCTAAGGCCTAAAGGCATCCTGGCGGTCTGGTCGGCCAGCGCCGACCAGAAGTTTTCCGACAAGCTGCGTAAAGCCGGTTTCAAGGCTGAAGAGGTGCAGGTGTTCGCCCACGGTAACAAGGGCACCCGGCACACTATCTGGATCGCGGAAAAACTCAAAGGCTGATCACGCAGCAAAGCGCTAGACTTGCATCCATTACCGATCAGTAAAACAGGTGAAACCCATGAGTTCGGCCAACCCACCCTCCCACACCGCCAAGCTGGACCGCATTCTGGCCGATAACCAGCGCGACCGTGAGATGGGTTATCGCGACAAAGCGTTAAAGATGTACCCCCATGTTTGCGGACGTTGTGCTCGTGAATTCGCAGGCAAGCGCCTGAGCGAATTGACCGTGCACCACCGCGATCACAACCACGACAACAACCCCCAGGATGGCTCCAACTGGGAACTGCTGTGCCTGTACTGCCACGACAATGAACACTCGCGGTACACCGATCAGCAGTATTTCTCCGAAGGCTCGACCAGCAGTCCGAAGATTGCCAAAGCCACCCACAACCCCTTCGCCGCCTTGGCGGGGTTGATGAAGAAAGACGAGTAGCCTGTAAACGATGATCGTGCCCTACCCTCTGCGTGGGAACGATCATCTATGCCGTATAATCGCCAGCTTTCCTTCAAGAGCACCGGCACGTGGCGAATAAACGGTACAGCTGCATTGGTTTGTATAACCCAAAATCCCCGGAAAACGTCGGTTCGGTGATGCGTGCGGCTGGTTGCTACGGCGTGGCTTCGGTGTTCTACACCGGCAAACGCTATGAGCGTGCCCGTGATTTCATCACCGACACCAAAAAAGTCCATCAAGACATTCCGCTGATCGGCATCGACGATCTGAAGAAAATCCTGCCTCTAGGCTGCGTGCCGGTCGCCGTGGAACTGGTCGAGGGCGCCCGCTCGCTGCCTGAATACACGCACCCGGATCGCGCTATCTACATCTTCGGCCCTGAAGACGGGACGCTGGATAAAAGCATCCGTGACTGGTGCGAAGACGTCGTGTACATCCCCACCACAGGCTGCATGAACCTGGCTGCCACCGTCAATGTCGTGCTGTATGACCGCATGGCCAAAGGCAACAACACCCGGTCCGGCCCCAAGTTCTGAATCCACCCGGCGACCGATGACGCCCCTCCCGATTGAACAGTTGTGTCCGGGGGCAGTCAGCTTTAATGAACTCACCTCATCTCATCATGGAGAACGATCATGAGCGACATCCCAGGTAGCGAACGCATTGACTCCACTCCTTTCGAGACTCAGCCCCAGCAAAACGTGCAAGGCTGGGAGCGCGCGGCCTCTTTGGCGGGTGGCGTACTGATGATGGGTAAAGGTCTGCGCCGTGGCGGCTTTTTGGGTTTGGTCCAGTTGGCCGTTGGCGGCGCGGTGCTGGCGCGCGGGATCACCGGGCACTGCGCGGCAAAAAGCCTGATCGAACAGAGCCGCAGCGACATGAACAAGGCCCGTTCACGTATCGAACGCGCCGGCGCAAAGCTGAGCCAGCTGAAAACCAATGCTGAGGTTGCGACTGAAGCGGCGGCGGTGACCGGCAATGATTCGTTGAAGCGTTCGAAAGCCGGGGTCTGATTCAAACCTTGCCGCGCCGGACTTGCCGCTTTCGCGAATGAATTCGCGCCCTCGGAGCTCCTGCTCTGGTGGAGCGAGTTTATGTGCGAAGAGCGCGCAACGCGTCTACTGCAACAACCCGCTCGCCAACACCGTGGATGGCCCACCGATCACGCTTTCACTGAGCTGGATGAATTCTTTGGTACTCACGGTATCGAGGCGCATCAAGCCCTGACTGACGTTATCCAGCGACTTCTCGTTGCGGGTCTGCTGGCGAATTTCGCGGTCCAGTTCCTGCAATAGCAACACGGCCCGAGCAACAGCCGCCGCGCTGATCCGCTCACCGCGCAGGGTCGTCACCTTGCGGCTGACCTTGGTCATATTCGCTTGTACGGTTTGATACCGCTCTTCGCTCATGCCCCCGGCTCGGCGCATCAACTCAATGGCGTAATACTCGGCCAAGCCATCGCCGATCCATTCGCTGCGCGGGTTGCCATTGATTCGGCTAAACACATGAACCAATTCGCGCACCAACGGGCTGGTCCCGCTTTCGCTGACCACCGGCCGGGCGCTGTTGAGGTAAATGGAGTTATTACCCGCCGTCGCCCCGCGCCACATCGGGTCAGCAGCTCCCACCACTAACAGCTTGAGCGGATTACGCGGAAACACCGCTTGCAGCTGCGGCCACACGAATGTCAGCATCGTCAATACGTCCATTCGGCGCATGCCTTGGCCCTGCGGGGCGGTCACCGTGACATCGGTTTCGCCCAAGCGGGTGCGACGGCTGCCAAGGGTACCGGCCAACATCCATCCTGTGGGGCGATCAAACAGCCGCGAAATATTGTCGATCCGAAAGCGATTTTTGCCAATGCGTGGCCAAGCGGTTTCCACACTGACCCAGCCGCTAGGCAGTTCGAACTCAAGGCGTGAGACCAGCTGGGTACCGTCCTGCTGATCAAGTCGGGCCGGAGGCACCAGATCCTCGCCGCGCATCAACGCCCAGGCTGGGGTCATCCGTGTGTCGAAACTCACGACCTTGCTTGAAGCCAGGCTTGCAGGCGTGTGTGCATGGCTGATGCGCACGCGATAAGTCAGGCTTGCCTTGCCACTGGCCGGCCGCCAAACCCCGCGTTGACTACCCACCGTTTGCCCGGCATTGGGCCGCCACTCGCCGTCAGCCTTGAAAGCACTGTAGTCACCCTTGTTACCCAAATCGAAATCAAGACTGCGCACCGCCTCTCCCTTCGACAGGGTCAGGCGCACTTCAGCCTGATCGCTCTGGGGCAGTAGTTTGACGTAGTAATCCAGATCAACATTCTTCGCCGCCAGCAACGGCGTGCTCATCAGCAAAGTCAGCAACAACAGCAAGGACAACGGCAGTGGATAACGCACAGGCTTACGACTCCTTGTTGAACATGACGACGTCAGCCTGCACGGAAAATCAGGTGTTCTTCCCAATCGTCTTCGGACACGCTGTTCTCGCTGAGCATGCGCCCGGACTGAGAGATACGCTCATGGTGGACCGCGTCGCGATCACCGCACACCAAATGGTGCCAGAGCGGCAGATCCTTGCCTTCACTGACCAAGCGGTAGCCGCAGGTCGGTGGTAGCCATTTGAATTCATCGGCCTGGCCTGGCGTCAATTGAATGCAGTCCGGCACTGACGCACGACGGTTGCTGTAATCGGTGCATTGGCAGGTTTTCAGGTCCAGCAACTTGCAGGCGATGCGCGTGTAATAGACGCTGTTGTCCTCTTCATCTTCGAGTTTTTGCAGACAGCACAGACCGCAGCCATCACACAGCGACTCCCACTCGTCTTGATCGAGTTGCTCGAGGGTTTTGCGTATCCAGAAAGGTTCGACTTTAGCGGCCATGGGTTTGGGCAATCAGCATCAAAGAATGAAAGGCCGCCAGTCTAGTGGCACAAGAGACGCGGGCCAAGCGTTGGCGACTGTCGGTAAGGCCGGACTTGTCAGATGTCGACCGGCAAAGTACTTTTATCAGCCTGATTTCGACGATGCCTGCCGTCCACGGCCCATCTCGCCACGCCCGGCAAGGCCTGATGAACGCTCTGCTGAGTTGTCTATTCCTTTGTCATTTAGCCAGGATATTCATGAGCATTAATCCCCGCATCGCCGATTACCCGATCGACCCACAATTTACCGATCGTTGGTCGCCACGCGCCTTTACCGGCGAGGCCATTCCCGAGGAAACCCTGCTGAGCTTTTTTGAAGCCGCACGCTGGGCGCCGTCGGCCTATAACTCGCAGCCGTGGCGCTTCTTGTATGCTCGCCGTGACACACCTAACTGGGAGCGCTTCCTCGGCTTGCTCAATGAATTCAACCGCGGTTGGGCACAGCATGCATCGGCACTGGTGATTGTGATCTCGAAAACCACCTTTACTGCGCCCGGCGCCACGGAAGAAACCCCAGCCCTGTGGCACACCTTCGACACCGGTTCAGCCTGGGGCCACCTCGCCCTGCAAGCCAGCCTGAGCGGCTGGCACACGCATGGTATGGCCGGCTTCGATCAGGAACTGACCCGCAAAGAATTGAAAATCCCTGAGGGTTATGCCCTGCACGCAGCGGTTGCGATTGGCAAACTCGGCGACAAATCGACCCTGGCGGAATACCTGCAAGCCCGGGAAACACCAAGCCCGCGTCGTCCGCTGTCGGAACTGACAGCCGAAGGCGATTTCAGCCTGTAAACCGATTGCACATATGCGTGCAGGCTGTGTGAGAGCGAATAGATTCGCTCTCACACAATTGCGCAGCGCCCTAATAACCTCTGGAAAAGTCCACTTCTCCGCGCAACGCTTCTCCCGCCTGAAATGCCCGCACGTTATCGACAAACAGCTGGACCATCGCCGCAGGCGAAGTAGGCGCCGAGCTATGTCCTGTCAATAACAGGCCCCAGGCCGTCCAGAATGGATGACGTTGCGGCAATGGCTCCTGACGACAGACATCGATCACCGCGCCCGCCAAGTGTCCTTCCTTCAACGCTTCGACCAAGTCCGCATCAACCACCGCCACACCCCGCCCGACGTTGATAAACACGCCCGTCGGCTTGAATTTTGCGAACAGTTTCGCGTCGAACAGGTCGTGGGTTTCCGGGGTGTTTGGCAGCAGGTTGATGACGTAATCCACTTCGCCGACCAGGCGATCCAGATCCGTCAGAGCGCCCACTTCAACGAACGGTGCCTGGGTACGCGGTGCAGAGGCAATGCCATACAGCTCTACGCCGAACGGCAGCAGGAACTGCGCCACGCTCTGGCCGATATCGCCAGCACCGACAATCAACGCCTTGCGCCCGGCCAGGCTCTGGCTCAATCGGTTATCCCATTTGCGCTCGACCTGGCTAACCAGCCGCGCCAGCACTTCACGCTCATGGCCCAGCATGTAAGTCAGCACAAACTCGGCCATGACCTGGCCGAAGACGCCCACGGCACGGGTCAACCGGTATTCCCGGGGCAGACCTTCAGCCAGTAATGGGGTGATCCCGGCCCACGTCGATTGCAGCCACTGCGGGGTATGCCCCTGGCGCAACAGGGTGGCCAGCAGGTCCGGTTGCCCCAGCCAGACCGGGCAGTCTGCGGCCATTCGAGACAGCTCGGCCGAATCGCCGGTGCTCATGACTTCCAGGTCGGGTGCAATCTGGCCCAGCAATTGGGTGTAAAGGGGGTAATCGTGTTCAGCAATCAGAACGCGCATGGCTCAAAACCTTTAAAAACAAAACATGCGTCTATCGACGGGGGCAGCCCCCATCGATATCAGTCGCACTCAAGAAGCAGTCCACTGCGCCGACGTGTCGGACGAGGGCTCTTTACAGAGGATCGTTACGGCGCAGCAGCTCTTCGGGAAGGTGCTCGATGTACTCGTCTTCTGCTGGCGGCATTTGCAGGTGATAGCCCTGCTTGTCGAGATTCTCAAGCACTTGATTGATGTCCTCGCGGGACAGCTTGCGCTCGGGGCTAAGCACCAGATCGAACGTATGGGTCGGCGGCCCGAAAGCGATCAGCAAGTCTGCGGGCACCTTTTTGAGCGCATCGCTTTTGAGCACGTACAGGTACATCTCGTTTTTACGCGGGCTTCTATAAATGGAGCAAATACGTTTCAAGGCTGTTCTCCAGCAGAGGCAAGGCTGTCGAGCAGCGCTTGGCCCATCAGTTCGCGGCGCCAGCCACGCAGCGAATCAGGCAATTGATAGGGACCATTGGGATAGCCACTTTTCAGCAACGCTTCCAGGGTCTTTTTGCGCAGCATCAGTTCAGGGGCCATGTTCAGCCTCTCAGCTTGTTGCTGGCCGATAACACGCAACGTCTTCAGAACCGCTGCAGCTTCGATAGGCAATGGCTCAGGCAACGCTTGAGGCCACTGATCAGGAGGCAGGCTGGCGGATTTCTTGATCAGGTCGATCAGAAACTCACCGTCCTGTCGCACGGTTTTGGGATGCATATCTTCAATTTTTGCCAGCGCAGAAAGGTTGTCCGGCTGGGTTTTGGCCAAGGGCCACAGTGAGTGCTCGCGGATAACCCGATTGCGCGGCAAGTTGCGGGCCCGCGCCTCACGTTCGCGCCAGGCACACAACTCGCGCAACACCGCCAGCTGCGAGCGGGACAACTTCCACGCCAGCTTGGCTTCGCGGTAAAGCTCGTCGGGATCGGTTTCGCGGCGCAGATTGGCGACCAACTCCGCACCGTCATCAAGCAACCAGGCGTGTTTCTCTTCGGACAGCTTGGGCTGCAGGATGCTGTAGACCTCAGCCAGATGCACTGCATCTTCCGCAGCGTAGCTGATCTGAGTCTCGGACAACGGACGCTGCAACCAGTCGGAACGGGTTTCGCCCTTGGGCAAGTCGATCCCCAGCACTTCCTGAACCAGACGTGAATACCCCATGGAAAACCCGAGATTCAAGTACGCAGCAGCCAACTGCGTGTCGAACAGCGGCGCAGGCAGACTGCCGGTCAGACGCAGGAGTACTTCCAGGTCTTCACTGCAGGCGTGGACCACTTTTATCACGGAGGGGTTTTCGAGCAGCGCGCACATTGGCCGCCAGTCGTTGATCAGCAACGGATCGATCAGGTAGGCGCGAGCACCATCACCGATCTGCAGCAACGCGGCAATCGGGTAAAAAGTATCGACCCGCATGAATTCGGTATCGAGGGCGACAAAGGGCAGTGACTGCCATTCGCGGCAATGTTGGGCGAGGCTGGCGTCGTCGCGAATCCAGTGAATATCAATGGCCACACGGCTCTCCCTTGAAGAATGGCGCGCAGTATATATCGCCCTCACCGGTTACCGCGCATCTGCACTGCAAGTCTTGAATAACTTCCTGCAATCCTGCGATGAAAACCCGACCGATGACCGGGTTGAAACTTATGATTTACGCAACACATAAACCCGCCACATCGCATAGCCGGGCAGAACATCATGATGGCCGAGGATCTGGAAACCAGCCTGTTCGAATTCAGCTTCTATAGCGGCCCGGCTTACGACAAAGCGATTCATCTTCGAGGCTATCGGTTCAGCGCTCGCGCGACCGCGCTCTAAACGCTTGCGCCGCCAGGCCTTGATGTTGCCATCCACCCACAAGGACACAATGACGGTGTCACGGGTCACCCTGTGGAATTCACGCAGGATTGCCGAGCGCTGATCACTATCAGCGACATGATGAAACAGACGCATACAGAAAATGCAGTCCACCGCATTGGCTGACAGGTCGATAGAGAGCGGCGATGTCTGAAAGGTCTTGATCCGTTTAAGCTTTTCAGCTGGAAAACTGGCCTCGGCAACGGCAAGCATTTCCAAGGAGGGGTCCGCTGCCAGGACCACCCGATTGGTATGTTCGGTCAGTACCGGCCAGAAACGGCCTGCCCCCGTGGGCAGAGCCAGAACCAACCCAGGGTCGCCAGCCACCTTCAAGGCGTGCCTGGCCAATTGCTCATCACGCCAATGGCCAAGTTGTCCTGAAAACCCAAGAGGATGTTTTTTCAGAGAGTGCCGAGCGAGTTCATGCTCGCGCCGCCTGGAAAATTCACGATCAATGGGTGGGGGTGGTTGCGCAGACATGGCCAGCAGACTCTTTATAAATGATCAGCAGATAAACGGCCAAAAGCCAAAACCAAAGGTATCCATTACAACGCTACTGACTGGCCAGCACACCGTCTGTCATCACCCCACGACAGCCCGCGAACATATCGAGGCTGGGGTCGTAGACGGTGCTGTCGACCTGCAACAAGCCGAGCATGGAGTGAAACAGGTTGTCTTGACTCAAGGGCGCATTTCGCTGTTGCTGCACACAGTTCGCATTGAGCGAAAACGCGTGTTGATACGCCTCAGAAAACCAGGCCACCATCGGCACATGTTTCTGTTGGTCCGGCGCCAGCAGATAGGGCGTGCCGTGCAGGTACAAGTTGTACTCGCCCAATGACTCGCCGTGATCGGACATATACAGCATGGCGGTATCCACCTTGCCCTGATTGCTGCGCAGGGTATCGATCAAGCTGGCCAAGACATGGTCGGTGTACAACAAGGTGTTGTCGTAACCGTTAACGATGCTTTCACGACTGCAATTATTCAGGGCGTTGCTTTCGCATACCGGCGTGAATTTTTCAAACGCCTTAGGGTAGCGTTTGAAATACTCGGGACCGTGACTGCCCATTTGATGGAGCACCAGGACCGTGTCCTGATCCAGGTTATCAATAAAATGCTGCAGCCCCTGCAGAAGGATTTCGTCGCGGCATTCGTTATTGGCACACAGCACCGGGTCCTGGAGCTTGCTCACGTCCTGGACGGTGACTCGATCACAGGTACCTTTGCAGCCTGACTGGTTGTCGCGCCAGACAACGTTCAGCCCTGCATGCTTGAGCACATCAAGAACGCCCTCTTGATTCTTGGCCTTGCTGGCGCTGTAGTCCTTGCGCGCCATGTTGGAAAACATGCAGGGCACCGACACAGCTGTCTCGGTCCCGCAAGAATGTACGTCGCTGAAAGCGATCACACCCTTCTCTTTCTGAAGCTGCGGTGTTGTATCGCGGTTGTAGCCAAGGATCCCGAAATTCTCGGCTCGCGCACTCTCCCCCACCACCAGTACTGTCAATGATTTTCGGGTGTGCAGGTCCCAGCCGGTTGACCGTTTGGCATCTTCGCCAATTTTCACGAACGGGCGTTGTGCCGAAACGACCTGCTCACGCAAGTACCCCACCGATGCACCGATATAATTGCTCGGCACCACCATCAAGCGCAGTTCGTGATGATTGCGAAACAAGGAAGACAAGCCCTGATAGTTCGCCATCGCGACCACACCGATCAGCCCGGTGCAGGCCACGGTGACCAAGGCTTTACTGATCAGATCATGGTGCCAGCGACGGTAGTTGATCGTGGTTTTCCAGAGTATCAAAGAAGGCACGATACCCAACAATACGATATACACAGCCATCTTCACCGAGAGCAAGTCACGCACTTCAGTGGCATTGGTTTCAGCAAAATTCCGCAGCATCCCAGTGTCGATCATGACGCCGTACTGGCTCATGAAATAAGCCACGCTGGAACTGACCAAAAACAAGAATATCAAGACGGGCTTTAATACACGTTTGAACGCCAAAAACGTCAACACAATATTAAAAATGCAGAGCACCATGACGCCGAAGGCAACGCGCATGGCGATGCCTTCCCAGTCCGCAGCCGTGATTGCAAAAAGATGCAGCCACAGGGTTACGTTGAACCCGAACAGCAAAAAACAGCTGGCAATCAGGGTGACAAGCTCAGGGCGTACAGCTTTGACGTTCAGAATGAGGCCTGCTTGATCAAAATAAAAAATACGCCGAAACAAACCTGATCACTGGCCACCTCCGACGTGAAAAATATTAATCAATCAAGCATCAATTTTTTGTGAAAAGGATGCGAGCGAAGGGTTCAGGATGGTTTCTTTTCCTGTAGGAAAACAAACCATGGCAGGCCAGAACCTTCCTTCACCATGCCTGTTGGCTACATTGCCTGCCTAAGCCTGATGTAAATACCAGCGCCAATCCTGTTCACCTACTTCACCCATGAACTGCCGATACTCGGCGTGTTTGACGGCAAGATAGACCTGCAGAAACTTGCTGCCAAATACATCTCGTGCCCAGCCAGAGGCTTCCAGCGCACGTAAAGTCGTCAGCCAGTCTGTCGGCAATAATTGCGCGGCCTGCGAATAACCATTGCCTTCGACCGGTGCGCCGGGGTCCAGTTGCTGGCGGATACCCAAATGAATACCCGCCAGAATCGCGGCCGCTGCCAGATAGGGATTGGCATCGGCACCGCAGATACGGTGCTCGATATGGCGGGTGTATGCTGGACCGCCCGGTACGCGCAGGCTGACCGTGCGATTGTCTACCCCCCAGGTCGCCGACAACGGTGCGTAGCTGTTGGTCTGGAATCGACGATAAGAGTTGGCGTTCGGACAGAACAGCAATAACGAATCAAGCAGCGTCGTGAGCATCCCACCCACGGCGTGGCGCAACAGTGGCGTGCCGTCAGCGGCCTCGCTGGCGAACAGATTGTTACCCTGTTCGTCCGCGAGACTGACATGCATGTGCATGCCGGTGCCGGCCAGGTCATCGAACGGCTTGGCCATGAAGCAGGCAATCATTCCGTGCTTGTGCGCGATGCCTTTGACCAATCGCTTGTAGCGGACTGCTTCGTCCATTGCCTGCAACGCATCGGCACGGTGCTCAAGGGTGATCTCTACTTGTCCCGGCGCATATTCGGAGATCGCTGTGCGCGCCGGAATCCCTTGCAACTTGCAGGCACTATAAAGATCGGCGAGAAACGGCTCAATCTGTTCCAGTTCACGCAAGCCGTACACCTGAGTCGCCACAGGCCGGCCGCCATCCACATCCCGGTGCGGCTGCGGACGGCCATTGCTGTCGCGTTGGCGATCAAGCAGATAAAACTCAAGCTCCGCCGCCATCACCGGGTAATACCCGTCAGCCTTGAGCCCATCGATAACCTTGACCAACAGGCGGCGCGGGTCCGCTACCGATGCCGGCATACCTTGTTCCGGGTGCATGCTGACCTGCACCGCCGCCGTGGGAATCTGCCTCCAGGGCATGCGCTGCAGACTGCCGGACACCGGATAAGCGCGGCAATCGATATCGCCCACATCCCAGACCAGCCCGGAGTTTTCAACGTCTTCACCATTGATGGTCAGGCCAAGAATCGTGCTTGGCAACGGCCGGCCGCTTTCATACACCGCGAGTAATTCATCACGGTGCAGCAACTTGCCGCGAGGTACGCCGTTGTTGTCGAGGATGAACAGTTCGAACATCTCGATATCGGGATTCAGCTCAAGAAAACTCAGGGCTTCTTGCAGGGGAGCAAAACTCATGGCGATTCACTTTTTCTTCCAGGCACGCGCTCGGGCGCTTGCCGGTTGGTAAACACACACGTTGCCGCACGCTAAAAAACGTCAGGCAAATGCGAATGAAGGTTTAACCAGAAAAAGAGCCATCCGGTGGACGCGCATGACGACAATGCCACAACGCCCAAAAGTCCAACTCGGAAGGGAGCGCGCAGGTACCTTGCACCGACATTGGCCGGGGGTGTTGAGACGGAACGCAGGTCACGGCTGTACCAGCCAAAAGTCCGTGCCTGATCCCTCCGTTCAACCCATCCATAAAAAATGCCGCCGACAATAGATGTGTTGCAGCGTCACACAGCGCTATAGGTCATTCAATCCAGTTTTAACAATGCTTGGTTACCTGAGGACTAAACATTCACCCTCTCCACCCTCATCAAATGCCCTACAGGACAAGTTCACTTTGATGGGGCAACGTCGTGGGCTACGATCACGCTTCCTGAACAGACGTTGATAGCGTTTCAGCGTTTGTCGAATGAACGAGAGTACGTGATGAGCAGCGAATTACAGGTCGTGGACATTCAACCCGGTGACGGCAAGGCAGTGGTCAAAGGTGCCCTGATCACCACCCAATACAACGGTTTTCTGGAGGACGGAACCACGTTCGACTCCTCCTATGATCGCGGCAAGCCTTTCCAGTGCGTCATCGGAACCGGACGCGTGATCAAAGGCTGGGATCAAGGACTAATGGGCATGAAAGTCGGCGGTAAGCGCAAACTCTTTGTGCCGGCCCACCTCGCCTACGGCGAAAGGCAGGTCGGCGCCCACATCAAGCCGAACTCAAACCTGATTTTCGACATTGAGTTGCTGGAAGTGCTGACGCGGGATGATTAATGACGCGACGTTCAGATCATTGCCAGCCGCTCGACGCAGGGTTGCACCTCTTATGGATTTGCAGACGGAAACCACCCAGTCCGTAAAGCAAATGATCGCCACTCTGCGCGGGACGTTGCTGTGGGTGAGCGCCTGACCCGCTTTGCTGAGCAGATCAGCGGCGACTCCCGCAATATCTGCAGATCACGATTGATCGAGTGAACCGCGACACCAATGTGTTCAGCCGCATCAAAACCCGAAAATGCGGAACGCCGCCTGGGCGTAATTGCGACTCTCGTCTATATCACCAACGGCTCTAGATCAAGCCTTTTCGGTCAAAATCTGTGTCACCTATCTGCTATAACCCTGCCACTTCTCTGTAATGATCTCCGGTAATACTGGCGCCAGTTTTTTGAACAAGGGGTTACCGCCCCACATGGCGCGAGCGGAAAGCGCCAGCTTTTCCTGAGGAGACGTATGTCACCTCATCATAAATTTGGAGATCATTATGCGTTTTGTTTCTACACGAATTGCAGCGGGACTTTGTGGTGGCATGGTGTTGGCCATGAGCGTTCCAGCCAGTGCCGCAGTCGATGCAAAACTGCTCGAAATGCTCAAGGCCAATGGTTCCATCTCGCCCGCACAGTATGCTGAGCTGCAAGCCGAGCTGAGTAAAGATCAACAAGCCCAGCAACAGGCTGTCTCCCAACAGGTCAAGAAAGAAGACCTGAGCGCGTTCGAGAAAAAAGTGGCTTGGGCTTCCAAGACCCAGTTCAAGGGCGATGTCCGTGTGCGCCAAGAGACCGTCAAGATCGACGGCGAATCCAACAACGGCGCCGACAAAAACCGCCAACGCATCCGGGCCCGCTTGGGTGCTTACAGTGAAATCAACCCGCAGGTTGACACCGGCATCCGTATTGCCACTGGTGGCGGAGATGATGCTCGCTCCACCAACCAAGACCTGAATGGCTACTTCGACAAGAAACAAATCTGGTTGGACCAGGCCTATATCGACTTCCACCCCAAGGCTGTGGAAAACCTTCACCTGATCGGCGGCAAAATGGTCCAACCATGGGTGAGCATGGGCGATGTCATCTGGGATAGCGACATCAACCCAGAAGGTTTGGCGGCCACTTATAAATACCCGCTTGGCGGCAAAACTGAGCTGTTCGGCAGTGCTGGTTACTACACGCTCAAAGACAACGTCGATGGCGAGGGCGTACAGTTCAGTCACGACCTGCGCCTGTACGCAGGCCAACTCGGTGCACGCTTTGCACCGACCGACAACCTCAAGGTCACCTTGGGCGGTAGCCTCTATACCTATGACAACGGCAGCGACAGTCGCTGCCCGACCACCGGCGCGGTAACCACGCCTTGCGCACTGGCAGTCAACGGCAACTCCACCAGCGACTTCCGACTGTACGAAGGCTTCGGTCAGATCGACATCAGCGGCCTGCCAGTACCGCTCACCCTTTATGGACAATATGTTCTCAACAACGGGACCAGCAGTGACCAGGACACCGCCTGGCTGACAGGCTTCAAGACACGCCTGTATGTCTTCAACCTCGATTACAACTACCGCGATGTTCAGCGCAACGCCGTGGTCGGAGCCTTCACCGACTCCGACTTCGCCAACGGCACCACCGGTTCGCGTGGGCACAAGTTCAAGGTGGGTTACGACATCGACAAGAACTTCGCAGTCGGCGCCACTTACTACATGGCTGACGCAGATTACGCCAGCCGCACCCAGACCGACGCCAAAACCAACACCCTGCAGTTGGATGTGGAAGCTAAGTTCTAAAGCCTGATCTCTCGTTGTGATTGGAACGCTGAAGTCATTCAGCGTTTTCCCTACAGGCTGGCGCTGGCGCGTTGATCCCCTCTCATCCGTCGGTTGCGCCATTCGCGCCAGCCTGCCTTTCAATCTCCCTTTTTGTTCGGCCTGGCGCGGGCGTTGCACCTTTACCCTGCTCTGATCGCGGCCCCATCAGCAAGAATCATCTCGGCAGCCTTCTCGGCGATCATCAGGGTCGGCGAACAGGTATTGCCTGACACAATCGTCGGCATGATCGACGCATCTACCACGCGCAAGCCACTGATACCCCGTACCCGCAGACGCTCATCGACAACAGCATCACTGCCCTGCCCCATCTTGCAGGTGCCGACAGGATGAAAAATCGTCGTGCCAATGCTACTGGCGGCCTGACGCAGTTGTTCTTCGCTTTGCAGATTCGCGCCAGGCAGATACTCCACCGGCTGAAAACTCGCCAATGCGGGCGCAGCGACAATCCGCCGGGTCAGGCGTATCGCATCGGCCGCCACATGGAGGTCGGCTTCATGGCTTAAGTAGTTCGGGCAAATCGAAGGCGGCTCATCCACAAGAGCAGAACGAATTTCGACCGTCCCGCGACTCAGGGGTCGCAGATTGCAGACTGAAGCAGTGAACGCGGCAAAACTGTGCAACGGCTCACCGAAGCGCTCCAGCGATAACGGTTGCACATGATATTCAAGGTTGGCCGAGCGCTGCTCAGGGTCCGAGCGGGCGAAGGCGCCCAATTGGCTTGGCGCCATCGCCAACGGACCGCTGCGATTGATCGCGTAACGCAGGCCCATGTTGATCTTGCCCCAAAGGCTGCCAACCATCTGATTGAGGGTCTTACCGTTACTGATCTGATAGATCAACCGCAGTTGAAGATGGTCCTGCAGATTGCTCCCTACGCCTGGCAGCTCATGACGCACACCGATACCGAGCTTCTCAAGCAAGGGTCTCGGGCCGATGCCGGATCGCTGCAACAACGTCGGCGAACCAATGGCCCCGCAGCACAGAATGATCTCTCGGCGAGCGCGCAAGTGTTGCTCGCACTGCTGAACATGCGCAACAACGGCACTCGCGCGGCCATTTTCGAATTCGATACGTGACGCTTCCACGCCTGTGAGGACTGTCAGATTCTTGCGCTGCGCAATAGGCCGCAAAAATGCCTTGGACGCATTCCAGCGTACGCCGCGCCGCTGATTGACCTGAAAGTAACTGCAACCTTCATTGTCGCCGCCGTTAAAGTCGTCGATAGACTCGATGCCAGTCTGCGCTGCGGCCTGGCGAAAGGCATCAAGAATGCCCCATGACAGCCGTTGCGGCTCCACCCGCCATTCACCCCCCGCGCCATGCATGGCAGAGTCGCCGGCGTAGTGATTTTCTGAGCGTTTGAATAACGGCAATACCTCTTTCCAACCCCAGCCCACATTGCCTTGAGCCGCCCAGTCATCATAGTCATGGGCCTGGCCGCGCATATAGATCATGCCGTTGATGGATGAACTGCCGCCCAGCACTTTGCCCCGGGGGTAGTTGAGCGAACGACCATTAAGCCCGGGCTCGGCTTCAGTTTTGAAGCACCAGTCCGTACGTGGGTTGCCGATGCAGTAGAGATAGCCGACCGGGATATGAATCCAGGGGTAATTGTCCAGCCCGCCGGCTTCGAGCAACAGCACGCGGTGTGCAGGGTTTTGCGAAAGCCGATTGGCCAGCAAGCAGCCCGCAGGTCCGGCGCCCACAATCACATAGTCATACGGCTCACTCGTCGCTTGCATGCAGCCCTCGCTGGTCTTCTTATTGTTTTGTTGTCCGAGGCCATCCTATGCTTTCTTCAAGAAAACGAAAGGCCGCTGCAAGTTGCCTTGCAGCGGCCTTTATCAACGGTTTTTAAGCCGGGTGACGATCAAACCGACTTGCGGCGATAGTCCCGGTAGTTAGGCATCCAGAAGTTGCGCTCGATAGCCGCAAGTAACATGTCTTCTGAGGTTTCCAGCGCCACGCCATCAGCTTGAGCTTGCTTGGCAACTGCCAAGGCAATTTTCCTGCTGACTGCCTGGATATCCTTGATCGGTGGCAGTACTGCATCACCCAGCCCCGTCACCATTGGCGAGCACTCCGCCAAAGCGTTGGACGCGGCCATCAACATCTTATCGGTGATTCTCGAGGCCTTGCTTGCGATGACGCCCAAGCCAATCCCCGGAAAAATGTAAGAGTTGTTGCATTGAGCAATATGGACCGTGCGGCCATTGATCGATACCGGAGCAAACGGGCTGCCGGTGGCGACCAAGGCATTACCATCGGTCCAGCGCAGGATTTCCTCCGGTGTGGCCTCGACTTTGGAGGTTGGGTTGGACATCGGCATCACCAACGGCTTGGCGCAATGCTTGTGCATTTCGCGGATTACCTGCTCGGTAAACAAGCCCCGCTGGCCCGACACACCAATCATGACGGTGGCATTGGCGTGGCTGACAACATCGAGCAATTGCGGGAATGCCTCGTCGCCTGCCCAGCCTGCTACATCCTCGGTTTTCTGTGCCAGGCGCTGTTGAAATTCCAGCAGGCCAGTCATGTTCTCGGTCAGCAAGCCATAACGGTCGACCATGAAAATGCGCTTGCGTGCTTCGCTCTCACTCAGCCCTTGTATCTGCATCGCTGCAATGATGTGTTCGGCAATGCCACAGCCTGCCGAACCGGCACCGACAAACACCACCACCTGCTCTCCAAGGGTCTCGCCTTTGGCTTTACAGGCCGCGAGTAACGTACCCACCGCGACCGAAGCGGTGCCTTGAATGTCATCGTTGAAGCAGCACAATTGGTCCCTGTACTTATTCAGCAATGGCATCGCATTCGATTGGGCAAAGTCTTCGAACTGCAGTAGCACGTCAGGCCAGCGACGCTGCACCGCCTCAATGAACATCGCGACGAACTCTTCGTACTCCTGACCGGTTACCCGCTCATGGCGCCAGCCCATGTACATCGGGTCGTCCAGCAACTCGCGGTTGTTGGTGCCAACGTCGAGCACAATCGGCAACGTGTAGGCCGGGCTGATCCCACCGCACGCGGTGTAGAGCGACAACTTACCAATCGGGATGCCCATACCGCCAATGCCCTGGTCGCCCAGGCCGAGAATTCGCTCACTGTCGGTGACGACGATGATCTTGATCTGATCCTTGGTCGCGCTGCGCAGAATGTCGTCAATACGGTCGCGCTCCGGGTACGAGACAAACAGCCCCCGATGGGTGCGATAGATTTTCGAGAACTCCTGACACGCTTGACCAACCGTCGGTGTGTAGATGATCGGCAGCATTTCATCCAGGTGTGAGTCGAGCAGACGGAAGAACAACGTCTCGTTGTTGTCCTGAATCGAGCGCAGGTAAATGTGCTTGTCGAGGTCGCTGGCGCATTGGTTGTATTGGCTGAAAACCCGAGCCACTTGCTCTTCTATCGTCTCCACGTTCTGCGGCAGCAGCCCGATCAAGTTGAACTCGACCCTCTCCTGCGGCGTGAAAGCACTGCCCTTGTTCAGCAGCGGCATCTCCAGCAGGGAAGGTCCAGCGTAGGAAATATATAAAGGACGCGAGGTTTTGCTCATTTTCAGTGATCGCCTTTTTCTGTTTACTCTGAAATTTCGATACGGAACCAAGACGGACAGCCGGAGCCTGACGGCTCTCTATTCAACCCGCCTCAGCAATCTCAAGGGACGAGATTGCGCTGCCTATCTTACTCGCGGTCGAGCCATTGCAGCAGGGTGATCATCGTACAACTTGATGACAGCGGAGATGGCACCCGCAACGGCAAGGTCGCCGATGCTCGAATCGACTACGGTGGTCCATCAAACAGTAGTCTTTTATACGCAGCACTGTCAGCCAGGCAGCGCGAAAAGTGCGCGCTAGAGCGGCAAAAACCGCCTATCGCAGAGAGGCTAATAACCGTTCAATTTTGTTTAATTCAGTGTAAAAATAGTGACTCATCGGGCGTCGCTTAGGAGCGAGTTGTCGTCTTTTACCAGGAAGATTCAACGGGTGGAATTTTTCGCCCAACGAAGGGTTTAACCCAAGTTAGAACGCCCTTCGAGATTGAAAAAAGGAGCTCAGAATGATTCACGATAAATTCAAGAAAGTCACCGGTGTCAGCTGGGAAGAAGCAGCAACAAGGAGCAACCAACTTTTCTTTGAAGCGGATCAACTTGATAATCATGCGTATTCGCTTCTAAAGAAAGAAACGCTGAATCCAGACGTCTGGAACGAATTTTCAACTGCAAAAAGAAGGGCCGAAAAAAAATACGTCGAAGCTCGCGTAGAGTGGCAACGCATTAAAAGCATTCTCGGTTCTATCAATAAGCCCGCTGGGAAATCTGCCAGGCAATCGGTGCATTAAAGGCATTCAGAGTGGAAAGGTTTAACGGGGCTGCACGCCGCACGTCACCTTTCCGCTAAAGACATTTTCAGGCCGGCACGGGGATGTGTCGGTCTCGCTTGATTATCCAACGCCAACGCCCCCCCCTCTCAGGTCAGGCTGCACGGGTTGCAGGTGTTCTCCACTGTCGCCAGAGCAGGCAACGACATTTTCGACGCAAACAGCCGTCGTCAATCTCAATGGAGAAGCCAGCATGTCCAGCAATCTGCCCAACGACCCCACCCTCGCCCTGCTCAACCGACTCAATCAAAACATCACCGCCCTCGGTTCTGCCGTGAATGAGATCCGCGCATGGATTGATCAGCATGGATCGACAGAGGTGTCGGCTGCCATCATGACGCAGCTCGCCGTGATTGAGGGAAACGCTGGCTTCATCGCCGCCGCCATGGCCGATCTGCAAGCCAGGCGCGAACCGGAAGACGAAATCGACCCGGAAGACTGAAGCTTGTCACGCGATGCCGCATCAGTGCCGACTAAACGTAGTGACGGGTCGACAGACCTAAAGCCGGTCTGCCTGATCAATCATATTGGTCGCCAATTTGATGCCTTGTTTTTTTGCGTCTTCAAAGCTCTTGTAAAGCGCTTTTTCATGAAGATTATGAATATTGTCCTCGGCGTATTTCACAGTAATACGAAGCCCTTTCGGGACTGGATCGCCTGGGTCGCCCCACTCGAAATCAATCATCGCGTCCCTGCCGTTTGGATGGACGTAATTAATCGAGTGCGGCCTGTCTACGAATGCCATTTCGCTCTCCCTGATCGTCGGTGATGTGCTCAACCTTAATCATTAGCCCACAAACTCGAATCACGCCAACCGGCAAGTGACATCCTCTCCGGGCGCAATCGTGCGGCGTTGCCAGGAGGAAGGGAAGGAAGGAGTAAAAGAGATCAATGAGCCCAATGCCCGCGTGCTGGAACAGCAGTTGGCCAAATGCGCAGCAATTTACCCTCGGGTCGGCATTCGGGCCCATTGATCATCACCCAACTCAATGTTGGATTGTTTCCATTTAGATAAATGGAGGTTGCTCGCCCGCCTACCACCCTGTTTCCTACCAGCTAGTTCAAGATGGGGCCGGGCAGGTATATTTTTAACAAAACACGTTTTAAGGGTCTAGTAACCTTTCGTCCTACCTTTATGAACGTAGGTCATATACAGCCTTAGGGCTGTCAGTGGGTGACTGCGCCCGCTCCCGTGCGAGAAAAACTCATTATTTTTTACCGGAGAGTCGCGTAAAATCTCAGCTAGACTCCGCCTGCTGGAGGAAGTCGTCGCCCTCTAAAACGCGCTTTCGCTGGCGCTCCGGGCTAACAATAATCATCTCAGCTGCAGGTAGAGAACCCTTTAAAAAAACCTATCATTCCAGCTCACAGTCACCATAAACGACCGCCGTACATAGCGGCTCAGCTCAGGATCCTTTGTCCACTACCGAGATTTTCCGAGCGTCGCTTGGTGTTTTCCGGAGAGTGGAGAAACCTTACTCTTTAGGAAAAAACTTTGACAAACGTCTGCTCCAGCGGCCTTGATATCGGCTTTGCTTCTCTGGATTACATGCAAATTGGCATCCTGGGCATCATTCAAGGCATCACCGAGTTATTACCCGTTTCATCCACTGCTCACATGCGAATCGTACCGGCCCTTCTCGGCTGGCCGGATCCCGGTTCGGCGTTTTCCGCCGCCATGCAATTGGCCGCACTGGCTGCGGTAGTCAGCTATTTCTGGCGTGACGTACGGGAAGTCGTCACTGGAAGCATCGGTGCCGTGCAACGACGTGACTTCAGCAACCAGTCATTCAAGCTGGCAGTTGCCATTGTGCTTGCGACCATCCCTATTGGCATCGCAGGCCTTGCCTTGTCCTCGACACTCAATGCGTGCGACTCACCATTAAGAGGCTTGATGGTGATTGGTATCTCATGCGTTGTGATGGCCGTTTTGCTGGCTGCGGCCGAACTCAGCTGCCGTCATCGCCGCACAGTGGGAGAGATGCGCCTGCGGGACGCATTAATCGTTGGCATTGCACAGGTTGGCGCGCTGATACCCGGTGTTTCCCGCTCAGGTTCAACACTCACCGCTGCGCTTTTCCTTAATTTCAAACGCGAAGAAGCCGCGCGCTTCTCATTCCTGCTTGGGCTGCCCGCTATCGCGCTGGCCGGGCTGAAAGAGCTGTGGGTGCTGTTTCATGCGCATATTCCGGCCGAAGCGTGGTCTCACCTGATTTTCGGCCTGGTGATCGCCAGCGTGTCGGCATTTTGCGCCATCTGGGGCCTGATGAAGTTTCTGGAAAAATTCTCTACTTGGCCCTTCGTTATTTACCGGGCAGCACTGGGTATCTTCCTGATTGTCGCGGTCAGCACCGGCTTTCTGAGCTAAATAACCTTTAAACGCCAATAGAGCCCAGCCCTGAGCTGCATCTCGAAAACCAGGGCGGGCGTCCAACTAAATGGGGTTACCCCATGAGTTCGACAGAAACGAAAAAGCCCCTGTAATCTTTACGATTACAGGGGCTTTGTCTTATTCAATAATGGCGGAGAGATAGGGATTCGAACCCTAGGTACTGTCGCCAGTACAACGGATTTCGAATCCGTCCCATTCGGCCACTCTGGCATCTCTCCAACGGCGCGCATGATAACAGCTCAGGTGCAGAAGGCGAACCCCCTGCGAGGGAAATTTTCGCGTGCTATCAGGCGCTTGCGTAACTTTTTACGTTAAAGCGGTACGCCGAGGCGTTTTGCGACTTCTTCGTAAGCTTCGATAACGTCACCGAGGCCCTGGCGGAAGCGGTCTTTGTCCATTTTCTTGCGGGTTTCTTTGTCCCACAGACGGCAACCGTCCGGGCTGAATTCATCGCCGAGGACGATCTGGCCGTGGAATACGCCGAATTCGAGTTTGAAGTCGACCAGCAGCAGGCCAGCGTCGTCGAACAGCTTGCTCAGGACTTCATTGACCTTCAGGGACAGCTCTTTCATTCGAACCAGTTGTTCGGCGGTGCCCCAACCGAAAGCCACTACGTGGGATTCGTTGATGAACGGGTCGCCCTTCGCGTCGTCCTTGAGGAACAGTTCGAAGGTGTAAGGGTTGAGCTTGGTACCCTCTTCGATGCCCAGGCGTTTGACCAGGCTACCGGCGGCGTAGTTACGTACGACGCATTCGACCGGGATCATCTCGAGTTTTTTGACCAGGCATTCGTTATCGCCCAGCAGCTTGTCGAATTGGGTTGGGATACCCGCCTCTTCGAGCTTTTGCATGATGAAGGCGTTGAACTTGTTGTTCACCATGCCTTTGCGATCGAGCTGTTCAATACGCTTGCCGTCGAACGCCGAGGTGTCGTTGCGAAACAGCAGGATCAAGCGGTCTGCGTCGTCGGTGGTGTACACCGATTTGGCTTTGCCGCGGTAGAGTTCTTCACGTTTTTCCATGATGGGCTCCGCTTGCTAAAGTAGTTGGGCCAGGCGCCCGTTTGGGACACTAGGCGATATATCGCCAGTCGAGCCCTGAATCTTGATCGGCCACTTGCAGCCAGTCCGGATCGCACCCAAGGGTGTCGACAAAACATTGCCGGGCCAGCTGCGGCAGGTTGTTCTTGCTGCTGAGATGGGCCAGCACCAGGTGCTGTAAATCCTGCCATCCCAATTCGCTCACCAGGTTGGCGGCCTGATGATTGTTCAAATGTCCCAGTTCGCCGCCGACCCGTTCTTTCAAAAAATACGGGTAACGACCTCTGGCCAGCATATCGCGGCAGTGGTTGGCTTCGATCATCAAAGCGTCCAGGCCGTGATAACTCTGTAGCACCGAGGCGCAGTAAGAGCCAAGGTCGGTCAGCAGACCAAATCGACGCTGACCGTTACTGAACACAAACTGCGTCGGCTCAAGTGCGTCGTGGGCAACCGACACCACATTGATGTGCAACGCCCCCAGCTGCAAGCCCTGACCGCCTGACAGAAACCCTGCGGCTTCTACAGGTTTACGCATCCCGCGAAGGGTGCCAGTGCTGAGGTACACCGGTAAATTGTAGCGCCGCGACAGCAAACCCACGCCATGCACATGATCGGCATGTTCGTGGGTCACCAGAATGGCACTCAACTGATGGGGACTAACACCCAGACGAGCCAGACGTCGCTCGGTTTCTCGCAAGGAGAAACCGCAATCCACCAGCACATATGTGTCGTTACTCGCTACCAGCGTGCCGTTCCCTCGGCTGCCGCTGCCTAGAACAGCAAAGCGCACTTAACCGAGGTTATCTTGAATGACACCCAATATGCGGCGCGCTACATCGGCAGGCGCTACGGTACTGATGTTCTTCTCGACAGTAACCTGCACGTTGTCACCCACTTTGCTCAAGCGGACCTGATAACGCTCGGCACGGGCTTCGATTTCTTCCTTCGCCGGTTTGCTACCTAACAGGCGACCAAAGAAACCAGGCTCGTTTTCAGGCTTCTGTGCCTTCTCTGCCAGGTTGATGTAGTAAAGACCCAGACTACGGTTGATGTCTTCCACACGCCACTCGCCATGATCCAGCGCACGGCCGACACTCGACCATGCACGGTCCAGATCGGCACCGAGGTTGAGTACCGGGTTACCGCTGCCGTCTACGCTCAACGCCACGCGGTTCGGCGTATCAAAGTCACGTGCGGCCAGCAGGGAAATAGAGCCACCCTTCGCGGCGCTACGGCTCATGCTGGCAAGCATGTCATCGGTCAGAGCAGAATCGAGGCCCAGATTGGTGGTACGCGCCGGAAAATCTGTATTGGCAGTGCTGCCGGCAGGACGATCAACGCTTACGACGTAGATTTCACTGGTATTGCGCTGCACGCCTGGCTCGATACGAACACGTACACGCGTTTCCGAATCGGTGGACGCACCGCTGGCAGTCAGGCGCTTGGCCATCGTGGCGGAAAGTTCGTCGATACGCTGCCAGGTGGTGTTGAATTCACCCGTCTGCGGACGATCTTCGGCAATGCGGAAACCGTTGTCTTCGAAATACTGATGCGCTACCGGCCAGACTTCGGCAGGCGCACGCTGAGCCAGAATCCAGCGAGAGTCACCGCTTTTTTGCAGGCTGAAATCGCTGGAATCGGCAGCAACAGACAAAGCCTGCGGACGAGGGACTACATATTCGCCCTTGGCAGTGTCGTCAGCCACGTTACGCGGAATCGGCAGCAGTGGGTCCAGACGCTTGGCGGCGGCGAGATCAGGTGGCAATTGCATGGGCGCCGTTTGGGACGCCTCCAGATAATCACTGCCGCGATCACGGAAGTAACCATCTTGACCCCACAGCCAACCGCAACCGCTGGTGCTGGAGATAATCAAGGCAAGTGCAGAAAGTCCGGCCATTCGCTTCATTGCGTAATACTTCCTCATTAAACCAATACGCCGGACTGGCGCAGGGCCTGACGCAGCGGTTCGTGGCAAGGCTCGCTGAGCCAGGTGAGCGGCAGACGAATACCGTCTGGTATCAAGCCCATCTCATGCAGCGCCCATTTCACGGGAATAGGGTTGGACTCAATAAACAGGGTTTTATTGAGCGGCATCAGTTTTTCGTGAATCGCCCGCGCCGTGACTGCATCGCCACGCATGGCCGCCGCACACAGATCACTCATGGCACGCGGAGCCACGTTAGCGGTCACCGAGATATTGCCTTTACCGCCCAACAACATCAGTTCGACCGCCGTGGCGTCATCACCGGAGTACACCAGAAAGTCGCTGCTGACGCGTGCAAGGATGTCTTTGGCGCGCTGCAGATCGCCTGTGGCTTCCTTGATGCCGATGATGTTCGGCACTGTGGACAAGCGCACGGCGGTGTCCGCCAGCATGTCGCACGCCGTACGGCCTGGGACGTTGTAAAGGATCTGCGGGATGTCGACCGCTTCGGCGATGAACTTGAAGTGCTGATACAGCCCTTCTTGCGTCGGTTTATTGTAATAAGGCGTTACCAGCAGGCACGCGTCGGCGCCAGCGTTTTTCGCATTATTGGTCAGCTCGACCGCTTCGCGAGTGGAGTTCGCGCCTGTACCCGCTATGACCGGGATACGCCCTGCAACCTGGGCTACCACGCGACGAATCACTTCGATGTGCTCGCTGACGTCGAGTGTGGCCGACTCACCAGTGGTGCCGACCGCCACAATGGCGTTGGTGCCCTCTTGCAGGTGGAAGTCCACCAGTTTGCTCAGGCTGTCCCAGTCGAGACGACCATTTGCATCCATGGGTGTGACCAGTGCCACCATACTGCCCGCAATCATGCAACCGCTCCTGCCGGAAAAAGAGAGCGGTAATGGTACTGGCGCTATCAGCCTTGTACAAGCGAAGTACCATGCTACGAGCATTCCCCTGAGCGATGCTTTTCGCTACCCTTCTGTCTTTGGTCGGTACTGGTCACCTGCGAAGCGTATTCAATCAGTCGATTTTGCCGCCAGAACCCATGCTCCAGCGTCGTCGCAACCTCCCATGGCTTAGCCATGAGGGCAAGCAGCGTCGGGGCTCGGGTCGAGGTTAGGGGCGAAGAGGCTGTCGAATCGGCCGTGCAAGCCAACGTATGTACTGACCGCTCATCGCTTAGGAATGTTGCATGTCGTCCATCCCCACAGTTCGCGAACAATTCCTTGTCATCAGTGCCCTTGGCGCAAACCCAATGGAGCTGACCAACGTGCTGTGCCGCGCCAGTCATGAAAACCGCTGCTCAGTGGTGAGTTCACGTCTGACTCGTCACGGCGAATGCAGCGCGCTGATTCTTCAGGTTTCAGGCAACTGGGATGCATTGGCTCGCCTGGAAACGACCCTGTCCAGCCTGTCGAAGAAACACGCCTTCACCGTCAGCGTCGTGCGTAGCGCCAGCCTCGAAACCCGTCCTGAGGCCCTGCCTTATGTGGCTTACGTCAGCTCGGTCTATCGCCCGGATATCATTAATGAGCTTTGCCAGTTTTTCATCGACCATAACGTCGAACTGGAAAATCTCATCTGCGATACGTATCAGGCGCCTCAGACAGGCGGCACCATGCTCAATGCGACCTTCACCGTCACATTGCCTGCCGGTATCCAGATCAGCTGGTTGCGTGATCAGTTCCTCGATTTCGCCGATGCATTGAATCTCGATGCGCTGATCGAACCTTGGCGCCCACAAGCTCCCATGTAAGGAAACACTAATGGCCGTCGCCCTAGACCAACCTGTCGCCGACTTTCAGGCGCAGGCCACCAGCGGACAGACCATCAGTCTGGCCGGGCTCAAGGGCCAGCAGGTGGTGATTTATTTTTACCCCAAAGACAGTACGCCGGGCTGCACCACAGAGGGTCAGGGGTTTCGTGATCAGCACGCCGCGTTCGAAGCGGCCAACACCGTGGTGTTCGGCGTCTCACGCGACAGCTTGAAATCTCATGAGAACTTCAAGCTCAAGCAG
Organism: Pseudomonas sp. MH9.2; assembly: GCF_034353875.1. NCBI lineage: Bacteria > Pseudomonadati > Pseudomonadota > Gammaproteobacteria > Pseudomonadales > Pseudomonadaceae > Pseudomonas > Pseudomonas sp. MH9.2. The sequence goes on from NZ_CP133784.1 coordinate 1,391,335, forward strand.
GCGTTCTCGTTCGAATTGATTTCGGACAAGGACGAAACCCTGTGCAGACTGTTCGATGTGATCAAACTGAAAAAACTCTACGGCAAAGAATACCTTGGTGTAGATCGCAGTACGTTTTTGATCGACAAAGACGGCGTACTACGCCAAGAGTGGCGCGGCGTGAAAGTACCTGGCCATGTAGCTGCGGTGCTTGAACAAGCCCAACGGTTGAATAACAGCTGATTGCCGCAGAAGACATTCGCTGCCAGCACACATTGAAGTAGCTTGCAGCGAAAGCGTCACCGCCCCCTTACAACAGCGGCGACACAGTAGGCTCTTTGCGCGGCCAGGCATCGATCACAGCCTTGAACAGGGTAGCCAGCGGAATCGCAAAGAACACGCCCCAGAAGCCCCACAGCCCGCCAAACAGCAACACGGCGCAGATGATCGCGACCGGGTGCAGGTTGACCGCCTCGGAAAACAGCAGCGGCACCAGCACATTGCCATCAAGCGTCTGGATCACGCCGTAGGCCGTCATCAGGTAAATGAACTGATCACTCCAACCCCATTGGAACAAGGCGATTAACGCGACCGGTACTGTAACCACCACCGCACCGACATAGGGCACCACCACCGACACACCCACCAACATCGCCAACAAGGCCGCATAATTGAGCCCCAGCGCGACGAACGCTATGTACGTGACACCTCCGCAGACGAATATCTCGATCACCTTGCCGCGAATGTAATTGGCGATCTGCCTGTTCATTTCCTGAGCCACTCGGGTAATGAGGGCCCGTTCACGCGGCAGATAACCACGAAACCAGCTTCCGATCATGTTGCGATCTTTGAGGAAGAAGAACACCAGGATCGGCACCAATACCAGGTAGATCATGATGTTGACCAACAAAGGCAGGCTAGAAAGCGAGAATGTCAGCGCCCACTGACCGAACTTGCCGATTTCACCGCGCGCAACCTCGATAGCCTGGAGCACCTGTTCATCCGAGACCAGATGAGGATAACGCTCTGGCAGTAACAGCAGCAGCGATTGCCACTTGGCGAGCATGCCCGGCAACTCATTGAACAGGGTGATCAATTGATGCCAGAGCAACGGCACCAACACCAACAAAAACACCAGCAGCACGCCCATGAACAACGCGAATACCAGCCCGACAGCGAACAGTTCCGGCACGCGCAGACGCACCAGAAAGTTGACCACGCCCTGCATCAGAAATGCCAGCACCATCCCCGCCAACACCGGCGCAAGCATGCCGCCGAGCGTCAGAACGGCCGTGAACGCCACAAATAACAATACCGCCAACACCACAGCCTCCTCATCGGAGAAGTAGCGCTGCATCCAGTCGCGTAGCACTTTGAACATCAAGAATCCTTCAGGCAGTCATCATGGGTAACAATCAATCGCACAACGATTTGACTGCGGGAATCATCAGGCTTTACGTAACCAGTAGCGATAAACCCCGACTTCAACCTCCTCGCGGAGCAAGGTATGGCCTGCAAGCCGGGCAAAAGTTCGGAAATCGCGCTGAGAACCGGCATCAGTCGCGGTGACTTTAAGGATCGCGCCACTGGCCAGGCGATTAAGCTCCAGCTTGGCCTTGAGCAGCGGCAGCGGACAATTCAGCCCACTGGCGTCGAGTTCAGCGTCACAGGCCTCGGGCCGCTCTACAGCGTCAGACATTGTTTCTCTCCAGACAGGCACATCGGATCGCGTTATGGCCGTCAAATAACGACGACGGATGTTTCGTACACAATTGCAAGAATACCCCACTCTGGTCAGCAAGCCATTGAGCCAGCTACAGTAAGGGTTCTTTGATTGCCTAGAGCTCTGTGCATGAAATTTTTGCGCCCTACCTTGTTGACGCTCGCGTGCCTGCTCGCCTCGCCGAGTTTCGCCGACGACCTGCCGTCACTCGGCGACGCCAGCTCTGCCATCGTCTCTCCACAACAAGAACATCAACTGGGCCGCGCATGGCTGAGCCTGCTGCGCGGCCAGGTCCCGCAACTGTCCGACCCACAGCTTAAGGATTTCGTCGAGACAACGGTCTATCGACTCGCCGAAACCAGTCAACTGCAGGATCGACGCCTGGAATTCATCCTGATCAATAGTCGGGAGCTGAACGCATTTGCCGCGCCAGGCGGAATTGTCGGGGTCAACGGCGGATTATTCCTCAATGCCCAGTCCGAAGCCGAGTATGCTGCGGTACTGGCCCACGAACTGGCTCACTTGTCTCAACGGCACTTCGCTCGCGGCATCGAAGCACAACAACACATGCAGGTTCCTGTCCTTGCCGCCATGCTCGCAGGGATTGTTATCGCAGCCGCAGGCGCGGGTGACGCAGGCATCGCAACGATCATGGGCTCGCAGGCGGCAGCAATCCAGGAGCAGCAGCGCTTCTCGCGGCAAAACGAGCAAGAGGCCGACCGCATCGGCATCATCAATCTGCAAAAGGCCGGTTATGACCCTCGCGCGATGCCGAGCATGTTCGAACGACTGATGCGACAGTACCGCTTCGATGCCAAACCGCCCGAATTTCTGCTGACTCACCCGGTCACAGAATCGCGTATTGCCGACACCCGCAACCGTGCCGAACAGGAAAAAACCGGCGGCAAAGAAGACAGCCTTCGCTATCAACTGATGCGAGCGCGCGTTGCGCTTTTCTATGAAGAGACGCCAGGGATCGCTGCAAAACGTTTCCGCGCCCAGCTCGACGAAAATCCAAAATCCGAGGCCGCACGCTACGGCCTGGCGATTGCCCAGATCAAAGCAGGCCAACTCAACGAGGCGCGGGAAAATCTCAAGCCGCTATTGGCTAAAGACCCGAACGACATTACCTACAACCTGGCGCAGATTGATCTGGACGTCACAAATAATCGAATGGCCGACGCCAAACAGCGGGCTGACCGGATGCTGGCGCTGTACCAGGACAATTATCCGCTGAATCAGGTTCACGTTGATTTGCTGCTCAAGCAAAACCACCCTGCCGATGCCGGAAAAGCGCTTGAAGTGTTATTGAAGGCGCGCCCTGCTGACCCTGACATCTGGAACCTCGTTGCAGACACACGCGGCCTGTCCGGCGACATGGTTGGCTCGAGCCAGGCACGCGCAGAATTTTTCGCACTGACTGGCGATTACAAGCAGGCCCTGCAGCAACTGGAGTTCGCCAAGCGTCGCTCGAACAACAACTTCCAGCTAGCGTCGCGCATCGACGCCCGGCAGAAGGAGTTGATCGAACAGGAGCGGATGCTCAAGGAAATGATGAACTAGGTACGATTTTCTGCCCGATTCAAAAAGCCCGACTCAATGGTCGGGCTTTTTTTTGCACTCTGACTTGTCCTGACTCAGGATCAGGCATTACCAGACAGCTTCAAGCGTGCTGCATGCGTGAAGTCCAGCATGCGCTGCAGAGGCTTCAAGGCACGCGGAATCAATGCGGGGTCGACGAAAACCTCGTTAGAGCCTTCGCGGAGACACTGCAAGGTGCGCTCAAGGGTGTTCATCGCCATCCAGGGGCAATGCGCGCAACTGCGGCACGCAGCACCCTCACCGGCCGTTGGCGCTTCGACAAAAACTTTGTCGGGGCACAACTGCTGCATCTTGTAGAAAATGCCGCGATCAGTCGCAACGATAAACATTTTGTTCGGCAACGTTTGCGCGGCTTTGATCAACTGGCTTGTCGAACCGACGGCATCAGCCAAATCGATCACGGCCTCCGGCGATTCGGGGTGGACCAAAATCGCGGCCTCCGGATACAGCGCTTTCATGTCGGCCAGCTGCTTGGATTTGAACTCTTCGTGAACGATGCAAGCACCGTCCCATAGCAGCATGTCGGCACCGGTTTCCCGTTGAATATAACGCCCCAGATGCTTGTCTGGCGCCCAAATGATCTTTTCGCCGTTATCCATCAGGCTTTCGACAATTTCCAACGCACAACTCGAGGTCACTACCCAGTCTGCACGGGCTTTGACCGCAGCCGACGTATTGGCATACACCACCACAGTGCGCTCGGGGTGCTGATCGCAGAACGCCGAGAACTCATCGACCGGGCAACCCAGGTCCAGGGAGCACGTAGCTTCCAGCGTCGGCATCAGCACACGCTTTTCCGGATTGAGGATTTTTGCCGTCTCGCCCATGAAGCGCACACCTGCGACCAGCACGGTTTTCGCCGAATGCTGGTTACTGAAACGCGCCATCTCCAGCGAGTCGGACACGCAGCCGCCGGTCTCTTCAGCCAGAGCCTGGATAACGGGGTCACAGTAGTAGTGGGCAACCAGCACCGCGTCTTGCGCTTTCAACTCGGCAGCAATCGCGGCACGGTAAAAAGCCTCTTCTTCAACGCTCAGTACTTTCGGCTGCTTGGCATCTAGATGGGCCTGGACCAGAAGCCGTTCTGAAATCTGCGTCATGTTCGCTGGACCTCAATGCGCTTGTGCGCGGATATCGAGTGTACACCTGAAAAAGACGCAAAAAAAAAGCCGGAAATCCTCATTTTCATGGGCCTTCCAGCTTTATAAATACGTCGACATAAAAAATGGTGGGTCGTGTGGGATTCGAACCTACGACCAATTGGTTAAAAGCCAACTGCTCTACCAACTGAGCTAACGACCCGACGTGGTGCGTATATTACTGATTTCTATGATTAATTCAACACCTATCTGAATTTAAATCAAAAATAACGCGTTGGGTCGGTTACACCAGCCGCTACAAAGCCCTCTGCGCGCAGGCGGCAGCTGTCACATTTGCCGCATGCACGGCCCTGATCATCGGCCTGATAGCAGGAAACAGTGAGCCCGTAATCGACGCCCAGACGCATGCCAGCCTTGACGATGTCGGCCTTGCTCAAGTTTTGCAGTGGCGCTCGAATAGTGAAGCCCTGCCCTTCCACGCCCGCCTTGGTTGCTAAATTGGCCAGGCGCTCAAATGCTTCGATAAACTCGGGACGGCAGTCTGGATAACCGGAATAATCCACTGCGTTGACGCCGATAAAGATATCCCGCGCGCCCAACACTTCAGCCCAACCGAGTGCCAGCGAAAGAAAAACCGTATTACGTGCTGGCACGTAAGTCACCGGGATACCTTCGCCAGGGGATTCAGGCACGGCGATGGAGCTGTCCGTCAACGCGGACCCCCCGATACCGTTCAGATCAAGACCGACAACCTTGTGCTCAACCACACCCAGATCGCGAGCGACGCGCGCTGCTGCATCCAGCTCGGCACGGTGACGCTGACCGTAGTCGAAACTCATGGTGTAGCAGGTGTAGCCATCAGCAAGCGCCATCGCTACCACGGTGGCCGAGTCCAGGCCACCGGACAATAGAATTACTGCTCTTTTCTCAGTCATCTGTAATTCACTCATATCAGCGTCCCGGCTCATCGTCCCAGAGGAGTTTATGCAGCTGCATTTGCAAGCGTACCGGCAGGTTGTCCGCCACGATCCAGTCAGCCAGGTCCCGCGCTTTCAACTCATGATGGCTCGGAGAGAACAATACCTCGCCGGCTCGCCGGTCCAGGCCGTACTGAATCAGCTTGGACACCGCCCAGTCGTAGTCTTCTCGGGAACAGAGCACAAACTTGACCTGATCGTTGGGCGTCAACAGCTCGATGTTCTCATAACGATTGCGCCCGACCTCTTTGGAGCCCGGTGTTTTCAGATCGACAACACGACTGACACGCGGATCGACCGCCGAGATATCCAGAGCGCCACTGGTTTCCAGTGACACTTCATAGCCGGCGTCACACAGACGCTTGAGCAGAGGGATTGCATTGGGCTGGGCCAAGGGTTCACCACCCGTCACGCATACATAGCGCGGACGGTAAGCGGCTACTTGTTCGAGGATCGCATCGAGGGTCTGAATGCTGCCGCCACTGAACGCGTAGGCGCTGTCGCAATACTGACAACGCAACGGGCAGCCAGTAAGACGCACAAAAACAGTGGGCAAGCCCGCAGTGCGCGTTTCACCCTGCAGCGAGTAAAAAACTTCGGTGATTCGTAATGTGTCTTGCATATGAGCCACGGGCGTAACAGCTAAACAGGCCGTCCGCCTCCGTTAGGCACTTCAAGGAACCTGCATGCGCATGATTCAGGGAAGCGAATGTATTGCCGGAATTTCGGGTGCGGAATTCTAACAAGAAAGCCGCGACAAGCGCGGCTTTCTTTAACAGAACAGGTGTCAGTGACCTCTGACGATACGCATATCACATGCGTTGCAGATCCCGCTGAGCCAACTGTGCAGCCGACGTACCCGGATATTGGGAGACAACCTGCTGCAAAATGCCTTTTACCTTATCGGTATGACCGAGACGACGCTCAACATCTGCAAGCTTATAGAGCGAGTCCGGGACTTTGGCATGCTTGGGGTACAGCTGACTGACCTTGGCGAAGGCTTGACCGGCACCTTGCAGATCACCTTTGGCCAAGTTCACTTCGCCCAACCAGTACTGGGCGTTGCCCGCATATTGGCTGTTCGGGTATTTGCGCAGGAAAGCCGCGAACGCCTGACTGGCTTTGTCGAAATCCTTGGCCTTGATCAGATCGAAGGCAGCGTCGTAATAGACCTTTTCCTTCGCCGGATCACCCGGTTCCGCATTTGCCGCAGGAGCCTGACTTGCAGGCGCCGCAGGCGTACCACCGGCATTTATATCGCCGCTGGCTTGAGAATTATTGGTAGCTGCTGCGGGCGCACCGCCAGCTCCAGTTCCAGCGCTAATGCGCTGATCGAGTTCCTGATAACGCTCCAGTGCTTCCTGCTTCATGCGCTGGATATCGTTTTGCTGAACCTCGACAGTACCGCGCAACCGCGCGATTTCGTCCTGCATTTGTTGCAACTGCATGAACAGCTGACCCTGTGCCGAGGCAGGGGCCGTAACCCCTCCCCCGGCATAGGCGCCGGACGTGCCATAACCCGCTGGCGGATAACTGCTGCTACCAGAGCCAGAATTGTCATCTACCACAGGAACCGCACCCCACGCAAAAAGCGGAAGGGTGAGAGTCAAAACGGCTAAAGCACGACGGCACGTTCGCATGTCAAATTACTTACGCAGTTCGACGCGACGGTTTTGAGCCCAGGACTGCTCGTCGTTGCCGGTAGCAACTGGACGCTCTTCGCCATAGGAAACCAATTCCAGCTGAGCTGGGGAAACACCTTGCAGTACCAGGTAACGCTGAACGGCTTTCGCACGACGCTCGCCCAGTGCCATGTTGTACTCACGAGTACCACGTTCGTCGGTGTTGCCTTCCAGAACGACGCGAGCGCCATTGGCTTTCAGGTCTTTAGCGTGAACATCCAGAGCGCGCATGGCTTCTGGCTTCAGGTCCGAGCTATCGTATTCGAAGTAGAAGGTGGTGATTGCGCGCAGAGCAGCTTCTTCGCTCAGGCTGCCATCAACAGCGCCAGTGTTAGCGCCGTAACCAGCGTTTGGATCTACAGCAGCGCCTGTACCGGCATTATCGCCGCCTTTGGACGAGCAACCTACAGCTACAGCCATGGCCAGAGCCAGCGCAGCAAATTTACCAAACTTCAGCATTTCCATCTTGAAACTCCTAATGAACCCCAGTGTGTTAAGTAAAACGTGTAGCGCCGCGTCAGTTCAGGTAAGGGGACCAGGAAGGTTCTCTGACTTCGCCTTGAGCGGTAGGAAGCGGGAGCCTTACGCGTCCATTAATGGACACGAGCATCAAGACTCCCCGGCCCTGCTGGCGGGTGGCGTAGATTACCATGGTGCCGTTGGGTGCGACAGTAGGCGACTCATCAAGGTTGCTATCTGTGAGGATTTTTACTGTACCGCGCTGCAAATCCTGCACTGCTACCTTGAAGTTTGTGAAGCCATCCTGACGATGAATCATTACCAACGTCTTTTCATCGGCCGACAGTTTAGGGTTGGCGTTGTAGTTACCTATAAAGGTCACACGCTCGGCACCGCCGCCGTTGATGCTGGTTTTGTATACCTGTGGCTTGCCACCACGGTCGGACGTGAAGTAGATCGTCGAACCATCCTTGCCGAAGAACGGTTCGGTGTCGATCGCCCCGTCATTGGTCACGCGACTCAATTGACGCGAGGCCAGGTTCATCACGTAAATTTCCGGGTTGCCGTCTTTGGAAAGCACGAACGCCAACTTGCTACCGTCCGGAGACCACGCAGGCGCGCCATTGAGGCCTTCGAAGTTGGTGATTTGTTCACGGCGACCCGTATCGATATGCTGGACGAAAATACGCGGACGCTTCTGTTCGAACGACACATAGGCGATACGCTTGCCATCTGGAGCGAAACGCGGCGACAGAATCGGTTCACGCGACTGCAACAGAGTCACTGCCCGCGCACCGTCATAATCCGAACGCTGCAGAGTGAAGCGCGTATTGTTTTCGGAGAAACGCTCGGCGGTGACGTACAGCATGCGCGTCGAGAAAGCACCCTTGATACCGGTGAGTTTCTCGAACGACTGGTCGGCGATGAAGTGCGCCATGTCGCGCAACTGATCGGTCGTGCCAGAGACGTTACCCGTCAACACTTGCTGCTCGGTCGCGACATTGAACAGTGCGTACTGGATCTGCAGACGACCGCCCGCAGGAACGATGCTGCCTACCATCAAGTACTGCGCACCGAGCGCCTTCCAATCGCGATAGATGACCTCGCTGGCCGAGGTCGGCAAGCTGATCATGTTCTGCTTTGGAATCGGTGAGTAATAGCCCGAGTTACGCAGGTCATTGCTGATGATTTCCGACATGTCCTCGGGCAAGACGTTACCGCCCTGCCAGCCAAAAGGCACAACGGCAATCGGAGTGGCACGGTCACTACCACTGGTGACCATGATGTTCTTTTCTTCTGCAGCGACCATTCCCGCTGCACAGCAAAGAACGACAAGCAGTCCTCGAAGGATGTTAATCACGGAGCTAGATCCTCTGGTGTGAATGTCATCTTGAATGAGCGATAGGGTTGGAAATCGGCTGGCTTCATACCCTGCATTTCGGTCAAACGACCAATGTTTTTAACAGCAGCCACGGCCGAACTGTCGTAAGACGCATCGCCACTGGACTTGGAAACACTGACCGATGTCACCGTACCATCCGGCAACATATTGATCTGCAGCACCACTTTCATGCCCTTGCGCGCCGACGGTGGGCGAGCCCAGCCTTCAGCAGCACGCGCACGAATCAGATCATCAAAGCTGCCCGCAGTTTCATCGCCCTGTTCATCTGCCAACGCCTGCTGCCGTTCCGTTTTATCGGAGAGCAATTCAGCCAAGGCTTGCGCCTTCTTGTCTTCAGCAGATTTACGCGCGGCTTCTGTTGCCTTTTTGGCAGCATCGGCAGTCGCTTTTTTCTTGGCGTCGTCGGTGGCTTTTTTCTTCGCGTCGTCAGCGGCTTTTTTCTTAGCGTCTTCCGCGACTTTCTTCTTCGCGTCATCGGCAGCCTGCTTCTTGGCTTCTTCAGCCGCGGCTTTCTTCGCGTCTTCTTCGGCCTTTTTCTTCGCGTCTTCTTCGGCTTTCTTCTTGGCTATATCAGCCAATTTTTTTTCTTCGACCTTTTTAGCATCAGCGGTCTTTTTGGCTTCGTCAGCTTTCTTGGCATCATCGGCTTTCTTGGCCTCATCAGCCTTCTGCTCTGCTTTCTGCGCGTCCTCAGCCTTTTTCTCTTCGGCTTTTTGAGCCGCCTCTTCTTTCTTTTGTTCCGCAGCTTTTACAGCTTCCTGTTTTAGCTGCTCGATTTTTTTCGTTTCCAGTTGCTCGACTTCAGTTTGCCGGGCAGCCGTTTTCTTCGCCTCACCGGCAATTTTCTGATTGGTCTGGGTCGTTGCCTGGCTTTTAGACTTCAACTGATACAGGGTCGCCTGAACGATAGGCCTGGCTTCCGGCAGATCCGGGGTCATGGCAAAGCTGACAAAGAGCATGCCAAATATCAGGATGTGCAGGGCCACAGCCCAGACGCTGGGCCAGAAGTAGCTTTCCGAGGCGGACGGCTCTCGCTGTTGGTGCATCAGGGCGCCTCGGTAATCAAGCCAACATTACCGACCCCTGCTTTCTGCAGCCCGCCCATTGCGCCCATTACAGAGCCATAATCAACGGTTTTGTCACCACGGATAAAGACCTGGGTCTGCTTGCCGCTTTCACGACCGGCGCTGATGATTTTGGTCACCGCGCTGGTCATCTGGGGCAACGTCATGGCTTTGTCCATCTGTTTATCGGTATCGACTTCACTGCCAAGGTTCCAGTAATAGGTCTTGTCAGCCTTGATCGAAATAGTCAGAACCTGAGTGTTGTTGTCCTGCGGCAAGGCCTCACTGGAGACTTTGGGCAGGTCGACTTTCACGCCCTGATTGAGCATCGGCGCGGTGACCATGAAAATGACCAGCAACACCAACATCACGTCGATGTAAGGCACCACGTTCATTTCGGCAACCGGCTTGCGGCGTTTGCGGCGAACTCGAGCGATTAAAGCCATTGGGAATTACCTGCTCACTCTTCGCTGGTGTGCACTTTACGGTGCAGGATCGCCTGGAACTCATCGGCGAACGTGTAGTAACGGCTGATCAACAGTTCACCGCGAGCGGCAAAACGGTTGTAGGCGATTACTGCCGGGATAGCGGCGAATAGACCAATAGCGGTTGCGACCAGGGCTTCGGAAATACCCGGTGCAACAGTCGCCAGGGTGGCTTGCTGGACGGTCGCCAGACCACGGAAGGAGTTCATGATCCCCCATACTGTACCGAACAAACCGATGTAGGGGCTGGTGGAGCCGACAGTCGCAAGAAAGGGCAGGCCCTGCTCCAGCTTCTCTTCCTCACGGGAAATGGCCACGCGCATGGCTCGAGCCACGCCTTCCATGACCGCATCAGGATCGACACCTGGCTGCTGACGCAGACGGGAGAACTCCTTGAAACCGGCGCGAAAGATTTGCTCAACGCCTGAGTCAGGGTCTGGATTGCTCCCGGCCTGACGGTAGAGTTTGGACAGATCAATACCCGACCAGAAACGCTCTTCAAAGCTCTCCAGTGCACGACGAGCTGCGCGCAGCATATTGCCACGCTGAAAAATCACGACCCACGAGGTGATTGAGGCACCCACCAGAATCAGCATGACCAACTGAACAACGATGCTGGCATTGCTGACCATACTCCACATGGAGGAATGGTCGACGACGTTAGCTTCCACGCTTTATCTCCTGCTCTAAATGTGTACCCGCGCCGCTCTGGCCGGCAAAGGCCGCACGCAAAGCTTCGGGAATGGCCCGGGGTTTCAAACTATCGGCGCGTACACACGCCACCAGAAACTGCCCCTCGCAGAGCAGTGTTTCATCCGCAGCCCGCCTGACCTGCTGCCGAAATCGCAGGCTGGCGCGGTTCAATTCAATGACGTCAGCGCTTATCAATAGCTCGTCGTCCAATCGCGCCGGCTTGTGATAGCGCGCCTCGCTGGAATGCACGACGAACAACAAGTTCTCCCCTGCAAGCTCCGACTGAGCAAAGCCCAACTCCCGCAGTCGCTCGGTTCGAGCCCGCTCCATGAACTTCAAATAGTTGACGTAGTAAACGATGCCGCCAGCATCGGTGTCCTCGTAATAAACGCGACAGCGATGTGCGAACGACTGAACCCCGTTTTGCGCGCGCATACTCTAGTGCTTACTCCTCAGGTTGCCAATCCGCCAGGCGACTGTTTTTCATTGTTTTTCAGCTAATTGCCGACCAGAACCGCACATCAGCCTGTCAGACCACCAAAACCCCGAATAAATCGGTGCCTTGATAGTTTTAATTATTCGCCCCCTTCGTCGACAAAATCGCTGGCGACTGGCATGTCCCCCATCCGTGACGGGATGTTCAAACCAAAGTGCAGGTAGGCGTGCCGGGTAACGACACGTCCACGAGGGGTACGCATGATATAGCCTTGCTGGATCAAATAGGGCTCGAGTACGTCTTCAATTGTGTGCCGTTCTTCACTGATCGCTGCAGCGAGGCTGTCGACACCCACCGGGCCGCCATCGAACTTCTCGATCATCGTCAGCAATAGACGTCGATCCTGGTGGTCGAAACCACGCTCATCGATATCCAGCAGGTTCAGCGCCAGATCGGCAATCGGCTTGGTGATATGACCGGTGGCACGCACTTCTGCGAAGTCACGCACACGACGCAGCAAGCGGTTGGCGATACGCGGCGTACCCCGAGCACGACGGGCAATCTCAAAGGCACCCTCGGGCTCGATAGGCAGCCCCAAAATACCGGCAGAGCGCATGACGATGGTCGCCAGATCAGCAGTGTTATAGAACTCCAGACGCTGAACAATGCCGAAGCGATCACGCAGCGGGTTGGTCAACATGCCCGCACGCGTGGTGGCCCCCACCAGCGTAAACGGTGGCAAATCGAGCTTGATCGAACGCGCAGCAGGACCTTCGCCGATCATGATGTCGAGCTGAAAATCTTCCATCGCCGGGTACAACACTTCTTCGACAATGGGCGAGAGCCGATGAATCTCGTCGATGAACAGCACATCGTTGGGCTCGAGATTGGTCAATATCGCCGCCAAATCACCGGGACGCTCAAGCACCGGCCCCGAGGTACTCTTGATGGAGACCGACATCTCCTGGGCAATAATATGCGCCAGAGTGGTCTTGCCCAGACCCGGCGGGCCGAAAATCAAGGTGTGATCCAACGCTTCGCTACGTCCACGCGCAGCCTGGATGAACAACTCCATTTGCTCGCGCACGGTGGGCTGGCCAATGTAATCGGCCAGGCTTAATGGACGGATTGCACGATCCAGCTGCTCATCACGATCACGGCCTGTGGAGGTTATCAAACGGTCAGCGTCGAGCACTTAAGCCATTCCTTTCAAAGCACGTCGAATCAGATCTTCACTGCTCAAATCTTTTTCCTTGATCGCAGATACCGCCTTGCTGGCTTCCTGAGGTTTGTAACCCAGGGAAATCAGCGCACTGACCGCATCGGCTTCGGCCGTCGCCACCAGTGGCTCGGCGTTAGGCCCGTTTGAAACCAGGGTAAAGGTGCCCGGCAAGGATTCCCACGCTTTGAAACGATCCTTGAGCTCGACCAGCAAACGCTCGGCGGTTTTCTTGCCGACGCCCGGAATCCGGGTCAAGGCCGAGGTGTCCTGAGCCTGAACGCAGCGAACCAGCTCATCCACTTCCAAGCCGGACATCAGCGCCAATGCCAGTTTCGGACCGACACCATTGAGGCGAATCAGCTCACGAAACAGTTCACGCTCGCGCTTTTCGAAGAAACCGTAAAGCAGGTGCGCGTCCTCACGAACCACCAGATGGGTGTGCAAGGTCACCGGTTCGCCAACATGGGGCAGCCGATACAGAGTCGTCATGGGCACTTCCAGCTCATAGCCGACGCCGTTGACATCCAGTACCAGGTGCGGCGGATGTTTTTCAGCCAAGAAGCCGCGTAACCGTCCAATCACGTATCAGATCCTTTCTCGTGGCCCGTCATAAGTATGACGTTGGCACAAATAATGGTCGCAATCATTACAGGAGTGAGAAGACCTGCAAGCTAAAAAGTTTGAGCCGATGATGCTATCAGAGACGCAGCCGCCCGCCGCGACTGCGTGCGGTATTCAAGCCGTGCGGTATCAGGCTCGAACGCGTATGTGCATGACACAGTGCGATAGCCAGGGCGTCGGAGGCGTCGATCTGAGGTTTCGTCGTCAGTTTGAGCAAATGCATGACCATCATCATTACCTGCTCTTTATTGGCGCCACCGGTCCCGGCCACCGCCTGCTTGACCTGAGTCGCGGTGTACTCGGCGATCTCCAGACTCTCTTCAGCACCGGCAACAATGGCCGCGCCACGCGCCTGACCCAGCTTGAGCGCGGAATCGGCGTTACGCGCCATAAACACTTTCTCGATACCCATGGTCACGGGACCGTACGTCTGAATGACCTCACGTACACCGCGATACACAATCTGCAAACGCTCGTGCAGCAGACCGCTGCCGGTGCGAATACAGCCCGAGGCCACGTACACACAGCCGCGACCGGTGTCCCGCACCACGCCATAGCCGGTGATTCGCGAACCGGGGTCGATACCAAGAATAAGAGTCATAACGCCTGCAGCTTAATAAGTGACGCACACAATTGAACGCAGCATAAAGGCAGAAGCCGGAGGCCGATAGCGCGTGAGTATCACGGCTTCGTACCTCCGGCCTCAAATCCAGAACTGACAGGCACCTATCAGCCGAGCTGTTCCATGACCTCGTCCGGAATTTCCGCATTGGAATAGACGTTTTGCACGTCATCCAGGTCCTCGAGCATGTCGATCAGCTTGAGTACCTTTTCAGCCGTTTCCAGATCGAGTACAGCGCTGGTCGTCGGCAACATGACGATTTCCGCGTCGAGTGCCTTGAAACCGGCAGCCTCCAGCGCATTCCGCACGGCATAGAACCCCGAGAAGGAAGTGAACACATCAATGGAGCCATCCTCATGGGTGACCACATCATCGGCATCCGCTTCCATCGCGGCTTCCATAAGCGCGTCTTCATCAACGCCAGGCGCGAATGAAATCTGCCCTTTACGATCAAACAGATAAGCCACCGAACCATCAGTGCCCAGGTTGCCGCCGCATTTTGTGAACGCGTGGCGAACAGCTGCGGCAGTGCGGTTGCGATTGTCAGTCATGGTTTCGACCATGACGGCCACACCACCCGGACCATAGCCTTCGTAACCGAGCTCTTCGACATCATCACCTTCGGCAGCGCCAGCACCTCGCGCCACGGCACGATCGATCGTGTCGCGCGTCATGTTCGCACCAAGCGCCTTGTCCAATGCCAGACGCAGACGCGGGTTCGACCCCGGATCACCCCCACCTTGACGGGCAGCGACAGTCAGTTCGCGAATCCACTTGGTGAAAATCTTGCCTTTCTTGGCATCCTGACGCTCTTTGCGGTGCTTGATGTTCGCCCACTTAGAATGACCTGCCATAACTCGCTCCGAATTCTTTTTGAAACACACTCACCTTTCGCCCAATGAACACGAGCAAAAAGCTTCAACAAAATCAGGACCCGACCCAGAGCGCATCATCAAGATGATGCGCCCTGCTCAGCGTCATTCAGCCTTGGGCTGCTCGCGCAAACGGATGTGCAGCTCGCGCAATGCCTTGGCATCAACCACGCCTGGGGCCTGGGTCATGACATCGGCAGCGCTCTGGGTTTTCGGGAACGCGATCACTTCACGGATCGATTGAGCGCCGGTCATCAACATCACCAGACGGTCCAGACCGAAAGCCAAACCACCGTGCGGTGGCGCGCCGAACTTCAGAGCGTCGAGCAGGAAGCCGAACTTCTCTTGCTGTTCGTCTGCTTCGATACCCAGCAGACGGAAGACCGCTTGCTGCATCTCCTTGCGGTGGATACGGATTGACCCCCCGCCCAACTCGGTACCGTTAAGGACCATGTCGTAAGCACGGGACAATGCCGTAGCCGGGTTGGCCTCAAGCTCTTCAGGGCTGCATTTGGGTGCAGTGAACGGGTGATGCAGCGCGCTGAAGCTGCCGTCATCGTTCTCTTCGAACATCGGGAAGTCGACAACCCACATCGGTGCCCACTCGCACGTGTGCAGCTTCAGGTCGTTACCGACCTTGATCCGCAATGCGCCCAAGGCTTCACTGACGATCTTGGATTTGTCTGCGCCGAAGAACACGATGTCGCCATCGACGGCACCCACACGGTCCAGAATCACCTTGAGGTTTTCCTCAGGGATGAACTTGACGATTGGAGACTGCAGGCCTTCGGCGCCCTTGGCGCGCTCGTTGACCTTGATGTAAGCCAGGCCTTTAGCGCCGTAGATGCTGACGAACTTGGTGTATTCGTCGATCTGACTGCGCGGCATGCTCGCGGCACCCGGTACACGCAGGGCTGCGACACGACCTTTAGGATCGTTGGCTGGACCGCTGAACACCTTGAACTCTACGGCGTTGAGCTGATCGGCAACATCGACCAGTTCCAGCGGGTTACGCAGGTCCGGCTTGTCGGAGCCATAACGACGCATGGCTTCTGCGAACGTCATGTGCGGAAAGTCGCCGAACTCCAGGTCCAGCACTTCCTTGAACAGCTGACGAATCATCTTCTCGGTGATACCGATGATGTCTGCTTCATTCAGGAAGCTGGTCTCGATGTCGATCTGGGTGAATTCCGGCTGGCGGTCAGCACGCAGGTCTTCATCGCGGAAGCACTTGGCGATCTGGTAGTAACGATCGAAGCCAGCGACCATCAGCAACTGCTTGAATAGCTGCGGGGATTGCGGCAAGGCAAAGAAACTGCCTGGGTGGGTACGACTCGGTACCAGATAGTCGCGAGCGCCTTCCGGTGTAGCACGGGTAAGGATCGGCGTCTCGACATCGAGAAAGCCGTTTTCATCCAGATAGCGACGGATGCTGGTGGTGATGCGCGAACGCAAGCGCAGCTTTTCCGCCATTTCCGGACGACGCAGATCGATGAAGCGATAACGCAGGCGCGTTTCTTCACCAACGTCGGAGAACTCGTTCAGCGGGAACGGCGGTGTTTCCGACTCGTTCAGCACTTCGAGCTCATAGCCCAGCACTTCGATACCGCCGGACGCCATGTTCGCATTAACTGCGCCAGCAGGACGTGCGCGCACCTTACCGGTGATCTTGACCACGTATTCGCTGCGCACGCGGTCGGCGGCAGCAAAGGTGTCAGCGCGATCAGGGTCGAACACCACCTGAGCCAAGCCTTCACGATCACGGATATCGAGGAAAATGACCCCGCCATGATCACGACGACGGTGGACCCATCCGCAAAGGGTAATTTCCTGACCTTCCAGGCTCTCGTTCAGTTGGCCGCAATAATGGCTGCGCATCATGATGGTGTTTTCACTTCTCGTAATTCGAAATTCGGTGGAGCTCTCGCCCTTCGCTTGCGCTCAATAGTGCAAGAACCTTGGCGTGCAGTTCAACCCGTCCGGCCTGCGCCACGTAGTAAGGCGGGGGATTATATAGGGTTAATGGACACTGTGCAGCCGCCCGACCTGATCACGTCAACATATGTGCCTTCCACCTGACGAGAGCCCTGCCTGCAGCCCATGATCGCCCGGACAAGGTCACGCCAGGACCGAGGAAAGCGCTGTCGCATCGTTTTTTTGCAAATGAGCGACGCACACCACGCGAATCAGCCCGCTGAAATTTTTCACACCGCCATGGCGTAGATGCACTTCTCGATCAACATAAGACAGGACTGCATTGACCGAGCAACTGTTGGAGCGGGCAATATCAGCCAAAATACCCCAGTACACTTCCTCCAGGCGCAAACATGTCGCCAACCCATTTAAGCGAACCGACCTCGAATGAGGACGCGCAAGGTTCATATTAAAATCCTCAACAAAGGGATCGTCTTGTATTTTTCCATAGCGGCCAGGATCTTGTAGCATACGCCCACTGCGTCGAATCATTACAGCCTCCTTCACGTGCCGTCCATCTAATGCACATAAGCTGGACATCAATAAATATAAGAACCACCTTTATGTAAAGCCAATTAAATATTTCTGACCAGCAGAACAAACACACCAAGCCTGTAGGACATTGCTGCATTTCAGTGAGGATTATCGAGCGCAGCTAACTCGCCAATCGCCCCCCTGTACGACGGCCCCCTTAACTATTCCATTCGTTGACTGCCCCCCGGAAAACAGGATAAGCAGCTATTTTTATGCACTCGATCATATAGAATATAACTCATTGAAAACAAAGGAATAATTTCGAAAAAAGCTGTCGTATCCAGATGATTTACTGGAAGAGAACGCAGACGAGCAACAAAGAAATGACGAGCAAACCACGCCAGTAACGCAAGCAGCGCAATTTGCAAACCACCATTATTTAATGTCAAGTAGCGAGCCAAGCATTCCTGCGACGCGCTCATGGGCTAACGAGCACTAAGCCACTACGTAAACGGCCAACTCACTATTCACTTTATCGACCCGCTGAAAGGTGCTCAACACTATTGACTGCACCGCCCTTTCAAATACCATGCACAGGAGACTTAACACCGAAACTCCGATACACCAATAAACGTTACGGGCTTTAAAATGAATCACATACGCTTCTGACAGTGAACAAGAAAGACTGTCCATAATCGACTGACGATCTTCTTCGCCGCTATCGATATCGACGACCATGCCCCCTTTTTTTTACAGAAGGGTTCTACCAACCCGATGCAGGACCGCGCTACAAAGAGAATCCGCAAACCCCGACAAATTGTTGCAGAAAGGGTGGCGTCACAGGCAAACCGACGAACAGCAGTCTCGCTTTCTGGAGCGAACCGGCTGCCATCCAGCACGATCCTGATGGCGACCGCTCTAAACCAGGTATCGGCACGCAAACCACCGCCCCACATCAAACCACCTGAGCATCAGGACCCAAGCAGCGCTAAGCGGTTGATTTGAGTAGCCCTCGGCTTTGCTGTTAAATAGACGCGTGTCGCTACTGACGTGCCGCTTGGCTGTAGCACATAGGCTGACTCGCCGTTCGTGCATTACGCCTCCTATTATTCAGAAGCGTACCGGGCGCAATCAGCTATTTCCTCGTGATCCGTCTTAATGTGAGTTTATTAAAATGTTGAAAATCGTCCACTTGCTAACAGGCGCAGCAGCCCTGCTCCTTTCCTTCATCCCTAGCCTGCGTAGTGAAGCCCTGTCTTCTTACCTCCTGCAACCCGATGCGCTTTACCTGGCGCTTTTCGGCTTGCTCAACCTGTTACTTGCCCCCGTAATCCCTTACTGGAACAGAGGCCCTCGTCATCAACTGCAAAATCTGGTCAGCGGTCTTCTCGTGCTTGCCGTCATCCTTCAAACCTTGACCCTGCTTGTTCCACTGCAAACCATTGCTGGCCAACCGGCGATCATTGTCAGCCTGATCAGTGTCCTTATTGCAGTGCTGCTGCATTTGGCCGTCAGCTTCTATCAATCGTCACCTTCGCCTGCGGCACAAAGCCACGACATGACCAACCGCGATACCGGGACCGTCAAGTGGTTCAACACCTCCAAAGGGTTTGGCTTCATTTCCCGCGACTCCGGCGATGATATTTTCGTCCACTTCCGCGCTATTCGGGGCGAAGGCCATCGCGTACTGGTCGAAGGCCAGCGCGTCGAGTTCTCAGTGATGAATCGCGATAAAGGCCTGCAAGCCGAAGACGTAATTGCGGCACTACCACGCCGCTAAAATCTCTCCCGCCCCAAAAAAAGAAAACCCGCCTCTCTTTACGAGATCGCGGGTTTTTTATCGACCAGAAAAAATCAGTAATGCGGAGGGGGCGCCTCCTCCTCGAACGTATCGAACTGATTGCCGGCTTCTTCCTGACGCTTAAGCAGTGCAGCCATCTGCAACTGCAAGCGCTCGACCACACGCTGCTGAGTGACCAGGACATCATTGAGCGACTGAATCGTGTCGTCCTGGAAGGCCAATCGACTTTCCAACTCGTTAATACGCTGCTCAAGGCTCATGCGTGTTCCTCCTCGAAATGGAAATTGTCTGTCAATACCGACTGTAGACGATCGCGGAGGTCGGACAGTTGTTGGCTAGTATAAGGCTGTGCCGGATGCTTACCCCAAATAGGCGCGGGCCACGCTGCATCTTTCTGATAACGAACGATAACGTGCATATGTAGCTGGCTAACGATATTCCCCAATGCCGCGACATTCAGCTTGTCTGCATTGAATGCATCACTGAGTGCTTGCGAGAGCGCAGTAGTCTCCTGCCACAGTTGCAACTGATCCGCCGCGTTCAGCTGGAACAATTCACTGATGCCCGCACGACGCGGCACAAGAATGAACCATGGGTAATTCGAATCATTGGATAGCAGCAAACGACACAAGGGGAAATCGCCAAGGGGCACAGTATCTTGCGCAAGACGCGGATCTAAAACGAACACCGCAAAACTCCTGATCAACTGGTTGGTTTTTAACTCGACGCCCCGAACCGCGGAGTCATCCAGCAATACCTCGCAGGATACGCGGGAATGTGTAGTCATTCACTGTCCACCCTCAACCTGGACACGCTGAGCCACCGACCAAAAACCCTTACAGACATCCGCAGGGCATGCGCAGCTGCCATCTGCACTGATTTGGCACACCGCGTCCCTCGCGGCAACGCCTGATACCGCTCCTTGAATGTAGATCAGTTTCCAACCAGGCAGCCCAAAAAATGCTGCCTGGTCATTTTTCGGCAACAAAAGGACAGCGAAACTGCCGTGCCTAATACCTTATAGTCGACCTCAAGGACCTGACATCAAGCACACTCGTAACACAGTGCACCAAAAAGACTCACTTTTCCTTTCAACCAGTACCAGCCATCCTGAATCTACCCAGCCCGCCAGACTGACCGGTAACGCTTCTTAGGTCCTCAGCGGATTCTCAAGCAATTCTCAGGTTTTTTTCCTGAAAAAAAATAGATTAAAAACCATATAAATCAATTACTTAGAAAAATATAGCGCTAAAGAATGATGTTTTGTGAAAAAAATGTCATCGTTTTTGATCTTTGTGCACGGTTGTTGCTTTGTTACACACCAGAGTCCGCCGATGTGCTTACTACCCAGCAGACACATCCGGAGATGAATAAAACGGCAGCGCATTATCCAGGGAGTGTTTGAGCGGCTGTGCATAGACTGTTTTCACCTATGCTTAAGCCCTCAAAAATAACGCCGTAGTTGTGGGGTTTGATAACAGGAGCTACACAATTGCGACATGGACAACCTACATTTGCGACACCACCGTAAAGATGCCGAAAGGATAGGTTTGTAACTATCGCCAACATGGTCAGCGTGATATAAATTTGCGCCGACACAAAAAGAAAGAGCCTCCCAGATAAAAAAACAGGTGGGATGGCGGCAACTTTTCTTAAAAAACCAAAGGAGCAAATCACGATGAGAGTGATGAAGTGGAGCGCAATCGCACTGGCCGTAACTGCGGGCAGCACCCAATTGGCAACGGCTGCAGCCTTCGTCAGTGATCAGGCCGATACCAAGGGCTTTGTACAAGACAGCACGCTGAATCTGCTGCTTCGTAACTACTACTACAATCGTAACAAGACCGATGGTGGGGTAGACGACAAAGACTGGACCCAAGGTTTACACGGTGTTTTCAACTCGGGCTTCACTCAGGGTACTGTCGGCTTCGGTGTTGATGCCTTTGGCTACCTCGGCCTGAAGCTTGACGGCTCAGACAAGTATGCCGGTTCGGGCAACCTGCAACTCGAGCATAATGCCGATGGTTCTATTAAAGGCAACGAAAGCAGCTACGGCAAATCCGGTGCGGCGCTTAAAGTCCGTATTTCCAAGACAGAGCTGAAAGTCGGTGACATGCAGCCGACCACTAGCCCGGTCTTCGCGGTGGGTGGCTCTCGCCTCCTGCCACAAACTGCTACCGGCTTCCTATTGCAGAGCAGCGAAATCAAAGGTCTTGACGTTGAAGCGGGCCATTTCACCTCCGCGACCAGCCAGGACACGACCAAGCATGATGGCGATCTTTATGCCACTTATGCTGGTGTCACAGCAAAATCGGCAGATTTCGTCGGCGGCAAATACGCCATCACCGACAGCCTGAGCGCTTCGCTTTATGCAGCTAAACTGCAAGACATCTGGAACCAGTACTACGCTAACGTGAACTACGTTATGCCTATCGCTGACACGCAATCCTTGGCGTGGGATTTCAACATCTACCGCACCACTGATGCAGGCGCCAAGAAAGCAGGCGACATTAGCAACACCGCTTTCTCCCTGGCAGCAGCGTATTCGTTCCTGACCGCACATACCCTGACCCTCAGCTTCCAGAAGGTCAACGGCGACACCCCATTCGACTACATCGGTGTGGGTGACAACAACCGCGGTGGCGACTCGATATTCCTCGCCAACTCTGTTCAATACTCCGACTTTAACGCACCTGGCGAAAGATCGTGGCAAGCTCGCTACGACCTGAACATGGCGTCCTACGGCGTACCGGGCCTGAGCTTCATGACCCGTTACGTTGCCGGCAGCCACATTGACGGGACGAACACTCCATCGAACAGCACCTATACCGACCTGTACGGTAAAGACGGTAGCCACCACGAGACCAACCTGGAAGCCAAGTACGTAGTACAAACTGGCCCAGCCAAAGACCTGTCCTTCCGTCTTCGTCAAGCTTGGCACACTGCCAACGCTGCAGAAGGCGAAGGCGATGTCCAAGAGTTCCGCCTGATCGTCGACTACCCGATTTCGGTTCTGTAACCGCAGTCAGCGTTTCGTAATCGAAAAAACCCGGCCCAGGCCGGGTTTTTTTACGTCGTTTTTTTCAGGCAACCTTTTTTAACCAGGCAGAACACCTTCCGTTGTGCCGGCCTTACCCTGTACGCAACGAGATCCCCCCCGTACAATGCGAGGTCATTTCTAGCCTCAGCAACCGACAACGGCCTACCATGCGTACCAGTCAATATTTGCTCGCCACACAGAAAGAAACCCCTTCCGATGCAGTGGTCGTCAGCCACCAGCTGATGCTGCGTGCCGGCATGATCCGCAAACTCGCTTCCGGCCTTTATACCTGGCTCCCCATGGGCTTGCGGGTTTTGCGCAAGGTCGAAGCTGTCGTTCGTGAAGAGATGAACGCTGCTGGTGCGCTCGAAGTATTGATGCCGGGCATCCAGCCTGCAGAGTTGTGGCAGGAATCAGGGCGCTGGGAACAGTACGGCCCAGAATTGCTGCGCATGAAAGATCGACATAACCGTGAATTCTGTGCGGGCCCGACCCACGAAGAAGTCATCACCGATCTGGCACGCAACGAGCTCAACAGCTATAAGCAGCTGCCGATCAACCTGTACCAGATCCAGACCAAATTCCGCGATGAGACCCGCCCACGCTTTGGCGTGATGCGTGGCCGTGAATTCATCATGAAAGACGCGTACTCCTTCCATGTCGACCAGGTTTCGCTTCAGGCTACCTACGACCGGATGCATCAGGCGTACTGCAACGTATTCACCCGCCTGGGCCTGAACTTCCGCCCGGTCGAAGCCGATAACGGCTCCATCGGCGGCGCGGGCTCTCATGAGTTTCACGTGCTGGCCGAGTCTGGCGAAGACGACATCGCATTCAGCGACAGCTCCGATTACGCTGCAAACATTGAAAAAGCCGAGGCCGTTCCACGCGAACAGTCACGCCAGGCACCCACTGAAGAACTGCGCCTGATCGACACACCACACGCCAAGACCATCGCGCAACTGGTAGAAGGCTTCAACCTGCCGATTGAAAAGACCATCAAAACTCTGGTGGTCCACGCAGCTGAAGAAGGCAAATTGATCGCGCTGATCATTCGTGGCGATCACGAACTCAACGAAATCAAGGCCGCCAACCTGCCTCAGGTCGCCAGCCCGCTAGTCATGGCATCCGAATCCGAACTGCGTGACGCCATTGGCGCTGGCGCAGGCTCGCTTGGCCCGTTGAATCTACCGCTGCCTTGCATCATCGACCGCTCCGTCGAACTGATGAGCGACTTTGGCATCGGCGCCAACATCGACGACAAGCACTACTTTGGCGTCAACTGGGAGCGCGATCTACCGGTTCCCGCCGTGGCCGACCTGCGCAACGTGGTGGCTGGCGACCCAAGCCCGGACGGCAAGGGCACGCTGGAAATCAAACGCGGTATTGAAGTCGGGCATATTTTCCAGCTGGGCACCAAGTACAGCGAAGCCTTGAAGTGCCAGGTGCTTGGCGAAAACGGCAAACCTGTAACCCTGACCATGGGCTGTTATGGCATTGGTGTTTCTCGCGTGGTGGCAGCTGCCATTGAGCAGAACAACGATGAAAACGGGATCATCTGGAACGATGCCCTGGCACCTTTTCAGATTGCCCTGGTGCCATTGCGCTATGAAACCGAGGCAGTGCGCGAAGCAACCGACACGCTGTACGCCGAACTGACCGCAGCTGGCTTTGAGGTGCTGCTGGATGATCGCGACAAAAAAACCAGTCCCGGCAACAAGTTCGCAGACATGGAGCTGATCGGTATTCCGCACCGCATCGTGGTCAGCGACCGCGGCCTGGCAGAAGGTAACCTTGAGTACAAGAGCCGTACTGAAGCCCAGGCGCAAGCCTTGCCTGTGGCCGACGCCCTGTCCTTTCTTCAAGCCCGCATCCGCCGCTGAGTCCGGGACGCGCACGTGAAAGCGTGCGCGCCCTCGCCATCGACGCATGACAAGGCAAGACCCGCACTTTCCGTATCAAGAGATCACATGCTCAAGCGAAATACCTTAAGCCTCGGTAGTGCCGCACTGTGCGGCACCCTGCTTGTCAGCGGTTGTGCCAACCACCTGTCACCACACAGCGAGCACGAAGAGCGCGTCGAGCGCAAATTGCTCAATCACAGCCTGCAAGTCGATATCGGTGAGCCCAAGATGCTTGAGCTTCCGCAACGTCGCGTGCGGATTCATGATCAGAAGACGTTCGAAGTCACCGAATTCGAAGTCACCCGCAACTATGATCGCTACACCCCTTACCAACCTTGGCGCGAGACCTATGAAATCCCGCTGGGTGCAGTTGCAGTGGTGGGCGGTATAGGCGCCAATATTCTCAACGTGGTCATGCTTGGGCGCTTACCGGACAGCATGACCAAAGACTGGATCAGTTACGGCTTTGCCGGACTCAATCCATTCATGAACATGCCGTCCCTTGGCAGGGCGCAGCAGAACCTTTCCAGTATTGATGAGGCTCAGCACGACAAGCGGATTGAGTATTCCAGCTTGCCCTGGAGCGAACGCCCGGTCGAGGTCAAGGCAGGCGCGCAAACTTACGATCTGACAACTGATCACAACGGGGTACTGCGCCTGAACCTGCTCGACAGCCCTTTTGCCGAACAGGAAATCAATCACATCACCCGCTTGCAGATCAGTGTCGCGGATGATCAAGACAATGTACGCGTCAGTGCTACCCTGCCGATCAGCAATTCATTGCGCGGCAAATTGCGCGAAGCTCACGCATTGATCTACGACGACCTGGAAGATGACGAAGTCAGCCAATGGGTACACCGGGTCAAACGTCTCTCAGAACTGGGACTCGAAGAAGAAGCCAGCGAGCTGGAACAAAGCCTGATCGAACTGACGCGCAATGACCCCGAACTGCAACAGCAATTTCTTAAATCGCTGACCAAAGACGCCGGGCGCCTGGTGGCCGATCCAGGGCCGAACAGCTAGCGCGTAAACAGCTCCAACTGCTCATGACCACCACGTAGATCCTGCAGACGCACGCCGATACCCAATAAGCGCACCGGCTTATCACCTCGAGCGAATGCCTGGGTCAGCAGCTGTTCAAAACCATCCAGATCACGCCCCGCGCCTGATTGCTCGAGGGTAGTTTGAGTGAAGTCATGAAACTTCACTTTGACGAAAGGCTTACCCGCTCTGTAGCTGTCGTCCACGCGCGCCATTCGCCCAGCGAGCGTCGCGAGTAACTCCGGCAGTTTTTCCAGACAGCTGGCCAGATCGGGCAAATCCGTATCGTAGGTGTTTTCGACACTTACCGACTGACGCCGACTGTCGTTCTGCACCGGCCGATCATCAATCCCGCGCGCCAGACTCCACAGCCGCTCACCAAACGTACCGAATTCTCGCACCAAGGCCAATTTGTTCCAATCGCGCAGATCCGTGCAGGTGGTGATACCAAGTCGGCCCAGCTTGCCCGCAGTTACCTTGCCGACGCCATGCAACTTGCTCACCGGCAATGTGGCGACGAACGCTTCTACTTGATCCGGGGTAATCACAAACAAACCGTTGGGTTTTTTCCAGTCACTGGCAATTTTTGCGAGGAATTTGTTTGGGGCCACCCCGGCTGACACGGTGATATGCAGTTGATTGGAGACACGACGACGGATGTCCTGAGCAATTCGGGTCGCACTTCCCGAGAAATAGTTGCTATCCGAAACATCCAGAAAAGCCTCATCCAACGACAGAGGCTCGATCAGATCGGTGTAATCGCGAAAAATGGTCTGGATTTCACGGGAAGCCTCTTTATAAGCTTCCATGCGCGGCTTGACGATGGTCAGGTCGGGGCACAGCGTCAAAGCATGCCTGGACGACATGGCCGAGCGCACGCCATAGGCCCGCGCCTCATAGTTGCAGGTGGCTATCACTCCGCGCCGGTCCGCCGAGCCGCCTACCGCCAGCGGCTTGGCAGCAAGACGCGGATCGTCGCGCATTTCGATGGCGGCGTAGAAGCAGTCACAGTCGACGTGGATGATTTTGCGCTGCGTCATGAGGTGCGGTTATGAATGCTGTGGGCTGCGCAGTATCTCACCCACGCTGAAATGTGGCACTCACGATACCGAAAGCAATGTACGAAAGGCCTGAGAAAATGACCAAAATAGCCCTATCAGGTCCGCGCTACGCGCCCTCAAGCCGATTCGTGCACTCAATTAGCATCGCTAAGCGATTGAAGGAAAAGAATTTTTCTGAAATTAACAATTGACAGCCCGGCGTTCCACTGTAGAATGCCGACACACAGACGCGGGATGGAGCAGTCTGGTAGCTCGTCGGGCTCATAACCCGAAGGTCGTCGGTTCAAATCCGGCTCCCGCAACCAAACATCAAAAAAGGCTACTCGGAAGAGTGGCCTTTTTTGTGCCTGCGATTTCATCACATCCAACCTTGCCCCTCCCCCTTCGCTGTGGAGCAGTCAGGAATAGACGGATGAGACATGAAGGACGCCCCATCAGGAAAACCCTTTGCGCACCGAACACTTAACCGATCCGACAAGCTATTTACGCTTATTTGTCGCTCATACCGCATTAACGGTTGACACCCCACCGTTCCACTGTAGAATGCCGCCACACAGACGCGGGATGGAGCAGTCTGGTAGCTCGTCGGGCTCATAACCCGAAGGTCGTCGGTTCAAATCCGGCTCCCGCAACCAAATATCAAAAAAGGCTGCTCGAAAGAGTGGCCTTTTTTGTGTCTGACCGAAAAGCATCGGAACAGTGGTCAGAAATGCTTGTCAGAATTGTCGATCCAGAGGATAGGTGTCTATCGGCTAAACAGCCGGCTGAAACGAATCCGCTACATTCGCCCTGTAGACTGTGACACGCTAATATCTCGAAATATTTTCTGCGTAGGGATTGGTAACTTGTCTGTATACCTCCATCCTGTCGCGCACGATCCAAGGAGTGATTGATGCGCGCCAATTCGTCCGATTCCAATGAACCTGTCACCGCCACTCAACCGATTGCGCCGACTCGTTTGCACTGGTTGGAACTGCTGAGCAAATATCGCCAACCCTTGGGCCTTGCGGTAACGTTGCTCCTGTTCTCTATTGCACTGATCGCCTGTCGTCATCTGTTGAGTGAGCTGGACCTCTACGCCCTGCACGATTCGCTGCTGAGCGTTCCGCTGCCCGCATTAGCCGGCGCCTTGGTCGCGACTGTCGTTGGCTTTGTGGTACTACTGGGCTATGAGTGGTCGGCCAGTCGTTACGCCAATGTTCAACTCCCTGCTCGTACGCTGGTCCTCGGCGGCTTTACCGCGTTTGCGATTGGTAACGCAGTAGGGCTGTCGCTGCTGTCTGGCGGGTCGGTTCGTTACCGGCTTTACGCTCGCCATGGTCTGGGCGCTGTAGAAGTCGCGCGCATGACCTTATTTGCCAGCCTTTCATTGGGCTGCGCCCTGCCCCCGCTTGCCGCCTTGGCGACCTTGAGCAATCTGCCGGCTGCTTCCGTTGCCCTGCATTTGCACACGTCAGTGCTTGCGTCGGTGGCCGTGACAATTCTCGCACTCAGTGCATTGTTAGCGGTGGGCATCTACCGCCGCCGTCTGCCCGAACAACCGATCCCGCATAACCTGCTGGTCCGTGCGGGGCGTCGCGC
Source organism: Pseudomonas sp. MH9.2 (assembly GCF_034353875.1). Taxonomy (NCBI): domain Bacteria; kingdom Pseudomonadati; phylum Pseudomonadota; class Gammaproteobacteria; order Pseudomonadales; family Pseudomonadaceae; genus Pseudomonas; species Pseudomonas sp. MH9.2. Next base: position 1,419,150 of record NZ_CP133784.1, read on the forward strand.
TCTTCGTCTGCCCGGCCTGAACCTGACGTTGATGCAATTGGTTATCACTGCGCTGGACGTAGGCGCTGCAGCCATCGTGCTCTATTTGCTATTGCCCGACGCCCCCCCCTTTGGTGCCTTCTTGCTGGTTTACCTGCTTGCTCTGGCTGCAGGCGTGCTCAGCCATGTGCCAGGTGGTGTAGGCGTGTTCGAGGCGATTTTACTCGCCGCCTTTGCCGACCAACTGGGCGCTGCACCCTTGGCAGCCGCCTTGCTGCTTTATCGCCTGATTTATGTGGTCCTGCCGTTATTGCTGGCGTGCGTGGCATTGCTGGTCACCGAAGCCCAACGCGTTTTGCCGACCCGCAAAGCTATACGCGTTGCTTCGGGTCTGGCTGCGCCGATCCTGGCGTTGCTGGTGTTTCTGTCGGGTGTGGTCCTGTTGTTTTCCGGTGCCACGCCTGAAATCGATACGCGCTTGAAACACGTTGGCTTTTTAATCCCACATCGCCTGATTGATGCCTCGCACTTCGGCGCCAGTTTGATTGGCGTATTGTGCTTGTTGCTGGCCCAAGGTCTGCGCCGGCGTCTATCGGCGGCGTGGATGCTGACGACGGTGTTACTCGTGGTCGGCGCAGTGCTGTCTCTGCTCAAGGGCTTCGACTGGGAAGAGGCCAGTCTGCTGACCCTGACCGCCGGGCTGCTGGGGATCTTCCGGCATTCGTTCTATCGGCCCAGCCGCTTGCTTGAGTTGCCATTCTCGCCGCTGTATCTGGTGGCCAGCACGTGCGTGCTGGGAGCGTCGATCTGGTTGCTCTTGTTCGCCTATCAGGACGTACCGTACAACCATCAGCTCTGGTGGCAATTCACCCTCAACTCCGATGCCCCGCGGGCCTTGCGTTCAGCCTTGGGCAGCGCGGTATTGCTGGTGATCGTTTCACTGACCTGGCTATTGCGTACCGCACGTCCGGTCATTACCTTGCCCAATGCCGAAGAACTGGGCAAAGCCGCCGAGATCGTGAATGCTTCCGATCAGCCCGATGGCGGCCTTGTACTGACCGGTGACAAAGCAATACTGCTACACCCTAGTGGCAAGGCCTTCTTGATGTACGCACGTCGTGGCCGAAGCCTGGTGGCCTTGTATGACCCGATTGGCCCAACACAGCAACGCGCAGAGCTGATCTGGCAATTCCGCGACCTGTGTGACATCCATCATGCTCGCCCGGTGTTCTACCAGGTGCGCGCGGAGAATCTGCCGTTCTACATGGACATCGGCTTGACTGCGATCAAACTGGGCGAAGAAGCACGGGTCGACCTGAAGCGCTTTGACATCGACGCCAAAGGCAAGGAAATGAAAGACCTGCGCTATACCTGGAACCGCGGTGGGCGGGATGGCCTGTCGCTGGAGATCTATGAGGTTGGTCAGGCGCCGCTGGACGAACTGAAGGTGATTTCAGATGCTTGGCTTACCGGTAAAAATGTCCGAGAGAAAGGCTTCTCCCTGGGCCGCTTCAGCCCGCAATACTTGCAACATTTCCGCATAGCGATCATCCATTTCGAAGGCAAGCCTGTAGCGTTCGCCAACCTGCTGGAAACATCTCGACATGAACTGGCCAGCCTGGATTTGATGCGCTCTCACCCCGACGCACCCAAACTGACCATGGAATTCATGATGATCGGCTTGATTCTGCACTATAAAGAGCACGGTTATGGACGCTTCAGCCTGGGCATGGTGCCACTTTCCGGCCTGCAGCCGCGACGCGGCGCACCCTTGACTCAGCGTCTCGGTTCTATGGTATTCCGCCGTGGCGAGCAACTGTATAACTTCCAAGGCTTGCGCCGCTTCAAAGACAAGTTCCAGCCTGACTGGGAACCCCGTTATATGGCCGTGCCCGCCGGACTTGATCCGCTCGTGGCGCTGGCTGACACTGCCGCCCTGATTGCAGGCGGCCTGACCGGATTGGTGAAACGCTGATGATTCAACGCTACTGGCGATTTTTGCTCGCAGCCCTGATTGTTCTAGCACTGGTACTTGGCTTTTGGTTGTGGAATCGCCCTGAGCCTGAAGCAAGTCTCGAACACCTGACACTCGAGAATGGGGCAGCCCTGACCCGGGTCTTGCCCGGCACTAGCGCTAACGCTTACGTTGCCTTGGCCGTCCTGGCGGATGAAGGCCTGACGGACAAGCAACTGCTGGCACTGAGTCAGGACGCCGACGCCGAAATCGTGCAGGTAACCCTGCCCAAGGACAACTGCGCCCTACAGCAGCAAACCCTCAACGCAGGCATAGAAAAGCTCAACGACGCACCCACACTGGTCGCGGGTATCGGCCCAGGCGCAACCCTGGCCTGGCGCTGGCTGGCGGGACAAACCAACGACAAGGCTCAAGCGATCTCGGTAGGCTTCTCTCTTGAGCCACCTGGCTGCAATGACGCGCTGCCAAAAACCGCCGCACATGGACACTGGCTGGTTGCCTGGAACGACGGCCCGGATGATGCCGCTGCAACCTTCGTTCGTGATCAACCTAATGCCGAGAACAGCATCAGCGACTACGACATCCACCTGCCACAGGTACTCAACAGTCAACTTCGCCACCAATTGGTCGCCGATGACAATGACGGCGGCCTGAACATTCCCGTGGTGGAGGTGCCCGCCGGACAGACGACTGACACCGTGACATTGTTCCTTTCTGGGGACGGTGGCTGGCGCGACCTGGACCGTGACGTGGCAGGTGAAATGGCCAAAATCGGCTACCCGGTAGTCGGTATCGACACCTTGCGTTACTACTGGCAGCACAAGTCTCCCGAGCAAAGTGCTCTGGACCTCGCCGAATTGATGGCGCACTACCGGCAGAAATGGGGCACCAAGCGCTTCGTGCTGACCGGCTATTCGTTCGGTGCCGATGTGCTGCCGGCGATCTATAACCGCTTGGCCCCTGATGAGCAAAAGCGCGTCGACGCTATCATCTTGCTGGCATTCGCGCGCAGCGGCAGCTTCGAGATCATGGTCGAGGGTTGGCTGGGGACCGCAGGCAAAGAGGCACCCACGGGGCCCGAGATGGCTAAGCTACCCGCTGATAAAGTGCTGTGCGTTTATGGTGCTGAAGAGGATGCCGAGAGCGGTTGCACCGAAACTACCGCCGTTGGCGAAAAGCTCAAGTTGCCGGGCGGGCACCACTTCGATGAAAACTACCCGGCCTTGGCCAGGCGCATGATCGATGCCATTGAGAAGCGCCAAGGGAAAACCTCAGCCAAACAAGGCTGACCCACACTGCCTTCGCGCCACACCAACAAAAAGTCCCCGCAGCTTTGCAGCTCGGGGACTTTTTTTGTTTCTGCACCTTACATGTCTACCCTTACATCTCTACCTGGGTGCCCAACTCAATCACCCTGTTGAACGGTAGATTGAAGAAGCGCAGATTACTGTTGGCATTCTTGAGCATGAAAGAGAACAGCCCTTCGCGCCAACGCGCCATACCTTCCAGCTTGGAAGCGATGACTGTTTCACGGCTGAGGAAGTACGTGGTGCGCATCGGGCTGAAGTCCAGCTCATCCAGATGGCACAGCTTCAGCGCAGCTGGCACATCCGGTTCGTCGATGAAACCAAAATGCAGGATCACCCGGAAGAACCCCTCTCCGTAAGCTTCGACCTCAAAGCGCCGGCTCGCGGGAACGCGTGGTGAGTCCTCGTAAACTACCGTCAGCAACACCACTTGCTCGTGCAACACCTGGTTGTGCAGCAGGTTATGCAACAGAGCATGCGGCACCGCATCGGCGCGCGCAGTGAGAAATACTGCCGTACCCTGCACGCGATGCGGCGGTTGTACACGAATACTGCTGATAAAGATCGGCAGCGGCAGCCCCCCCTCATCGATCCGATCCACCAGCAACTGTTTACCGCGCTTCCAGGTGGTCATCATGATGAACAAAGCAATCCCCGCCAAAACCGGGAATGCACCGCCCTGCACTATCTTCGGCACGTTAGCCGCAAAGAACAGCCCGTCGACCAGCAAGAAGCAAAGCAGTACCGGTACGGCCAACAACGGCGGCCATTTCCACAGTAGCAACACCACCGCAGCCACCAGTATCGTGGTAATCAGCATCGTCCCGGTCACGGCAACCCCGTAAGCGGAGGCCAGCGCACTGGAAGATTCGAAACCCAGCACTAGCAAGATCACACCCACCATCAGCGACCAGTTCACCGCGCCGATATAAATCTGCCCCTGGGCAGAGCTGGAGGTGTGCTGAATGTGCATGCGCGGGATGTAACCCAACTGGATCGCCTGCAACGTCATGGAGAAAGCCCCGGAAATTACCGCTTGCGAAGCGATCACCGTGGCCAGGGTTGACAGAACGACCAGCGGAATCAGCGCCCAACTGGGTGCCAGCAGATAGAACGGGTTACGCGCGGCTTCAGGATTGTCGAGCAGTAGCGCGCCTTGACCAAAATAGTTCAGCACCAGCGCCGGCAGCACCAGAATGAACCAGGCGCGGGCGATTGGCTTGCGACCGAAATGGCCCATATCGGCATAAAGCGCTTCGGCACCAGTCAGTGACAACACCACAGCACCGAGAATTGTCACGCCGATGCCCGGATGGACGACAAAGAAGCGCACGCCCCACGCAGGGTTCAGTGCGTTGAGCACCTCGGGATGCTGCATGATCCCGTTGATCCCCAACGCAGCCAGTACCAGAAACCAGATGACCATCACCGGACCGAACAGAATGCCAATCCGCGCGGTACCGTGCCGCTGAATCAGAAACAGCCCTACCAGCACGATCAGCGACAGGGGCACGACCCAATGTTCGACACCCTTGAACGCCAGCTCCAGGCCTTCCACCGCCGAGAGCACGGAGATGGCCGGGGTGATCATGCTGTCGCCATAAAATAGCGCCGCACCAAACAGACCGAAGACCACCAACGCACCGCGCAATCTGGGGTACGGCGAGGAGGCCCGCCGCGCCAGCGCGGTCAATGCCATGATCCCACCCTCGCCCTGATTGTCGGCCCGCAAGATGAACAGCACGTATTTAAGCGAAACAACCCAAATCAGCGACCAGAAGATCAGCGCCAGAATGCCGAGCACCCCGTCGTGGTCGACCTTTACCCCATACCCCCCAGAGAACACAGTTTGGAGGGTATACAGCGGACTGGTGCCAATATCGCCGTAAACCACACCGACAGCTGCGATCAGCAGGCCCAAAGGCTTTGCCGGATGGCGCTCTGCATCTGCCTGACTAATTGCCTGACCCATTAACCACTCCCACAACCATGACCTGGACTCCAAAAGCACGACACTGCGCCAGAGTGAGCCCCGTTTTAACAGATACCGATTAACACCATTGATGCGATTGAGCGTAACGCCGCGAAGCATAGCGCAGCACTCGTCGTAATTCTCTGCATAAAGCTGGTCAATCTACGGTCCCGCCGCTAGAATTGCGCACTTTTTGATCAGCGGCGTACCAAACGCCCAGTCGGCACCCCAGCCATTTGCCCGGGCGCCACCCAATACCGAGGTTCGCTATGTCCACCGTCACCACGCCGTCTGCCCCAAAGGTTGGCTTCGTTTCCCTGGGTTGCCCCAAAGCTCTGGTCGATTCTGAGCGCATCCTCACCCAACTGCGCATGGAAGGCTATGAAATCGTGGCTACTTACCAGGACGCCGACGTCGTGGTGGTCAACACCTGCGGCTTTATCGACACTGCCAAGGCCGAATCCCTGGAAGTGATCGGTGAAGCCCTCGCTGAAAACGGCAAGGTTATCGTTACCGGCTGCATGGGCGTAGAAGAAAGCGCGATCCGCCTGGTTCACCCTAGCGTGCTGGCCGTTACCGGCCCGCAACAGTATGAACAAGTGGTCAACGCCGTTCATGACGCCGTGCCGCCAAACCTCGATCACAACCCGCTGATCGATCTGGTGCCACCTCAAGGCATCAAGCTGACGCCTCGCCACTATGCCTACCTGAAGATTTCCGAAGGCTGCAACCACAGCTGCAGCTTCTGCATCATCCCGTCGATGCGCGGCAAGTTGGTCAGCCGTCCGGTCGGCGATGTGCTCGACGAAGCTCAGCGTCTGGTCAAGGCCGGGGTCAAAGAACTGTTGGTGATCTCCCAGGACACCAGCGCTTATGGCGTCGACATCAAATACCGCACCGGTTTCTGGAACGGACAGCCGGTCAAGACACGCATGACCGAGTTGTGCGAAGCCCTCAGCACCCTCGGGGTCTGGGTCCGCCTGCACTACGTCTACCCGTACCCGCACGTTGATGAATTGATTCCGCTGATGGCCGCCGGGAAAATCCTGCCGTACCTGGATATCCCCTTCCAGCACGCCAGCCCGAAAATCCTCAAGGCGATGAAACGCCCAGCCTTCGAAGACAAGACCCTGGCGCGAATCAAGAACTGGCGCGAAATCTGCCCGGATCTGATCATTCGTTCGACCTTCATCGTCGGCTTCCCTGGTGAAACCGAAGAAGACTTCCAATACCTGCTCGAATGGCTGACCGAAGCCCAACTCGACCGAGTGGGTTGCTTCCAGTACTCCCCGGTCGAAGGCGCACCGGCCAACGCCCTGGGCGATCACGTCCCGGACGAGATCAAACAGGACCGTTGGGACCGCTTCATGGCTCACCAGCAAGCCATCAGCGCAGCCCGCTTGCAATTGAAAGTCGGCAAAGAGATTGAAGTGCTGATTGATGAAATCGACGAAAACGGTGGCGCCGTAGGTCGTTGCTTCTTCGACGCCCCTGAAATCGACGGCAACGTCTTTATCGACAGTGACCAGGACCTCAAGCCGGGTGACAAGGTCTTGTGCCGAGTAACAGACGCTGACGAATACGACCTGTGGGCTGAAACGGTTTAAATCAGCCTGTCGCTCGAAAAAAGCCCTGCCCTTCAACTGGCAGGGCTTTTTTGCAACTTAGGGAAAAGTCTTACCTCCTCCCACGCCCTCCGCCGACATAACCCGCGCTCTATTCCCGTCATAGTCGTCGCTTTCGAGAAACGCGAAGGATTGTGCGAATGGGATCGGCCACTGCTAAACGGATCGCACTGCCAGAAGATTTCCCCTGGCAACAAAGCGTCGGCCTGCTGCTTGATGCGGTACAGGTCGAGAAGCTTTTGCCGCGTCTATTCGAGTGGGCCGAGACTCCAAGGGTAGACGTACTTTATCTCACCACTCGGCTTGCCGAGTTTAGAGACCTATCCCCTTGTCTTGTCCGCCTGAAAGGTGCGGGCGACCCTGCACTGGCGCAGTTCCTGGAAAATGTCGATCAGCTGTGGGGCTTCCTGCTCGTCAGCGATGAGCCTTGGGAGCAAGTGGTTGCGCATCTGCGCTGGTTGACCGTCATTGAGCATCCGTCCGGGCAAGAAATGCTGCTGCGCATGGCCTACCCGCCGGTGGCAGATGCCCTGTTTGGAACGGAATATCCAGACTCCATGCTGTTCGGTCCCTGCCAGCATATCTTCACCGCAGACCTTGCGCGTAGCGGCTGGCATCGCTACATCCGCCCCGGCGAAATGCCGCCCCCGAAACACGATGCGCCCTACCGGTTTAACGAAAAGCAATGGGACAGTCTCGACGACGCCAGCTTTCGCAAACGGGTGACCGAACTCTCCCGGCACATGAAGCACTACTTCCCTGACTACCAGGCTGAGTTAACGGATCAGCAGTATCGGGAGCATCTGCAGGCGTTGGCGCGCCGTGCTGTCGAGCACGGTTTTGACTGTGAAAAAGAACTGTACCTGTACGCCAATGCCCATGGCTTTGTGGACGAACAAGGGCTACGGAAAGACCCCGACATCGTCAGCCTTTTAGACCCTAAATCCAGTTTACCCAAGGCCCAGCGCATCGAACGCATTGCTGATCTGGCCCAGAAAAGGTGCCTGCCATGACCGATTTCATGACCCCTCGCGGTCATCTGGCCAATCTGGTCGCCCAATCCAAAAGCGCCACGCCCTTCGGCGAAGTCGGGGTTTGCCCACTCATGCAAACAACCATTCACCTGCTGCCGGTACGTTACGGCCTGGTTGAAGACGGTCTCGATCCGAGCGCTGATCTGGCGATGCCTTACACGCTGCAAAGCCGCCCCTTGGGTCTACGCATGTTGCGTGACGGTTATCTGTACGTGATCGACAGCGCCACCGGCCTGAACGAGTACAGCATCAAGCAGGGGTCATTGGAACACTGGCTGTTCGACGGCAAGGAGGTCAAAGAGGATCACCGGACCCTCGCCCTGGGCGATCCTCCCGAAATGATCTTCTCCAAGAGCAGCGTCCTGCATGTCGCCTACTCGGAGGTGCAGTGGACCGTCGCCAAGTGCCGGCAGGTGCTCGATAGCGCCACCGAGCGCGAGCACTTCATGCAGTGCATCGACCTTGCGCCGGTCAACAGCGAACACATCGTCGCGCCGCTGCTGCATGAGCGGCACGCGAAGAAATGGCTGGCCGAGGTGGTGCAGGATCACGATGCCCCTCATCAAGGCCTTACCCCGGAAGAAAACATTCCGTATCTGTGGGAACACCCACCGCTGTTTCGTCAGACCTTGATCGAGGAGCTGACCAGCCAGGTCAGCGATGATCACAAAAGCGACTTCCTGTTCCTCGCCGTGCGCGACGATATCGGCGTGATGCGCGACCTGGCGAACTATCAGGACAAGGTGGTGGGCTGGATCGATGACTGGGCCCGCAGCGGTCAGGAAGCGGGCCACACGGAGCGTGATTACTTGCTGGGCTGCTACATCGAATCGCTGAGCCAGATCAGTGCCGCCCACCTCAGCAAGATGGCCGAGAGCACCGATGACCCTGCGCTCAAGGCGTTATTGCTTGATCTGCAAACGCTGCCCGAACCCCAGCGTGGGGAGACACGGCAGGCATTGCTAGAGGTGCTGAGTCTTGATCCTGTTGCCAATCCGCTGCCAGACGCTTCCGATTCGGATCTGCCAGCCGACCTCAAGGCACAGCTAAAAAACATCCAGGCCAGACCTGCGCGAACTTATGGCTACATGGTCAACGAACTGAAAAAAACCGTCGAGCTGTATTACCTCAAGCAAAATCTCGCCACCGCCGACCCCGACTTTGTCGCCACCCACTGGCAAACCCTGGTCAAACTGCACCGAGAACAAGATAAGCGGCTAAGAGACCTGCTGTACGGCGCCCGCTGGGGCCAGCGCGGAATCAACGACCTGATCGACCGTCCGCGCATGGACGCTTTTCTTAAGGCGCAACGCCCCAAGCTCGCGCATTGGAACACCCTGCTTGATCGCATCATCCACGACCGACTGGAGATGCTCACCCTCAACCGTTTCCACCGCGCCGCCTGGTATTACGACGCCAACGATCTGGAGCAGATCGATCACGCCTTGCTCACCCAATACGACTGCTTGAAAGACCTGTGCCGCAGTGACACTGCCTACGACACCATTGTTGCCTGGCTGAACCGCAACCCGCAGCAGAGCCGCGCACTGTTTTTTACCTTGCCGCTGAGCGTACAGACCGAACTGGCCGCGCAATTCGCCTTGTTCACCAATGCGGGCTGGGGACTGCTTAAAAGCGCGCCGGAGTGGATCGAGAAGCTGAAAACGCTGTTTGCCGGCCACCTGCCGGACATCGAGACCCTGCCCCACCCCACGCAAGTCAATGCCACCGCCGCCTGGGGCACCCTCGCCCCCGCCGTGCAGTGGGGCGTGCAACAAGGGCTGCACGACTTCATGCAGGCCTTGGACAAAGGCCAGATGCCGGACATCGAGGCACTGTTTCGCTACCTGCCCAAGACCTTCGGGGTTTCGCTGCTCGACGCGGCCCGGCGCGAGAAGGTCAGTTTTCAAATAGCAGATGCCGATGACCTGAAAGCCTTGGGTGAGACGGTCAAGGAGGTGCAGGCGAAACGTAGATACCTGCGTTCCCTGAACAACAATGCCCGTCGCTATCGTGCGGAAAAAGATCACTGGCTGGCTCAAGAGTTGGAAAGCCAGCGGCCCGAGACTCAACAGAAACTTAACGTCCTGGAAGAACGACTGGCCCGGATGCTGAGCCCGATTCGTGAACTGCCAGAGGGCGCGGTGCACCTGCAAACAGCGACGGCCGGCACGCCGGGGTTGGCCTTGGTGTTTCCTCCCGAGCAGCAGGCGCAGGTGCGCTCGTTGCTGGATAACTATCGACAAGGAGTGAGGGCTGCGCCTACAGCGGGACTATTAGGGGATGGGGCTGGGCTGTTGGTGTTTGCGGCGCAGTTGGTGAATTTTGTGCAGGTGATCAGGGAGGTCAGAGCCCAACCGGGTCAGGAAAAAGACCTTGGTCCATTGTGGAGTCCTCTTTTCACTACAGTCGCAGCAGGCTTTGGGGCCGCGCAAGGGATTGCCGATACAGCGCTCGGTGCTCAAGCCGCTCAATTGGGTAAAAACCTAAAAGCGGCTGAGTTGAAGAGTATTCATGTGCAGATGGGCAAATTACACGTTGGGCTCGGACTTGTTGGATATACGGCCGGAATTGCCGCAGCCGCGATAAGTCTGAATAGCGCCCATAACAACTGGCTTAACGCCGCACGCGAGGGTAATAGCGCAGCACAAGCGGGCGCCACGCTGAGCATGGTGGGCAATAGCGGCTTTATATTGAGCAACGCCTACGGTCTTGTTGAAACAACGATAGCTGCCAGGAATGTCCTGTCCGTCGCATTTCAAACCGAAGCCCGCCTGGCAGCTTGGGCCGCAGCAGGCACACGTCTGTCCACGATATTTTTCCGCGTCAATATGGCCGGGATTCTGTTCACAGCTCTGGAGCTGTCAGGCACTTGGTTTTACAACCGCTATAACCTCAGCCGCCATGATCAATGGCTGCAGACTACTCCCTGGAGCAGAGATACGGATCGACGTTTGTCGCTGCCGCTAAGCGAGTACCAAAAAAATCTGCACGTTCAGGTCAAGGCCCCAAAAATCGAAGTATGGCCCGAGCAATCCGATAATCAGAGCACCCCATCGACGACCCGGATAGTGCTGCACCTGCCCACCACCTCCAGCGCCGATTTGATGAAGCCTTTTGGCAACAGCAAAGCCAAAACCGTGCTCCGGATAGGCGGCTATGAAGTCCGCACTCACACTACGCGAGTCAACCCGGTAGAGCGCTGGACTGTCGCGACTGACGCATTGATCCAAAAACTTCGGATCAAACAAGCGACACCCTTGGTTCTGGAGCTTGAGGCACCCACTCGCGAGTATCGCCCAACCGCCACCGAACGCGACGAGTTGGTGGTCACCGTTGAGCTCGGAGACTTTAGCCCCGAGGATGGCGCTTACTTACTCAACGTTTATCAATTCCGCGTACCTCTCGACGGCCAAGGCGGTGAGATCGCTGATAAGAACCTTGAACCTCAAGGGGAGAAATGCACTTTTTACCTGATTGATCCCCTCCAACTGCCGCAGGAAGATGACTGATATGGCTAAACCCTCCATTAAAGGGCCTCCGCCGATCAGCCGTGAACCGTATGCAGGGATGATTGAGTCTTTCCCCAGTGGCCAAGTCATTTATTTAGCCCCGGTTCCATTGCCCACTGACAGCCCGGCTCAGGACTATGGCAATGCTGTAGGTGAAGTCAATAACACCTATATGGACTTCGGCTTAGGGTTGCCAGCAGTATTTAGTTGGCAAGCAGGGCTAGGCGGTCCCACGAGCTTTTTTTTTATGACCGCTTTTTTAATGCCATTATTTGTTGGCTTGATCGTTCTGGGACTTGGCGGCGATCTAGAGGAGGCAATCGGCTTCATAACAGGCATGTTTCCTTCTGGCCTGGAATACGGTTCTATTGGCGCTGGGCTAATGTTTGGGTTGTTCATAGTCATCGCCCTCAACCACCTCGCCAAATACGAAACTCTCGTCCCCACCCGCTTCAACCGCCAGCGCCGTGAAGTCTGTTTCGTTCCCGCCGGTCAAACCGAACCGATCTTCGTCCCCTGGGAATCACTCTCCGCGTGGGTCGTCCAGGCCCGAGGTGTTACCCAATATGGCCTGAACATCCAGTACGCCATGGGCCTCGGTTTTTACCACCCACCTCACGATCAGCAATACACCCTGGAATTTCACTGCGCCGGTTTTGAGTTGGCCATCTGCAACTGGGAAGCCATTCGCGCGTACATGGAATACGAAGTTCACACCCTCAAGGAAATCCAGGACCCGCTCGACCTGCAAGGCCCCGACGATCCGCCGCATGAGGGGCTGCACACGTTCTACAACGCTCGCGAACGCATGCGCCGTCGGCGTAAAGCCGGGGAAGTGGGCTGGGGTTATCCGTTCTGGTGGTACCTGTACCACGTCATGACCCTCTGGACCCTGCCCAACCACCTCACTGAATGGGAAATCCGCCGCATCAAAAGCATGGGCCGCGCCGCCGTGCCCGAGGCGATGCAGGTGTGGTCCGCTCCGCTGCCGGAAGCTGAGTGGGCCAAACCCAGCGAGAAGTTGCAGCGCATGAGCAAAATGGTCAAAGACCTGCGCCAGCAAGAGCCGCAGGTCTCGTTGATCCAACACTTCGTTGAAGTGCAGATTGCTGAAGCGAAACGAGAGAATCAAGAAGAGGACCGCGATGACGCCCTGATTGATCACCTCCACCTGCCGCAGGAGGAGGACGACTGATATGGCTAAACCGCTCCTTAACGCGCCTCCATCAATCAGTCGTGAACCGTATGCTGGGATGATCGAAAACTTCCCCAGCGGCCAGGTTATTTATCTGGCCCCCGTTCCTTTGCCCACCGACAGGCCGGCTCAGGACTATGGCAATGCAGTGGGTTCGGTAAATGACACCTATATGGACTTTGGGCTGGGATTACCGACTGCATTTAGTTGGCAATTAATAGTGGGAGGTCCATTTTCATGCTTTGTTATGGTCGCTTTCTTGGCTCCGATGATCTTTGGTTTAATGGGATTATTCCTAGATGAGGATCTAAAAAGTTCTGTCGATTTTGCATTGGGTATGATCCCATCTGGCTTGCAAATCGGCGCGTGGGGCGGCGGCCTCGCTCTAGCCCTCGGCATCATCATCTCCCTCAACCACCTCGCCAAATACGAAACCCTGGTCCCCACCCGCTTCAACCGCCAGCGCCGTGAAGTCTGTTTCGTCCCCGCAGGCCAAACCGAACCGATCTTCGTCCCCTGGGAATCACTCTCCGCGTGGGTCGTCCAGGCCCGAGGTGTTACTCAATATGGCCTGAACATCCAATACGCCATGGGCCTCGGTTTTTACCACCCGCCTCACGATCAGCAGTACACCCTGGAGTTTCACTGCGCCGGTTTTGAGTTGGCCATCTGCAACTGGGAAGCCATTCGCGCGTACATGGAATACGAAGTTCACACCCTCAAGGAAATCCAGGACCCGCTCGACCTGCAAGGCCCCGACGATCCGCCGCATGAAGGGCTGCACACGTTCTACAACGCCCGCGAACGCATGCGCCGTCGGCGCAAGGCGGGCGAAGTCGGCTGGAGTTATCCGTTCTGGTGGTACCTGTACCACGTCATGACCCTCTGGACCTTGCCCAACCACCTCACCGAGTGGGAAATTCGCCGCATCAAAAGCATGGGCCGCGCCGCCGTGCCCGAGGCCATGCAGGCATGGTCAGCTCCGCTGCCGGAAGCAGAATGGGCCAAGCCCAGCGAGAAGCTGCAACGCATGAGCAAAATGGTCAAAGACCTGCGTCAAAAAGAGCCGCAGGTCTCGTTGATTCAGCACTTTGTTGAAGTACAGATCGCTGAAGCAAAACAGAAGTAAGGGCTAAAAATCAGCGGTGAAACGCCGCTTGTCACCTTAAACGCTCTTCGGGACCGGCGTGTTCATCTCGCACAACGGGCACGTCAGCTGTCCACTGAGGATTTTTTCGACTTGCCCCTGCGATGCAGCAACGCTGCCGGCAACCAGGGGCTGAACCTGCCCCGGCATCAATGGTATCGCCGCTATTCCCGGCACTGGCACCCCGCCCAACACGATCGGCACGCTGCTGAAAATCCCGGCAGGGCTGATGAGGATGTGTTGACCACCCGCTTTCAACGTAAGGCTGACGCCAGCATCAATGACGAGGTTAACGCCGGATTTGAGGTGCACCTCGAATCCGGCTTCTTTCACCAACACCTGACCCACACGGGTGTGGCTGCTGCCTGCCACCTGCAGGTGATCGCCCGCCAGCAACTGAACCTTGCGCTCGCCGGTGAGGGTCCGGTGTTCCTCACCGTTGAGTACCGAGGTGCTGTTGCCCTTGATGGTTTCCAGGCGCTGACCGCAAATTTCAGTCCGGCTGTCGTTCTGGATCAGCTGTTCCATGTCGCGCTGGGCACGCAGGTAGACCCGTTCCGCCCCGCTCTTGTCGTCAAAATGAACTTCGTTGAAACCGGTACTTGCACTGGAACTCCGGCTGCGAAAGATGCTTTTGGTCTTGTTTTCAGGCAGTCCGTACGCAACGGGGTTCAGGTTATTGGGCAAACAGCCGACGATAACCGGCCTGTCGGCGTCCCCTTCCAAGTAGGAAACCAGCACCTCCATGCCCACTCGGGGAATGGTGACGGCGCCATACCCATCGCCTGCCCAACTGGACGCAACCCGCACCCAGCAACTGGTTGTTTCATCGTCCTGTTCGCTGCGATCCCAGTGGAATTTGACTTTGACCCGACCGAATGTGTCGCAGTAGATTTCTTCATTCACAGGGCCGGTGACCCTGGCGGTCTGGATGCTGTGGATTCGCGGTTTCGGGTGCTCCAGCGCCGGACGGAACTGGACCGCTTCCGCAATGGCGGTGAAGGTGTTGCGGTACCCCTGAACGATGCGCCCGTCTTCAACCGGGCTGCTGTCGGCCAGCTCTTCGAGGACCTGCGGCTGTCTTGCTTCATGCTGTACAAAAACCAGCACCCAGTGGGTTTCAGGGGCGTAATCCTGAACCAGGTGCACGCGCGATCCACTGCGCAAAAGCGACGCATCACTCTCGCCATCCGCCAGGCGAAACCCGGTTTGATGGCGCTCAAGCGCACGCTTGGATAAAACGTCACCGCGCCTTTTTTCTTCGAAAATCCCGGGGTAGACGTAATCCTCCAGGTAGGGACCGTATTTGGGGACTTCGCCGCTCTCCCATTGCGCCTGGGTTCGCGTGGGGTTTTGCAGGCTCTGCAGCGGGATATGGGTCTGTTTGAAGTCATGGTCGCGCAGGGCGACATGGTTGGTTTGGGCCGTCAATCGCACGCCGAAGGCCTTGACCGCCGGACCTTCTGCCACCAGGCCGCTCCCCGGTTTGAACGGCAACACCTGCGGAGATTGCTGCGGGAATCGGGTTTCATCGTCGGCAAAGATCAGGCAATGACTGTCTGGCGTGTGCTCAAACCGATAGAAAATCCCCTCTTCTTCGCATAACCGGCTGAGAAAGTGCAGGTCCGACTCGTCGTACTGCACGCAGTAGTCGCGCGGCGCCACGCTCCCCGTGATGCGGTCGAACGATGCATCGGTGCCCTTCAGCATGCGATGCCCTTTCAGCACCTCAAGAATGATCTCCGGCACGGTCATTTTCTGGAACGAACGGCGATGGCTCGAATGTTCCAGAAAAGCCAGATAAGGCGCCAGCACCAGATGGTAATGGGTGAACGCCCCGCCTGTTTTGCCTTTGCGGATCGCATAAATATGACCGTGCAACCCCTGCCCTTGCGCCCCGAATCTCAGGTAGGCCGCTTTATGCAGCAAGCCGTCCAACGCGTGGGATGAGCGCCTGCTCACCAGTTCGATGTTGATTTCATAGGGTCGGCTCAGCGCCTCGGCCCCGTGAAAACTCAACACCTGCAAGTCAGTTTGCTGCTGCCCGTTGATGTCCAGAGAGAGCTTCGGGGTAAGGCCGGGATGAGACATGCGCGCATCTTCGTGTTGGAAGGGGCACGCAGTGTCATTGAAAACAGACTCAGCGAATGCCAGTCACACTGCAAGGAACACGTAAGACTCTTCCCGATATCGAGTGGGCTTGATCCGACACCGTCGAAACCTGTCAGGAAAACGTGGCAGACTCGACAATCAGAGCCCCTACAAAAAATCACCAACGAGCTGTTTTTTTTCTATTAGATTTAATCAACACAAGATCACACTTCAAAAAAATCGACATTAAAAAGCTGCCGAGTCACGGACCGACACTTTTGTCTAAGGAGACAGGTTGTATGCGCAGTCATTCGGTCATTCATACGCCACGACAAAGTGATTACCCGGAACTCGCCCGTATCTGGGAAGACTCGGTACGGGCCACCCATGATTTCCTGCCCAGCTCTTATATCTCGATGCTCAAGAGCATGGTGCTCAATCAGTATCTGGATGCGGTGATGCTGATTTGCAGCAAAGACACTCGGCAACGAATCACCGGTTTCGCCGGAATTGCCGCGGGCAAGGTCGAAATGCTGTTCATCGATCCTGAGCACCGCGGCCAAGGACTGGGCAAGTTGCTGCTCGCTCATGCTATTGAGCACTTCCACGCCGATCAACTGGACGTCAACGAGCAAAACCTTCAAGCGCTGGGGTTCTACCTCAAGCAGGGGTTTGAGGTAATCGGTCGTTCGGAGGTGGATGGCATGGGTCAGCCTTACCCGTTACTGCACATGCGACTGAGCAGGCCCCATTGAATGAAGCCTGCGCTGCATGCCCTGACGATCAGTCAAGCAAACTGTCAATCAGGGCCTTGTTGAAGTGCTCTGGGTCCTGGATTTGTGGCGCATGCCCCAGCGTGTCGAACTCAAACAGCGTTGCATGAGGAATGCGCTTGGCCACGGCCTTGCCTAGTTCGGGATAGTTACCCAATGTCTTGCGCAATGCTTCGGGGGCCAGGTCTTTGGCGATGGCGGTGTTGTCCTTTTGCCCGATCATTAACAGGGTGGGCATTTTCAGGCGTTCGAACGCGTAGAACACCGGCTGATTGAAAATCATCTCGTAGGTCTGTGCCGAGGCGCGGACCACCTCGTCACGCCCCTTGCCGTTGTACATGCCCGCTTGCATATCGACCCAATGATCGAACTCCGGGCGCCATTGGTTGGCGTAATAAGTCGCCTGCTGGTATTTGCGGATGCTGTCGGCATTGGTTTTCAAGTCGCGCGCATACCATTGCTCGAACGTGAGAGCAGGCACGCCTTTGGCTTTCCAGTCCTCAAGACCGATGGGGTTGACCAAGACCAGTTGGTCGACCTGTTGCGGGTACATCAATGCAAAACGGGTAGCCAACATACCGCCCATGGAATGCCCGAGCACAATGACGTGGTCTATGCCCAGATGGGTGAGCAGCGCGTTGGTGTTCTGCGCCAATTGCTCGAACGTATAGCGGTAATGTTCAGGTTTACTCGACCGACAGAAACCGATCTGATCAGGCGCAACTACCCGGTACCCCGCGTCGCTCAACGGTTTGATTGTCCCTCCCCAGGTCGCGCCACAAAAATTCTTGCCGTGCAGCAGCACAACGGTGCGCCCATTGGACGTATGGGACGGTTTGATGTCCATGTAGCCCATCTGTATCTGTTCACCCTGAGACTCAAAAGCAAAATTCTGTGCTGGATAGGGATACTCGAAACCTTGCAATTGCGGGCCGTAGGACGGCGTTTCAGCAGCGAACAACGGCAAGCTGACGCTCATTATCAATGCGGCAAGCCATTTGGACATAAACCAGACTCCAGGGAACACGCTTTAGCCAATCAGGACCAGGCGTCACCCCCGATGGGTTCCTGGATGGCCTTTCGCTAACGAAAAAGCACAGAACGACCACCTATCTTGAAGGCATTTTCAATGTGGCCGCGATTAACACTGCGTGCGCGGGTACAATAGCCGTCTTTCCCCTTAAGTAACGGCTCTTTGTCATGACAGACCCCATTCGCCTTTCCAAACGCCTTGTCGAGCTGGTCGGCTGCTCCCGCCGGGAGGCTGAACTGTTTATCGAAGGCGGTTGGGTCACGGTTGACGGTGAAGTCATTGAAGAGCCGCAGTTCAAAGTCGATAACCAGAAAATCGAGCTCGACCCCGAGGCAAAAGCAACTGCGCCGGAATCAGTGACCATTCTCTTGCATCAGCCGGCGAACTTAGACGCCGAAAGCGCGCTGCAACTGATCACCCCCGGCACCTTGTCCGAAGAGCATCGGTACGGTAAGCGCCCCCTCAAAGGGCACTTCATGCGCCTGTCGCCCATTTCGACCCTGCAAGCCAACGCCAGCGGGTTGATGGTCTTCAGCCAGGACTGGAAAATACTGCGCAAGTTGACCGACGATCGCAGCAAGATCGAACAGGAATACGTAGTCGAGATCGAAGGGACCATGGCAGCCCATGGTCTCAATCGCCTCAACCACGGCCTGACTTACAAGGGCAAGGAACTGCCGGCAGTAAAAGCCAGCTGGCAGAACGAAAACCGCCTGCGCTTCGCCATGAAGAACCCCCAGCCCGGCGTCATTGCCCAACTGTGTGAAAGCGTCGGCCTCAAGGTCGTGTCCCTTCGACGCATCCGCATCGGCGGTGTGTCCATGGGCAAGCTGCCAGAAGGCCAATGGCGTTACCTGTCCGGCAAGGAAAAATTCTAAGCCGGCGCGCCCCACATTTCAGCGTCGCACAGGCTTCCCGTGCGACGTTCACATCAGACTTATCAGGACCGTAAACAATGATGAACAACGACGTACTGCGTAGCGTTCGCTACATGCTCGATATCAGCGATGGCAAAGTCGTGGATATCATCAAGCTGGGTGGCCTGGACGTGTCCAAGGACGACGTGATCGCCTTCATGAAAAAGGACGAGGAAGAAGAAGGCTATCTGAATTGCAGCGATGAAGTCATGGCGCATTTTCTCGATGGCCTGGTGATCTTCAAGCGCGGCAAGGACGACAGCCGCGCCCCGCAAAAAATCGAAGTGCCGGTGACCAACAACACCGTGCTGAAAAAACTGCGGGTTGCTTTCGAACTCAAGGAAGACGACATGCACGCCATTCTCAAGGCGGCCGAGTTTCCGGTGTCCAAGCCTGAGCTGAGCGCGCTGTTCCGCAAGTTCGGCCACAGCAACTACCGGACCTGCGGCGACCAGCTGCTGCGCAACTTCCTCAAGGGCCTGACGCTACGCATTCGCGCCTGAGTCCCCTGCTTCAAAACGGATGACCCGACGGACCTCGACCCAAGATCATGACCATGACTTACAACGTCTCCCCCGTCGGCTTCATGCGCTCCTGCTTCAAGGAAAAATTCGCCATCCCCCGGCAGCCTCAACTGGTTCCCGCTGCGCGTGGCGTCCTGGAGTTGGTGGCACCCTTCGACCATGCCGACGCCGTGCAAGGGCTTGAGCAGGTCAGCCATATCTGGCTACTTTTTCTTTTCCATCAGACTCTGGAAGAAAAGCCGCGCCTGAAGGTTCGCCCGCCGCGCCTCGGAGGCAACCAGACCATGGGCGTGTTCGCGACGCGTGCGACTCATCGCCCTAACGGCATTGGTCAGTCGGTGGTGAAGCTGGAGAAGGTAGAGCCTGGGCGCCTTTGGGTCTCGGGCATCGACTTGCTGGACGGCACTCCGGTGCTGGACATCAAACCGTATGTGCCCTACGCCGATAGCGTCGAGGGCGCCACAAACACCATTGCCAGTGCCGCGCCGAAGTTGATTCCAGTGCAATGGGAAGGCAGCGCGTTGCTTCAGGCCCGTGAACACGCGCAACGTCTGAATGAGCCATTGGTCGAGCTGATTGAGCAATGTCTGGCGCAGGATCCACGCCCGGCTTACCAGGTACCGACACCAGAGCGCCGCTACGGCACACAGCTCTGGGATCTTGATGTGCGCTGGCATTACCCGCAAAACGGGCTGATACGCGTGCTTGAGGTCGTGCCTGCGACACAGTGAAGCAACATGCCGCAAAAGAAAAAACCCGCTCGGCCATTGACTGCCGAAGCGGGTTTTTTCTGAATCGGCTGACCTTACTTCTCGACGAAGGCGCGCTCGATCAGGTAATCGCCAGGCTCACGCATGCGCGGGGACACCTTCAAGCCAAAGCTGTTGAGAACTTCACTGGTCTCATCGAGCATGCTCGGGCTGCCACACAGCATTGCACGATCATCCTCAGGGTTGATCGGCGGCAGACCGATGTCCCTGAACAGCTTGCCGCTGCGCATCAGGTCGGTCAGGCGGCCCTGATTCTCGAACGGCTCACGCGTCACGGTTGGGTAATAAATCAGCTTTTCACGCAATGCTTCACCAAAAAACTCATTCTGCGGCAAGTGCTCAGTGATGAACTCGTGGTAGGCAACCTCGTTCACGTAACGTACGCCGTGGCAGAGAATGACCTTCTCGAAGCGCTCATACGTTTCCGGGTCCTGAATGACGCTCATGAACGGCGCCAGCCCCGTTCCTGTGCTGAGCAGATACAGGTGCTTGCCCGGCTTGAGATCGTCCAGCACCAGAGTGCCGGTCGGTTTCTTGCTGATGATGATCTCGTCGCCTTCCTTCAAATGCTGCAACTGCGACGTCAGGGGACCATCAGGCACCTTGATGCTGAAGAATTCGAGATGCTCTTCCCAGTTCGGGCTGGCGATCGAGTAAGCGCGCATGAGCGGGCGCCCGTTCGGCTGCTGAAGACCGATCATGACGAACTGACCGTTCTCGAAGCGCAAACCTGGATCACGGGTGCACTTGAAACTAAAGAGGGTGTCGTTCCAGTGATGGACGCTCAGGACACGCTCGTGATTCATGTTGCTCATGTACGGGGGCTCCGGAAAATTTCGCTCGCGCTGACTCTGAGCGCTATTGCGCGTCATTCTAGTGGCAAGCACAATATCTGTTAAATGAATTATTAAGATATGGGTTATCGGTTATATAGATATGCGATTTACTCTGCGTCAACTTCAAGTCTTCGTCGCCGTCGCTCAGCAGGAAAGCGTCTCGCGCGCTGCCGGGCTTTTGTCACTCTCGCAATCAGCGGCCAGCACCTCTATCACTGAGCTGGAGCGTCAATCCAGCTGCCAATTATTTGATCGCGCCGGCAAACGCTTGAGCCTGAACGCAACGGGCCGCCAGCTACTGCCACAAGCGGTAGCGCTGCTGGATCAGGCCAAGGAGATCGAGGACCTGTTCAATGGCAAATCCGGCTTCGGTTCATTGGCAGTCGGCGCCACGCTCACCATTGGCAATTATTTGGCCACGCTCTTGATCGGCAGTTTCATGCAGCGCCATCCCGAGAGCCAAGTGAAGCTGAGCGTGCAAAACACAGCGAATATTGTGCAGCAGGTTGCCCATTACGAAATTGATCTAGGTCTGATCGAGGGTGATTGTACCCATCCCGACATCGAAGTTCAGACGTGGGTCGAAGACGAACTGGTGGTTTTCTGCGCCCCGCAGCACCCTCTGGCTAAACGCGGACACGCCACCCTGGAGGAACTGACCCAGGAAGCCTGGATCCTCAGGGAGCAAGGTTCAGGCACCCGCCTGACTTTCGATCAAGCCATGCGCCACCACCGCAACGCCCTGAATGTGCGTTTAGAGCTGGAACACACCGAAGCTATCAAGCGAGCAGTCGAGTCTGGTTTGGGTATTGGCTGTATTTCTCGTCTGGCACTGCGCGATGCCATCCGCCGCGGTAGCCTAGTGGCGGTGGAAACCCCGGAGCTGGACCTGTCGCGGCAGTTCTATTTCATCTGGCACAAGCAGAAGTACCAGACCTCTGCCATGCGCGAATTTCTCGACCTGTGTCGCGCATTCACCGCAGGGGTTCAGCGTAGCGACGAAATAGTGCTGCCGAGTATTGCCTGAGCCATCCAGCTATCCGCGAACCATCAACCCAGCAGAATCACACCCCACACCAGGCCGATCATACCCAACGCAATGAATTGCGCCGCGCTGCCCATGTCCTTGGCGTTTTTCGACAATGGGTGCAAATCCAGCGAAATCCGGTCAATGGCCGCCTCAACAGCGGAGTTGAGCAACTCAACAATCAGCGCCAGCAGGCATACGGCAATCAGAACCGCACGCTCACCCCGACTGACATTGAACATGAAGGCCAGAGGTATCAGGATCACGTTGAGGAGCACCAACTGACGAAATGCAGCTTCACCTGTGTAGGCGGCACGCAAACCATCAAACGAATAGCCGGTAGCGTTGAAGATACGTTTCAGGCCTGTTTGGCCTTTAAAGGGCGACATAGATGGGTAACTGCGTAAAAAAGACAAGGAAGGCTAATTTAACAAAAGTCAAAAAAGCGTGAGCATCCGGGCCGAATACAGCATTTAGTTGGCCGGAATTGATTCCATTTGCTGCAAGAGCAAAGCAGCCTGTGTGCGAGTGCGAACATTGAGTTTGCGAAAAATCGCCGTGACATGAGCCTTGATCGTGGCTTCCGAAACACTGAGTTCGTAGGCGATCTGCTTGTTCAGCAACCCCTCGCAGACCATGGTCAATACCCGGAACTGCTGGGGAGTGAGACTCGCCAGACCTGCACTGGCAGCCTTGGCTTCAGCCGAAACGCTGATGGCTTCATTGACTTGCGGCGGCCACCAGACATCGCCATCAAGCACCGTACGTACGGCCTGCTGAATGGTCTCAAGAGAACTGGACTTGGGAATAAAGCCACTGGCGCCAAACTCGCGCGAGCGAACCACGATGGATGCCTCTTCTTGCGCCGACACCATCACCACCGGGATTTGCGGGTACTGTCCGCGCAACAGGACCAGGCCAGAAAATCCGTAAGCGCCAGGCATGTTCAAGTCCAGCAACACCAAGTCCCAATCTGCCTTATCGGTCAGACAGCTTTCAAGCTCGGCAATGCTTTCGGCTTCAACTAACTTAGCCTCAGGACCCAACCCCAGACTCAAGGCCTGACGCAGTGCACTGCGAAACAAAGGGTGGTCATCAGCAATCAGGATTTCGTATGTCATTTATCAATGATCCTGTTTAGGTGAGCACTAATGGATTCAGCGCTCACGAAGGCATCCATCGATGCCAGCAAACTCACGGTACCAACACGGTACGTTCAACGCCAAGACTTACAAAAACCAGCGTTCAAGCGTTATTTCGGTGACAAGGATGACGAGCGAAGTCGGGGTGGTCAAGTTCAACGCTTTACGGCAAAGTCTGCACCCTCCCAACTAGAGCGTCATCATGCGAAAACAAGCCCTGCGGGCCGACCTGTTAATGCTGATCACCGCAATGATCTGGGGCTCCGGCTTTGTCGCGCAAACTTCAGGCATGGACCATATTGGGCCATATCTCTATACAGGCCTGCGCTTCGCCCTTGGCTCGTTATGCTTGTTGCCCCTGCTGCTCCTCCGTCGCTCCGGCGCTGCAAAGCCCGAGCCTCTAATGACGCGCGGCCTACTGCTCGGTGGCATTGTGATGGGGCTGGCATTGTGCACAGGCATCAACCTGCAACAAGTCGGCCTACTGTTTACCAGCGTGACCAACGCCGGATTCATCACCGGTCTTTATGTCATTGTAGTTCCGCTCCTGGGCCTGCTGCTGGGCCACAAGACCGGAACAGGCACCTGGCTTGGCGCAGGGCTGGCAGTGGCGGGCATGTTCCTGCTCAGTGTCGGGGACAATTTCCACGTCGCCTCAGGTGATTGGTTGCAATTGATCGGGGCCTTTGTCTGGGGCGGACATGTAATCCTGGTCGGCGTTTTTGCCAGCCGCCACGACGCGATCCGCCTCGCGTTCCTGCAATTTCTGACCTGCTCGATCATCAGCCTGATCCTGGCGCTGATTTTCGAAGACATACAGTTGCAGTCGATCATCGCCGCCGGCCCTGCCCTGCTGTACGGCGGCGTGGTTGCCGTGGGGATCGGTTATACCCTGCAAGTCGTTGCACAAAAAGATGCTATCGCCTCCCATGCGGCGATTATTCTTTCCCTCGAAGCCGTCTTTGCCGCCATTGCTGGTGCGCTACTGCTGGGAGAGTCGCTGCACCCGAAGGGCTACCTCGGTTGCGCGCTGATGCTTGCGGGTATGCTGCTAGCACAGTTGTGGCCAAAAAAACCTGAGCCGGTAATGGCCCTATAAAAAAGCCTTGAGATGAGTATGCGACGCATCGTCGAGGTCGACCGGAAGCTGATGTTTGGCTGCCAGATAGTGTGCGGTGAAGACATCCAGATACGCGTCCAGCACGCCACCGGCGGTGTTGTCCTCGGCCAGTTCAAGGCACAGCGCCGCCACTTCAGCGGTGCAAAAATGATCATCACGCTTTGAGCGACGCAGTCGATAGCGGGAAATCTGTTCCGGCTCCAGGCTGAGCACAGGAAAATGATCCAGATACGGGCTCTTGCGAAACATCTTGCGTGCCTCGCTCCAGGTTGCGTCCAGCAGAATAAAAAGCGGGCGCTTGCCTTCTTCTAGCTTCACCTCGGTGACCACACGTTCGCTGGCGACAAACTCGCCGGGGAACACGATATAGGGTTGCCACTGTGGATCATTGAGCAATGCCGGTAATTCGGCATCGACTTCAGTCCGCGACCAACCGTACGCATGAGTTTCTTCGATGACATCGGCAATCAACCAGCCCGTATTGGTCGGTTTCAGCGGCTCGACGTCATACATCAACAGACACATGGCTGATTTGGCCGCCACCTTCGGACGCCAGGCGCACAGGCAATAGCTGAAAATCACCCGGCACCCCGGGCAACGCTCAGCCCTTGAGCCTCGAGCAGTAAAAGGCTTGATACTACGCGCCAGGCGTTGGGCTCGCAGCCGGGAAACGGCATGACTCATTGCGGATGACGCCGACAAATACAAAGTATCGACACAGCAGGATCTCGGCAGATAGAAAGTCGAAGCAGTTTATCAGAGGCCGATGTCGCGCCCTTTGTTTCCTTGCCCTTTGTTTACTTTATACTGCACGACCATTCGAGCCTGCCCAGGCAAACACGCTCTGCGTGTGATCGGTTTTGTCGTTACCGACCCCGGCAGTGAACGCACTTTCAAGTCGCTGGTCCAACGGCCAGTCACTGAATCAGGAGAGTTTCATGCTGCGCCTTATCGTCCCCTCCCTCTCGCTTTTGCTGGCAGTACCGTTCTGCGCCGAAGCGGCCTCCAAGCAGGATTTCGAACTGAGCAAAATGCTGGAAAAAGTTGCTATGGAAAGCAGCGTCGGCACACCGCGGGCGATCAATGAAGACATTCTGGATCAGGGTTACACGGTTGAAGGAAAGGTCTTGATCAATCACCTTAGCGTGCGCGAAAGCCACGCCATGAAGATGCGCAGCAACCCGGACGCAGTTCGCAGCCAATTGGGCGACAGCGTTTGCCACAACACCGGTTACCGTCAACTCATGGCCAAGGGCGCACTGCTCAAGTATGAGTTCACCGAATACAAAACCAACCGCCCGGTTGCGACCCAGGCTTTCAAAGCCGCTGATTGCGCGGTGAAGAAATAGTATCGGTAAAAAATTTCATACGGCGACAAGCAGGGTCTATACATTTAAAAGGCTTTTAAATTTTCAGGGCAAAAAGGGGGTTGCCCGTACTGTTACGTAGTACCCATGTTTTTCTTTTAACCCAAGGACATAAGCAGAATCAGTATGGATCACTCGGTAACGATATCCGTGCGAAACTGGCGCTCCAAAGCCAGCTGTAATGCTCGGGCAAATGTCTGGGCAGCCAGCGACACACGATGTGTCGCGGTCGTGTCGATCATGTCGGCACGATCAGTGGTTCTGCAGAAGGAGAAAGTCTGAATGCCTTATGAACCGAATGATTTTTTGTCTCGACACTTCCAGAGCAATGGTTTCGACCTCACCAGCAAGGTTGAAGAACATATCGGCCTGGTTGCTCCCAACAGCCCCAATCTACCGCTCTACCGCGACATGATGTTGACTGTTCTGCGCATGGCGCAGGACGACCGCAATCGCTGGAACGCCAAGATAACCCTGCAAGCATTGCGTGAACTTGAGCACGCCTTCCGGATACTGGAACAATTCAAGAGCCGTCGTAAAGTCACCGTGTTCGGCTCGGCTCGTACACCTGTAGAACATCCGCTGTATGCCTTGGCACGGGAAGTAGGCGCCGCCTTGGCGCGCTCCGACCTGATGGTGATTACTGGTGCCGGTGGCGGCATTATGGCCGCAGCACACGAAGGAGCGGGGCTCGACCATAGCCTGGGCTTCAATATCACCCTGCCTTTCGAGCAGCATGCAAATCCCACCGTTGAAGGCACTGACAACCTGCTGCCTTTCCACTTCTTCTTTATCCGCAAATTGTTCTTCGTTAAAGAAGCGAATGGACTGGTGCTATGCCCTGGCGGTTTCGGCACGCTGGATGAAGCGCTGGAAGTCTTGACGCTGATTCAGACTGGCAAAAGCCCACTTGTGCCTGTCGTTTTACTCGACACACCCGGTGGCAGCTTCTGGCAAGAGGCGCTTAATTTCATCAGCCATCAACTGGAGGCCAATCATTACATTTTGCCAAGCGACATGAAGTTGCTGCGACTGGTTTACAGCGCGGAAGAAGCGGTCGATGAAATCAACCAGTTCTACAACAACTTCCATTCCACCCGGTGGCTGAAAAGTCTGTTTGTGATTCGGATGAATCACCCGCTCAACCAGCAGTCACTCGACTACATACAAGAGGCGTTTGCCGACTTGCGGCTGAGTGACACCTTCCATCAGCATATGTACATGGGTGAAGAGCACGACGAACCGCAGTTCAGCCACCTTGTGCGACTGGTGTTTAACTTTAATGGAAGAAACCAGGGTCGCCTGCGCGAACTGGTCGATTACATCAACAAACCGGAAAGCTGGGCCAAAACCCCTCCTCAGCAACAAACCCGTGTACGTGAACCGCTAAAGGTCACGTAAGGGGTCCTGCCCCGGGCAAGCTCAGCGGCTTGTCCACTTCGCTCAGTCATCCGCACCCCGGCCGCTCAACAAGCGGCCGATCATGTCCAGCGGATAACCCCGATAGCTAAGGAAACGTCCCTGCTTCGCACGCTCGCGAGCGTCCACCGGTAGCTTCCCGGCAAACTTGCGTCGCCAGGTTTCTTCCAGCTGAGCCTGCCAGTCGAAGCCACTCTCGCGTAATGCCTGCTCTATATCTGCTCGTGGCAAGCCACGCTGCCCAAGCTCTTCACGGATGCGCAAAGGCCCTTGACCCGAGCGAGCACGGTAAGAAACGAAGCTTTCGAGGTATCTCGACTCGGACAACAACCCTTCTTCCGTAAGCCGGTCAAGGGCAGGTTCGATCAATTCAGGAGGGGCGCCGCGCTGACGCAACTTGCGCGCCAGCTCGACTCGACCGTGCTCGCGACGTGCGAGCAGGTCCATTGCAGTACGCCTTACGGCGACAGGCGTATCAAGCACCGCTGTCATAGGCTGTATCAGATATCGACGTCGGTTTCGGCCAGATCAGCAGCAGCCATTTTGGCACCTTTAACAGGTAATGCCTTGGTGTCGGCGGCAGGCGATGCCTTGGTATCGGCAGTCGGAGTCAGCAGCTTTTCACGAATCAGCTTCTCGAGGTTCGCACCAATTTCCGGATTATCCGCCAGGAACTTGGCCGAGTTGGCTTTGCCCTGACCAATCTTGCTGCCCTGATAGCTGTACCAGGCACCGGATTTCTCTACAAAACCGTGAAGTACAGCCAGATCAATGATCTCGCCGTTCAGGTAAATACCCTTGCCGTAGAGAATCTGGAACTCAGCCTGACGAAACGGCGGAGCCACTTTGTTCTTGACGACTTTGACGCGGGTTTCGCTGCCTACAACTTCATCACCTTCTTTCACCGCGCCAGTACGGCGGATGTCCAGACGGACCGAAGCATAGAACTTGAGCGCATTACCGCCTGTGGTGGTTTCCGGGCTACCGAACATCACACCAATCTTCATACGGATCTGGTTGATGAAGATGACCAGGCAGTTGGCGTTCTTGATGTTACCGGTGATTTTACGCAACGCCTGTGACATCAGACGGGCCTGAAGGCCTACGTGCATGTCACCCATTTCGCCTTCGATTTCAGCTTTCGGAACCAGGGCTGCTACGGAGTCGATCACAATAACGTCGACGGCGTTGGAGCGCACCAGCATGTCGGTGATTTCCAGCGCTTGCTCACCGGTATCGGGTTGCGACACCAGCAGGTCGTCAACATTGACGCCAAGCTTGCCTGCGTATTCTGGATCGAGCGCGTGCTCAGCATCGACGAATGCACAGGTAGCACCCAGCTTTTGGGCTTGAGCGATAACCGAAAGCGTCAGCGTGGTTTTACCCGAGGACTCCGGACCGTAGATTTCAACGATTCGGCCTCGTGGCAAGCCACCGATACCGAGGGCGATATCCAACCCGAGTGAGCCGGTAGAAATAGAAGGAATCGCCTGGCGGTCATGATCCCCCATGCGCATAACGGCACCTTTGCCGAATTGACGCTCGATCTGACCCAAGGCCGCAGCCAAGGCTTTCTTCTTGTTCTCGTCCATTGAAGTCCTCACGTAATCAATAAGGCCTGACGGCCACAACACCTGTATAAGTAGACAGTATTATTCCACAGGGTGGAGCGCTCGCCTACCCCCGTTTTAGTATTTCTCCAGCCGCGAGCTGTATCAGCCCCTCTAGCGCGGCCTTTACCGTTTGTCGGCGGACCTGATCACGGTCACCGTCAAACTGTCTGCGCTCGGAAACGAGCTGCTGTCCCGCGCCCCATGCAAGCCATACCGTCCCTACCGGCTTGTCCGCCGAGCCACCATCAGGCCCGGCAACGCCACTGACCGCGACAGCAAACTGTGCCCCGCTTTTTTCCTGTGCGCCCGACACCATGGCCTCGACCACTTCGCGGCTGACCGCTCCCACCGAACCGAACAGTTCGGCTGGCACGTTCAACTGACGGGTCTTTTGCGCGTTCGAATAGGTGACATAACCGGCCTCGAACCAGGTAGAGCTGCCGGGTATACGGGTAATCGCCTCGGCAATCCCTCCCCCCGTGCAGGATTCAGCGGTGGTTACTTGCGCCTTCAACGATTGCAGATGCTTGCCGAGTACAGCCGCAAGCTGGGTAATATCATCCACGACCTTCTCCGATTTTCAGCACGTCAGACGAGACACCGTACACGAGCTTTTTATACGTGCAAGGACAGAAGCATTCGACCACTCCGCCCCTTGGATCACGCGCGATTGAATGGCTACCGACCTCTCTTGACCGGTTTTTTAACGGTTTCAATCATTGTTTCTCTGGGGCGCTTTTTTGCCTCGTCGACAGAGATGAAGCGACCATTGACTGCATCTCGACCACGTTTATTCGACATAAGAACATCCTTGTTCCTGCTGTTCTCTGGAATGAAACAGCTTGAATGCAAGCGTAGCCATCTCTGCGCAATAGCCCATCGCAAAGTCGTAACCAGGCTTTTCGCCAGGCTCCACTCTGCGAGGCAAGATCGTGCGTGTTAACCTTGCGCCCATTGTAAAAACAGACGGGCACAGGACTTCATCCACGTCGATGAGCTCCGCAAGGCGCCCGACATCTGGCCCACACTTTTGACGAATTCGCCTAAAAAACCGATGAATAAAGCATTGACTGACCTGTCTTCCCACACCCCGATGATGCAGCAATATTGGCGGTTGAAAAATCAACACCCTGATCAGTTGATGTTCTATCGCATGGGCGACTTTTACGAAATTTTCTACGAAGACGCCAAAAAAGCCTCCAAGCTGCTGGATATCACGTTGACTGCGCGCGGCCAGTCGGCGGGACAGGCGATCCCTATGTGTGGGATTCCTTACCATGCGGCCGAAGGCTATCTCGCGAAGCTGGTGAAGCTCGGCGAGTCGGTAGTGATCTGCGAACAGGTCGGCGATCCCGCGACCAGTAAAGGCCCGGTGGACCGTCAGGTCGTGCGAATCATTACACCCGGCACGGTCAGCGACGAAGCGCTACTCGACGAACGCAGGGACAACCTGATTGCTGCGGTATTGGGCGATGAACGCCTGTTTGGCCTCGCTGTTCTGGACATCACCAGTGGCAATTTCAGTGTTCTTGAAATCAAGGGCTGGGAAAACCTGC
Source organism: Pseudomonas sp. MH9.2 (assembly GCF_034353875.1). Lineage (NCBI taxonomy): Bacteria > Pseudomonadati > Pseudomonadota > Gammaproteobacteria > Pseudomonadales > Pseudomonadaceae > Pseudomonas > Pseudomonas sp. MH9.2. The sequence continues at coordinate 1,449,084 of NZ_CP133784.1, forward strand.
TGGCGGAGCTGGAGCGCATCAATCCAGTCGAGCTGATGATCCCCGATGATTGGCCACAGGGCTTGCCCGCCGAGAAGCGACGAGGGACCCGGCGTCGTGCGCCGTGGGACTTCGAGCGCGATTCGGCGTTTAAAAGCCTGTGCCAGCAATTTTCTACCCAGGACCTCAAAGGCTTTGGTTGCGAGAACCTGACACTGGCTATCGGAGCCGCAGGTTGTTTGCTCGGTTATGCCAAAGAAACCCAGCGCACCGCTCTCCCGCATTTGCGCAGCCTGCGCCATGAACGTCTGGATGATACGGTCGTACTCGATGGCGCCAGTCGACGCAACCTGGAGCTGGACACCAATCTGGCAGGCGGACGCGAAAACACTCTGCAATCGGTCATGGACCGCTGCCAGACCGCCATGGGCAGTCGCCTGCTGACACGCTGGCTGAATCGCCCATTACGTGACTTGAGCGTGCTGCAAGCCCGACAAAGCTCGATCACATGCCTGCTCGAACGTTACCGCTTTGAACACCTGCAGCCGCAGTTGAAGGAAATTGGCGATATCGAGCGGATTCTCGCCCGGATTGGCCTGCGCAACGCACGCCCGCGTGATCTGGCCCGCCTGCGCGACGCCCTGGCGGCATTGCCCGAGCTACAACGAGCAATGACTGATTTGGAAGCACCGCACCTCCAGCAACTGGCGCTGACGACCAGCACCTACCCGGAATTAGCGGACCTGCTGCAAAGAGCTGTCATCGACAACCCGCCTGCAGTCATTCGTGATGGCGGCGTGTTGAAAACCGGCTACGACGCCGAGCTCGACGACCTGCAATCGCTCAGCGAAAACGCCGGACAGTTTCTGATTGATCTGGAAGCCCGAGAAAAAGCCCGCACGGGGCTGGCCAACCTCAAGGTCGGCTACAACCGGATTCACGGCTACTTTATCGAGCTGCCAAGCAAGCAAGCCGAGCAGGCGCCCGCCGACTATATCCGACGCCAGACGCTCAAAGGCGCCGAGCGCTTCATCACCCCTGAGTTGAAGGCGTTCGAAGACAAGGCGCTGTCAGCCAAGAGCCGCGCACTGGCTCGCGAAAAGATGCTCTACGAAGCGTTGCTCGAAGACCTGATCGGTCATTTGGCGCCCTTGCAAGACACGGCTGCGGCATTGGCTGAACTGGACGTACTGAGCAACCTGGCTGAGCGCGCGCTGAACCTTGACCTGAACTGCCCACGCTTCGTCGATGAGCCGTGCATGCGCATCGAACAAGGCCGGCACCCGGTTGTCGAGCAAGTGTTGACCAGTCCATTCGTCGCCAACGATCTGGCGCTTGATGACAACACTCGAATGCTGGTGATCACCGGACCGAACATGGGCGGTAAGTCGACATACATGCGCCAGACCGCCCTGATCGTTTTGCTGGCTCACATCGGCAGCTTCGTACCTGCAGCCAGTTGCGAGCTGTCGTTGGTGGATCGGATCTTTACCCGGATCGGTTCCAGCGACGACCTGGCAGGCGGCCGTTCTACCTTTATGGTGGAAATGAGCGAAACCGCGAACATTCTGCATAACGCGACCGACCGCAGCCTGGTATTGATGGATGAAGTCGGCCGAGGCACCAGCACATTCGACGGATTATCACTGGCGTGGGCTGCGGCAGAATGTCTCGCCCAGTTACGCGCCTATACGCTGTTCGCCACCCACTATTTCGAGCTGACTGTACTCCCGGAAAGCGAGCCGCTGGTTGCAAACGTGCATCTGAACGCCACGGAGCACAATGAACGAATCGTCTTCCTGCATCGTGTCTTGCCCGGACCTGCCAGCCAAAGCTATGGCCTGGCAGTCGCCCAGCTGGCGGGGGTTCCAGCCAAGGTCATACTGCGCGCAAAGGAACACTTGCAGCGTCTGGAAACAACGAGCCTGCCCCATGAGGCGCCCCGATCAGTCCCTGGCAAACCATCGACCCCACAGCAAAGCGATATGTTCGCCAGCCTTCCGCACCCGGTACTCGAAGAGTTGTCAAAAACCAAAGTAGACGACCTGACACCGCGCCAGGCGCTAGAGTTATTGTATGTCTTGCAGACGCGCATCTAACGGCAATCGCTGCAAGCTGTTAGAATCCCGCGCGGCTTGGGATGCTGCGGGTTTTTAGCCTGACTCCGCAGATTATCCGAGCCGCGTGAAAGCGAACGAACAACGGTAAGGCAAGGCGCGATGCCGTATAAGCGCCTTGCCACTGAATGTATTGGTTTCACACGGCCTGGGAAGTTCCCGAACTTAGCAGCCCTGCTGGAAGGGCTCAGCTACCGCCGCCTGAGGAGATAATTAGAAATGACCTTCGTCGTCACCGACAACTGCATCAAGTGCAAGTACACCGACTGCGTAGAAGTGTGTCCGGTGGACTGCTTCTACGAAGGCCCGAATTTCCTGGTGATTCACCCGGATGAGTGCATCGATTGTGCGCTTTGCGAGCCTGAGTGCCCGGCACAGGCAATCTTCTCGGAAGATGAAGTGCCTGAGGATATGCAGGTATTTATCCAGTTGAACGTAGAGTTAGCGGAAATCTGGCCGAATATCACCGAGAAGAAAGAAGGCCTGCCCGATGCTGAAGAGTGGGATGGCGTCAAAGACAAGCTCAAAGATCTAGAGCGCTAAGTCGTATTGCTCTTACAAAAGGCCCCTTCGGGGCCTTTTGTATTTTAAGTCTTTAAACAGGGTCCGCCCAACGGGCCCTGCTGCGCCGGCAGTTTTCCGCAGGCAAAAAAAAGGGCGGTATGACCCGCCCATATTGTCCTTAATCCCTGTAATCCCTTTCATCATCCTGATGAATCGCATCCTGCGATGTCCTTGACTGTCATCCTTAACGGCCTGTGTCTATCCCTGGACACAGTTCTTATCTTAGTGATTTCACCGCCAGGAGCAACCGTTAAAAGTTTTCAAAAAGAGTCTTGGCCGACCAGTCATTAAAATTAAATATCATTTAAAATCAACAAACTACACAAATAATAATAAAACAAAGACAATATCGCCCCCTTAAACTTACGATCACTTACACCACGCGTAAGCAAAGGCTTACATAAAAAACGCCCTATTGCTCGTCGCGCTAAACGTATGAAAGGCATCATCTAATAAATCATGGAACACCCGCAGCCACTTATCCACCTCGCGAATATAAAAACACCCCGACCCAGTCGAGGTGTTTTTATAAATCGGTCGCACAACGTCGCACACACTTGAGTCCATGCACTGCTATTGAAACAGAGACTCGCTCGACAGACCGTTCTTTTCAAGAATTTCACGTAAGCGCTTGAGGCCCTCGACCTGAATTTGCCTGACCCTTTCGCGGGTCAAACCAATTTCCAGACCTACGTCTTCCAAGGTACTGCTTTCGTGCCCTCGCAAGCCGAAACGCCTTATTACCACCTCTCGCTGCTTATCGGTAAGCTCGGAAAGCCACTGATCGATACTCTGGGAAAGATCATCGTCCTGCAGCAATTCACACGGGTCTGTAGGGCGATCATCGGTCAGCGTATCGAGCAAAGTCTTGTCAGAATCTGGACCGAGGGAAACGTCTACGGAGGACACCCGTTCATTGAGCCCAAGCATGCGTTTGACCTCGCCAACCGGCTTTTCGAGCAGGTTGGCGATTTCTTCAGGAGAGGGTTCGTGATCAAGTTTCTGGGTCAATTCACGAGCAGCACGCAAGTAAACGTTAAGCTCTTTGACCACATGAATGGGCAACCTGATCGTACGGGTCTGATTCATGATGGCACGCTCAATGGTCTGGCGAATCCACCATGTCGCGTAAGTTGAGAAGCGGAAACCGCGTTCAGGATCGAATTTCTCGACCGCCCGGATCAGGCCCAGGTTGCCCTCTTCGATCAGGTCAAGCAATGAGAGTCCACGATTGACGTAGCGTCGGGCAATTTTTACCACCAGCCGCAGATTGCTTTCGATCATGCGTTTGCGCCCTGCCGGATCACCGCTCTGCGACAAACGCGCAAAGTGGACTTCTTCTTCCGGCGAAAGCAGAGGAGAGAAACCAATTTCATTCAGATACAACTGAGTGGCGTCGAGCGCCCGGGTGTAGTCGATGTACTTGTGTTGCTTGAGCGTTGTGGAGTGTTTGGCTTTGGCGCGGGCAGGAGTTACAGCAGTTTCCTTGCTCGAAACCTTGTCCAGAACGATGCCGGGTTCCATAAGGAGCACCTCATCGTCGATGTCAAACTCCGGCGCTTCTTTGCTGAGAGCCATTGTTATAGTCCTTTGGTGAGTTCGACCTCAAGCCCTAGCGGCGCCTAACTTCCATGGCAACGCTTGAGCCTGTCCCCTCTACGCCAGGAAACAGGCTGGTAACCGATCAACGACGTGGCAGGAATTCCAGAGGATCTACAGGTTTACCTTGACGGCGAATCTCAAAATGCAGTTTCACCCGGTCAGTCCCCGTTGACCCCATTTCAGCAATTGTCTGTCCGACCTTGACCTGCTGCCCCTCCCGAACCAACAGCCTACGGTTATGTCCGTAAGCACTGACGTAGGTGTCGCTGTGTTTGATGATTACTAACTCGCCGTAGCCCCGCAAGCCACTCCCGGCGTACACCACCGAACCATCAGACGCAGCCAAAACAGGCTGTCCCAAATCCCCAGCGATATCAATTCCTTTATTCAAACTACCGTTTGAAGAAAATTTACCTATCAAAATGCCATTAGATGGCCACGCCCAACCCGCGGGTGAACGTCCTACAGCCTGTATCGGCGTTGTCGCAGGAGTCCCGGCAGGAGCAGGAACGATTACCGGGACAACCCCGATAGGGCGAGAGATCACTGTCGTTTTGATCGAACCGGAAGGGGCTACATCGGATGTGGAAGCGACTGACGTCGGCGCGGAACTTGACCGGCCATCAAAGCGAATTGTCTGCCCCGGGTGGATGGTATAGGGAGCAGGAATCTGATTGCGTTCGGCCAGCGCTTTCCAGTCCCAACCGTAACGAAATGCAATAGAGAACAGGGTATCGCTACGCCGCACCACGTACTGCCCGGTCGTAACCGCCTGCCGTTGGGGCGCCGTCTTGTTACGATCGACAACCCTCACCCCTCCAGAAGGCGTGCTGGAGCAGCCGGCCAGAAATATACCGAGGGCAATGCCAATCACCAGGCGCTGAAAGCTTGCTATGGACATACACTGTCGAATGACTGTGAGACTCACCCGCCACTCCCTTTACTGGTGACTGAATTTAAGTTGCCTATTGTGCCGTAATAACGGCTGGCAGCTAATACTTAACTGGTTACAAAACCGTGCGTTACAGCACTTATTCAAGATACTGCGTTAACCTGCTCGTCGGCTATAGGACCTTGATGACCGGACAGAATTCATTACGGGCCGTAACAAGCCTCACGCCAGTGGCCCATTGAGCAAGGGCACGAATCGCACCGCGCCCAGCACATGACGGGAAAAACCATTCTCCTCGCGGATGATCAACATCAATTGCTGGACCTCGCCTGAGCCGACCGGAATGACCAAGCGTCCACCCGGCGCCAATTGATCAAGCAAGGCCTGCGGAACATCGGTCGCCACTGCAGTCACTATGATGCCGTTGTAAGGCGCCAGAGCAGGCCAGCCTTCCCAGCCATCGCCCCAGCGAAAGACCACATTGCGCAGATTCAGCTCGACCAGTCGCTCCTTGGCGCGGTCCTGCAAAACCTTGATGCGCTCCACCGAAAAAACCCGCTCCACCAGTTGCGCCAGGACTGCGGTCTGATAACCCGAGCCGGTGCCTATCTCCAGCACCTTGTCCAGAGGACCGGCTTCCAGTAGCAGCTCGCTCATTCGCGCAACCATGTATGGCTGGGAAATGGTCTGGTTATGGCCAATCGGTAATGCGGTGTCTTCGTAGGCACGGTGTGCCAGCGCCTCATCAACGAACAAATGCCGTGGCGTTCGCCGGATCACTTCCAGCACCTGAGCGTTGGACAGGCCTTCTTCGTACAAACGTTGAATCAAACGCTCGCGGGTGCGTTGGGAGGTCATCCCGATCCCGCGTCGTAACAGATCATCTTGCTCGCGCGACATCAACCGAGCCCCTCTAGCCAGCCGTTGAGGCTGCTGAAACCGTCCTGATAGGTTCGGTCCAGCTGCAGCGGGGTGATCGACACGTATCCTTGCATGACCGCGTGAAAATCGGTCCCTGGTCCGCCGTCTTCAACATCGCCTGCCGCTGCAATCCAATAGCCGACCTTGCCACGCGGATCGACAACCTTGACCGGAGCAGCCGCGCGGGCGCGATGCCCCAGGCGGGTCAGTTGAATACCGCGGATATGCTCAAGCGGAAGGTTCGGGATGTTGACGTTTAGCACCGTGCGCGGCGGCAGGTCGAGCTGTTCATGGGCTTCGACCAGCATGCGGGCAAAGTGCGCGGCCGTCGGCAGGTTGTCTACCAGACGCGATAACAATGAGAACGCAAACGACGGGCGCTTGAGAAATCGCCCCTCCAGCGCGGCGGCCACCGTGCCGGAATACAGCACATCATCGCCGAGGTTGGCCCCCAGATTGATGCCCGAGACAACCATGTCCGGCTGCAGATCAAGAAGCCCGTTGAGCCCAAGATGCACGCAATCGGTTGGCGTACCGTTCAGGCTGATGAAGCCGTTGGCCAACGTGTGGGCGTGAAGCGGGCGATCAAGCGTCAGAGAGCTGCTTGCACCGCTTTTGTCTTGATCAGGGGCAATGACCACGCACTCCCCATAGCCCGTCAACGCTGCATGAAGCGCAGCCAAACCCGGTGTCGTAACCCCATCATCGTTAGAAATCAGAATGCGCATGAGCTGTCCGTCTGCCCCACCGCCACCAGATCGACGAGTTCACGCACCAATACGGTGGCGAAGCATCCGGCCGGAAGGACGAATTCTAATTGCAGAATGTCAGGCTCGGGATAATGCCACGTCAATCCACCAATGGGCAGCCGCAGGATACGACGTTCATGTTCCATGCCTGCTTTGATCAGCCAATCGCGCAACGCGGGTTCGCGATCAGCGACGGCTTGTTCAAGCATGCCCGTGACGCCGGTCGCAGGCGAATCACCCTCGCCCCACTGCGGCCCGGTCGGGTGCAGGTCAAGAATAGCCAGACGAGGATCGCTGCATTCAGCCTCGCCAGCAGGGAAAAAGCTGCGACTATCAGTGAACGCCAGCAGATCGCCCACTTGCGCCCGCTGCCAACTGCCATCCGCCACTCGCGCCGCCAACACCTGATTGAACAGATAGCTGCGAGCCGTCGACAACAGCCGCGAACGCACATTGCGTTGTTCCGGCAATGCCTGGCGCGATGCGTACTCACGGGCTTCGCCCAGATTACCGCCCTGCCAACCGAAGCGCTGGGCACCAAAATAATTGGGGATGCCGTGGCTGGCGATCAATTCGAGGCGCGCCTGCAAGGCCACGTGATCCGCCTGCAACTGGGTCAGGCGCAAGGTAAAGCCATTGGCCGCGTGAGCGCCGCGATTCAGTTTGCGTTTATGACGGCCAATCTTCAGGATTTTCAGGGTATCGTCCTGAGCCGCTGACAGATCAGGGTCAGCCTTGCCCGGCAAGTGCAAGCTGAACCACTGTCGCGTCAACGCCTGACGATCCTTCAAGCCCGCATAACTGACGGTTCGCAACGGCACACCGGCAGCACGCGCCAGGCGGCGGGCCGCTTCTTCGGTGTTCAGGCCTCGCTTCTCGACCCATAGCCACAGATGCTCTCCGTCGCCGGACAACGGAATATCCAGGACTTCATCGACCTGGAAATCTTCGGCCGTGGCTTTGAGTACCGCAGTACCCAAGGCGTCACCGTAGGCGCGCGGGCCAAGCAATTCGAGTTCCGTCATGCCGAGAGCAACAAGGCGACAGCATGAACCGCGATGCCTTCTTCACGGCCAACGAAGCCAAGTTTTTCAGTGGTGGTAGCTTTTACGTTCACTTGATCCAACTCGACGTGAAGATCCGCGGCAATCAGCGCGCGCATCGATTCGATATGCGGGGCCATTTTCGGTGCCTGGGCAACAATGGTGGCGTCGATGTTGCCGACTTTCCAGCCTTTGTTATTGACCAATGTGACCACGTGACGCAACAAGGCGCGACTGTCTGCGCCCTTGAATTGCGGGTCCGTGTCCGGGAAATGCCTGCCGATATCCCCCAACGCGGCCGCGCCGAGCAAGGCATCGCTGAGTGCATGCAGCAGCACGTCGCCATCGGAATGGGCGAGCAGCCCGAAGCCGTGCGCGATCCGCACGCCACCCAAGGTGATGAAATCGCCTTCAGCGAAACGGTGCACATCGTAGCCGTGGCCAATACGCATAAAAAAACGCCCCGAAAAAGTCAGGGCGTGATTCTACCTACTTTGTCGAACATTAGCCGCTTAGAGCGACCCCATGATGACGTAAGTGATCTTCGATAAAGCTCGCGATGAAGAAATAGCTGTGGTCGTAACCGGGCTGCATACGCAAGGTGAGTGGATGCCGAGCAGATTTTGCCGCCTGCACCAGCGCCTCAGGCATAAGCTGATTGGCGAGGAAATCATCACGATCACCCTGATCGACGAGGATCGGCAATTTTTCCGAAGCCTCGGCGATCAACACACTCGCATCCCATTCGCGCCAGCGCGAACGCTCATCCCCAAGGTAACGGGAAAAAGCCTTCTGGCCCCATGGGCAGTCCATCGGATTGCTGATCGGCGAAAAAGCTGACACTGATTGATAGCGCCCCGGATTACGCAAAGCGCACACCAATGCCCCGTGTCCACCCATGGAGTGACCACTGATTCCACGCCGGTCCGAGGCCGGAAAATGCGCCTCGACCAGTGCCGGCAGCTCGTTCACCACATAGTCATGCATGCGGTAGTTCTTCGCCCATGGTTGCTGGGTGGCGTTCAGATAAAAGCCGGCACCCAGCCCAAAATCCCATGCACCATCCAGATCACCCGGTACATCCGGCCCGCGCGGGCTGGTGTCGGGGGCGACGATAATCAAACCCAGCTCGGCCGCGATCCTTTGTGCCCCTGCCTTATGCATGAAATTTTCATCGGTACAGGTCAATCCAGACAGCCAGTACACCACCGGCAATTTACCGCCCTGCTCCGCTTGCGGTGGCAGGTAAACGGCAAACACCATGTCGCAGCCGAGCACATCGGAGTGATGCTTGTAACGCTTGTGCCAGCCACCGAAGCTTTTCTGGCAGGACAGGTTTTCCAGGCTCATGACAGACCTCAGAAATGGATGACGGTGCGAATGCTCTTGCCTTCATGCATCAGCTCGAAAGCCTTATTGATGTCTTCCAGGCCCATGGTGTGGGTGATGAAAGTATCCAACGGGATTTCGCCCTTCTGTGCCATGTCGACATAGCTCGGCAATTCAGTGCGACCCCGTACACCGCCAAACGCCGAGCCGCGCCAGACGCGCCCGGTGACCAGTTGGAAAGGTCGGGTTGAAATTTCCTGACCGGCGCCAGCCACGCCAATGATCACCGACTCACCCCAACCTTTGTGGCAGCACTCAAGCGCCGCACGCATGAGTTGCACGTTGCCGATGCACTCGAAGGAGAAATCCACACCGCCGTCAGTGAGATCAACGATCACGTCCTGAATCGGGCGATCGTAATCCTTAGGGTTGATGCAGTCGGTAGCGCCCAGTTGTTTGGCGATTTCAAACTTGGAGGGATTGATGTCGATGGCGATGATGCGCCCGGCCTTGGCCTTGACCGCGCCAATCACCGCTGACAAACCGATCCCACCCAGACCAAAGATCGCCACGGTGTCGCCCGGTTTGACTTTCGCGGTGTTCAGTACCGCACCAATCCCGGTAGTGACGCCGCAACCGAGCAGGCAGACTTTTTCCAGCGGCGCGTCTTTGGATATTTTCGCGACCGATATTTCCGGTAATACGGTGTATTCGGAGAAGGTCGAGGTGCCCATGTAATGGAAAATCGTCTGGCCTTTATAAGAGAAGCGCGACGTACCATCCGGCATCAAACCTTTGCCCTGAGTGGCGCGAATGGCTTGGCACAGGTTGGTCTTGCCCGACAGGCAGAATTTGCATTTACGGCATTCCGGGGTGTACAGCGGGATCACATGATCACCGACTGCAACTGAGGTCACGCCTTCGCCGATTGCTTCGACGATTGCACCACCTTCATGACCGAGGATCGAAGGGAAGATGCCTTCCGGGTCAGCGCCAGACAAGGTGTAGGCATCGGTGTGACACACACCGGAAGCGACGACCCGCAGCAGCACTTCACCGGCCTTGGGCATCGCGACATCGACTTCAACGATTTCGAGCGGTTTCTTGGCTTCAAAGGCAACGGCAGCACGTGACTTGATCATCAATCTTCTCCGACGAAGTAAAAACAAGCCTGAGAGTGTAAAGCAGTGCTGATTAAGGAATAATCGGGCTAAAAGCAAAACATTATTGCTGTACAGGGACAATCGATGTACGCCAATCGCTGGGAAGGGCTGGATGAGTTTGTGGCGGTGGCTGAATGCGGGCAGTTCACCGCTGCGGCAGAACGCTTGGGCGTTTCGTCATCACACATCAGCCGACAGATCGCCAGGCTCGAAGAGCGCCTGCAAACCCGGCTGCTGTATCGCAGCACCCGACGCGTAGCCTTGACCGAAGCCGGGCAGACATTTCTTCAGCACTGTCAGCGCCTGCAAGATGGGCGCGAAGAAGCACTGCGCGCGATAGGCGACCTCACCAGCGAACCTAAAGGCCTGCTGCGCATGACCTGCGCCGTGGCGTATGGAGAACGCTTCATTACACCGCTAGTGACCGGCTTCATGATGCTGTATCCACAATTGCGCGTGGATATCGAGCTGAGCAACCGCACGCTGGACCTGGTGCATGAAGGCCTCGATCTGGCGATTCGCCTGGGTCGTCTGCAAGACTCAAGACTGATTGCTACCCGCTTGGCGCCTCGGCGCATGTACCTGTGCGCATCGCCCTCTTACCTTGAGCGTTATGGGCGACCGCACAGCCTGTCGGAATTGAACCGTCACAACTGCTTGATCGGTAGTAGCGACACGTGGCAACTGCAGCAAAATGGTCGGGAATTCTCGCAACGGGTTCAAGGCAACTGGCGCTGCAACAGCGGGCAGGCCGTGCTCGACGCGGCGCTGCAGGGGATCGGATTGTGTCAGTTGCCGGACTACTACGTGCTTGAACACCTGAACAGTGGCGCGTTGATTTCGCTGCTGGACGCTCATCAACCCCCCAACACGGCGGTCTGGGCACTTTATCCACAGCAACGGCATCTGTCGCCCAAGGTGCGCAAGTTGGTCGAGCATTTGAAAGCCGGGTTGGCGCTGTGTAAAGAGTATCGCGATTAAAGCGACTTCGCCGGGCTCAACCTTTGAAGTCTCGACGTTGACGCAGCCATTCTAGGTCTTCGGGGCGCGTCACCTTGATGTTGTCTGAACGCCCCTCGATCAGCCTGGGAGACTGACCTGCCCATTCGATGGCGGAGGCTTCATCGGTGATACTGACATCCGATACCAGACTGTCAGCCAAGGCACGGTGCAGTGCGCCGAGGCGGAACATCTGCGGCGTATAGGCCTGCCAGATCAAGCTGCGATCAACAGTTTCCGTGACGCGCCCATTACTGTCCGCGCGCTTGAGTGTGTCGCGAGCCGGAACGGCCAACAGACCACCGACAGGATCGTCAGCCAATTCGTACAGCAGCGTGTCCAAGTCTCCGCGCGATAGATTCGGACGAGCCGCATCGTGAACCAGCACCCAGTCATCGTCATGAGCGCCTTGCGCGTGGAGATGCAACAGCGCATTGAGCACTGAGTCTGCCCGCTCCCGCCCGCCCGCCACGCGCTGGATCCGCGAGTCAGCAGAGCATGCCAGGGTCGGCCAATAGGGATCATCCACAGCCAGGCTGATCACCAGTCCCTTGAGTTGGGGGTGATCGAGAAAACAATTAAGGCTGTGTTCGAGAATAGTGAGTCCGCCCAGTTGCAGGTACTGCTTGGGCCGGTCAGCCGCCATGCGAGCGCCAACGCCCGCGGCAGGAATCACTGCCCAGAAGGCAGGTAGAACAGATGTCATTGGGCCAACTGATAAAGGGTTTCGCCGTCCTTGACCATGCCCAATTCGTGACGCGCCCGCTCTTCAACGGTCTCCAGGCCTTTTTTCAGCTCAAGCACTTCCGCATCAAGAACCCGGTTGCGTTCCAGTAGCGTATCGTTTTCAGCATGCTGATCAGCGATTTGCTGGGTCAGACTGGCCACTTGCGCCAGGCTTCCGTTGCCCACCCAAAGGCGATACTGCAGGCCGGCCAGCAGCAGAAGCAAGATGAGGAACAACCAGTTAGGACTGCGCATTGAATATTCAGGTACTCAGTGGAAAAGACAGCGATGCCGACACGTTGGAAATCGAGCGAGGGCATTGAGCCCGGCAAAACCAGGCTCAATCACTCATGCGCTGGCAGAATCGTCAGCTATGCCGACTTTTCTTACAGCGCCCGTTGTCTTTTTACCATCTCCAGCTCAGCCGCGAAACTCACCACGACCGTTGTATACAGCCTTGGCGCCCAATTGCTCTTCGATACGCAGCAGTTGGTTGTACTTGGCGATGCGATCAGAACGGCTCAGAGAACCGGTTTTGATCTGACCTGCGGCCGTACCGACAGCCAGATCGGCAATGGTCGAGTCCTCGGTTTCGCCGGAGCGGTGCGAGATGACAGCCGTATAACCCGCTGCCTTGGCCATCTGAATGGCTTCCAGGGTTTCGGTCAGGGTGCCGATCTGGTTGAACTTGATCAAGATCGAGTTGCCGATCTTTTTATCGATGCCTTCTTTGAGAATCTTGGTGTTGGTCACAAACAGGTCGTCGCCAACCAATTGCACTTTCTCACCCAGTTTGTCGGTCAGAACTTTCCAGCCAGCCCAATCGGACTCGTCCATGCCATCTTCGATGGAGATGATCGGATAACGGCTGACAAGACCGGCCAGGTAATCAGCGAAACCCGCCGAGTCGAACTTCTGACCTTCGCCAGCCAGATCGTATTTGCCGTCTTCGTAGAATTCGCTGGCCGCGCAGTCCAGCGCCAGGGTCACGTCGGTGCCTAGCGCGTAACCGGCGTTGGCCACCGCTTCAGCGATAGCACCCAAGGCGTCTTCGTTCGAAGCCAGGTTCGGTGCGAAACCGCCTTCATCGCCGACAGCAGTGTTCAAGCCACGGGCTTTGAGCACAGCTTTCAGATGATGGAAAATTTCGGTGCCCATGCGCAGCGCTTCGGAGAAGGTCTTGGCGCCAACCGGCTGCACCATGAACTCCTGGATATCGATGTTGTTATCGGCATGCTCGCCACCGTTGATGATGTTCATCATCGGCACCGGCATTGAGTACACACCCGGCGTGCCGTTGAGGTTGGCGATGTGCGCGTACAGCGGCAGATCCTGATCCTGAGCGGCAGCTTTGGCTGCGGCCAGCGACACAGCCAGGATCGCATTAGCGCCCAGGCTGGCTTTGTTTTCGGTCCCGTCCAGGGCGATCATGGCACGGTCCAGCGCTTGCTGGTCCAGCGGATCCTTGCCCAGCAACAGGCTGCGGATCGGGCCATTGATGTTAGCTACAGCCTTGAGAACACCTTTGCCAAGGTAACGACCCTTGTCGCCATCACGCAGCTCGAGCGCCTCACGCGAGCCAGTGGAAGCACCGGACGGCGCGCAGGCACTGCCGATGATACCGTTATCGAGGAGCACATCTGCTTCCACGGTGGGATTGCCACGGGAGTCGAGAACTTCACGACCTTTGATGTCGACGATTTTTGCCATTGTTGTAAACACTCCAAGATTGACGAAAGCGACACAGCTGAGGGAATCAATTATCGCCGTCAGGCGTTGTGCAGCGGGCAGGTCTGACGAGGATAAGCCTCTGGCCCGTGGGCCAGAGAAATACCGAGCGGCACTTTACCGGAGAAACCGGTTTTACGCGGTCTCTACCGTCGGAAAACTTTTCACAAGTTCATCCAGTGCCTTGAGCTGAGCCAGGAATGGCTCGAGCTTGTCCAGACGCAAGGCGCAAGGACCATCGCATTTTGCGTTATCCGGATCCGGATGCGCTTCGAGGAACAACCCGGCCAGACTCTGGCTGAGACCGGCCTTGGCCAGATCGAGGACCTGAGCCCGACGACCACCAGCAGAATCGGAGCGACCACCTGGCATTTGCAAGGCATGAGTCACGTCGAAGAATACCGGATACTCGAACTGCTTCATGATGCCGAAGCCGAGCATGTCCACGACCAGGTTGTTGTAACCGAAGCTGGAACCACGCTCGCACAGAATCAATTGATCATTCCCGGCTTCTTCGCACTTGGCCAGGATATGTTTCATTTCCTGAGGGGCGAGAAACTGGGCTTTCTTGATGTTGATCACCGCACCGGTCTTGGCCATTGCCACGACCAGATCGGTCTGCCGCGATAAAAACGCCGGCAATTGGATGATGTCGCAAACCTCAGCCACTACCGCAGCTTGCTCAGGTTCGTGCACATCCGTGATCAGCGGTACACCAAAGGTCTTTTTGATCTCTTCAAAAATCCGCATGCCCTCTTCCAGGCCTGGGCCACGGTAAGAGGTCACGGACGAACGATTGGCCTTGTCGAAACTGGCCTTGAACACGTAAGGGATACCGAGCTTTTCGGTGACCCTTACGTACTCTTCGCAGACCTGCATGGCCATGTCCCGCGATTCCAGCACGTTCATGCCACCAAACAAGACAAACGGCTTGTCGTTGGCAATCTCGATCGCGCCTACACGGATGATCTTTTGCGCCATAAAAGTCAGGCCTTCTTCTGATGTTGCGTCAAAGCCGCCTTGACGAAACCGCTGAACAACGGGTGACCGTCGCGCGGTGTCGAGGTGAACTCAGGGTGGAACTGACAGGCGACGAACCAAGGATGATCCGGCGCTTCGATCACTTCGACCAAAGCACCGTCACCGGACCGACCGGTCACTTTCAGGCCCGCTTCGACCAGGCTTGGCAGCAGCTTGTTGTTCACTTCATAACGATGGCGATGACGCTCGACGATCACGTCTTTAGCATAGCAATCGCGCACCAGCGAACCAGGCTCCAACTGGCAATCCTGCGCGCCAAGACGCATGGTGCCGCCGAGGTCGGATGTTTCAGTGCGGGTTTCAACGGCACCGGTGGCATCTTCCCACTCGGTGATCAGACCCACGACCGGATGGCCACTGGCGCGATCGAACTCGGTAGAGTTGGCGTCTTTCCAGCCCAACACGTTGCGCGCGAACTCGATAACCGCTACTTGCATGCCCAAACAGATACCCAAATAAGGGATCTTGTTCTCGCGAGCGAATTTTACAGCAGTGATCTTGCCTTCAACGCCACGCAAACCAAACCCGCCCGGAACCAGAATCGCGTCGACACCTTCGAGCAAGGCAGTGCCCTGATTCTCGATGTCTTCGGAGTCGATGTAGCGCAGGTTGACCTTGGTGCGATTGGAAATACCGGCATGGCTCATCGCTTCAATCAACGATTTGTAGGCGTCGAGCAGCTCCATGTACTTGCCGACCATGGCGATGGTGACTTCATGCTCAGGGTTGAGCTTGGCGTCGACCACTTGTTCCCACTCGGACAAATCAGCACTGCCGCATTGCAGACCGAAACGCTCAACGACGAAATCATCAAGCCCTTGAGCGTGGAGCATGCCCGGAATCTTGTAGATGGTGTCGGCGTCTTCCAGCGAGATGACTGCGCGCTCTTCAACGTTGGTGAACAACGCAATCTTGCGCCGCGAGGCAATATCCACGTGATGATCCGAGCGGCAGATCAATACGTCTGGCTGCAAACCGATGGAGCGCAGTTCTTTGACCGAATGCTGAGTCGGCTTGGTCTTGGTTTCGCCAGCAGTGGCGATATAAGGCACCAGCGTCAGGTGCATCAACATCGCACGCTTGGCGCCGACCTCGATGCGTAACTGGCGGATAGCCTCAAGGAACGGTTGCGATTCGATGTCACCGACGGTGCCACCGATCTCGACCATGGCGACGTCAGCATCGCCAGCGCCCTTGATGATCCGGCGTTTGATTTCGTCGGTGATGTGCGGAATCACCTGGATGGTCGCGCCCAGATAATCACCACGGCGCTCTTTGCGCAGGACGTGTTCGTACACACGCCCCGTGGTGAAGTTGTTGTTCTGGGTCATGGTGGTGCGGATGAACCGCTCGTAGTGGCCCAGGTCCAGGTCGGTTTCGGCGCCGTCATGAGTGACGAACACTTCACCGTGCTGGAATGGGCTCATGGTGCCCGGGTCCACGTTTATATAGGGGTCAAGCTTGAGCATGGTGACCTTAAGTCCCCGCGCCTCCAGGATGGCCGCCAGTGAAGCAGAGGCAATGCCTTTCCCCAATGAAGAAACAACACCGCCCGTGACGAAGATGTAGCGCGTCATGAAAAACCCTAGAAGTCTGCGTTAAAGCGGTCAGAGCCGCCGGGGAGAGCGAAGGAAGGCCGAAGCCCCCAATTACCAATTAATTTCACAGTGCACTCCTGAAAATTGCTGCGTTGGGACCGGCAGACTGAAAAAGCTCGCCTGTTGCTCGCTACATTTTTGAGAATCGCCCAGCAAAAACTGCCTGGTAATCGGCAACTTCCGTCGATTCAGAAGAATCCACAGAAGCTGTATCAAGAAGGGAGCGTAGTCTACCGGAAACGGCCTTTCAGCTCAAACTTTGGTCGTTCGTCGGCGCATGCCAGCGCAATCGCCAGTCGCCATGGGCTGTTCCGTCCAATTCTGGCAGGTTGGCAACCGCCAATAACTGCTCACCGCGATACACCAGCGGCAATCGGCCACGGGCAAACACCGGCAAACCACTCTCGTTGAGCAAGCGCTTGAGGTCTCGATGCCCTCGCCCCGGCAGATGCATGAGCTCACCGCCTTGGCGATAACGCACCTGCAACTCGCCGCCCAAAACCCCATTGTCAAACTCAAGCCAGCCATTGCCCGGCAAACTCAATGCCTCCCGAGGATCTGCCCAGACGATCGAGGCGTCTGGCTGCTGCAACCATGCACCCGACAGCCACCAGATACGCCCCTCGGCGCGGTGTAGCTCACCGTCGGCAAGACGCCAGATCGGTCGAGCCTCGCGGCCGGCGTCACGCAAACTGTCCCAACCGACCCAATGTTCGCTGTCCGGCAGGCGCGTCAAAGGCGCTAGCCAATGGCGCAATGCGTTGCGTTGGCGTGCCGGAGAAAGGGCTTTTAGAGGGTCGAGCGCCAACGACGACAAACCCAGCCAAGGGAAGGGTGCATCGGTACCCGCCCGCACCAGGTCCTGATCGGCCAATTCGTCGAGCAGCCCTTGCGCCTCCGCCAGATGCGCAGCGGTTCGCGCCATGTTCGCGGCAGCTTGAGGCCAGCGCTCGGTCAGTGAGGGCAGAATGAGCTGACGCAGGTAATTTCGGGAAAACCTACTGTCTTTATTGCTGGGGTCTTCGACCCAGCTCAATCCCCGTTCGCGGGCATACATCTCCAGCATTGCGCGCGAGACGTCGAGCAAAGGCCGCAACAACTGCCCTCTTCCCAGCGCGCGCTGTTCAGACATCGCAGCAAGACCCCGCACACCCGCCCCGCGCAGCAGACGAAACAGCAGGGTTTCGGCCTGATCATCGCGATGCTGGGCGGTCAACAGCACCTCGCCTGGCGCCAGCGCCTGACTGAACGCCGTATAACGCGCCTCACGAGCCGCACGCTCGATACTGGCGCCAGGCTCAACCTGCACAGCCATCACCTGCAGCGGCACACCCAAGGCCCGACACACCTGAGCACAATGCTCGGGCCACACATCTGCCGCAGCCTGAAGGCCGTGATGGATATAAATCGCAGATAAGGGCGGCAATGCTTCGCGGGTAGCGAGATCAGCCAGAAGGTGCAGCAGAACGGAGGAGTCCAGACCGCCGGAAAACGCGATGCGCCAAGCCGAAGCATTGCGCCAAGGCTCGAGAGTGCGAAGCAACCTGGAGCGCAGATCGTTATTGCAGTGCTTGAACGTAGTCATGGACGACAGCCGCTGTGCGCCTGATTGCGGATAAGCCCGTTCCTGCAAAGGAGCGGGCTTATCCGCGAATGCAATCTTGACTCAGAGACCGTAGCTCATCAGGCGCTCATAACGGCGCGCCAGCAACGCTTCGGTATCGAACTTCTTGAGCATCGCCAATTGGCTGCTTAATTCCTGACGGATCGAAGCCGCAGCCATCGCCGGGTCGCGATGGGCGCCGCCCAACGGTTCGCCGATGACTTTATCAACGATACCCAAACCTTTGAGACGGTCAGCGGTAATGCCCATTGCGTCAGCAGCATCAGGGGCTTTTTCGGCAGTTTTCCACAGAATCGATGCGCAACCTTCCGGCGAAATAACCGCGTAGGTCGAATACTGGAGCATGTTCAATTGATCGCAAACGCCGATAGCCAGCGCACCGCCAGAACCACCCTCGCCGATAACCGTGGCAATGATCGGAGTTTTCAAGCGAGACATGACGCGCAGGTTCCAGGCAATCGCTTCGCTCTGGTTACGCTCTTCGGCATCGATACCCGGGTAGGCGCCCGGTGTGTCGATGAAGGTCAGAATCGGCATTTTGAAGCGCTCGGCCATTTCCATCAGACGACAGGCTTTACGATAGCCTTCAGGACGTGGCATGCCGAAGTTGCGGCGAACTTTCTCGCGCACTTCACGGCCTTTCTGGTGACCGATCACCATCACTGGCTGGTCTTCCAGACGCGCAATGCCGCCGACGATGGCCGCATCGTCGGAAAAGTGCCGATCACCGTGCAGTTCGTCGAATTCGGTGAAGATGTGTGAGATGTAGTCCAGGGTATAAGGACGACGCGGGTGACGCGCCATCCGCGCAATCTGCCAGCTGGTCAGGTTGCCAAAAATGTTTTCGGTGAGCGTGTTGCTCTTTTCCTGCAGACGAGAAATTTCGTCGCCGATATTCAGCGAGTTGTCATTACCGACCAAGCGCAGCTCTTCGATCTTGGCTTGCAGGTCAGCGATCGGCTGTTCGAAATCAAGAAAATTCGGGTTCATAGGCATCCGTCTTGGGTCGACGGCCAAGAGGCCGGCCGGTTGATCCGTTAACGCCTTACCTTACGGGAACAGGCGTATTCAGGTCGAGATTAAAAATTATGGTTGAACGCAGGCTGGATTAACAGGCCCCGTGCTATCAACGGTATTGCAGGAAGACGTTCTCACGCCCGAACTGGTCACGCAGTGCTTGAATCAAGCTGTCCGCCGGATCGATTCGCCACCCCTCGCCAAACTGCAGCAAAGCCTTGGCATCCACCCCGGTGTAGTCCACGGTAATAGGACACGCACCGCGATGCCGCTTGCACAAATCGCCCAACCACCGCAGCCGATCGCCCTTGAGCGCATCGGCATGCACCTTCAAGCGCAGGCTTTCAGCGAGATTGGTTCGCGCATCTTCCAGGCTCATTACCCGTTTAGCACGCAAACGCAGGCCGCCGGAGAAGTCATCATTGCTGACCTCGCCTTCGACCACCACCATCGCATCGGTCTGCAACAGCGACTGTGCCGAATGAAAAGCCTCGGCAAACAGTGAGGCCTCGATTCGTCCAGAGCGGTCATCGAGGGTGATAAAGCCCATCTTGTCGCCCTTTTTGTTCTTCATGACGCGCAACGCAATGATCATACCGGCTACCGTCTGCGTGTCTCGCGCCGGCTTCAGATCGATGATGCGTTGACGAGCAAAACGGCGAATTTCGCCTTCATATTCGTCGATAGGGTGCCCGGTGAGGTACAAACCCAGGGTTTCTTTCTCGCCACGTAAACGCTCTTTAAGGCTCAGCTCTTTGGCCTTGCGATGGTTCGCGTAGACGTCGGCGTCTTCTTCGACGAACAAGCCGCCAAAAAGATCGGAGTGACCGCTGTCATGACTGCGAGCGGTCTGCTCTGCGGCCTGAATCGCCTCTTCCAGCGCAGCAAGCAGTACCGAGCGATTGCGGTCGATGTTGGCTTGATAGGCTTTCGGCTCGATTTCAAAATAGGGGCCAAGCCGATCCAGCGCACCGCTGCGGATCAAGCCATCGAGGGTCCGTTTGTTGATGCGTTTGAGGTCGACACGCGCGCAAAAGTCGAACAAATCCTTGAACGGCCCAGCCAAACGCGACTCGGTAATGGCTTCTACCGGTCCTTCGCCGACACCCTTGATGGCGCCGAGGCCATAAAGAATCCGGCCGTCCTCACTCACAGTGAACTTGTATTCGGAGGTGTTCACGTCCGGTGCATCAAGGCGCAACTTCATGTTGCGCACTTCTTCGATCAAGGTCACGACCTTGTCGGTGTTGTGCATGTCCGCCGACAGTACCGCAGCCATGAAAGGTGCCGGGTAGTGAGTTTTCAGCCAGGCGGTCTGATACGACACCAGGCCATAAGCAGCGGAGTGGGATTTGTTAAAACCATAACCGGCGAATTTTTCCACCAGGTCGAAAATGTTACCGGACAAGTCCGGGTCAATATTGTTGTTGGTACAGCCTTCGATGAAACCGCCACGCTGCTTGGCCATTTCTTCGGGTTTTTTCTTACCCATGGCCCGACGCAGCATGTCCGCACCACCGAGGGTGTAACCGGCCATGACCTGAGCGATCTGCATCACCTGTTCTTGATACAGGATGATGCCGTAGGTCGGTGCCAATACCGGCTTAAGGCCTTCGTACTGATAATCGATGTGCGGATAGGACAGTTCGGCGCGACCGTGCTTCCGGTTGATAAAGTCGTCCACCATGCCCGATTGCAGCGGGCCCGGACGGAACAATGCCACCAACGCGATCAAGTCCTCCAGACAGTCGGGCTTGAGCTTTTTGATCAGCTCTTTCATGCCGCGCGACTCAAGCTGGAACACGGCGGTGGTTTCGGCTTTTTGCAGCAGGCTGTAGGTCGCCTTGTCATCCAGCGGGATAAAGGCGATATCCAGCGGCGCTTCGTCGACCTTGGCGCGCTCACGGTTGATGGTCTTGAGCGCCCAATCAATGATGGTCAGGGTCCGCAGGCCGAGGAAGTCGAACTTCACCAGCCCCGCCGCCTCGACGTCATCTTTATCGAACTGGGTCACCAGGCCATCGCCCGCTTCATCGCAGTAGATGGGCGAGAAGTCGGTCAGTTTGGTCGGAGCGATCACCACGCCGCCGGCATGCTTGCCGACGTTACGCACGATACCCTCGAGCTTGCGGGCCATCTCCCAGATTTCCGCCGCCTCTTCATCAACCTTGAGGAAGTCGCGCAGGATTTCTTCCTGCTCGTAGGCTTTCTCCAACGTCATGCCGACTTCGAACGGAATCATTTTCGACAGTCGATCAGCCAGGCCGTAGGACTTGCCTTGAACCCTGGCAACGTCCCGCACCACGGCCTTGGCCGCCATTGAACCGAAGGTAATGATCTGGCTGACCGCGTTACGACCATATTTCTCGGCCACGTACTCGATAACGCGGTCGCGGCCGTCCATGCAGAAGTCAACGTCGAAGTCGGGCATGGAGACCCGTTCCGGATTAAGGAACCGTTCGAACAGCAGGTCGTATTCCAGCGGGTCGAGATCGGTGATCTTCTGCACGTAAGCCACTAGCGAACCAGCACCCGACCCACGGCCAGGACCCACCGGCACGCCATTGGCTTTGGCCCACTGGATGAAGTCCATCACGATCAGAAAGTAACCGGGGAAGCCCATCTGGATGATGATATCCAGCTCGAAATTCAACCGATCGACATAGACCTGACGCTTGGCCTCGTAATCCTCGGTCGTGTCCTTGGGCATCAGGACCGACAGGCGCTCCTCCAGACCATCGAAAGATACTTTGCGAAAGTATTCATCGATGGTCATGCCGTCAGGAATCGGAAAGTTGGGCAAGAAGTGAGTACCCAGCTTCACATCAATGTTGCAGCGTTTGGCGATTTCGACCGTGTTTTCCAGCGCCTCGGGCAGGTCGCTGAACAGTTCGGCCATTTGCGCCGCGCTTTTCAGGTACTGCTGATCGCTGTAGTTATGCGAGCGACGCGGATCATCCAGCGCCCGGCCTTCACCGATGCAAACCCGCGTTTCGTGGGCCTCGAAATCTTCCTGCTTGATAAAGCGGACATCGTTGGTCGCCACCAGCGGTGCGCCAAGACGATCAGCCAGGGCAACGGCAGCGTGCAGGTGCTCTTCGTCATTAGGGCGGTTGGTGCGCTGCACTTCCAGATAGAAACGGTCAGGAAAAACCGCCATCCATTCACGCAGTAACTGATCCGCCTCATCCGGATTACCGCCGAGCAGGGCCATGCCGATTTCGCCCTCTTTAGCCGCCGACAGTGCGATCAAGCCTTCGTTGGCCTCAGCAACCCATTCCCGCTCGACAATCACCTGGCCATTGCGCTGGCCTTCGATGAAGCCACGAGAAATCAGCTCAGTCAGATTGCGGTAGCCCTTGGCATTCATCACCAACAGGCTGATCCGGCTCAGCGCAGCATCTTCGTCCTTGTTCGACAGCCACAGGTCGGCACCACAAATAGGCTTGATACCCCCGCCCATGGCGGCCTTGTAGAACTTGACCAGCGAACACATGTTGTTCTGATCGGTCACGGCAACAGCCGGCATACCCATGCTGGCCAAGGTCTTGATCAACGGTTTGACCCGGACCAGACCATCGACCAGAGAATATTCAGTGTGCAGGCGTAGATGAACGAAAGAAGCCGGCATGTTGATCCTATAGCGCGAAATACAAAAAAACCAAGGCCCGGAGTGTACCGGGCCTTGGTCAAAACATCAGCCCAGTGAGACTGTCGTGAGCGGAATTTGCTACAGCAGCTCGCGGGCTTCGTACGCGGCCCGCACCGGGGCAAACGAACGCCTGTGAATAGGTGTCGGGCCGAGACGCGCCAGCGCTTCCAGATGAACGGGGGTTGGATAACCCTTGTGGCCGCCGATGCCATAACCCGGATAAATCAGCTCGAACGCCGCCATTTCGCGGTCCCGACTGACTTTCGCCAGAATCGACGCCGCGGCGATTGCCGGAACTTTGGCATCACCTTGAATCACCGGCGCGCTGGGCACGGACAATTGCGGGCAGCGATTACCATCGATCAGCGCCAGTTTTGGGGTAATGGTCAGCCCCTCGACCGCGCGTTTCATGGCCAACATGGTTGCGTGAAGAATATTCAGCTCGTCGATTTCTTCCACTTCAGCCCGGGCGATGTACCAGCACAGAGCCTTTTCGCAGATCTCGTCGTAGAGTTTCTCGCGGCGAGCCGGGGTGAGCTTTTTTGAATCGTTGAGGCCGAGGATCGGGCGGCGTGGATCGAGGATGACGGCAGCCGTCACCACAGCGCCACAAAGAGGGCCGCGACCGACTTCGTCGACGCCGGCAACCAGGTCTTCCACCAGATTGAAGTCCAAACCCATTTGCATTTATTGCGAACTCACTGTGAAGGCGACTGACCCAACAGGCCAAGCACCGCATCGGCGGCCTGATTGGAGGCGTCGCGGCGCAAGATCCGGTGAATGGCATCGAAACCTGCAGTCTGCGCTTCGCCGCCATCGAGCAGCGGCAACAGCGTTTGCGCAAGGGTCTCGGCGGTTGCTGCGTCCTGCAACAATTCCGGGACCAGCAAACGCTGGGCGAGCAGATTAGGCAAAGAAACGTAAGGGCTTTTCACCAGACGCTTGAGTATCCAGAAGGTAATCGGTGCCAAGCGGTAGGCAACGACCATGGGACGTTTGTACAGCAGCGCTTCAAGTGTCGCCGTGCCGGATGCGATCAACACCGCATCGCACGCCGCCAGTGCCAGGTGAGAGCCGCCGTCGAGCAGCAGCACCGGCACGTCGCGCCCTTGCAACAGTTGCTCGATCTGCGCACGCCGCTCCGGGCTGGCGCAGGGCAGCACGAAGCGAATACCAGGACGCAAGGCCATCAGACGTTCCGCGGCATCGAAGAACAGGCCTCCGAGGCGCCCTACTTCGCCACCTCGACTTCCGGGCATTAGCGCAACCAGCGGGCCGGCAGCCAAACCCAGTTGAGCTCGCGCCGCAGCGCGATCAGCTTCAAGAGGGATGGTGTCAGCCAAGGGATGACCGACAAACCGCACCGGTACGCCCTTCTCTTCGTAGAACCGAGCTTCAAAGGGCAGCAGCGTCAGCATCAGGTCGCAGCCTTCGCGAATTTTCAGCACGCGCTTTTGCCGCCAGGCCCATACCGACGGACTGACGTAATGCACCGTCTTGATTCCAGCGCGCCGTAGCTTGAGTTCGATATTGAGCGTGAAGTCCGGGGCATCGATACCGATGAAGACGTCAGGCTTTTCGCCGAGAAGCGTTTGAACAAGCTGCTTGCGCTTGGCTAACAACTCTTTGAGCCGACCCAGCACCTCGACCAGCCCCATGACCGCCAGACGCTCCATCGGGAAGTAGGAAACCATGCCTTCGGCCTGCATCAGCGGACCGCCGACACCGATAAACTCGACAGAGGGATGACGAATCTTGAGCGCTCGCATCAAACCCGCACCCAGGATATCGCCTGACGCTTCGCCTGCTACCAGCGCGATTCGCAGTGGCCTGATCATTAACGCGTGATGCCGCGGGTCGAAGCCTGAATCGACTCGAGGAACACGGCGACTTCAGGGAACAACGCAGCTGGTTCGGCGAGCTCGGCAATGGCTTGATCGACGGTCAGTCCCTGCCGATAGACCACTTTGTACGCACGACGTAGCGCGTGAATGGTCTCTTCGCTGAACCCACGACGGCGCATGCCCTCGAAGTTCATGCTACGCGCCTCAGCCGGGTTACCAAAAACGGTGACGAACGCTGGCACATCCTTGCCAATTGCAGTGCCCATGCCTGAAAAGCTGTGAGCGCCAATATGGCAAAACTGATGCACCAGTGTGAAGCCGGAGAGGATCGCCCAATCATTGACGTGCACATGTCCGGCCAACGCGGTGTTGTTGACCAGAATGCAATGATTGCCGATCACGCTGTCGTGACCGATGTGGGCGTAGGCCATGATCAGGTTATGGTCACCCAGGGTCGTTTCCGCACGATCCTGAATCGTCCCGCGATGGATGGTCACACCCTCACGAATAACGTTGTGATCAC
This sequence comes from Pseudomonas sp. MH9.2, assembly GCF_034353875.1. Classification (NCBI taxonomy): domain Bacteria; kingdom Pseudomonadati; phylum Pseudomonadota; class Gammaproteobacteria; order Pseudomonadales; family Pseudomonadaceae; genus Pseudomonas; species Pseudomonas sp. MH9.2. The sequence continues at coordinate 1,474,195 of NZ_CP133784.1, forward strand.
CGATCACCAGACGCGTCTCTTCGCCTTTGTACTTGAGATCGGGCGTGTCCTCGCCTACCGATGAAAACTGGTAAATGCGGTTGTGCTTACCGATCTTCGTTGGGCCCCTGAGAATTACATGCGGCCCAACGACTGTACCCTCGCCAATTTCCACACCAGGTCCGACGATCGACCAAGGGCCGACCTCTACATTGTCGGCCAGGATGGCCGTCGGATCGATGATTGCGCGAGGGTCAATCAAACTCATAGTTTACGTTCCGCGCAGATAATTTCTGCGGAACACACTGGCTTGCCGTCGACCGAAGCCTGGCACTCGAATTTCCAGATCTGACGCTTGCAGCTGATGAATTTAGCTTCAAGTATCAACTGATCACCCGGCAGCACCGGCTGACGAAAGCGCAGTTTGTCTGAACCTACAAAGTAGTAAAGCGTGCCTTCGGATGGCTTCACGTCCAGTATTTTAAAACCGAGGATACCAGCGGCCTGGGCCATCGCTTCAATGATCAGAACGCCCGGCATGATTGGGTGCTGAGGAAAGTGACCGTTGAAGAAAGGCTCATTAATGCTGACATTCTTGTACGCACGAATGCTTTTGCTCTCGACATTCAGCTCCACCACACGATCCACCAACAAGAATGGGTAGCGGTGAGGCAGGTATTCGCGAATCTCGTTGATGTCCATCATTTCGGGGGGGAAGCCTGTAGTAAAGAGTGGGAGTACGCGACTGAGGCGCAGCACTCCTGTTGCAAATCAAGGAGGCAGTCTATTGGCTGTGCACGCTTGATATCAAAAGAGCATCAGCCATCAGATGACTCATTACCGCCTGAGGTCACGGCTTCAACAACCTTTTCCAACTGTTGCAGGCGCCGCGCCATGTCATCCAACTGACGAATACGCGCCGCGCTTTTGCGCCATTCCGCAGCGGGCTGCATCGCAGTCCCCGAAGAATAGGCACCGCGCTCGGTAATCGAGCGGGTCACCATGGTCATACCTGTGACAAAAACTCCATCACACACTTCTATATGACCAACCATGCCGACACCGCCAGCGATGGTGCAATGCTTGCCAATCTTGGTACTGCCCGAGATACCGACACACGCCGCCATCGCGGTGTGATCGCCGACCTGCACGTTGTGCGCGATCTGAATCTGGTTATCCAGTTTGACGCCGTTGCCGATCAACGTGTCGGCTAACGCACCGCGGTCGACGGCCGTATTGACGCCGATTTCCACGTCGTCACCGATCAGAACACCCCCAATCTGCGCGATTTTCTGCCAAATCCCTTTTTCATTGGCGAAACCGAAACCTTCACCGCCGAGCACGGCTCCCGACTGAATCACAACGCGCTTACCAATGCGTACATCGTGATAAAGCGTGACCCGCGGGGCCAGCCAGCCACCTTCGCCAATTTCACAACGAGCGCCGATAAAGCAATGGGCCCCCACTGTGACCCCGGCCGCGATGCAGGCACCGCTTTCGATAACGGCAAAAGCGCCCACGCTGGCAGTGGCATCAACCTGGGCGTCCGCCGCAACCACTGCAGACGGATGCACCCCAGGCAGAGCCTTGGGCTTGGGGTCGAAAAAATGGGAAATCTTCGCGTACGCCAGATAAGGATCAGCCACTAATAACGCTTCACCGGCAAAACTCTCCGCATCCGCTGGCTTCAGCAGCACGGCTGCAGCATGACTATCGGCGAGGAACCTGCGGTACTGCGGATTGGCCAGAAAACTCAACTGAGCAGGGCCGGCCTCTTGCAAAGTGGCCAGCCCGGTAATCTCTTTATCCGCGGCGCCACGTAACGTGGCGCCGAGGAACTCAGCCAGTTGGCCGAGTTTAATGGTCGCAGTCATGATTACTTCAGCTGATTCATGCGCTCAATCACTTGGCGAGTGACGTCGTACTGAGGTTTGACATCAATGACAGCGCCGCGCTCGAATACCAGGTCATACGCGCCTTTCTTGATCACTTCTTCTACAGCCTGATCAAGTTTTGGCTTCAACTGCTTGAGCATTTCACGGTCGGCAACCGCTTTGGCTTCATTCAGCTCCTTGGACTGGAACTGGAAGTCACGAGCCTTTTGCTTGAATTCAAGCTCAAGACGCTCACGCTCAGGTTGCGCCATCTTGTCGCCACCGCTGACCAGACGATCCTGAATACCCTTGGCACTGCTTTCAAGAGTTTTGAGCTTGGTCAATTGTGGGCCGAATTTTTTCTCGGCATCCACGGCATATTTCTTTGCCGCGTCTGATTCGAGCAGTGCCATTTGATAGTTCAGCACTGCAATTTTCATTTCAGCAAATGCTGGAGTCGCTATCAAGGCCGTGGCCAAGATAACCAGCTGAGTCAACTTACGCACGATGCACTCCTACAAAATCCGTTGTCGTTATCGGTGATCAGACGATTAGAAGGTCTGACCGAGAGAGAATTGGAATATTTGGGTTTCCGCATTGTCCGGTTTTTTGACCGGCATAGCCACGGCAAAACTCAACGGGCCCAGTGCCGTAACCCACGTCACGCCGACACCCACAGAACTCGCCAATCCAGAAAGGTCGATATTACTGCACGTGACCTTGTTGCCACTTAACGTGAGTTTGCTGGAGTCACAATTGCTGTCGAATACGTTGCCGACGTCCCAGAACACAGAGGTCCGCAGTGAGCGTTGATCTTTGATGAATGGCAGTGGGAACATCAGTTCTACACCACCCTGGATCAGTACGTTACCACCGAACGGCAGCGGATTCTGATCCGGATCTGCCAATGTGCCTGGGTTAACACCCGTACTCGGGGTGCTACGCGGGCCCAAGGTGCTGTCCTTGAAACCACGAACCGAGTTGAAACCGCCAGCATAGTAGTTCTCGTAGAACGGCAGGCCCGAGGTTGACCCATAACCATCGCCATAACCCAACTCTGTGTGCAGACGCAGGGTGTAATTATCGGTTAGCGGGTGGAAATACTGACCACGGTAATCAAGCTTGAAGAACGACAGGTCGCTGCCCGGCGTAGTGGTTTCCAATACCAGGCTCTGGGAATGCCCACGCGTGGCGAGCACACCTTTGTTCAACGTTGACTCGGACCAACCCGCCGAAGCCTTGAAGTTGAGATACTTATCGCCCTGCGCATTAACGAAGTTGAAAATCTCGTCGACTGTGTAAACGCCGGTCTTGATTTGGTCCTCCTGCACGGTAAGGCCGAAGGTCAAACGTGAGGTTTCATTGATCGGGTAACCGACGCTCACGCCCGCACCCAAGCTGTCTACGGCATAACTGGCTACAGAAACGTTAAGGTTTTTGTAGTCAGTGGTACGGTAGAACGCGTTGTAACCTAGGCTCACGCCATCCGCAGTCCAGTAGGGGTCGACAAAGCCAAAGTTGTATCGGCTCTGGTATTGGCTGCGAGTCAGACCAATGCTGACCTTGTTACCGGTACCCAGGAAGTTGTTCTGGCTGATCGAGCCGCCGAGAATAAGGCCCGCGCTCTGGGCGAAACCAACGCTGGCAGTGATCGAACCGGACGCTTGTTCTTCAACGGCGTAATTGACGTCAACCTGATCGTCGGTGCCCGGAACCGCAGGCGTTTCGACGTTCACTTCTTTGAAGAAGCCGAGACGTTCAAGACGGGTTTTCGATTGATCGATCAGATAAGTCGAAGCCCATCCGCCTTCCATCTGACGCATTTCACGACGCAGCACTTCATCGGCAGACTTGGTGTTGCCACGGAAGTTGATGCGGTTGACGTAAGCACGCTTGCCCGGATCGACCACAAAGGTGATGTCGACTGTGTGATCTTCATTGTTCGGGGTCGGAACGCCGTTGACGTTGGCGAAGGTATAGCCTTCGTTACCCAGGCGACGAGTGATCAGCTCTGACGTAGTGGTCATGACTTTGCGCGAGAACACTTGACCCGGCTTGACCAGCAACAGGGCCTTGACCTGGTCTTCGGGTACTTTCAAATCGCCGCTCAGCTTGACCGACTTGACGCTGTACTTCTCGCCTTCATTCACGTTGACCGTGATGTAGACGTTTTTCTTGTCAGGCGTGATCGATACCTGAGTCGAGGCTATATCCATGTTGATATAGCCGCGATCGAGGTAGTAAGAACGCAGACGTTCAAGGTCGCCGGAGAGTTTTTCCCGGGCGTACTTGTCGTCGTTCTTGAAGAATGACAGCCAGTTGGTGGTCTTGAGCTCGAACAGACCGATCAGGTCTTCATCAGGAAAGACGCTGTTACCCACCACGTTGATGTGCTGGATAGCGGCAACCGTGCCTTCATTGATGTTGATCTTCAGACCGACGCGGTTCCGCGGCTGCGGCACAACCTCGGTGGCGACCTCAGCCGAATAACGACCTTGGGCAACGTATTGACGTTGCAGCTCGTTACGCACGCCTTCAAGGGTCGCACGCTGAAAGATCTCACCTTCAGCCAGACCTGACTGCTTGAGCCCCTTCATCAGGTCTTCGGTACTGATCGCCTTGTTGCCTTCAATGTCGATACTGGCAACAGAAGGCCGTTCGACTACAGTAATGACCAGGACATTGCCATCGCGGCCGAGCTGGATATCTTGAAAGAACCCGGTTTTGAACAGCGCACGAGTGGCATCCACCAGGCGACGATCATCCGCAGACTCGCCGACATTCAACGGCAAGGCACCAAAGACGCTGCCTGCGGATACCCGCTGGAGGCCATTGACACGGATATCGGAGATAGTGAAGGACTCAGCGTGAACTTCGGCGATCATCAGTACGGCAAGAACCGCAGTTAGCAGCAGACGTTTCATGAAGTCCTTTCTTATTCCAACTGGCAATAAACAAATTGCCGCAAAATGCGGCAAATTCGCAATTCAGCGAAGCTTTACAGTCGACCCAGATCGTTGATCAAGGCAAGCAACATCACCCCAACCACTAAGCTAATACCGATCTGAATCCCCCAACCTTGCACCCGATCCGATAGCGGACGACCCCGCGCCCACTCAATCAGGTAGAACAACAGATGCCCCCCATCCAATACTGGAATGGGCAACAAATTGAGAACACCCAGGCTAATACTCAGATAAGCGAGGAAATTCAGGAAGTCACCTACCCCTGACTGTGCAGAAGCGCCCGCCACTTTAGCAATGGTTATCGGTCCGCTCAAGTTTTTTACAGAGAGCTCGCCGAACAACATTTTCTTGAGTGAATCAAAGGTCAGCATACTCATGGTCCAAGTGCGCCTCGCGCCCTCTCCCACAGCGGCCAGAGGCCCGAAGCTAACCTCTCGTAACATCTCTGGTGGCCAATCGACACCTTTGACTCCGGCCCCCAGATAACCGGTCGCCGTTTTTCCCTCACCTCGCACCGCCAGCGTCAACGGCACATCAAGCTGAGCACCCTCACGTTCGATACGCAAAGAAATTTTTGCATCGGGTCGCAGGCGGACAGCGTCAACAACCTGCTGCCAATCACTCAACGCTTGACCGTCGAGCGCCACAAGCCGATCGCCGGCCTTCAGGCCTGCAGCTTGCGCCGGGCCTTTCGGATCAAGCTCCGCCAGCACCGGCGGCAAGGCCGGACGCCATGGGCGAATACCCAGCGAGCGTATCGGATCGGGCTCGTCAGCACCTTTGAGCCACTTATCCAGCGCCAGCTCACGAGGAGAATCGACGGCCGAGCCCTGATCACGCACGCTGAGAGCCACGGTACCGCTCTCGCCCAGACGCCGCACCAGTTGCAAGTTCACTGCCGCCCAGCCCGATGTAGGCTCGCCGTCGACAGCGACAATCTCTTGCCCTGCGCTCAATCCACCCTTGTCGGCGATGCTGCCTGACTCAACCGTGCCAATTACAGGACGCACCTGCTGACTGCCGAGCATTGCCAGGAACCAGAAAAAAACGATAGCCAGCAAGAAATTGGCAACCGGACCGGCAATCACGATTGCAATACGTTGATACACGGTCTTACGGTTAAAGGCCTGATCCAGCTGATCGGCTGGCACCTCGCCTTCCCGCTCGTCGAGCATTTTAACGTAACCACCCAATGGAATGGCTGCGATAACGTACTCAGTGCCTTTTCGATCATGCCAGCGAAGCAGCGGCATACCGAAACCCACCGAGAAACGCAAAACCTTGACGCCACAACGCCGAGCCACCCAAAAGTGGCCAAATTCGTGAAAGGTCACCAGCACACCCAATGCCACCAAGGTGCCGACAATCATATAGAGCGCGCTCATCAACTTTCTCCGGGTACCTGCCTTGTACAGTGTGAAAGCCGTGTATGGGTTTCACACCACCACAATCGCCTGCGCCGTCTAATCTACCGCCGTTACCGCCCGTTGCGACCGAGCCATTGCTCAGCCAAACCGCGCGCTTTTGAATCTATCTCGAATACCGCATCGAGCTCCTCTACCGCAACGACGGGCTCAAGATTCAAAACCTCATCAATGATACTCGCGATCTCCGGATAGCGGATGCGCCGCTCAAGAAACGCTGCAACGGCAACCTCATTGGCAGCGTTGAGCATCGCTGGCGCGCTGTTACCCGCCTCCGCTGCCTGCCGTGCCAGACGCAGGCATGGAAACCGCTGTTCATCCGGGGCCTGGAAATCCAGGCGCGCAATACTGAACAGGTCCAGCGGCGCAACACCCGAATCAATCCGATTCGGCCAGGCCAGCGCATGAGCAATCGGCGTACGCATATCCGGGTTACCAAGCTGAGCCAACACCGAACCATCCACATAGTCAACCATGGAATGGATCACACTCTGCGGATGAATAACCACTTCAACCTGATCGGGCCGCGCATCGAACAGCCAGCAGGCTTCGATCAATTCGAGCCCTTTGTTCATCATGCTGGCGGAGTCTACAGAAATCTTGCGCCCCATTGACCAATTAGGATGGGCGCACGCCTGTTCTGGAGAGACATACATCAATTCAGACAAGGGCGTTTCACGAAACGGACCGCCTGAAGCGGTCAACAGAATACGGCGCACGCCGACCGAACCCAAGCCACCGGCATAGTCATTGGGCAAGCACTGGAAGATCGCGTTGTGCTCGCTGTCGATCGGCAGCAGTACGGCACCGCTACGCTGCACAGCCTGCATGAACAACGCACCGGACATCACCAGCGCTTCTTTGTTGGCCAGCAGCACCTTCTTGCCCGCCTCGACAGCTGCCAGGGTAGGACGAAGCCCTGCTCCACCGACGATCGCCGCCAATACGGTATCGACCTGAGGATGAGCCGAGACCTCGCACAAACCGCGCTCACCTACCAGAACCCGTGTATCAAGGCCGGCAGCCGCCAGATCATCTTGCAGACCGCGAGCGAGATCAATGTCGGGCACCACGGCAAACCGGGGTGAGTGGCGCACACACAGCGCCAACAACTCTTTCAAGCGACTGAATCCTGTGAGCGCAAAAACCTGATACCGCTCAGGGTGACGAGCGATGACGTCAAGCGTGCTCAGTCCAACGGAGCCAGTAGCGCCCAGGACCGTTATTTGTTGAGGCTTACTCACAGCGTCCCCCAACTGGCAGCCCAGAGCAGTACCGCAAAAACGGGGATGGCAGCAGTCAAACTGTCTATGCGATCCAGCACGCCACCATGACCCGGCAGTAGACTACTGCTGTCCTTGATGCCGGCCTGACGCTTGAACATGCTTTCAGTCAAATCACCGACGACCGAGATCAATACTACGCTTGCGGCGCCCAGTAAGCCCATAAGGAGTTGCGAGCCAGACCAGCCGCGAACCATTCCGACAATCGCGGTGATCAGCAGACTGGCGATCAAACCACCGAACACACCCTCCCAGCTCTTGCCTGGACTGACCCTGGGCGCAAGCTTGCGCTTGCCAAAAGCCTTCCCGGAGAAATAAGCGCCGATATCTGCACCCCAAACCAACACCATGACCGCAAGGATCAACCCATTACCCAGAGGCCATTGCTTGATCAGAACCAATCCCTGCCATGCGGGTAATAGAACCAACAGACCGATGATCAACTTGCAGGCAGCGCCAGACCAGTAAGCACTGGTATCCGGATAGGTCAGCACCAGGATGGTTGCCACCAGCCACCACAGCACTGCAGCACCTAAAACCCAAAGCGCCAGACCTGGCAGCAAGTGCAGCAACAGCAGCAAGACGGCGATTAGCGCAGCATAGGCAACCCGTGCAGGCCGGGCAGCAAAACCCGCCAGACGTGCCCACTCCCAACCCCCCAAAGTCACCACTACGCCAATAAACAGGGCAAAACTTGCACCTTCGAGCAGAAAAAAACCGCATAAGGCAATCGGCAGCAGGATCAGTGCGGTGATGATTCGTTGTTTCAGCATTAAGCCCGGGCTCCAGCTTCTACCTGTTCGCTCGTTTTACCGAAGCGGCGTTGGCGGGAAGCGAAATCTGCCAGCGCAGTGCGCATGGCGTCGTGTTTGAAGTCCGGCCAGAAAAGGTCGGAAAAGTACAGCTCGGCGTAGGCGAGCTGCCAGAGCAAGAAGTTACTGACACGATGTTCGCCGCCGGTACGAATACACAAGTCCGGTAATGGCTGATCACCCGTTGCCAGACACGTCTGCAACAACTCAGGAGTGATTTCCTCCGGACGCAGACGCCCGGCCTGAACCTCGCGAGCCAGATGCTGGGCAGCCTGGGCAATATCCCATTGTCCGCCGTAGTTAGCCGCAATCTGCAGCACAAAACGACCGGGGCCGGCAGTCCGCTCTTCAGCTTCACGCATGGCAGCCTGCAGCTCAGGATGAAACCGTGAACGGTCACCAATGATCCGCAAGCTGATCGCGTTATCGTTCAAACGCCGGGTCTCACGGCGCAGAGCCGTGAAAAACAACTCCATCAAAGCGCCGACTTCCTCAGCCGGGCGCTGCCAGTTCTCACTGGAGAAAGCGAACAGGGTCAACACCTCGACCTTCGCTTCAGCGCACACCTCAATGACCGCACGAACAGCATCCACGCCTGCTTTATGCCCGGCGACACCGGGCAAAAGACGCTTTTTCGCCCAGCGATTATTACCATCCATGATGATTGCGACATGGCGCGGCACCGATGACGGTGCCGCCTGCTTGGTCTTATCCATAAACGCCCAGGCCCTTTATACAGCCATCAGATCCGCTTCTTTTTGCTTCACTGCCGTTTCGATATCCGCCACGAACTTATCCGTCAGCTTCTGAATATCATCGGCAGCGCGACGCTCTTCGTCTTCGCTGATTTCTTTCTCTTTGATCAGATCCTTGAACTGGCTCAACGCATCGCGACGGATGTTACGAACAGCCACCCGAGCATCTTCCGCAGCATCACGAGCTTGTTTTGTGAAGCCCTTACGGGTCTCTTCAGTCAAAGCCGGCATCGAGATCAGAAGCAGCTCGCCCAGGTTCGTCGGGTTGAAGCCCAGCCCGGCACTCTGAATAGCCTTGTCGACGGCTCCGAGCATATTGCGCTCGAATGCCACGACCTGCAGGGTGCGCGAGTCCTTGACGGTCACGTTCGCAACCTGATTCAGAGGGGTATCGGAGCCATAATAAGGCACCATCACACCGCCCAGAATGCTGGGATGAGCCTGACCAGTACGAATTCGGCTGAATGCGTGAGCCAGGGACTCCAGGGTTTTCTGCATACGCGTTTGAGCGTCTTTCTTGATTTCGTTGATCATTGCTCGCCTTCCTCGATCAGGGTTCCTTCAGCGCCACCATGTACGATATTCAGCAGGGCGCCGGGCTTGTTCATGTTAAATACGCGCAGCGGCATTTTATGATCGCGGCACAGACAGATAGCGGTCAGATCCATCACACCCAACTTGCGATCCAGAACTTCATCGTACGTCAGATGATCGAACTTCTCGGCATTTGGGTCTTTGAATGGATCTGCGGTGTACACACCATCGACCTTGGTCGCTTTGAGCACTACGTCGGCATCGATTTCGATCCCTCGCAGACAAGCGGCCGAATCGGTGGTGAAGAACGGGTTGCCAGTGCCTGCGGCGAAAATCACCACATCCTTGGCGTTGAGATGACGCATGGCTTTGCGACGATCGTAATGATCGGTCACGCCCACCATGGAAATGGCCGACATCACGATAGCCGAAATGTTAGCTCGTTCCAGCGCATCACGCATGGCCAGAGCGTTCATCACAGTGGCCAGCATGCCCATATGATCGCCTGTCACCCGATCCATACCGGCAGCACTCAAGGCCGCCCCACGGAATAGATTGCCACCACCAATAACCAGCCCGACCTGAACCCCGATACCGACCAACTGACCAACTTCAAGGGCCATGCGATCCAGGACTTTCGGGTCAATGCCGAACTCTTCGGAGCCCATCAGGGCCTCGCCGCTAAGCTTGAGTAGAATGCGTTTATAGCGAGCCTGATAACCACTGCCCTGCTGAGCCATTGCGAATCTCTCCTGCGGCGTTTAAAAAAATTCTGTGCGAGCTGTTTTCAGCCTGCGATTACTCTAGCTGACGGTACGACACCGTCAGGGGATGCAGCCTTGTAAGCCACTTCCCCAAGGAAAACAAATTCCTTTTACCTATTTGACGAAGAGGCCGCTCGCGTGAGCGGGCAGCCTCTTCGGGGCGACAGTGTGAAACCGTCTTATTGCTTGCTTGCAGCCACTTGTGCGGCAACTTCTTCAGCGAAGTTGTCGACTGGTTTCTCGATGCCTTCGCCTACTTGGAAGCGAGTGAAGGAAACGATTTCAGCGCCGGCTTTCTTGGCCAGTTCACCGACCTTGATTTCCGGGTTTTTGACGAACGCTTGTTCGACCAGACTTGCTTCAGCCAGGAACTTCTGAATGCGACCGCCAACCATTTTCTCAACGATTTCGGCTGGCTTGCCTTTGATCTTGTCTTCGTTGAGGCTCATGAACACGGCTTTTTCGCGTTCTACAGCTTCTGCGGAAACTTCCGAAGGCAGCAGGAACTCAGGGTTGCTGGCAGCAACGTGCATAGCGATGTCTTTGGCCAGGTCAGCGTCACCGCCTTTCAGGACAACAACAACACCGATCTTGTTACCGTGCAGGTAAGCATTGACCACGTCGCCTTCAACCCGAGCCAGACGGCGGATGTTGACGTTTTCGCCAACTTTCGCGATCAGAGCTTCACGGGCCAATTCCTGAGCGACGATCAGCGGAGCTGCGTCAGTCAGTTTTTCAGCAAATGCTTTTTCAAGGCTGTTGTTCACGAATTCTTTGAAGTCGTCCTGCAGGGCCAGGAAGTCGGTCTGCGAGTTGACTTCGAGGATCACTGCACTTTTGCCATCTTCGGCAACTTTGACAGCAATGGCGCCTTCAGCAGCAACGTTGCCTGCTTTCTTGGCGGCTTTGATGGCACCAGAGGCGCGCATATCGTCGATTGCTTTTTCGATGTCGCCGTCAGCCTTGGTCAAGGCCTTTTTGCAATCCATCATGCCTTCGCCAGTGCGCTCACGCAGTTCTTTGACCAACGCTGCAGTAATTTCTGCCATTTCAAATTCCTCTTGGATAGGTCTTAAAACCATTCCACCCGACCGAACGGGCGTTCAAATTCTTGAAAACCGCTGCTGGCTGCGGCGCATGACTGCAAGGCGGCGCCAACATATGGTTTCCGAGGGGGCAAAAAGGGGGCCAGGCCCCCTTTTTGCGTACCGAGTAAACGCTAGGCGTTTGCTACTCAGCCTTCAACGACTGCGGCAGCTGGAGCTTCTTCGACGAACACGTCGGTGCCGCCGTTAGCGTTGTTGCGGCCACGGATAACAGCGTCAGCCATCGAACCCATGTACAACTGGATGGCGCGAATGGCGTCATCGTTGCCTGGGATGATGTAATCAACGCCTTCCGGGCTGCTGTTGGTATCGACTACGCCGATAACCGGGATACCCAGCTTGTTAGCTTCGGTGATCGCGATGCGCTCGTGATCAACGTCGATAACGAACAGTGCGTCAGGAAGACCGCCCATGTCCTTGATACCACCCAGGCTACGATCCAGCTTTTCCAGATCGCGAGTGCGCATCAGCGCCTCTTTCTTGGTCAGCTTGGTGAATGTGCCGTCTTCTGCCTGAATTTCAAGCTCGCGCAGACGCTTGATGGAGGCACGGATGGTTTTGAAGTTGGTCAGCATGCCGCCCAACCAGCGGTGATCGACGTAAGGCGAGCCGCAACGTGCAGCTTCTTCAGCGACGATTTTGCCAGCGGAACGCTTGGTGCCAACAAACAGAATCTTGTTTTTGCCCGAAGCCAGTTTTTCAACGAAAGCTAGAGCTTCGTTGAACATAGGCAAGGTTTTTTCAAGGTTGATGATGTGAATCTTGTTACGTGCGCCGAAAATGTATTTACCCATTTTCGGGTTCCAGTAACGGGTTTGGTGACCGAAGTGGACACCGGCTTTCAGCATATCGCGCATGTTGACTTGGGACATGATAGTTCCTTGATAAGTCGGGTTAGGCCTCCACGTATCCCAATGACCAACCAACAGCTTCAAGCTGAGGGCACCCAGGTCATCGTGTCGACACGTGTGTGGGTTTAAGCTTCTGGGACATACCCAGGAAAGCGGCGCATTTTATACCATAAAAGGCCGGATAACGGAACACGAAATAAGCACCGCCGCAAACGTCCTTTTGCGCCGTACACGCGGGGCCACCTCGCGCATATATAAAGCGATGATCACCCGCAGCCTGACGGTCTGTTAGAATCGCGTTTTACGTGTTTAGCCGCGCCACACCGCGCCGAGAGAATTTTATGACTGTCACCATCAAAACCCCCGAGGATATCGAGAAAATGCGCATCGCCGGCCGTCTGGCTGCCGACGTGCTCGAAATGATCGGCGCTTACGTCAAGCCTGGCGTGACCACGGACGAGCTGGACCGTATATGCCATGACTTCATCGTCAATGAGCAGAAGGCGATTCCGGCCCCGCTGAACTACAAGGGCTTCCCCAAGTCGATCTGCACCTCGATCAACCACGTGGTGTGCCACGGCATTCCAAACGAGAAGCCGCTCAAGGATGGCGACGTCCTGAACATCGACGTCACGGTAATCAAGGATGGCTACCACGGCGATACCAGCAAAATGTTCCATGTTGGCAAAGTGCCAGAGTGGGCTGAGCGTCTGTCGAAAATCACGCAAGAGTGCATGTATAAAGGCATTGAGCTGGTTCGCCCAGGCGCTCGCCTTGGCGATATCGGCGAAGTGATCCAGAAACACGCCGAAAAGAATGGTTTTTCCGTGGTGCGCGAATACTGCGGTCACGGCATTGGCAAGGTCTTCCATGAAGAGCCGCAAGTACTGCACTATGGCCGTGCTGGCACAGGCATGGAGCTCAAGGAAGGCATGACCTTCACCATTGAACCCATGATCAACCAAGGCCGTGCCGAAACCCGCTTGCTGGGCGATGGCTGGACCGCGATCACCAAGGATCGCAAGCTGTCTGCCCAGTGGGAACACACGATCCTGGTCACGGCAGACGGGTATGAAATTTTCACCCTGCGGAGCGACGACACTATTGCCCGCACATCGACAGTAAGCGCGTCGGTATAAACCACGTCGTTAAAGTCAGGCCTGATAGATAGAAGGAAAGCCGTTCAATGCCGCAGGTGGATCCAGAATTATTCGACCGCGGCCAGTTCCAGGCCGAACTGGCCTTGAAAGCGAGCCCCATTGCCGCTTTCAAGAAAGCCATTCGCCAGGCCCGCGAAGTGCTCGACGGACGTTTCCGCTCGGGTCGCGACATCCGGCGCCTGATCGAAGATCGTGCCTGGTTTGTCGATCACATCCTGCAGCAGGTGTGGGAACAGTTCGACTGGAGCGACGAGGCGGATATCGCCCTGCTGGCGGTTGGCGGCTATGGTCGCGGCGAGCTGCATCCTTATTCAGACATCGACCTGCTGATCCTGCTGGACAGCGCCGACCACGAGGTTTTTCGCGAGCCCATTGAGCGCTTTTTGACGTTGCTATGGGATATCGGCCTGGAAGTCGGCCAGAGTGTGCGCTCGGTCGATGAATGCGCACAGGAAGCCATCGCCGACCTGACAATCATCACCAACTTGATGGAAAGTCGTACGATTGCCGGCCCCGAACGCCTGCGCCAGCGCATGCTTGATGTCACTAGCCCCGCCAGGATGTGGCCGAGCAAAGAGTTTTTCCTGGCCAAGCGTGCAGAGCAGAAAGCCCGCCATCACAAGTACAACGACACCGAATACAACCTGGAACCCAACGTCAAAGGCTCTCCTGGTGGCTTGCGCGATATCCAGACCATTCTCTGGGTCGCCCGTCGCCAGTACGGCACCTTGAATCTGCACGCGCTGGCGGGCGAAGGTTTTCTGCTGGAAAGCGAAAACACTCTGCTCGCCTCATCCCAAGAGTTTTTGTGGAAGGTGCGCTACGCCTTGCACATGCTTGCCGGCCGATCGGAAGACCGCCTGCTGTTCGACCACCAAAGCAGCATCGCCCGCCTGCTCGGCTACGAAGACGGCGATGCGAAGCTAGCAATCGAACGCTTCATGCAAAAGTATTACCGCGTGGTCATGAGCATTGCCGAACTGAGTGATCTGATCATTCAGCACTTTGAAGAAGTCATTCTTTCAGAGGAAGGGAGCGGCACGACTCAGCCGATCAATTCGCGCTTCCAGCTGCATGATGGCTACATCGAAGCCTCCCACCCCAATGTTTTCAAGCGCACCCCCTTCGCGATACTGGAAGTTTTCGTGCTGATGGCTCAGCACCCGGAAATCAAGGGCGTTCGCGCCGACACGATTCGCTTGCTGCGCGAACATCGGCACCTGATCAACGACGAGTTCCGTAACGACATTCGCAACACCAGTCTCTTTATCGAGCTGTTCAAGTGCGAGTTCGGCATCCATCGCAATCTGCGCCGGATGAACCGTTACGGGATTCTGGGTCTGTACCTGCCGGAATTCGGCCATATCATCGGCCAGATGCAGCACGACCTGTTCCATATCTATACCGTCGACGCGCACACCCTGAACCTGATCAAGCACCTGCGTAAGCTGCAATACACTCAGACCTCAGACAAGTTTCCGCTGGCTAGCAAGATTATGGTCAAGCTGCCCAAGCCCGAACTGATCTACCTGGCAGGGCTGTATCACGATATTGGCAAAGGCCGCGGTGGCGACCACTCGGAACTGGGCGCTATCGATGCCGAAGTCTTTTGCCAACGCCATCAACTGCCGATCTGGGACACCCGCCTGATCGTATGGCTGGTGCAAAACCATTTGGTGATGTCGACCACCGCCCAGCGCAAGGACTTGTCCGACCCGCAGGTCATCCATGATTTCGCCCAGTTCGTTGGCGATGAAACCCACTTGGATTACCTCTACGTCCTGACCGTGGCCGATATCAACGCAACCAATCCAACGCTGTGGAACTCGTGGCGCGCCAGCTTGTTGCGCCAGCTGTACACCGAGACCAAACGCGCACTGCGTCGCGGCCTGGAGAACCCTGTCGACCGTGAAGAGCAGATTCGTCGTACGCAAAGTGCCGCGCTGGACATTCTCGTTCGCAGCGGTATCGACCCGGATGACGTCGAGCAACTATGGGCGCAGCTTGGGGATGATTATTTCCTGCGGCACACCGCTGGCGATGTGGCCTGGCACAGCGATGCAATCCTGCAGCAGCCTGCCGATGGCGGCCCGCTGGTGCTGATCAAGGAAACCACTCAGCGCGAGTTCGAGGGCGGCACTCAAATCTTCATCTACGCTCCCGACCAGCATGACTTCTTTGCCGTGACCGTGGCCGCCATGGATCAGCTCAACCTGAACATTCATGACGCCCGCGTCATCACCTCCAGCAGCCAGTTCACCCTCGACACCTACATCGTGCTCGATAACGATGGCGGCTCAATTGGCGACAACCCTGTACGGATCAAGCAAATCCGCGAAGGGCTGACCGAGGCCCTGCGCAACCCCGATGACTACCCGACCATCATCCAGCGCCGGGTACCCCGCCAGCTCAAGCATTTTGCCTTCGCGCCACAGGTCACGATCCACACCGACGCACAACGCCCGGTCACGATCCTGGAACTGAGCGCACCTGATCGCCCTGGCCTGCTGGCGCGAATCGGCAAAATCTTCCTGGAGTTCGACCTGTCATTGCAAAACGCGAAAATCGCCACGCTCGGCGAGCGGGTGGAGGACGTTTTTTTCATCACTGACGCGAACAATCAGCCGCTGTCCGATCCACAACTGTGCAGCCGACTTCAGGACGCTATCGTCGAGCAATTGAGCGTCAATCATGAGCCTCACGCAGAGATGCGCCTCAGTATCTGAATGACGCCATTGCAGGCCCACCTTTACGTTTCGACTCAACGGCGCCCGGCCCACTCCCGGGCGCCACGCTCACTGAGACCTACACCCCATGAATAACGCCTTGCAGCAGCTCCAGCCCTACCCTTTCGAAAAACTCCGCGCCTTACTTGGCAGCGTGACGCCCAATGCCGATAAACGCCCTGTCGCGCTGTCCATCGGCGAACCCAAGCACCGCTCGCCTGCGTTCGTCGCTGAAACGCTGGCCGCCAACCTCGATCAGATGGCGGTTTACCCGACTACGCTCGGCATCCCGGCGCTACGCGAAGCCATCACCGCCTGGTGTGAGCGCCGTTTTGACGTGCCCACCGGCTGGCTCGACCCGGCGCGTCATGTGTTACCGGTCAACGGGACTCGCGAAGCCTTGTTCGCCTTCACCCAGACCGTGGTCAACCGCAGCGACGACGCACTGGTAGTCAGCCCAAATCCGTTCTATCAAATCTATGAAGGCGCAGCCTTGCTGGCCGGCGCACAGCCCCATTACCTGCCCTGCCTGGCGGAAAATGGTTTTAACCCGGATTTCGATGCAGTGTCCGCAGACGTCTGGAAGCGCTGCCAGATCCTGTTCCTGTGCTCGCCCGGCAACCCAACTGGCGCACTGGTGCCACTGGAAACCCTGAAAAAGCTGATCGCCCTGGCTGATGAACATGATTTTGTGATCGCCGCCGACGAGTGCTACAGCGAGCTGTACTTTGACGAACAGACTCCGCCACCAGGCCTGCTGAGTGCATGCGTGGCGCTGGGGCGCAAAGACTTCAAACGTTGCGTGGTATTCCACAGCCTGTCCAAACGCTCGAACCTGCCCGGCTTGCGCTCAGGTTTTGTGGCCGGCGATGCCGACATCCTTAAAGCTTTTTTGCTCTATCGCACCTATCACGGTTGCGCCATGCCGGTTCAAACCCAGCTGGCGAGTATTGCCGCATGGAATGACGAAGAGCACGTACGCGCCAACCGAACGCTGTATCGGGAGAAGTTCGACGCCGTGCTGGAGATCCTCGCCCCGGTGCTCGACGTACAGCGTCCCGACGGTGGTTTTTATCTGTGGCCGAATGTCGGGACCGACGACACTGAGTTCTGCCGCGACCTGTATATAGCCGAGCATGTCACCGTGGTGCCGGGCTCCTACCTGTCCCGCGAAGTCGACGGTTTCAACCCCGGCGCCGGACGTGTACGCATGGCGCTGGTTGCACCTCTGGCCGAATGCGTCGAAGCGGCCACGCGTATTCGGGATTTCATCAAAGGCTGATCACGAAATCTGTAGCGGCCAACACACTGGCCGCTACAGCGAACCGCGATAACTATGTACAGCCTCGGTCAGCTCGCCACAGAGAACAATGAGACTCCGCCTACCCTGGAGTTTCACCATGAACGAACTACGACTCTGCAACGCCCGCCGCTTGAGGGACCAACAGGTTTCCTATGAGACCGCCATCGAAGAGAACCCTGACAATGCCGGGGTATCTGTTCCCGGCAGTCGCCGCAAGCGGGCCGTCGGGCATTTTTCCAGGTTCTGGGCCAATGGCCGCACCCTGAAAATCGGTTTTACCGATGAGGACCTGCCCGAACCCCACAAACAAGCCATTATTGCCGCTATCAACCAGTGGCAAGCCTCTGTAAACCTGACGTTCGAGTTTATTGATGGCCGGGAAAACACGCCGGGCTATGGTAAAGGTGACATCCGAATCACGACTGCCTCCAGCGCGAACTACACCCTGATCGGGACCGATGCCAAGGCCAACGACCCGTGGACTCCTACGATGGTGCTGGGTGTAAAACCATCGGACCCGAAGTTCCGATACACCATCATGCACGAGTTTGGCCATGCGCTAGGGGCCGAGCATGAACATCAGCACCCGGAAGCCGATATTCCTTGGGACGTGTCGAAGGTGTACGAACACTACGCGAAAGCCGGTCATTCCGCCGAAGAAGTCGATGAATCGGTGCTTCGCAAATTCGAATCAGACAAAACGACCTACACCGCTTACGACAAGCAGTCGATCATGCATTATCCGGTGCCTAACACCATTACGATCGGCGATTGGGAAGTGGGCCTCAATGCGATGATCAGCGATAAAGACAAAGCCTTCATGCGCAAGGCTTATCCAAAAAGATAAGTTGATGGCTATTTAACCGGCCCCAGATTCGCCTCACTCAGGTCCAACTCACCCAATATCTGACGCAGCGCGTCGTCGCCGATCCGGTGATGACGGCGCAGGCTATAGAGTTCCAGGCGCTGCGCGCGCAACGCGTGCAAACGCAGGCGTCGTTCCAGCTGGTCCATTTGCCAAGCCAGCGCCTGCGCTTCGGAGGTGTCGTTGAACACCTCGAGGTGATGGCGGTATTCGGACATGATCCGCGCTTTGACTTCCATCGCCAAAGCGGCTTGCGCAGCGTCGGGGATGACGCCGGTGTCGGCCAGGTCCTCAGCTTCCAGGGCGTGAATCGCCGCTTCAGCGGTATGCTTCCATGCCTCTCGAACCTCGCGTTTCATCGCGTGGTCCGGGCTTTTAGCGACACCGCGCAGCAACAATGGCAAAGCGATGCAGGCTGCAATCAATGACAGCAGGATGACGCCTGCGGCGATAAAGATCAGCAGATCACGCTCAGGAAAGTCTGCCCCGGCACTGATCAACAGCGGCACGGACATCACACCCGCCAGCGTCACGGCCCCTCGCACGCCACCC
This sequence comes from Pseudomonas sp. MH9.2, assembly GCF_034353875.1. Taxonomy (NCBI): domain Bacteria; kingdom Pseudomonadati; phylum Pseudomonadota; class Gammaproteobacteria; order Pseudomonadales; family Pseudomonadaceae; genus Pseudomonas; species Pseudomonas sp. MH9.2. The sequence goes on from NZ_CP133784.1 coordinate 1,493,149, forward strand.
ACGGTCAGCAGCCAGCCAGAGCGCGCCGTCAGCTCAAGCGATGATTCGCCGCGATCACCCCAGCGCCGCAAGCCGACCATCAGCCGCCAGACGCTCTGCACCCACACATAACGTAACGCCAACAACACCATAAAAATCGCCAATACATCTAGGCAACGCCACAACAGGGTTGGCCAGAGCGACACTTCATGACTGGCGACGGCCTTGATGATGTCCGGAAACTGCAGGCCCAGCAGCAGGAAAATCAAGCCATTGAAAGCAAACTCCAGCAGTGCCCAGACGCTACGATTAAGCAGCCGCGTACTGGTCTGTCGCGGCAGCAGATCCAGCCAGCTTTGCATCATACCGGCGGCCACGGCTGACAGAATCCCCGAAGCGCCCAAGCGTTCAGCCAATACATAGGCAGCGAAGGGCAGGAGCAACATGAACACTACATGGGTCGCAGGGTCATCCCAGCCCCGGGCAATCATCCAGCCACGCAAACGCCCCACCAGCCAGCTCAGCGCTACGCCGATGGCCAAGCCGCCACAGGCGACCAGGACAAATGTCAGGCTGGCGCTGGCCAGCGAGAACACGCCCGTCACCGCCGCCGCCAAAGCAAACTTGAAGGTCACCAGGCCGGAGGCATCATTCATCAAAGCCTCGCCTTGGAGCATATGCATAATTGGCGCGGGCAGCCGATCCTGAGCAATCGCCGACACCGCCACGGCATCGGTCGGCGACAGCACGGCCGCCAAGGCGAAGGCCACCGGCAAGGGGATGGTTGGTATCAGCCAATGGATAAAGAAACCGGCGCCCACCACCGTGAACAATACCAGCCCCACTGCCAAGGTAAGAATCGGCCCGCGAAAACGCCACAACTCGCGCTTGGGCATACGCCAACCATCCGAGAACAGCAGCGGTGGCAGAAACAAGAACAAAAACAGTTCAGGGTCGAGCGCGACATGCAAACCCAGCGTCGGCCAAGCCAGCAACGCCCCGGCAGCGATCTGCAACAGTGGCAACGGCAACGGAATCAACCGGGCCACCAACCGCGACACACCGACCAACATCAGCAAAATAAGGACGGTATAGGCTGTTTGCATAAAGCGGTTTTCCTCGTCGTCCACTAACAGTCAAATGCATGCACCCAGGCAACTGCATACCTTCAAACTGACACATTGACGCTCGACCCCTCCACACTGCCGCACTTAGAGAACGGTCAATTCAATGCTCTTGATTGCAAGAACAGGGTAATCGCTCTGTTTCGCATTCGCCGACCAAGGTAACGTAACGAGAACGATTATTCATTCGACCTAGAGCAGGCTTATTAACTGATTCGCACAGGATCGTAACAGGCCACCCCCGAAAATACTTTTTTGCCCACGTTAATGAACGACCTTAAGCAGACCGGCTGTATTCAACACATCCTAGGGCACGATGCAAAAATATTTGCCGCTGGATGGACAGTATTTGTTCAGGTTAGCTCCGCTATTGTAGGAAAGGTCTGACGGTACAGTCTGCGCGCGGACTCAGTACTCTACTGAACTAGCTTGACGCGCATACTGCTGTTGCACCTTTTCGCGTTAAGTTAAACTGTCTCGTGCGAATCGCCCTGCGCTCGCAGCTCCGCAAAACGGTCATGTAATAGAGTTCGCGCCATCCCGCTGAAGGTAAACGTAATTTTCACGATTCCTGAACTATGCTTTGCGCGAACAATTGTGTCGCGGCGCCGTTACCGACCCTGTCAGAGCGGCCCCGTATTTTCAAAGTAAACAGTATCTGTGGATATTGCAGACGGCTCGCTTCTTAAGCCGCAATGCTTTCCTGCGCTAGAGGATCCTATGAATCAAAGTTTCCTGCCCTTTTCCCGCCCGAGTATCGGTGACGAAGAAATTGCCGCCGTCGAGCAGGTTTTACGCTCCGGCTGGATTACCACAGGCCCGAAAAACCAGGAGCTTGAACAGCAATTTGCCGAACGCGTGGGCTGTCGTCACGCCGTCGCGCTCTCGTCCGCCACCGGCGCGATGCATGTCACGTTGCTCGCCCTGGGCATTGGCCCTGGCGATGAGGTGATTACCCCGTCGCAAACCTGGGTGTCCACCGCCAACATGATCTGCCTGCTCGGCGCGACCCCGGTTTTCGTCGACGTCGACCGCGACACCCTGATGACTGACCTCGCCGCCATCGAAGCCGCCATCACCCCGCGTACCAAAGCCATCATCCCGGTGCATTACGCCGGGGCCGCCTTTGATCTGGACCCCCTCTACGCACTGGCCGAGCGTCACGGCATCATGGTGATCGAAGATGCCGCTCACGCAGCGGGCACTCTTTACCGGGGACGTGCGGTCGGCGCGCAAGGCACTGCCATTTTCTCGTTCCACGCGATCAAAAACATGACCTGCGCCGAAGGCGCGATGTTCGTCAGCGATGACGAGAACCTCGCCAACCGGGTCCGCATGCTCAAGTTTCACGGGCTCGGCGTGGACGCCTACGACCGCATGACCCATGGCCGCAAACCGCAGGCGATGGTCATTGAGCCAGGGTTCAAGTACAACCTGGCCGACATGAACGCCGCCATTGCCCTGGTGCAGCTCAAGCGCCTCGACGAGATCAATGCCAAACGCGAGGTCCTGGCCCAAGCCTACCTCAAGCGCCTGGCAGACTTGCCGGTCCAGCCGCTTCTGCTGCCAAGCTATCCGCAGCAGCACGCCTGGCACCTGTTCATTCTGCGCATCGATGCCGAGCGCTGTGGCCTGGACCGCGAGGCGTTCATGAAAGGCTTGCAGGAGCAGAACATTGGCACCGGCATTCATTTTATCGCCACCCACCTGCACACCTATTACCGCAAGCAGTTCCCGTCGGTCCAGTTGCCCAACACCGAATGGAACTCGGCACGCCTGTGCTCGATCCCGCTGTTTCCCGACATGACCCTCGACGACGTCGAGCGCGTTGCGTGTGCTATTGAAACCACTCTGGAACGAAGCCTGTGAAACCTTATCCGATTCAGTGCGTTTCGATCGTCATCCCGGTCTACAACGAAGAGCAGAGCCTGCCTGAGTTGTTGCGCCGCACCGAAGCGGCCTGTGCACAGTTGCACCATGAATTCGAAATCGTTTTGGTCGACGACGGCAGCCGCGACAACTCTGCGCAAATCCTTCAGGACGCCTCGGAGCGTGAAGGCAGCTCCATTGTCGCGGTGATCCTCAATCGCAACTATGGCCAGCACGCGGCCATCATGGCCGGCTTCGAGCAATGCAAAGGCGATGTCGTCATCACTCTGGACGCCGACCTGCAAAACCCGCCGGAAGAAATTCCGCGCCTGGTTGCCCAGGCCGAGCTCGGCTACGACGTGGTGGGCACCGTGCGCAACAACCGTCAGGATTCAGCCTGGCGTCGTTGGCCGTCGCGCTTGATCAATCTGGCCGTGCAACGCTCCACCGGCGTGGCCATGAGCGACTATGGCTGCATGCTGCGGGCGTATCGACGCACGATCGTCGACGCCATGCTGGCCTGCCGCGAGCGCAGTACGTTCATCCCGATTCTGGCCAACAGCTTCGCCCGCCACACCACCGAGGTGCTCGTCCCGCACGCCGAGCGCGAACATGGTGATTCGAAATACAGCCCGATGCGCCTGATCAACCTGATGTTCGACTTGATCACCTGCATGACCACCACGCCCTTGCGCCTGCTGAGCATCCTCGGCTTCAGCATGGCCTTTCTCGGCGTGCTGTTCGCCGTGTTGCTCATCGGTTTGCGCCTGATTTTCGGCGCCACCTGGGCTGGCCACGGCACCTTTGTTTTGTTTGCTGTGCTGTTCGTGTTCACCGGCGGCCAGTTCATCGGCATGGGACTGTTGGGCGAATACCTGGGCCGCATGTACAGCGATGTCCGGGCCCGCCCGCGTTTTTTCATCGAAAAAGTGCTGCGCAGCCCGTCCGCGACGTCCGCTGTAAATGCTAACAGCTCACACCCGTCTTCATCTTCCACTCAGGTCACGTTATGAATCCTAAAGCTGTCGTCTTTGCCTATCACGATATTGGTTGTGCTGGCATCGAAGCCTTGCTCAACGCAGGCTATGAAATCGCTGCCGTGTTTACCCATGCCGACGACCCGAAGGAAAACACCTTCTACGGTTCCGTCGCGCAATTGTGTGCACGCAAAGGCATTCCGGTGCACGCCCCGGAAGATGCCAACCATCCTCTGTGGATTGAGCGGATCAGCAAACTCAACGTCGACTACCTGTTCTCCTTTTATTACCGCCACCTGCTGGGCGAGCAATTGCTGGCCTGCGCGAGCAAAGGCGCCTTCAACCTGCACGGCTCCCTGCTCCCGCATTATCGCGGCCGCGCCCCAGCCAACTGGGTCCTGGTGAATGGCGAAACCGAAACCGGCGTGACCCTGCACCGCATGGTCAAGCGCGCCGATGCCGGCGCTATCCTGGCTCAACAGCGTGTGGCCATCGAACGTGCCGACACCGCCCTGACCCTGCACACCAAGTTGCGCAACGCCGCTGCCAACTTGTTGCGCGACGCATTGCCGCTGCTGGCCCAGGGCAAGTTGACTGAAACCGCCCAGGACGACACCCAAGCGTCCTACTTCGGACGCCGCACCCCGGCCGATGGCCTGCTGGACTGGAAGCGCCCGGCCGAACAGCTGTTCAACCTGGTGCGCGCCGTGACCCAGCCTTACCCTGGTGCTTTCTGCCCGGTTGGCGAACACAAACTGATCGTCTGGAGCGCCGACGTCGTTGCCGGCAATGAAGGCATCGCCCCAGGCCGAGTGATCAGTTCCGATCCCCTGCGCATCGCCTGTGGCGAAGACTCCCTGGTGATCACCGCCGGTCAGCGTGGCGACGCCGGGCTCTACCTCAGCGGCCCGCAACTGGCCCGCGAACTGGGTCTGGTCGAAGGCTCGCGCATGGTCGGCAGCGAGTCGGCACGTGCCGTGCGTCGCACCCGTGTTCTGATCCTCGGCGTCAACGGCTTTATCGGTAACCACCTGTCCGAGCGCCTGCTGCAAGACGACCGCTACGAAATCTATGGCATGGACATCGGTTCCGACGCCATCGACCGCCTGCGCAGCCACCCGAACTTCCACTTCGTCGAAGGCGACATCAGCATCCACTCCGAGTGGATCGAATATCACATCAAAAAATGTGATGTCGTGCTGCCGCTGGTGGCCATCGCCACCCCGATCGAATACACCCGCAACCCGCTGCGCGTGTTCGAACTCGACTTCGAAGAAAACCTGAAGACCGTGCGTTACTGCGTGAAATACAACAAGCGCGTGATCTTCCCGTCGACCTCCGAAGTGTACGGGATGTGTACCGACCCGAATTTCGACGAAGACACCTCGAACCTCATCGTCGGCCCGATCAACAAGCAGCGCTGGATCTACTCGGTCTCCAAGCAATTGCTCGACCGGGTAATCTGGGCTTATGGTCAGAAAGGCCTGCGCTTCACCCTGTTCCGTCCGTTCAACTGGATGGGCCCACGCCTGGACCGTCTGGACTCGGCGCGAATCGGCAGCTCGCGTGCCATCACCCAACTGATCCTGCACCTGGTGGAAGGCACCCCGATTCGTCTGGTCGACGGCGGCGCACAAAAACGCTGCTTCACCGATGTGGCTGACGGCATCGAAGCCCTGGCACGCATCATCGAAAACCGCGATGACAAGTGCAACGGCCAGATCATCAACATCGGCAACCCGGACAACGAAGCCAGCATCCGCCAGCTGGGCGAAGAACTGCTGCGTCAGTTCGAAGCTCACCCACTGCGCTCGAACTTCCCTCCTTTCGCCGGTTTCCGTGACGTCGAAAGCCAGTCGTTCTATGGCACCGGCTATCAGGACGTGACCCACCGCAAGCCAAGCATCGATAACGCTCGCCGCCTGATCGACTGGACCCCAACCATCGAACTGAGCGAAACCATCGGCAAGACCCTCGACTTCTTCCTGCGTGAAGCAATGCTCGAAATCGCGGATAAACGCTGAGGTTACTCTTCAACATCAAGCAGGAAAGCATGAGGCGCCATTTATGGCGCCTCATGCCCTTTAGTGACGGGTTGGACTATCAGTGCTGGAACTTCGACTCATTCAGTCCAGCGCTGAACGTCTTCAGCCTACATCCCTAAGTACAAGGATTTCTCATGGGCGACTATTTCCGTCAATTGCTGACTGTGGCACATCAGCAAACCAGGCTCTTTCAAACCAGGAGCCACTGGCAGGGAGCTCAACGGTCATGATTAAACGCTGGGGCATACCTCTTCTGTTACTCGCCTTTGGCCTGTTTTATCTGCTGCCATTGCCCTTTCACGGCCTCTGGATTCCAGACGAAACCCGCTATGCACAAGCCAGCCAGGAAATGCTCCTGAGCGGCAACTGGGCGGCGCCACACTTCATGGGCCTGCGCTACTTTGAGAAGCCCGCCGCCGGCTATTGGATGATCGCCATCGGCCAAGCGGTGTTTGGAGAAAACCTGTTCGGCGTGCGCATCGCCTCGGCCCTGAGCCTGGGGCTGAGTACCCTGCTGACTTACCTGATGGCTCGTCGCCTGTGGAATACCCCGCGCAAGAGCTTCACCTGCGCCACGATATACATGAGCTTTGGCCTGATCGTCGGACAGGCCGGCTACGCCAACCTTGATCCGCAGTTCACACTATGGGTCAACCTCAGCCTGGTGGCCTTGTGGTATGCCATCGACAGTACCGCACAGCGGGTAAAACTGGCCGCCTGGGCGGTACTCGGACTGGCCTGCGGCATGGGCTTCATGACCAAGGGCTTCCTGGCCTTCCTGCTACCCGTACTGATCGCCCTGCCGTACATGATATGGCAGCGTCGACTCACTGAAATGATGCGCTATGGCTTGTTAGCCGTGCTGGTCGCCGTACTGGTCTCGCTGCCCTGGGTGCTGACCGTACACATGCGCGAACCCGACTTCTGGTCATTCTTTTTCTGGCACGAACACATCCGCCGATTTGCCGGAGACGATGCGCAACACGCTCAACCCTGGTGGTTCTACTTACCGTTACTGATAGTCTCCAGCCTGCCTTGGGCACTGGCGCTGCCCGGGACTTTCAAGCATGCATGGCAGACAAAAAGCCAGCCAAAAATCGCATTTCTGTTGCTCTGGCTGGTGTTGCCACTGGCTTTTTTCAGCCTGAGCCGAGGAAAGCTACCCACCTACATCATGCCGTGCCTGCTGCCCTTAGCACTGCTGATCGGCCACACGCTGACCGGCTGGCTTGAGCAAGCCAGAACGGGGATAATCCGCGCTAACGGGCTGCTGAACCTGGCCCTTGGCCTGATTACGCTACTAACGGTGACTTACCTGCAATTCAAGCAGCCCATCTATGACAATGAGCCGCTTCATCTGACTTTTGTGCTCATTGCACTGGGGATATGGAGCATCGCCAACGCCCTGCAAGTCGCCAGACCATCGACCCTTTTTCTGGCGCCCGCAGTCGGGATGCTGGCGCTGGTCGCCTTGCTGCCTGCAGCACTGCCCAACACAATTATCTACAACAAGACACCTGACGTATTCATCTCCGAGCATGCCCAGGCACTTCGCGAGACCCGCTCGCTCTTGAGCAATGAGCTGGGGGCAGCCTCTGCCTTGGCTTGGCATACCGCACGCCCGGACATAACGTTGTACAACACCGTCGGTGAGACCCAATATGGTTTCACCTACCCTGACGCCAAGGGCCGCGCCGTGACATTAAGTACTGTCCAGCAATGGATGACCCAGGCTCGTCAGAAAGGCTCGGTCGGCGTGGTTATGCGGGTCAAAGATGACGGCGAAAGGCATGAAGTCGATCTACTGCCCAAAGATGGGAAGCGTTATGAACAGGGCAACATCGTGATTTTTATCTTTGCCCAAACGACACCATGACTGTATCCATTGCCGGAAGCCCGTTCTAACGCCTTCAATGACCATTTCCCAGTATTAAAGACGCGCGGAATGACCTTGGTCATTCCGCGCGTGATGACTATTAAATTACGACGCACACGCGGCAACAAACCTTAGGAACTGCGCATGAAAATCAGTGTATTCGGTAGTGGTTATGTCGGTCTCGTGCAAGCGACGGTGCTCGCCGAGGTCGGTCATGATGTCATCTGTATGGACATCGATGAGAACAAGGTCAAGCAGCTTTCCCAAGGCCAGGTAAACATCTTCGAGCCTGGGCTGGCCAATCTTGTTCGGGATAACCTTGAGAGCAAGCGCCTGCATTTCACCAGCGACGAAAAGCTCGCGGTCGAACATGGCGAAGTCTTGTTCATTGCTGTCGGGACACCCTCCGGCGACGATGGCTCGGCAGACCTCAGTTACGTTTTTTCTGTCGGCGATGCGATCGTCAGGCATCGGGTCACCCCCCTGATCATCGTCGAAAAATCCACGGTACCCGTCGGCACCGGCGACGCGTTGCGTGCTCATATCGAAAAAGCCCTGGCGGGACGCCCGCTGGAGTTCGATATCGTCTCCAACCCTGAATTCCTTAAAGAAGGCTCTGCGGTTACCGACTGCCGTAAACCGGACCGCATCGTGATCGGTTGCGAACGTGAAGAAGTGCGTGAGGTCATGCGCGACCTGTATGCGCCGTTCAACCGCAACCACGACCGCATCATGTTCATGGACCTGCGCAGTGCCGAGCTGACCAAGTACGCCGCCAACTGCATGCTGGCGACCAAGATCAGCTTTATCAACCAGATCGCCGAACTGGCCGAGCACCTCGGCGCCGATATTGAATCGGTACGTCTAGGCATCGGCGCCGACTCGCGCATTGGTTACGACTTCATCTATGCGGGCTGCGGTTATGGTGGTTCGTGCTTCCCTAAGGACATGCGCGCCCTGATCCACAGTGCCGACCAGGCTAACTGCTCCAACGATCTGTTGCAGGCAGTCGAAGCGATCAACGAGCGACAGAAGCACAAACTGTTCGATCGGCTCAACGCCTTCTACAAAGGAGACCTCAAAGGCAAGACCTTCGCCTTGTGGGGCCTGGCTTTCAAGCCCAACACCGACGACATGCGCGACGCCCCCAGTCGTGTCCTGCTGGAAGCCTTGTGGGCTGCTGGAGCAAATGTGCGCGCCTATGACCCGGAAGCCATGCAGCAAACCCAACTGCTCTATGGTGACCATCCGGGCCTTGCCCTCATGGGCACGCTGGAATCAGCACTCAGTGGCGCGGATGCGCTGGTCATCTGCACTGAGTGGCAGCTATTCAAGGCGCCCGACTTCGATGAAATTCACAAGCGCCTGAAAGCACCGGTGATTTTCGACGGCCGCAACCTGTATGACGCCGAACGCATGGCTCAAAAAGGCTTTACGTACTTCCCGATGGGCCGAGGCGAGTCATGCAACCTGCCAATCCCGCAACAAAAATGGGATTCCAGCAATCCTCTCTGATTGATTGATCCAGATGCCAGAGCCCTTGTACAAAAGCTCTGGCATCGTTGATCAAGTATTCAGCTATCTAACCCTGAAAAAGTTGACTCTTATTGATGAATAACCTTCTGTTCAAGGGAGGGTTATTCAAAACGTTTTTACAACACATAGACGAACATAGCGAAGCCCCATCATTGGCTGCCGAACCCTCTCCAACCTTGCAACGCCTCAACGTAGAAACAACTGTTCAGGCATAAACATCAGCCACTGATCAAGCCTGAACCCATCCTTTATTGATCGCAAAAGCGAACAGGCGCCGATACAGTCCTTCCAACCCCAGCAGCAGTTGCTGTTTGACCTGACCAACGCTTAGCCCTGTGATGACAACCCAACTACTGACGATGGCCACAAGAAAGGCGCCAATGATGTCGAATGGAAAATGCACGCCCAGGTAAACACGGGAGCCCCCCACAACAACACCGATCAACACAAGTAAAGTACCGACATTGCGCAAGGCGCTCCAGATAAGTGCCAGCCCCACCGAGAAAAACACCACCGCATGGTCGCTGGGGAAGGAAGATTCGGCGTCATGGCCCATGAACGTATGCCCCAACTGAATCATAAATGGCCGAGGGTGCATCCAGACGGCGGCAATCAACTGATTGCAACTCAGGGCAACCAGCAAACTCAGCGTGGCAACCAATACCGCCGCTCGGCGTTGCGGGCCTCCCCAGAGCCAAAATCCTGCCAGTAACAAGGGAACACCATAAATCAGCCACTGCGCGACGATAATGGCAACCCACAGCATCCCGGGGGCAGGATCCGCACCAGCATTGATCATTAAAAAAAGTGAAAGATTCAATGCTTCCATGTTGCGAGCCACCTTAATAAGTAAATTGCAAACAGACTATCAATACCCCCCAAACAAAGACCGGACACGTCCAGACACCGGCCTCATCAGGAAACTTAAACAGCACGCGGCCATTGAGTTCTACCGCGCAGCGTTACGAGCACATCGATAACAACATTGCGCACTCATCCGCAAACGCTTCAGCTCAATAATCTCTGAGAGGTTAGATCTGCCGCCGTGAAAAAAGAGTGAACACACGGTAAAGGAAAACGTCGATCTGAGAACAGACCGCACTCTCAGCGAGCCCCTGACCACGAGATTCACGGAAATAACATCCACACGAGCACCAACCGCCCATCAGCCATAAAAGTTGGCCGAATTATGCTTTTTTTTCGCCATCCCGACACCAATTTGACAAACCACCCTATAACATTGACGCGCCTTGTCGTGCCGTACGACAAGGCCCGAAATTCCAGGGGGCACTCGGTCGCGTTATGGAAATTATAAGAATGAAGTTTTGGAGAAGCGACAGGGGAGCATTGACACTGTTGCTCGCTGTATCGGCACTGATTCTGTTGCTGGGGCTCGGAGCAAGGGAACTCTGGGGCGCTGAAACCCGCTGGGCTAACATCGCCTTACAGATGATACAAACAGGCAACTATTTCGACCCCTACCTCAAAGGCGCACCCTATTACGACAAACCACTGCCCTCTTATTGGCTGATCACCGCCACGGCAAGTTTGATGGGCGGCCTGAACCACTGGTCATTACGACTGACGTCAGTGATTAGCGCCTGGCTAAGTATCTGGTTGGTCTATCTCATTGGTGAACGCCTCTTCCGCAAAGGCACCGGACTGATCGCCGGCTGGCTGCTGGCGACGACGTTCTTTTTCATCTTCTGGGCACGGGTAGCCACGGCCGATGTTCTTACCGTGTGCGGCGTGCTCGCGGCCGTCTGGTGGTATTGGCGCGGCCCGGATGACACTCGCCTGAGTCGCTACATAGTGTTCTTTGTATTGCTGGCGCTCACGTCCCTGCTCAAAGGCCTGATTGGTTTCATCCTGCCAGGGCTTATGCTGTTGCCGCACGTGCTCAGCGAGGGGCGCTGGAAGCGTCATCTCAACTGGCGCTTTTGCCTGGCGCTAGTGATCGCAGGCGCGCTCTATATGGTGCCATTCATGCTGTCGCACCTGTATGGCACGCCCAGCTACGCCGAGAGCGGCCTGGGCCTGGTCTTCAGGGAGAACGTAGTACGGTTTTTCCACCCGTTCGATAATATCGGCCCGATCTATACCTACCTGCTCTACCTGCCGATCTATACCCTGCCTTGGGCGCCGTGCTGGATACTTGGCCTGTGGCTGGCTCTGCGCAACTGGAAGCAGATCGAACCAAACACCCGCTGGCTGATCTGGGGCCTGGGCTTGCTGTTTGTGTTCTTCACTGCCAGCGGCAGTCGGCGCAGCTACTACGTATTACCTCTGGTGCCATTCGCACAGCTGCTGTCAGCCTGGTGGGTGACCCGACACATGGCCGAACGACGGGCGGCTGGCAAAATCAGCGGTCCAGGCTGGACGAAGGGCATCGCAGCTGCGGCGGTGACACTCTTGCTGGTGCTGGGCATTATCTACCCCTGGACCAACGGTGGTGGCGGCGTCATGCAGTTCACCGCAGACATAAAGGCGCAAGCCAGCAAAAGTGCGCCCTGGAGTCAGTGGCGCATGGTGCTGGTCGAGGTCGACAATAAACTGCCGATGTACCTGCAAAATAAAGGCGCACCTTTTTACTATGTTCCGGAAAGCGAGGATTTTCCGCGCGACGGTAACAGCGCCGCATTCATGGCATGGCTAGAGAAGAAAAGCGGCGAGACATGGGACCCGCAGCACACGATCATCATCACCCAGTATCACGATATTCATCAGCTGCCTCTTGGCTACCTGGCCGCCGACCATCAGGTAATTACCACTAAGCCGAATAACGGCGCCCGACTGTTCCATGTCCGCGAATCCGGCAGCGTTGCTTTTGTCCCGGGAACATCTGCCGCAGACGCACCCCTGCCGTGATCGAAAACGACCGCGACATCGGACTCACCAAAGGAGTGAACGATCAACGCAATTAGCCCGCCGATGGATTTCGGAAGTCTACCGGCCTGGAGCGGAGGTAGACTTTGTCGACGCGGGCACAGGGACACCCCTGATTGCTGGCTCCCGATGATAATCGGGAGCACAACCCCAAGCTTCAGCGATTAGTTTTGGGTATTTAGAAAGCAACAAAAAGCGACCCTAAGGTCGCTTTTTGTTGCTTCAAGGAGTTCAAGGGCCTTGAAGCTTAATATGGCGCAGCGGACGGGACTCGAACCCGCGACCCCCGGCGTGACAGGCCGGTATTCTAACCGACTGAACTACCGCTGCGCGTAACACTGAGAAGGATTGGTGGGTGATGACGGGATCGAACCGCCGACCCGCTGCTTGTAAGGCAGCTGCTCTCCCAGCTGAGCTAATCACCCTTCACTCTCGGTGTGGCGCGCATTCTATATAGCGACCCTATCTCTGGCAAGCACTTTTTTAAATAATTTTTATAATCCTGCCAAAGGCTTAGCACAGGGTTGGCCGCAGAGGCCGAGGAGCGAATAATGCCCCCACTTTGTACAAAGGAGAGATTCACCCCATGTGGTTCAAAAACCTGCTTATCTATCGCCTGACCCAAGATCTGCCTTTTGATGCCGAGGCGCTGGAAACCGCATTGGCGACCAAACAGGCTCGCCCTTGTGCCAGCCAGGAGTTGACCACTTACGGTTTCGTCGCACCGTTCGGTAAAGGTGAGGACGCTCCTCTGGTTCACGTCAGTCAGGACTTCCTGCTGATTGCCGCACGCAAGGAAGAACGCATTCTGCCTGGCAGCGTGGTGCGTGATGCATTAAAGGAAAAGATCGAAGAGATCGAAGCCGAACAAATGCGCAAGGTCTATAAGAAGGAGCGTGATCAGATCAAGGATGAAATCATCCAGGCCTTTCTGCCCCGCGCCTTTATTCGTCGCTCGGCGACCTTTGCTGCCATCGCGCCGAAACAGGGTCTGATTCTGGTTAACGCCTCCAGCCCGAAACGCGCCGAAGACCTGCTCTCCACCCTGCGTGAAGTGATCGGTTCGCTGCCGGTACGCCCACTGACGGTGAAAGTCGCGCCAAGTGCAACCATGACCGAATGGGTCAAGTCCCAGAAAGCGGCTGACCACTTCTTCGTCCTCGACGAGTGTGAACTGCGTGATACCCATGAAGATGGCGGCATCGTGCGCTGCAAGCGTCAGGATTTGACCAGCGATGAAATCCAGCTGCACTTGAGCACCGGCAAGGTGGTCACCCAGCTGTCGTTGGCCTGGCAGGACAAGCTGTCCTTCGTGCTGGACGACAAGATGGTGGTCAAACGCCTGAAATTCGAAGACCTGCTGCAAGATCAGGCCGAACAGGACGGTGGCGAGGAAGCCCTTGGCCAACTGGACGCCAGCTTCACCTTGATGATGCTGACCTTCGGCGAATTCCTGCCTGAGCTGTTTGAAGCGTTGGGCGGCGAAGAACTGCCACAGGGCATCTAAGCCATCAGCTGTCATGCGCTACCCGTTGCGGTAGCGCATTTCCCCTCTAATAAAAAAAGGAACAAGCCATGCGTGCGCTGGCTGCGTTGAGTCGCTTTGTCGGGAATACCTTCGCCTATTGGGTGCTGCTGTTTGCAGTGTTGGCGTTTGCGCTGCCCGAATGGTTTATCGGTTTAAAAAGCGCCATCGTGCCGCTCCTGGGCCTGGTCATGTTCGGCATGGGCCTGACGCTCAAGCTCGATGATTTTTCTGAAGTCGCTCGCCATCCATGGCGTGTGGCCTTAGGGGTGGTCGCGCATTTCGTGATCATGCCCGGCGTCGCCTGGCTGCTGTGCCAGGCGTTTCATCTGCCCGCGGAGATCGCTGTGGGCGTGATTCTGGTGGGTTGCTGCCCGAGCGGCACCTCCTCCAACGTCATGACCTGGCTGGCCCGTGGCGACCTGGCGTTGTCGGTCGCTATCGCCGCAGTGACCACCCTCCTCGCCCCGCTGCTGACACCCGCGTTGATCTGGTTGCTGGCCTCGGCCTGGTTGCCGGTGTCTTTCATGGACATGTTCTGGTCGATTCTGCAGTTGGTCTTGTTGCCAATCGTGCTTGGCGTTGTCGCACAACGCGTGCTCGGCCATCGAGTCAAAGCGGCGGTGGACGTCTTGCCGCTGGTATCCGTGGTCAGCATCGTATTGATCGTCGCAGCGGTGGTTGCCGCCAGCCAGGCGAAAATCGCTGAGTCAGGCCTGTTGATCATGGCGGTGGTGATGTTGCACAACAGCTTCGGCTTTGTGCTCGGCTATTTCACCGGCAAGCTGTTCAAGCTGCCGCTGGCGCAGCGCAAATCCCTGGCACTGGAAGTCGGCATGCAAAACTCCGGGCTGGGCGCTGCATTGGCCAGCGCCCATTTCTCGCCGCTGGCCGCCGTGCCCAGCGCGCTGTTCAGCGTCTGGCACAACATTTCCGGCGCCTTGCTTTCTACGTATTTCCGGCGCATGAGTGAAAAAGCGGACCGAGAACTCGCCACTCGGTCCGTTACCGACTAGCCACTTTATCGATACCTGACTTGCCCCCGAATCGTTTATGTGCAAAATACTGCGCACAGCCAGGACGACCTGACTGGTCCATCAGGAAAAACGATTCGGGGACGACCCCTTTATAGGAGGTCATCATGTCTTGGATCATTCTGTTTTTCGCCGGTCTGTTCGAAGTCGGTTGGGCCGTCGGCCTGAAATACACCGAAGGCTTCACCCGCCCTTTGCCTACAGCCCTCACCGTCGCGGCCATGTTGGTCAGTTTGGGCCTGCTCGGTCTGGCCATGAAAGAACTGCCGCTGGGCACTGCCTACGCGATATGGACCGGTGTCGGTGCGATAGGCACCGTGATCGCCGGGATCATTCTGTTCGGTGAGTCCACGGCGCTGTTCCGCCTGGCCAGTGTGGGCTTGATTCTGTGTGGACTGGTGGGGCTCAAGCTGAGTGCTTGAGGTTGCACTACGCCAGATCAACTACCGAACGGTGCCCCGCAACTCCGCAACTCGCGCCTGCAAACTCGCTGGTAACGCCGCCTCCATTGCCACGGCGGGCCCGGCCACCACGGTGATGCGCGACCACAGCCGACGAAAGACTCCCTTGTTCGGATCTCGGCTGAAGAAACTACCCCACAAGCCCTGCAAGGCCAGTGGAATCACTGGCACTGGGGTGTCTTGCAGAATCCGGCTCAGGCCACCTTTAAATTCATTGATCTCCCCGTCAGCAGTCAGCTTGCCTTCAGGGAAGATGCACACCAGCTCACCATTTTTCAGGTATTCAGCAATTTTTTTGAAGGCCTGATCGTAGATCGCCAGGTCTTCGTTGCGCCCGGCAATCGGGATGGTGCCAGCGGTGCGGAAAATGAAGTTGAGCACCGGCAGGTTGTAGATCTTGTAATACATCACGAACCGAATCGGCCGCCGCACAGCCCCGCCAATCAACAGCGCATCGACAAAGGACACATGGTTGCAGACCAGCAGCGCCGCACCTTCTTCCGGAATCAGCTCCAGGTTGCGATGCTCGACGCGGTACATAGAATGGCCGAGCAGCCAGATCATGAACCGCATGGTGAACTCGGGCACGATCTTGAAGATGTAGGCATTCACCGCGATGTTCATCAGCGAGATCACCAGGAACAGCTGCGGAATCGACAGTTTGACCACACTGAGAAGCACGATCGAGACGATGACCGACACCACCATGAACAGCGCATTGAGGATATTGTTGGACGCGATGACCCGCGAACGCTCGTTCTCGACGGTGCGCGACTGGATCAGTGCGTACAGCGGCACGATATAGAAGCCGCCAAAAACACCGATGCCCAGCACATCGCTCAGCACCCACCACGCCTGACCATAAGACAGCACCGTCAGCCAGTCATTGGCCTGAACGTTTTGTGGAAAGCCGCCCGAATGCCACCACAGCAGCAGCCCGAACACGGTCAGGCCCATCGAGCCGAACGGCACCAGACCGATCTCTACCTTGCGCCCGGACAACCGCTCGCACAGCATCGAACCCAGTGCGATGCCGATGGAGAACACGGTGAGAATCAGCGTGACCACGGTCTCGTCGCCATACAGCCACTCTTTGGCGTAGGCCGGAATTTGCGTCAGGTAAATCGCGCCGACGAACCAGAACCAGGAGTTGCCGACAATCGAGCGTGACACGGCCGGCGTCTGACCCAGTCCCAAACGCAAGGTGGCCCAGGATTGACTGAAGATATTCCAGTTCAGGCGCATTTCCGGCGAAGCCGCCGCTGCGCGCGGGATGCTGCGACTGGCGATATAACCCAGACACGCCACCAGCAAGATCGCTGTCGCAACGATCGGCGCGTAGTGCGCGGAAGACATCATGATCCCGGCGCCGATGGTACCGGCCAGAATCGCCAGGAAGGTGCCCATTTCCACCAGCCCGTTGCCACCGACCAATTCATCCTCATGCAAGTGCTGCGGCAGGATCGAGTACTTCACCGGCCCGAACAACGCCGAGTGCGTCCCCATGGCGAACAACGCCAGCAACATCATCCACAGGTGGTTGAGCATGAACCCCGCCGCGCCCACCAGCATGATCGCGATTTCGCCCAGTTTGATCAGGCGGATCAAGGCATCCTTGGCGTATTTCTCGCCAAACTGACCCGCCAATGCCGAGAACAAAAAGAACGGCAGAATGAACAACAGCGCACACAGGTTGACCCAAATCGAGCGATCGCCGTCGATGCTCAGCTTATAGAGAATGGCGAGGATCAATGATTGCTTGAGGATATTGTCGTTGAAAGCCCCGAGGGACTGGGTGATGAAAAACGGCAGAAACCGCCGTTTTCCCAGCAAACTGAATTGCGACTGACTCATCGTCCGTGTACTCGAATAGCGCCGGGGTCGGCTTTTTAATTGGAGTGTCTATGTCGACTCCGAGCCACATTGGAAACGTTACGCAAGCAGATGTCGATAGGACGCGTCTGGTTTGATCGTCTCCCACGTCTTTAATACTCACTTGACCCCAGCACCCAACCCCGCAATACAAGGTGAAACGAACAGCTCTCCTTTATAGGCACCACACACGGTCCGACTCATGACGATCAGCCACAATATCGCCAGACAGCACACCAACGCACAACCGGCCAGCGAGAAGAATGTCAGGTGCAGCCTTGCTGCAAGCTTTAGGGTCGCCAATGCGTAGACACCCAATGGAAAGGTGAATCCCCACCAGCCGAGGTTGAACGGGATGCCGGTGCGCAGGTAGCGCACGGTAATAAGCACGGCCATCAGCATCCACCACAAGCCGAATCCCCACAGTGTGATACCCGCCACCAACCCGATACCATCCGCCATCTCTCCGAGCCCGGGCAAACCGTTGGCCGCAAAAATCGCCGGTGCGTCTGCGCCCATCAACAACATGCCCAACGCTCCGGTGCCAATCGGACCCAACGCCAGCCAACTCGAAGCGGCCATGTTTTCGTGGGGCAATTTATGCAGGGCCATGCGCAACAACAGAATGGACAGGATGCTGAACGCTACGGGTACCGAGAACGCCCACAACACGTAGCTGGTGATCAGCACGCCGAATTGCGCGGAGGCGTCGGTCAGATGGGGTGCCAGCAGACCACCACTGGCTGCCGCCACCTCAGCCGCGACCACGGGTAACAACCACACGGCCGTCATCTGGTCGATACTGTGCTCCTGACGCGTAAACATCATGAACGGAATGGCCACCCCGCAGGCCAGCGCCATAGCCACGTCCAGCCACCACAGCGTCTCGGCAATAGGCACTATAGCTCCGCCCCATCGAGGTAGGCCGAAGAATAGAAAGCCGTTGATAATGGTCGCCAGCCCCATGGGGATGGTGCCGAAAAACATCGACACCGTAGAGTGCCCAAACACTCGCCGCGCCTCATTGAAAAACAGCACCCAGCGCGCCATATACACGAGACTGAAGAGCACGAAGAGCGCGATATTGAACAGCCACAACCCCTCGGCCAACAGGTGCAAACCCGGGATCTGCACGGGCAATTGCCCCAGCGTCAGGGCCAGAATGCCGGTACCCATGGTCGCGGCGAACCAATTCGGGGTGAATTGGCGAATCACTTCTCGCGGATGACTCAGCGTGTTCAACGGCAGATTACGTTGGTTGGCAACGGCGTATGGCGCAGGCGTATCAAGGCAAGGCATGCTCTTCTCCAGTCCTCCTATGAGGTGAAATGAGCTTATAGTTCGATTGCATATCTATATAACGGGTAATTTCTCTATAGGTCATCTATTTTACCTATATGCAACACCGCAGACCTCGTCCTGCGGCACCAGGCCGCGCCAAGACCTTGGTCGGCACTGACGAACCCTGAACATCATGCGAGACTGTCCAGCCGGAGCAGGATCGCTTCCGGTCGGTCATTTTTTAACGAGCGCTGTTGAGAGCTATCTAGCGCTACCTGGAGTTTTACATGTCGCTGTCCAGTGGGCTGATTGCTGCAGTCGCCCTGACCTATATGGCCGTTATGTTCGCCATCGCCTTTTATGGCGATCGACGCAGTGCGCCTCTATCGCCACGCCTGCGGGCTTGGGTCTACAGCCTGTCGCTGGCGGTGTACTGCACCAGCTGGACATTTTTTGGCGCCGTGGGCCAAGCGGCCGAGCAACTCTGGTCGTTCCTGCCGATCTATCTGGGCCCGATATTACTGCTGACGCTGGCGCCTTGGGTGCTGCAGAAGATGGTGATGATCAGCAAACAAGAGAACATCACGTCTATCGCTGACTTCATCGCCGCACGCTATGGCAAGTCGCAATCGTTGGCAGTGGTGGTTGCACTGATCTGTATGGTCGGTGTTTTACCGTACATTGCCTTGCAGCTCAAAGGCATCGTCCTGGGGGTGAACCTGCTGATCGGTGCAGTCGCCGAATCCACGGGCACCCGCGCCCAGGACACCGCACTCATCGTCTCGCTGATCCTGGCACTGTTCACCATCTTGTTTGGCACTCGCAACCTCGACGCTACCGAACACCACCGCGGCATGGTGCTGGCAATTGCCTTCGAAGCACTGGTCAAACTGTTCGCGTTTCTCGCAGTGGGCGCGTTCGTCACCTTCGGCCTGTACGACGGTTTCGATGACCTGTTCAGTCAGGCAATGATCGCCCCTCGCCTGGAAGAGTACTGGAAGGAAACCGTCAACTGGCCGTCGATGGTGGTTCAAACCGGCGTAGCGATGATGGCCATAGTGTGTCTGCCACGGCAGTTTCACGTGACCGTTGTCGAGAACATCGAGCCGCAGGATCTCAGGCTGGCCCGGTGGGTTTTTCCGACGTACCTGTCCCTGGCAGCGCTGTTTGTGGTGCCCATCGCCCTGGCCGGACAAATGCTGCTGCCCAGTTCGGTGCTGCCCGATTCGTTCGTGATCAGCCTGCCGTTGGCCCAAGCCCACCCGGCGCTGGCCCTGCTGGCGTTTATCGGTGGCGCCTCCGCTGCCACCGGCATGGTGATCGTCGCCAGCGTTGCACTGTCGACCATGGTCTCCAACGATATGCTGCTGCCGTGGCTGTTGCGCCGCAAAACCGCAGAGCGCCCATTTGAGGTGTTCCGTCACTGGATGCTGTCGGTACGTCGGATCAGCATCGTGGTGATTCTGTTGCTGGCTTACGTCTGCTACCGGTTGCTCGGCTCAACGGCGAGCCTGGCAACCATCGGCCAAATCGCCTTCGCCGCCATCACTCAACTGGCCCCAGCCATGCTCGGCGCGCTGTACTGGAAACAAGCCAACCGCCGAGGCGTATTCGCTGGCCTGGCAGCCGGCACCTTTATTTGGTTTTACACCTTGGTGTTGCCCATTGCGGCCAACAGCCTGGGCTGGGCGCTCACTCTGTTCCCAGGGCTGGCCTGGCTGCACGGTAACCCATTGCACTTACCGATTACCCCGCTGACACAGGGCGTGGTGCTGTCGCTTGCCGGTAACTTCACCCTGTTCGCCTGGGTGTCGGTGCTGTCACGCACACGGGTTTCCGAACACTGGCAGGCTGGACGTTTCATTGGTCAGGAAATCAGCGCGCGCCCCAGCAACCGTTCGTTGCTGGCAGTGCAGATCGAGGACTTATTGAGCCTGTCGGCGCGCTTCGTGGGTGAGGAGCGCGCGCGGCAGAGTTTTATTCGTTTCGCCTATCGTCAGGGCAAGGGCTTCAGCCCGAACCAGAACGCCGACGGGGAGTGGATAGCCCACACCGAGCGCTTGCTGGCTGGTGTGCTCGGCGCGTCCTCGACCCGCGCTGTGGTCAAGGCCGCCATCGAAGGCCGGGAAATGCAGCTCGAAGACGTGGTGCGCATCGCCGACGAAGCCTCCGAGGTGCTGCAGTTCAACCGGGCACTGCTGCAAGGGGCCATTGAAAACATCACCCAAGGCATCAGCGTGGTCGATCAATCGCTGAAACTGGTGGCCTGGAATCATCGTTATCTGGAACTGTTTAATTACCCGGAAGGCCTGATCAGCGTTGGCCGACCAATCGCAGACATCATCCGCTATAACGCCGAACGTGGTCTGTGCGGTCCCGGTGAAGCCGAAGTGCATGTGGCGCGTCGGCTGCACTGGATGCGCCAGGGTCGAGCCCATACCTCAGAGCGATTGTTCCCCAATGGACGCGTCATCGAGCTGATTGGCAACCCGATGCCCGGTGGTGGTTTCGTCATGAGCTTCACCGACATCACCGCGTTCCGTGAAGCCGAGCAGGCGCTCAAAGGCGCCAATGAAAGCCTTGAACAACGCGTCGCCGAGCGTACCCATGAGTTGTCACAACTGAACGTGGCGCTGACCGAGGCCAAGGGTACCGCGGAAACCGCCAACCAGTCGAAGACCCGCTTTCTTGCAGCGGTCAGCCATGACTTGATGCAGCCGTTGAATGCGGCGCGACTGTTCTCGGCAGCCCTGTCCCACCAGGAAGACGAGATCTCCAGCGAGGCCCAGCAACTGGTGCATCATCTGGACAGCTCGCTGCGCTCCGCAGAAGACCTGATCAGCGACCTGCTGGACATTTCTCGCCTGGAAAACGGAAAAATCACACCCAATCCCCAGCCGTTTCCCCTGAGTGCGCTGTTCGACACCCTCGGCGCCGAGTTCAAGGCACTGGCCCAGGAACAAGGTTTGAAATTCCGGGTACGCGGCAGCAACGTGCGGATCGACAGCGACATAAAGTTATTGCGACGGATTCTGCAAAACTTCCTGACCAACGCTTTCCGCTACGGCAAGGGTCCGATACTGCTAGGCGTAAGGCGTCGAGGCGCGCAGCTGTGCCTTGAAGTCTGGGACCGCGGCCCAGGTATTCCGGAAGACAAACGTCAGGTGATCTTCGAAGAGTTCAAACGCCTGGACAGCCATCAGACCCGTGCCGAAAAAGGCCTGGGCCTCGGGCTGGCCATTGCCGACGGACTTTGCCGCGTATTGGGTCATGAACTGCAAGTACGCTCCTGGCCGGGTAAAGGCAGCGTGTTCAGCGTCACTGTGCCCCTGGCCACTCATCAAATGCCATTGGCCGCCAGTCCTGCCGAGCCCAAGTCCCACCAGCCACTGAGCGGTACCCAGGTACTGTGCGTCGACAACGAAGACAGCATTTTGATCGGGATGAACAGCTTGCTCACGCGTTGGGGATGTCAGGTGTGGACGGCGCGCAATCGCAGTGAGTGCGAAGCCCTGCTGGGCAAAGGCGTGCATCCGCAGCTGGCGCTGGTGGACTATCACCTGGATGAGGGTGATACCGGCGCCGCGCTGATGGCCTGGTTGCGCACGCGACTGGGTGAGCCGGTACCCGGCGTGGTAATCAGCGCGGACGGTCGACCTGAACTGATCGCGCAGATCCACGCTGCCGGCCTCGATTACCTGTCGAAACCGGTCAAACCGGCGGCGCTGCGGGCATTGTTGAGTCGGCATGTCAGTTTGAGCTGAATCCAAAAAGGGGGCAGCGTAATCTGCCTGACACATGATGGCGGACACCCGCTATTCTTTGCCTACCCCTTTGTCAGGCGAGTGACTTCATGCTTCAGGTGCAAGGCGTGTTCAAGAGCTACGCGACGCCACAAGGCCCGCTGGCGGTGTTACAAGGGGTCGATTTACAGCTCGAACACGGCAGCAGTCTGGCACTGATGGGAGAGTCGGGTAGCGGTAAAAGCACCCTGCTGCACCTGGTGGCCGGGCTGGACCAGATCGATCGCGGCAGTATCCGCGCCGGCAGGCATCGTCTGGATCAAATGAGCGAAGCACAGCTTGCCCATTGGCGGCGCACCGAGATCGGCCTGGTGTTTCAACAGTTCAACCTGATCAGCAGTCTGTCAGTCGACGACAATCTGGCGTTCCAGGCGCGCCTGGCCGGACGTTATGATCCGTCCTGGCAAGCACAGCTGATCGAGCGGCTGGGACTCGGCGCGCGGCTCAAGCGCTACCCGGAACAGCTGTCCGGCGGCCAGCAACAGCGGGTTGCCATCGGCCGCGCGCTGGCCTCGCGTCCAGGCCTGCTGTTGGCCGATGAGCCCACGGGCAATCTGGACGAAGCCACCAGCGATGAAGTCCTGCAACTGCTCCTGGACCTGCTGAAAAACACCCCGACCAGTTTATTGATGGTCACCCACAGCCCGCGAGTAGCGGCTCGATTGGCAAGCAGAGTGGTACTGCATCGCGGGCGACTGGCCGATGTCGGCGAGCGCTGAGATGCGCGTATTTTATTGGACATTACACGCCCTGCTCAGCCATTGGCGTCAGCACCCGGTGCAGTTTTTCAGCGTGCTGACCGGGCTGTGGCTGGCGACCAGCCTGTTGACCGGCGTGCAAGCGCTGAACAGTCAGGCGCGGGAAAGTTACGCCCGTGCCAGCCAGTTGATCGGTGGCGAACCCCAAGCCAGTCTGAGCGCACCGAATGGCGCGTCCTTCTCTCAGGAGGTGTTTGTCAGTCTGCGCCGCGCGGGTTGGCCGGTGTCTCCAGTGCTGCAAGCACGCCTCTCGCTCAAGGGGCATGACGATCAGCGCCTGCAATTGATGGGCATCGAACCGGTGTCGCTGCCAGGCGGTTCGGCGGTGGCCGGGCAAGCCCTGGACATGGCGCAGATCGTTGGATTTTTCAGCCCGCCGGGCAGCACCTGGATCGCCCCGCAAACCCTGCAGGTCTTGGGTTATCACGAAGGTGACCAACCCCTGACCGAGAATGGGCTGGCCTTGCCACCGCTGCACAGTCAGGCCGACATGGCCCCGGGGTTACTGCTGGTGGATATCAGCTTCGCCCAACACCTGCTGGGCATGCCTGACCAAGTCTCGCGGCTGTTGTTGCCTAAAGACTTTGCGGCCACACAACCGGCATTGCCTGCTGAACTGGTCGGGCAACTGGTGCTCAAGAGCAGCGGTGAAGAAAACAACTTGTCGCGCCTGACCGAGAGTTTTCATTTAAACCTCGATGCACTGGGCTTTCTGTCGTTCGTGGTCGGTTTATTTATCGTGCATGCCGCCATTGGCTTGGCACTCGAGCAGCGGCGCGGACTGCTCAGGACTCTGCGCGCCTGCGGTGTCAGCGCCCGTATGTTAATCCTCAGCCTGGGCGTGGAGCTGGGTGGCCTGGCCTTGCTGGGAGGCCTCGCCGGGGTCGTCAGCGGTTACTTCCTGGCCAGCCTGTTGTTACCCGATGTCGCCGCCAGCCTGCGGGGCCTGTACGGCGCCGAAGTGGCCGGACAATTGAGCTTGAGCCCGTTGTGGTGGGCCAGTGGTGTGGGTTTGAGTCTATTCGGTGCATTGCTGGCCGGGGCCAGCAGCTTGTTGCGTGCAGCGCGGTTGCCACTGCTGGCCCTAGCCAACGCACAGGCCTGGCATCAAGCCTATGCTCGCTGGTTGCGACGCCAGGCGTGGGTGGCGGCCATCGCAGGCGTGACGGCGTTGTTGGCCTTGTTATTGGGTGACAGCCTGGCCAGCGGTTTTGTGCTGATGGCCGCCCTGATGCTGGGCGCGGCACTGAGCCTGCCGGTGCTCCTCAATGCGCTGCTTAAAGCCTTACTGGGCCGCAGTCGTTCGGTATTGGGCCAGTGGTTTCTTGCCGATTGCCGCCAGCAGTTACCGGCGTTGAGCCTGGCTCTGATGGCGCTGTTGTTGGCCCTGGCCGCCAATATCGGTGCGGGCAGCATGACCTCGGGATTTCGCCAGACATTCAATAACTGGCTGGAACAACGGCTGACCGCAGAGCTATACCTCAACCCACAGAACCCGGCCCAGGCACGTAGCCTCCAGGCCTGGCTCAACGAGCAGCCACAGGTGCAGGCCGTGTTACCCACCTGGCAGGTCTCGATCCAGCTACAGGGCTGGCCTGCGGATGTAGTCGGCGTGATCGACCACCCGACCTACCGTCAGCACTGGCCGTTGCTGGACACTCAGGCGGACGATCCCTGGGATCAACTGGCCCGGGACGACACCCTGATGCTCAGCGAGCAACTGGCACGCAGGCTCAAGGTTCAGGTCGGCGATCAATTGACGATTCCCACACCACAAGGTCAGTGGTCGCCGCGCATCGTCGCGATCTACGCCGACTACGGCAATCCCAAGGGCCATCTGCTGGTCAACGCTCAACACCTGCTGCGCTATTGGCCGCAGTTGTCGCCCAATCGCTTCAATCTGCGCATCGCCCCTGTGTCGGTGCCGCCGCTGGTGCGCGAACTTCAGTCGCGCTTTGCCCTGGAAGACAGTCGCATCGTCGATCAAAGTCGGCTCAAGGGCTGGTCCACACAGGTCTTCGAACGCACCTTCGCCGCCACTGCCGCGCTCAATAGCCTGACACTGGGGGTCGCGGGAGTGGCGTTGTTCATCAGCCTGCTGACCCAAAGCCAGAGTCGGCTCGGACAACTGGCGCCGCTGTGGGCACTGGGCGTGACCCGACGCCAACTGATGCTGCTCAATCTGGGACAAACCTGGCTACTGGCAGTGCTAACGCTGTCACTCGCATTGCCATTGGGTCTCCTGCTGGCCTGGTGCCTGGACGCGGTGATCAATGTGCAAGCCTTTGGCTGGCGCTTGCCGTTGCAGGTGTTCCCTGCCCAACTGGTGCAGTTGATGGGGCTGGCCCTGCTGGCGACCTTGCTGGCCTCGGCGTGGCCGTTGATCAAGCTGTATCGCAGTCGCCCGGCCGACCTGCTGAGGACCTTTGCCAATGAGGATTAGATGGCTATGGCTATGGCTATGGCTATGGCTCTTGCTCGGCACCCTGCTCTTGAGTGCCTGCGATGATCAAAAGCCGCCTGCCGATGGTTTTGCCGGGCTGGGTAACCAGGCCTCGACGTTTGCTCGGGTCGTCCCGGGCAAGGTGTTCAGTTTTCCTCGGGATCACGGCCCCCACGACGGTTTCCGCATCGAGTGGTGGTACGTTACCGCCAACCTCAAGGATGACCAGGGCCGGACCTTCGGCGTGCAATGGACGTTGTTTCGCAACGCGCTGAAAGCCAATACCCAGGTGCAGGGCTGGAGCAATCAAACGATCTGGATGGGCCATGCCGCAGTGACCTCGGCCAGCCGGCACTATGCCGCCGAACGTTACGCCCGCGGCGGCGTCGAGCAGGCCGGGGTTAACGCCTCGCCGTTCAAGGCGTGGATCGATGACTGGACATTCGACAGCCAGTCAGGCCTCGAAAACCCGCTGGCAAACATGCAACTGCACGCCCGTGGACAGAATTTCAGTTATCGACTGCAACTGACAACCAGCCAGCCGCTGGTGCTGCAAGGCGAGCAAGGTTTCAGTCAGAAGTCAGAACAGGGCCAAGCCTCGTATTACTACAGCCAGCCATTTTTCCAAGCTAAGGGCACCGTCGAAATAGACGGCAAGACGTATCAGGTAGCGGGCCCCGCCTGGCTGGACCGTGAGTGGAGCAGCCAGCCACTGACCGCCAATCAAACGGGCTGGGACTGGTTTTCCATGCACCTGGACAGCGGCGAACAACTGATGCTGTACCGGATGCGGCAGAAAAACGGCGAGCCGTATCTGACAGGCACCTGGATCAGCGCTGACGGCCAGACACAGGTATTGAAGGGGCCAGAGATCCAGCTCACGCCACTGACCTCGAGTGACGTCGCCGGGCACGCGCTGCCAACCCGCTGGGGAGTGAAAATCCCCGAAAAACACCTCGACATCACCACAACCGCGCTAAACCCCAATGCCTGGATGAACCTGCGCATCCCGTACTGGGAAGGCCCGGTGCAGTTGAGCGGAAGTCATTCGGGCACCGGGTATCTGGAAATGACCGGGTATTAAGTCGAGCGAGGGCTCACACCCGACACTTCCCGACAGCCGAAGGCACTTTGGCTGCCGGGCAGTCTGCGGGAGACGATCAAATGACCGTGATCAAATGCCTTCCAACGTCCACCGCTCCAGCAAGGTCAACTCGCTCAACACGCGCCGCTCTTCTTCCTCTCGCTCCTGGCGCAAGGCATTCACCTGATTGAGATACTCACCCTCCATTGCCGGGGGTGCCGCTGTGAGGTCTTCGAGTCGGAGATCGAAAGCCGCCAGTCGTTCCTCGAACCGAGCCGCATAGTGCTGGTGCAAGTAATCGCTCCAGAAGCGCTTCTGGATCATCGAGTCAACGTACTCAAGCGCCTGTTCACGCTGCAAAACGGTGCCTTCGGCGCTGATGATCGCATCCTCGCTCACCCCCGCTATCCGCCGATAATTCATGCCGTGGGGCTGTGCAGGCAAACCCAGCCGGTCAGCCAGATCCGTTCGATAAGCCAAACGTACCTCGGCTTCATCGACGAGCAATCTCATGCTCTTCCTGGTGGCGATATCTTTCTCGGCGATTGCTTCGACGGCCTCGAGACGAAACAGACTCTTACCCAGCTTGAACAAAACACCGCCTTTGCCTTCCTCGGGCACGTTCAACAGGGCATTTCGGCTGTAGACCTCCACCTGAACATCGCTGAACAGCAAGCGCGCACCGTCTGTGCAGGTTTCACAACCTTGTGCAGCTCGCGCATTCAGAGTGCCTCGCAACTCAGCGTCTTCTGCCGCAGCCTCCAGCACCCCAAGTACTTCAATGGTCAGTTCTTCACGGACCCGGTTGAAATCCTCGCTGCCTCGCAATTGTTGAATCAGCGATAGCAGGTCGGGGGCATCGTTGGTCTCCTCAACCCGTTGCCACGCGAGCTCGATTCGGCTGTTCAGTGAATCACTTCCCGGCACTTGCCAGAGATGCACACCCTCCGCGGCCTGCGGATCTGGAGTCGGTGGCTCCGAGTCTGAAGATTCAGGAGCGGAGAATAGATCGTCCGAAGCCTCAGACTCCGAGGGCGACGAGCGACGTGAGTGAAGCGCCCTGATGTCGTCCGGATAATCCGCAAGCAACGAATATCGCTGATTCCAGCCACTGTCATTGACCCATGCGGTCTGCAGATCGTCATGGGAAATCGGATTCCCGTAGGCCCTGACAGTCAAATGTTGGTTGCTGTGGCGTTGGTTCTGCAAAATATGATCGGGTAAATGCACGATCTGGTTATCGGATATGTCGAGTTCCTGCAGTGGAATGTCCTCGACCCACTGCGGCCATTCGGTCAACCCCATCGACTCAAGGGCTAACACGTCCAGTCTCAATCCGCTGCTACCGGCAAAGCTGCCCAATGTATTGCCCGACAGATCCAGCGTCAGCAACCGAGGCATAGCAACGAATATATCCATGGCCTGCTGATTGATCACCATGTCCTGACAAGCTATGGACACATAATTCAGTTGGGCGAACCCGGTCAGCCCCGCAGGCACACGTGAAAGCCCGCCGTTAGTAATAGACAGCTCTTTTAGCCCTGTAAATTTGCTCAAGAACACATCGAACTGCTCGGCATCAGCCGTCACATTGCTTAGGATGATTTCTTCGATTTTGCTGTAGTAATCCGGCAGATCCGGCAGATCGGAGAGGTCAGGCAAGGTAACGGAATCGAGACTAAACGTAGTGCGCGGCTCTGGCATGACGGCTATCACATGCTCGCTGTAGCGCCAGGCACGAGAAAGTTCGTCTGCGATTCGCCCTCTTGTTTGACGTTCCAGCGCAGTCAGCAGCGGATTGGACTCCGAAATATCGACCCAGCCGTCCAGCGCATTGCGCAAAGTGCCAAATGCTTGAATCTGCTCATTCAAACGCGCGCTGACCCGCGCTACATCTCGGCCGGCCAACCGGTCGACGTGGCCCGCATCAGCGCTTTCAGGATAAAACGTGCGCAGTCTTTCGCTGAGCGCCTCTGCGCTCTCTTGCTGGTACACAACAGCCGCTGCCATCGCCCCACGTCCACTCAACAGGTAGCCGATTCGGCTATTGGATAGACGGGACGGCACAGTGAAGCTCTGTTTGGCGCGCGATTGGCCGAGAACCCTGGCCGCGTGATCACGTTGACCCATGGCGACTGCGGCCAAACGCTCTCTGAACTGGCTGACGTTCCAGACGCCGGACACGCCAATCGACTCGCGGGCCGAGTCCGGCAACGCCTGCATGACCGCCGTAAAAAAATCAGCAGGCGCGTGTAGCTCGTTGCCCTCGCTGTCATGAGCCTGATAAGTCTTGCCACGCTTGACCAGCGTTTTAACCTGCGATGCCGTCGGGCTGCCGACACGATTAAGCAACTCGCCGCCCGTCGAGCCATGTCGGACCTCGATCATCAGGTCTGTCGGCCAGCCCGGCAGTTTTTCAAGCGAGACCAGCGCGAGCTTTAGGGTGTCTGGGTGCGCACTGCCCGAGGCAAGGAAAAAACCTTCATAGGCACGGTTCAGTTGTGTTTCCCGTACATAAACACGGGCTTGTCCCGCCAGTCGCGAAGGAATGCGTTGCTGCCCGGTCATCTGCGCAATTTCGGTCGCATTAGCCTCGACAATGATCTCCTTGGCGGCTGCCGTTGTAATGCTCGGAAAGTCCCGTTTGATCACATTGATGAGCGGATCGGCGGAGGCCTCGCTAGCCTGATACTGCGCGTTGAATATTGCGGGCAAGTCCTCGTGCGCACCGGACTGCACCAACTCTTGGTCCAGTCGAAACCGTTTTATGGTGTCCGCCAACTGTGGTGTCGGGGCCTGGTTTCCCAGGTGGATCCTGCGCAGCAGCGTTTCATCGGTCCCTGTGAGTGCCAGAATGTGCTCGGCTGTTTTTTCGGAAAAGGAATCTACCGAATACCCCAACCGCTTGAATAACGTGTTGATCTGCCAGCTGTGCGGGCTTTCGCCCTCGACCCGCCATGCGCCTGCGCCGTTATGTTCAAGGAGGGGCGAATACGTTTCGACATAGACCGGGGGCTTGAGCCGCCAGGTGTTGATCGCCGGATCAAGCGCTATCCGATAGAGTTTGTCGTTCAATGGCAGGTAGTCCTTGCCCTCAAGCGTGATGCGCCCTTCGGCATCCGCCGCGACCCAATCAGGCAGCAGTACGTCAGACTCAAACGGCTTGAGGTCAACCTTCCACAGACGGCTCTGACCATTGGCCAGTTTTACTTCGATCAGCGTGTCGATAAAGGCCGAACCTTCAACGGCCGGCACGTGGGACGCCCCGCTCGCCCCCAACGCAACGATCAAGGCGGCATTGCTTGCCACACCAAAAAGGTGCGCCAGCGCTTCCTCGACTTCCGCATGATTCCAGGCCTCGACACCTTCGAATAACTCGTTGAACAGCTGCGCGCCGGCGACCACCATCATGATTTCGCCCACACCCGGAACGAAAAAGGCCGCGAGATTCAGGACACTCAAACCAATGCTCAGAAACTCATCGTAGAAGGCCAGGCTGCTCTTGAAATCCTCATCGTCGGTGCGCACCACCAAGTAGCGCGCATCATCGAGCACTTGTTGCAGTTGCTGACGGTAAAGGGTCAAGAACAGGTTACCCACCAACGGCGTTTCGCCGAAGCTCAGGGTGGCATTTTTATCCAGCGTTTGCGTCCAGATGGCACTTGGACTGGGGAACATTCTCTTGATCAAGGACGTGCCAACTGCGCCCTTCTGCAGAACAGGGTCTGGGGTGAAGACGCGGTAAGGCAGCGAAGGGAAAAGACGTGTGTTCAGGGCTTTGAAAAAAGCTGGCCGCTGCCGTTGAGTGATAAAACGACTGAAGAACTGCTGATAATCCGCTGACCCCAAACGCTCGGTCAGCGCCTTGGCGAAATCAGCAGTTGAGGCGTACTCCTTCAACGGGTGCAGGGGGTCTCCCGGGATATACGCCACGCAGGGCAACGCCTTTCCATCCTCATGGCTTCGATCCGCGCTGATCACCACTATTTTATGGATCGGCGTCTCGAACAGGGTCAATCGTACGACACTCGGCAGTGACGCCTCCGAGCGCTGAGCGGCCACCTGCAACATCATCTGATGGGCGCTTTCGCTGATATCCCCTTTGATGCGCGCGACAGTGATTTCAACCGATAGCGCATCCCGCTCACTGACCAGGAACAGCGCTCGACGATTAGCACGTACCGCCACAGGGTTTTCATCCAGCCCGGTGTAGGGCTGAAATACCGAATCGAGGTGATCCTGATAGAGTTGCCCCAGGTTCAGATTGCGACAGGCACGGGCGAACTGTTCAGGGGTAATAGGCAGACGCTCTCCAGAGTGCTCATTGAGGAATACGCCAGAGCCTGTTTTGAAGGCGCCGTCTTTACCCTCGTGCGCTTCGAAGTTTTGCAGCGCAGCTTCGAGCAGACTGCTGCTGGATGTTCTGTAGTCGACGTTGAGGTTAAAGAATATCGCGGTGCGCACATCGACTTTCACGTTGAACCAGTCTTGCAACGCCTTGGTCAACAAAGGCTCGGCGAATGTGTCAATGCTCTGCAGTTCCTCAAGCACCTCGGCGACCCGCGTTCTCGAAAAACTACTGACTGCCATTTGCACCCGCAGGGTTTCACGTAGCGTGGGGTCTGCCTCTTTTAGCCAGGCGGGGGTATTGCTCTTGATGAAATGGAGGTTGGGTTGAACTGGATTTTTAGCGTTTGAACGAGGTGAAACAGTCATAAAACACAACCTGCTGGCATGAATAGGACTGACCACGTTATGCATTCGAAAGGTTTAACTGAGGTACACAATTAGCACCGACGAAATCAGCCCTTCTGTTTTGCATAACCGTGTGGGAATTGGCTAAACGCAGAGGGTGTGCTCTGGGTCGAAAAAATAGTGCCCGGCACGTCGAGAAATAGCGCCTTCGATGATGACTACCTTTACACTTCACCACTTATCCACTCCCAAAGACCAACGTCCATGTCTGAAGACTTCGAAGTCCCCAGTCCGCACGAACATCACCTGAAACACGTCAACGAACACGCCCATGCCAGCGGCGACAATTTCGCGGGCAAGATAGCGGTGATGACGGCGATTATGGCGACCCTCGGCGCATTGCTCAGCTATCAGGCCGGCTCCACGGAGAGCGAAGCGGCCATGGACAAAAACAACGCCGCGATCAAGAAAACCGAAGCGTCCAACCTGTGGAATTACTACCAGGCTAAATCCAGCCGGCAAAACCTCTCTGAACTGGCGATCCATATCCCCGGCCTCGATGCCGCGCATTACACCGCCGAAGCCCTGCGCTATAAAAATGAGAAAGAAATCGTGCGCAAGAACGCCGAGGCCCTCGAAACAGAGGCTCGAGAGTGGGATGAAAAGTCAGAGTTGGCACTGCATCAGCATCACCGCTGGGCGCAGGCGATGACTGCGATTCAGATCGCTATTTCGCTGGCGGCGATTACCTTGTTGACGCGCAAGGAGTGGCTCAAAAAGGTGGCGTACAGCGCAGTGGGTGTCAGTGTCGTGCTGGGCACACTGGCGTGGTTCCATATTTAAGTCGGACCAGAGTCCCTTCTTATCGTCGGCCACGGCAAAGGCCGATTCAATCATCGAGCCGTCCACCCCGCCAGCAAGAACAGCTGCTGGCGGCATGAGCCCTGTCATCAAACGTTCGGTTTCAGCGACCAAGCCAAGTGAACGCGAGATCAATACCGTGTCGCAAGGCCTCGCCGAAGGTGCGCCACTCGCCCATTTCCTCGCCGAGCTTTACCCTGTCATTGCCAGCCTTGAGCCAAATAGTAATTCCGATAGGCGCCATACTTTTTGGATCTCCCCAAATGAAGTCAATCTTTGCTTGCTCTCCGTTCGGATGGATATAGTCCACGGGATAAGGTCTTTCCACAACCAAATGCATGGCAATCTCCTTGAGCCGGCCCCGCGCCGGAATACACAAATAGACCATGAATTGAAATCACGCCACTCCGCGAAGTCCCCCTCTGCCCCATAAAAACAAGGTCCCCCCCCAAAAAACCGGGGCCAGAGTAGTGGAGCTTGTCGATTAATTTTCCGATGCATGTGACGCCCTATCCCCCTACGTCATTTCCAGGCGCTTTCTTATACCTGTCGCGCCCGGGAGCGTTGATGGCCCTGCGCGGCAGCGAGGTCGACCCGCGACAGCGAAACGCCCGAACCTGTCGGATACACGTCGATGAAAACGTCCGGGAAAAGCTCCCGACCAAAGCCACACGGGAAATTTTATTGAACGATCGGGCTCTGCATGCACTCGAAAAAGTCAGACCACTTACGGCGGCGCGCTCTGATGATGCGCTTGCGCCGGAGGGGACGGGTGAAAGATCAGAGCACTATGTCCGTTCCAAAACAGGACCTGAAACAGGCTGTGTGAAAACGACTGCGCTCGGCATGAAGCACCGCGGTGGTACGTGCCAAGCACCCATAGCCTTGGAGGGTCCGGAACACATAGGGTTTATGCACCATGTGCGGATTAGCTGGAGTATTAGGAAATGGGGATATAGGGGCTTTGCGGGGCAATAAACACCCCTGAAACCCCCTGAAAAAACCTCATTTGGTACAGAAAGTGGTACGAGCATGCTCGGGTTTTAGTTGTTTTCAAGTTTTAAATCTCATCCGTAGCGGCGCCCCAGAGCAGCCTTGAGATACCGGTGGAGCACGTTGGTTTTCTGCTCGCACATACTGATCAGTGTAGCGGCATCGTCATGCTGAAAATTGCGGAGATGATCCTTGTAAACATCCCCGAACTTTTCCCTGGGGAGCTGCTCCTCCATACCTTCGTCATCATCCTGGTCGTTTTCATAGGGTTCGCTCTCGACCATGTATTGACCGGCATACATCATCGCCACCAGATCCAGAGCCTGGTGATGACTGAGTTTATTGAGCGAATCCCGGAGCGCCTTTTCTTCTGGGCTAGGGTCTCCGAGGATGCTTTCTAATATTTGATCTCGGGTTTGATCCTGAGGGATCGCCGCTAGTCGTGCTTCCGACAAAATTATGATTTCGCGAACTGTTGCATCGGACAGATGTTGCATCACGGCTCCTAGCGTTCAAGATGAATGGCGAATAATACACCGCGCACGGCGCCTTGCTCCCTTTCCATGTCTTGGCTGGACGACAAAACCAGCTGCAAAATATTCCAAAAATTATTCCGGGCTGGGCAGCCTGCGATTCTGCGCAGGTTGACAGATTGGCAGATCAGCAATGACTTTAGGTTGGCAAAGGGCTGAATCAGCAATAATGGGATTCGGTCCGAACAACCAGCTTTACACTAGGTGTAAAGACGTAAAGATCGACTGGCAGGGAACCTGCACGGGCTACATGCTAATTTTTACGACCTACAATGTAGGCGCGAAAAATTAGCATGCAATTGCAGGAGTTGAGCCCTACTGACAAGCGCTTACCGCCGCCACCAACTCCTTTTCATAGCTAATATGCTGTCGACGCTCAGCCAGCAGTGCCCTCACCTTCTGCTCGAGACTTTCGGACTTATTCAGGTTGCATGCCAAGCAAAGGCTTGGCCTCCCCGGCGCCCTGCCGACCGAACACAATCCCTTCCTTTAACATCAGTCCGCCCAACATGCGATTCTGCGCAGGTTGACAGATAGGCGAATCAGCAATGAGGTCTGGTTGACAGATTCCAAAATTAGCAATAACTGGATTCGATCAGAGCGTCCGGATTTGCGCCCTCAGCGAAGTCGATCAGCGACACACATTCATCACATACGACTGCAGCGCCTTCAAGGCCGCTTGGTCGGCAATGATCCCGGCCCGGATGGAAAGAACAGTTGATCCAGAAGCTGGAGAGAGTTCGACGGTTCCTGCATCACCCATGCCGGAGCTGATGGCGGTGCCGGGCACGTTGCCACCAACGGCACGACAACTTCACGCGATGCGCAGCCGGCGAGCACCAGAGGCAATATCAGCGCGCAGCTTGTCATTTTCAGAGAGTGCTTTCGTTTTTTCCTCTGTGGCTTTCTGATCGAGAGCGGTCAGGGCCTGCTCGGCGGATTGCTGTTACCGATCATATCCCGCACTGAGATCTTCTTGATCAAAGGAGCTCCGCCAGCCCCACTCTTCTTCGCCTTGGGCTTTTTGAGGTTGCCGGGCATTTGAACTTCGCCTTCATAGGTGACAGCCGCCCTCTCGACGAC
Organism: Pseudomonas sp. MH9.2; assembly: GCF_034353875.1. NCBI lineage: Bacteria > Pseudomonadati > Pseudomonadota > Gammaproteobacteria > Pseudomonadales > Pseudomonadaceae > Pseudomonas > Pseudomonas sp. MH9.2. The sequence continues at coordinate 1,527,867 of NZ_CP133784.1, forward strand.
TGTGGCGCGCACCATTTTCATCCGCTCGGACACAGACTCCGCTTTGATGAACTGTGGGCCTATGAACTCGCAGAATGCTACGAATACACGCAAGGGCTCTTCGTAGTTGAAGAAGCTGCTGAGAAAATGGTAGGTCCTCACAGACTTGGCGAGGAGGTAAGCCACAGAGGCGAGAGAACATTACACGCCGAATGCCATTTAGGTTGAGTCGTGGGCGATCCTAGAATGGTGATTTTATCGACGCAGACTCATCACCCAAGTGTTGCTGTAACGCATCTACCTGATCGAACAGCCCCTTGAATACTTCCAATAGCTCAGGGTCAAAGTGTCGGCCGGACTGCTCACACATATAGGATTGGGCCCGTTCCTTGGTCCAGGCTTGCTTGTAAGGTCGCTGCGAACGCAGGGCGTCGTAGACATCACAGATAGCGACGATGCGTGCCGCCAGCGGAATGGCCTCGCCTTTGAGCCCGTGCGGGTAGCCGCTACCGTCCCACTTTTCATGGTGGTACAAAGCAATTTCGGCGGCCAACTCGGTCAGCGGCGACACCTGCTCATCACGCAGGATTTCGTAACCGATACGTGCGTGTTCATTCATAACCACACGTTCTGCGGCGGTCAGTACTCCAGGCTTGCCAAGGATCGCGTCAGCAATGCCGATTTTACCGACATCGTGCATGGGCGCAGCCAAGCGTAATTGTTCTACCCATTCAGGCGGGTGGTCCATGGCGGTGGCAATCAATGCCGCCGATTCACCGATGCGCAGTACATGATTGCCCGTCTCGTTGTCTTTATAGGCTGCGGCCCGCGACAGGCTGCGGATCAGGGCTTGAAAGCTGCGGTTTAGTTGCGCCGTGCGTTCCTTTACCAGGTCCTCGAGTTGGTCACGCTCCTGATGCATGTTTTGGCTGGCCAGACTCAACTGCAAACTGTTGCGCACCCGCAAGACGAGATCGGACAGATCAACAGGCTTACTGATGTAGTCTTGAGCACCCATTTCTAGGCCCTTGCGCCGATCTTCGGCGCGGCTCAGGGCCGAGATGATAATCACGGGGGAGCGGCTCCGATCACGCGGCTCCAATTGCTGCAGAATGTCGAACCCGTTGGGTGTTGGCATGTCCAGATCCAGCAACAGGAGGTCCCATGGGTTCTCCTGCAGCCAGACGAGGCCTGCGGCCGAGTCACTGAATGTCTTGACGTGTACAAGGCTGAAGGTTTTCAAGCTGGATTCGAGCAGACGTAGATTGGAGGCCACATCATCGATAACCACTACACGCGAAAAGCGCAGTTCGTCAGATAACATCAACAGGTACCTCTGATAACAGTTCGCGCACCAGGGCGCGTAGTTCGTCCAGGTCCACCGGTTTGCTTAGCGTTCCCTGGCAATCCAGGGCCAGCAAATGCGCGATATCCGGGGCAGCGCTGAGGAGTACTATCGGCAGGTTGCGGGTGGAGGGGTGTGCTCGTAGCTGATTCAGCAGTGCAGCTCCATCCATATCTGGTAGATGTAAGTCAAGCAACATCAGTGCTGGCGGCTCGTCAAGAACTCGTTGTAGCGCTAGGTAGCCAGTGCCGACGACATGGACTTGGGCTAAATCAGCCAATGCCTTGCGCACCAGAAACTGGCTTGCCGAGTCGTCTTCTACATAGAGCAGATGAGGTAAGTTGACCTTAGTCAGTTGCGGTTCTGGACGCGATCCAGCAACTGGCAGGGCCACCCGGCCAAGCAGCGCTAATTCGATCCAGAAACGGCTGCCGATACCTGGCTCGCTGTGGAGGCCCATACGGCCCTGCATCCGCTGGGCAAATTCGCGGCACAGTGACAAGCCGATACCGGTGCCCGGGATCGCCGTGTTTTCACGGCCCAGGCGCTGGAAGGGTTCGAACAGTTTCTCTTGCAGGTGCGCATCGATACCGAGGCCGTTATCTTCGACCATCAAACGGACACAGCCGCCAGTCACTTGATAACTGAGGGTCACATGGCCTTCTGGCCTGTTGTATTTAATGGCATTGGATAAAAGATTGATCAGTACCTGACGCAATCGGTGCGGGTCGGCGCGGACCCGTAGCGGCTCATCCGGTAGAACAAGGTGGAACTGCAAGTGCTGTTCCTGCGCTTCGCCCCGGGTCAACTCGGCGCATTCGCTCATCAGGCTGCCGATGTCCACTGCTTGCAGGTCAAGGTGCACTTGGTGAGTCTGGATGCTCGACCAGTCAAGAATATCGCCCACCAAGTGATTGAGGTGTCGGCTAGCCAACAGAATTTCGTCCAGATAGTCCGTATCCTCGGTCTGCTCCAAGGCCTTACGCTTCATGGTCATTAGCTGAGCAAACCCCTGAATGGCGTTCAGCGGGGTACGCAGTTCATGACTCATGCTTGAAATAAAGCGCGACTTGGCCTCGCTTGCGGACTGCGCTTGCAGGGTAGCGTCGCGCAGCTGAGCTTCGATTTGCTTGAGTTCGTCAATATCCACATGAGTGCCGGCAATGAGGCTGGCCATCCCGCTGCTGGAATCATGCTCCAGCACTCGGCCACGGCTTAGCAGCCAGTGATAGCAACCGGAGGCATCGGAGAAGCGAAACTCCGACTTGTAAATATCATCATACCCATCGCGCACCTGTTCATAGGCCAGTCGGATGGACAACTGATCGTCGACATGCACACGCTGGAGAAACTGTTCATGGCTCAGTTCGGTATCTGGAAGGCCGAAACGTTGACAAAAATGCCTGCTCAGGGTGACACGACCGCTAATGAAACTATGCTCCCAAAGACCTTCAGTGGCGCTCTCAAGTACCAGATCGAGGCGCTGTTGGGCGATTGCCCGCGACTGTGCGCTTTGCTCCAGTTGCTCGCCCAATGCCGTGGCATGCCCGGCCATCTCGTTCAACTCGTAAATATGCGAACTGACTTGCACGGGCTGCCTCTGTCCTTGGCCTATCCCGCTCATCATCTGCGAAATTTTCGTGATGGGCGCTCGCAGTTCGCCGCTCAGTCGCAGAGCGCGCGTCCACATAAAGGCGAAAAATAGCAGATAGAACACAATCAGACCGGCAATCATCAAGTAACCAAGCTGCTGGTAGCGACCCGCCAATGCATTGGTTTGTTTGAAAATATCGGCCTCGTCGACCACTGTCAGCAGGCGCCAGCCCGTTTGTTTGATGGTGGTCCAGGCCACCCAGTTCACCCGCTCACCAAGAATGATCGATTGAATACCCTCTGGTTGGGCGGCAATGATCTTGGCCAGCTCGCGGGTTTCATTACGAGTACGTAGATTGAAGTCTTCTGGCTTGAACAGCTCGCTACGGATAGCCTCATCGTAGGAGTGATCGGTCAGTTCATCGAGCCCAAAATCGGCCTCTCCAGATTTGGGCATGGCCATGATCCGCAGATCATTACTGACCAGCATGGCATAACCACTCCATGGCACGGACAACTGCTCGATCTGCCGCAGGATGCTCCCCACCGTGATGTCCATCCCACTGACGCCTTCAAGGAAGTCGCCTCGGTAGACAGGGGCAATGGCCGACATCATCCACCCCTGTCCCGCCGGATCAAGGTACACATCGGTCCAGGCCACCTTACGCGCAGGGTTATGGCTCGCATCAGCCAGGTAGTAGAAGTTGTAGTCGGGGATCACCATGTCATGGGGGTACTGGTCCTGCGTACTGAACCATGGGTAGATATAGTTGAGGCTGTCCCAACTGTTGAAATACACACTGGCAACAAGCGGTTGGCCCTCCTTGAGCTGCTTCATCAGCGGGGCAAGGCTCGCCAGCCGAGCCACTTTCGCCAGATCCTGACGCGCGGGCAGCGTGCCGTTAGCGTAGAACACCGCAGCTGCACCGAGGTCTTTGGGGCTATAACGAACGCCATCGACCGTCAGCATCAATGCTTCGGCCGTGCCGACAGGTTCATCTTGCAAGGCTTTTGCGGTGAGGTTGCGGTAGAGATCTGTGAGAGCGCCCAGATTCGTCAACTGCTCATCGATGATGCGTCCCTCATGCTTGGCCGAGTACTGCAGATCGGTCAGGGCGTTCTCCCGCAAATAATCGATTTGCGCCTCGCGAATGGCACCGTTGGTCAGCAGGTACACGGCAATCAGCACCGTTTCTACCAACAGCAGGGGTATTAGGGCGCTTTTTGCAAAAGCTCCCCAGATCCACCGACGCAGGCTTATGAGGTTTGTTGCTGGCAAGGTACAGAACTCCATTGGATAGCCATTGAACAGAACCGTCATTGATATGATAGTAAAAATATTTATATTGCCATTAGACCGTCATCGCGCCATTTTTAATGACAATCTGCATGCTCCGCTCAAAGCTCTATTGCCTACCACCTTCTGCGCACGCTGTACAGCGTGCCTGGACCTGTACTGCCTATAAAGCAGGACCCAGCTTTTCTTACCAACTGGCGCCACTCAACATCGCTTATAAGCCTCTCTAGTTCCATCTTGTCTGCAACCTTCAACAACTCGTGGTATTGCTGCTCAGCGCTCATCCAGGCGGCCGGGTGTTCAAGGATTCGCCCCCATGACGCCAGCGCCCGCGCTCTCAACTCATCCTGCACATAGACCCCTTTTTGGGAATGATGTCACATTGACACTACACCTAAAAAAACCCAATCACTTATAGTCATCGCGACCAGAAACGCGCTACCTACAGAAGAACCCAGCAAAACTAAGCCGCTGTATAGCGGTGCCACCGTCAGCCATCGTAATTCACACCAGCTTGATCTGAGCTGCTGAAAGAGAAGTTTTTATACAGTGATGGCATTTTGACGTCAATTTTTTTGTGTCAGGCCTTGTTACACGCCGCACTGCGGATGCACAGGCGCCGATAGCCACTGTCGTGAATCGCTTACCTGATCAACCCGTGTTCGACTGCGGCATTTTTAGCCTCAGCAAAAAATACTGCAGATTGTGGGTGCCTCCGACAGTTGGACGACTTTCGATCACTGACCGCCCCGCCCCTACATTCAACAGGCCTAACACCGTATGAGCCCACAAACTCATAGCTACCTAGATCCAAAAAATCAGCGGGAGTAAATGTGGGAGTAATTTTCCAGGCATGAAAAAGCCTAACCTTTTCAGATTGGGCCAACCCCTTGAGTTATATGGTCGGGACGGAGTGATTCGAACACTCGACCCCTAGCACCCCATGCTGGGGACGGTAGCGAGCTAACCTATTGAATTAAAACGGATACCACCCCTTTTAAGGGTGGCAAAACATCCGTTTTTTTGTGCTTATGCAAACGTAAACTCGTGGCCTGCAGCGGAGGTTTTGCGCACCTATTCTTCAGGCTTCTAGCCGACCGGACACCGCGCAACTATTGATTGGCGGCTATGGTTACGACTCATATGTGTTCATGCCCAGGAGAAGATCATGACGAAATCTGGCGGAACAAAGAGTGGATCGGGAGGAAAAGGAACGGGAAGCGCGCCGAAGAGCGCTCCGGTTCCAAATCTGCCCAGCACAACAGGGAATAAATCTGGTGGCGGACGTGGGAATGCACCGCCGAAAGGTAAGTAGGTGCATCATTTCGGCGCCTTCGCGAAAGGCGCCGAAATTGTTTGAGCCACCATCATGTCAAGGTGACTTCTATTAAAGCCTATCCTATTGAATGTAAAAGAAAATATCTACTTTATTAGCTACCAAAAAAGCCCCAATACACACTATAAGAATCAATAACTTAGCGTTGTATTTTCATACAGTAGTAGCCCCTACTCCGGCGTCCTGCCGACCGAACACAATCCCCACCAAACACACCAACTGCTGTGCTGTTCACTCCACCGAGGAACACCAATGCCGAACTCTGACCTGCTCCCGCCCCTGCTCTCAAACTCTACGAAAACCAACTAGCCTTGAGGCTCCATCATTATGGCGTTGATCGATTAGGGCGAGAAGGTGACCTTCGCTCAAGATCGAGAAAGCATCTAGGGACTTTCCATCAGCGTTGGCGATCCTGATCCATCGCAATAAAACCGTTTGGAGCTAGCGGCTTGCGCATCCAATCTGAAAAGACCGCTGGCGTTTTCCAGCAAAGGCGATATAAAAAACTTGTACATTATTTTTTATTTGTACAATAATTCGCAACTTCCCTTCTCACAATACGTTCTGTGGATTAAAGCTAGGAAGTCCCTGGGCCTTTACGCTCACCTCAACTGGATTCTGTTTGATGAATACGACTCGCCAGCTATGCCTCGTCTTGGGCGACCAATTATCTTTCGACCTTGCCTCACTGCAGGGTCTGGATAAGGAGAGCGATACGGTGCTCATGGTCGAGGTGATGGAAGAAGCTAGCCATGTCCCACATCATCCGCAAAAAATCACCCTGATCTTCAGTGCTATGCGCCATTTCGCCGAGGCTCTGCAGCAGCGTGGAATCCGAGTTCAATACGTCACCCTTGATGATCAGCAAAATAGCGGATCGGTGCCGAGCGAGTTACGCCGCTGGCAGGCACTCCTACAGCCAGATGAGCTACACATGACTGAATGCGGCGACTGGCGTTTGGAGCAATCAATCAAGGACTGCGGCTTAGCGATCGAATGGCATTCCGATACTCGCTTTCTCTGCACGCGCACCGAGTTCTCTAACTGGGCGAAAGGCAAAAAGCAGCTGCGCATGGAATTCTTTTACAGAGAGATGCGGCGCAAGAGCAGGTTATTACTCAATGGCGACGGCAGTCCGGTCGGGGGCGCTTGGAACTTTGATACAGAAAACCGCAAGGCATTACCAAGGGGAGTTAGGCCGCCTTCGCCTGCCCGCTTCACGCCCGACGCAATCACCCAGGATGTGCTTGCGTTGGTGGCAAGACACTTCACCAGCCACTATGGCACCCTCGACACGTTCGACTACCCGGTAACCCATGCGGAAGCTCAGGCCCTATGGGATTACTTCCTCGACTGGGGCATGGCAGCTTTCGGCGACTATCAAGACGCCATGGCCAGCGACGAGCCCTTTCTGTTTCATGCCCGTATAAGCGCTGCACTCAATATTGGCCTACTGGATCTTCGTCAGCTTTGCAGCGATGTGGAGTCAGCGTACTGGTCGGGCAGCATTGCACTCAATGCTGCCGAAGGCTTTATTCGCCAACTAATCGGCTGGCGGGAATATGTCCGGGGCGTCTACTGGCTGAAGATGCCTGACTACGCCAATGGCAATGTGTTCGGTAACACAAGGTCGCTTCCAGAGTTCTACTGGACAGGCGAGACCAAGATGAATTGCATGCGCCAAGCTATCAGCCAAAGCCTCGAGCATGCCTATGCTCACCATATCCAACGGCTGATGGTGACCGGCAATTTCGCCCTGCTCGCGGGCATCATACCGAGTCAAATATGCGAGTGGTATCTGGCGATCTACATGGACGCCTTCGACTGGGTGGAGCTACCCAACACACTGGGCATGGTCATGCACGCCGATGGCGGTTACCTGGGCTCTAAGCCTTACTGTGCGAGTGGCCAGTACATCAAGCGGATGTCTGACTATTGCCGTGGCTGCGCTTACAAGGTGAGCGAAAGCACCACTGACGACGCTTGCCCCTTCAACTCGCTCTATTGGCACTTCCTGATGCGTCACGGCGACCGTCTGCGCGGCAACCAACGCATGAGCATGATTTATAAAAACCTCGACCGGATGCCTGAATTCAAACAGCAGGCGCTTTGGCAACGTGGCCAGTCATTGCTCGCCAAATTAGATGGAGATGAGTCATTTTGAAAAAGAGTGAACTCCCAGTCAAAACTTGCGTGATCTGCGGCCTCCCCTTCACGTGGCGGAAGAAATGGGCTCGCTGCTGGAAGGAAGTGTGCTACTGCTCGGAACGTTGCCGACGTAGTAAATGTCTAATGTATTGATAGTAAAGCTGATTGCTTAAATTTTTGATTGGCACAGCTAATGCATTTCTACCTAGGAAACAAAGCAGTGACGGCGACGACCGTCCCACGTCCTTCCGTGATAGCAGAGGCACGCAAAATGAACGCGATCGACCTTTTAAAAGCTGACCACGTACGAGTAAAGGACATCCTCGCCCAATTGAGCGAGTCGACTGATCGGTCCCAAAAAAAACGTACTGACCTGCCTGGTAGCCAAGCTCGAAATGGAAATCACCATCCACACCGAGCTGGAAGAAGAGATCTTATATCCCGCCTTCAAGGAAGCAGGTGGTAAGGAACAGGAGGAAATGTATTACGAGGCCAAGGAAGAACACCGCACTGTCGACTCTCTGGTACTTCCCGACCTCAAAGCGACAGACCTGAGTTTGCGGGTCGCACAAAGTTCGTTAAGGAGTTGATTGAGCATCACATTGAGGAGGAGGAAACCGAGATGTTTCCTCAGGCGAAAAAGCTGCTCGGCAAAGCGACATTGGATGCGCTGGGCGAGCAAATGGAAGCGATGAAAGCCGAATACAAGAAAGCTCTCGGCACGCCGAATAATGCCGCTTAACAGGCCAGCGTACAGCCCGGCCCAGCGCCGGGCTTTTTCGTATCCACGACATCCTTTTCACAAAATACTCACAGACTTTAGCGCAGATTGAGCGGTCAAAAAGGACTTGGCACCATTGGCCCAGAAACTGGCCCAACCTCTCCGGCGTCCTGTCGACCGAACACAATCTCAATCACGCGGCTTGCAATACCACGACTGCGCATAAAGAAAGCAGTCGATCTCTTCCACGCTACTCAGTGCGAAATTGCACTCCACTTGATTCCCGTGTTTGCATTTGATCTGACCAACGATTGCTTCGGATTTGACCAACACGCTTCGTAGCCATGATCGGTACAAAACTGCCGATCGGTTCCGATTCAGACAATTGCGCATGCCAACCTCCAGAATAGGCTGCGGAAGTAATATGTAACGTTCCCAAATCCGGAGTAATGCCTTCAGCGATCTACCCGGCAAAGGAACCGCGGCAATCGTATTGCCGTCCCTCAGCCTCAGCTAAGTTTCGCTAAGTATCTTCTCCCCTGCGCAAGTTCAGCGCCGCTCAGGAGAGGCTACCCGCACATGAATCCCGAAAAATCCGGATGGCTCAACAAAGTACCCGAAGTGACGCTGTCATTCTGGGTGATCAAGATTCTGTCCACGACGGTGGGTGAAACCGGCGCGGACTTTCTGGCCGTGGATGCCGGTTTGGGCGCTGGTTGGACGAGCATCGGCATGGCCGTCTTGCTAGCGCTCGCGTTGTGTTTTCAACTACGTACCAAGGCCTATTCACCCCGGATCTACTGGTTAACCGTGGTGCTGGTAAGCATCGTCGGGACACAGATCACGGACATCATGACCGACATGCTCGACATCAGCCTGTACACCAGCACGGCGGTCTTTGCCATTCTGCTGACGATCAATTTCCTGGTCTGGTACCGGGTGGAGCACAACCTGTCGATCCGCGAAATCGTCACCCCGCGAAGGGAGCTTTTCTACTGGACAACCGTGCTTTGCACCTTTGCACTCGGCACAGCAGCGGGCGACCTGGCCACCGAAGCGCTGGGCCTGGGTTTCACCCTTGGCGTCGTGATTTTCGGTGCGCTTATCGCCACGACTCTGCTGGCTTGGCGCTTAGGCGGCAATGTGGTGCTGACCTTTTGGATGGCATACATCCTGACCCGTCCATTTGGCGCCTCTCTCGGTGATTTGCTGACCCAAGCTAAAACTTATGGTGGCCTCGGCATGGGAGCCGCTTGGACGAGTGCCATCTTCCTGTGCGTCATTGTTCTTTTGGTCGCGGCCGCGCAAATCAGTGTTGGCAACCGTAAACCCGTCAATCAATAACCTGTCAAAAAGCCAATCAAGGAATCGTCATGCGTCCACTTCAAAATGTCATTCGCCACGTTGCCATCGTCTCGTCGATCTTTTTGCTCAGCATCGCCACCGGCTGCTCGAAACCTGCCGACAAACCTAGTGCTGGCACGCCGACCACATCGGCGAGCGCATCCGCCCAGCCAGGTTCAAAACTGGGTGATCTGTCTGAGTTCCGCACCATCGCCGCTGATGTTGCCGCGCTCGTCGATAAAAACGACCTGCCGGGGGCGAAAACCCGCATCAAGGATCTAGAAACGTCCTGGGACTCCGCCGAAGCTGGCATCAAACCCCGGGCTGCAAGTGACTGGCATGTGCTGGACAAAGCCATTGACCGGGCACTCGACGCCCTGCGCGCCAGCACACCGAAACAGGGCTATTGCAAGGCTTCGATGGATGATCTGTTGAAAGCCTTCGACTCCATGAAGGTGAAGCAGTGACCGACAGCCGCACATTGCGTTGATCCGGCGACGGACAAACGCCGACCCAGATGCTTCAATACAGGCGCGACGGTCATGATCGGCGCGCCTTTTTCTGGAGTGATAAATGCGGATATTGCTGGTCGAAGATGACCCGATGATTGGGGATGCCATTCAAGGCGCGCTGAACGATGCTAGCTACGCCGCAGACTGGGTAAAAAACGGACTCACCGCCCTTGCAGCACTGGAAACACAAGCTTATGACATGGTGCTGCTGGATCTCGGCTTGCCCGGCAAAGACGGGCTCGATGTGCTCGATGGCATTCGTGGACGCAACAACCCGGTGCCGTTGCTGATCATCACCGCAAGGGATGGACTCGATGATCGCCTGCGCGGCCTCGACGGCGGCGCAGACGACTTCCTGCTCAAACCCTTCGCCATGGCGGAGTTACTGGCACGCATCCGCGCCGTTTTACGCCGCAAAGGCGGCAGTGCCCAGTCAGTGCTGGACAACGGTGTAGTGTCGCTGGATTTGCTATCCAAACAAGCGGCTACTGCCGAAATCCCCGACATTCAACTCTCCAGCCGCGAGTTCGCCCTGTTACAGGCCCTATTAATACGACCTGGTGCCATTCTCTCGCGCAGCGAGCTGGAAGACCGTATTTACGGCTGGGGTAATGAAGTGGAAAGCAATGCGGTGGAGTTTCTGATTCATGCACTGCGGCGGAAACTGGGGAGCCATGTCATCAAGAATGTCAGGGGAATGGGATGGATGGTTTCAAAAAGCGCTTGAATGATTCGGTACAGATGCATTTGTCTGTAACGCTGTCGCTAGCCATCCTGATCGTGGCGGTACTGGCAGGTTTTTTCGCTTTTGTCTCTGCGATTAACGAGACGCACGAAATGCAGGACGAGACCTTGCGTCAAGTGGCCATCCTTTTTGATCGGCAAAAGATGACCTTCCACTATCCTGTGGTTGAACAGGTAGTTGGCGACGACGAAGAGTCCAGGGTTATCGTCCAATACCTGACCGACAGCAGTAAAGCGACCGGAAGTGATGACGCAACAACACCGTTACCCTTCCCGGTAAGACTAGCCGATGGCTTGTCGACCTTGAGCGTGGCAGGCGAAAATTTTCGCGTGCTGGTTAGAACAATGGTCGGTGGCGAACGCATCGTTGTCGCCCAAGAAGCTGACGTGCGTGAAAAAGAGGCGCGAAAGAGCGCTTGGCGTAGTCTGTTGCCGTTTCTCATTCTGTTTCCGGTGCTGTTGCTGGTGGTGAGCGATCTGGTACGCAAACTGTTCCGTCCCATAGCAACCCTCTCGGACGAAATCGATCAGCGCGACGAACAGGCGTTGCATCCTATCGACGATAACCACCTGCCAACCGAGATCCGACCTTTCGTCGTGGCCATCAATCGATTGTTGACGCGCGTTGCGCAGTCCATGGAAGCCCAGCGTCGCTTCATCGCCGATGCAGCCCACGAACTGCGCTCCCCGATGACGGCCCTGTCACTACAAGCCGAGCGACTGTCGGCCATAGAAATGTCGGCGGCGGCCTATGAACGTTTTTTGCCATTGTCTCGGGGAATTGAACGCAGCAGAAAACTGATCGATCAACTGCTGGCCCTGGCGGCAGCACAATCAAGCTCGGATCGATCACAGACATCAGTTTCAGTCCATGAAGTCTATCGACGGGTACTAGAGGACTTACTGCCGCTGGCAGAGCGCAAGCGCATCGATATCGGTGTTGAAAGCATCGAAGACGTACAGGTCAATATCAACGCAATGGATCTGTTAATCCTGGTCAAGAATCTGGTGGATAATGCTATCCGTTATACCTCCGTTGGCGGACGAGTCGACCTGACGGTAGAGTTGGCGCAGGAAACAGTGATCCTTCAAGTCAAGGACTCAGGCCCAGGCATCAGCGCGGAAGAACAAATGCTGGTGTTCGATCCGTTCTACCGAAGTTTGGGAACCGATGAAGCAGGCTCCGGGCTGGGTTTATCGATTGTAAAGGCGATAGCCGATCGTGCGGGGGCGCACATCCGATTGAGTTTTTCGGATGAGATGAAGAAGAGCGGATTATGTGTTTCGGTCTGTTTTAAAAGACCTGAATTCAACACATAAGTGCAACGCTCACCCCCGCATAGACTTCATACGGTGTCTTCCAGCCCAGGCGTTTGCGAGGGCGTAAATTTATTTGCGCGACCACACGGTTTACAGCAGCAACCGTCAGCTTGCTGAAGTCACTGCCTTTGGGAAAATACTGGCGGAGTAAACCGTTGGTATTTTCATTCGTGCCGCGCTGGCAGGACGAATACGGGTCGGCAAAATAGACCTGGCAACGGCTCTTGTTCGCGATGCGCTCATGGCCGGCAAACTCCTTGCCGTTGTCCAGCGTCAACGTATGCACCACATGCCCATTGAACTGTAAATTGATCGCCCGAGTGACTTGGCGGCTATCTGAGCGCTTGACCGGGTAAGCGCTCAGATAGCCGCTTTTACGCTCAACCAGAGTGACCAAATTACCGCCCACCCCATGCACTGTGTCACCTTCCCAGTCGCCCAGCCGTTCTCGAGTTTCGACCTCAGCAGGACGTTCAGTGATCGACACCCGATTTCGCAACTGTCCCCGCCGGTCGTGGCTTCCATAGCGTTTACGGTAACGCTTTCGACGGTGCCGCAGATGCGTATAAAGCTCGCCGCCGCCCTGTTTGTCGGTGGCAATAAACCGATAAATCCACTCATGACTGACCGCCTGATCTGGTCGCTCTTGCTTGAGCCGATGACAAATCTGCTCTGGGCTCATTCCATGGTTGAGCCATATCGCAAGGTGATGACTCAACCAGGTAACCGGTTTGCAAAACTTCCGAGCCCCAGCGCGCCGGACATCACTTTCATGGGTCGCCGAAACCGCCTCGTAAACATTTTCAGAACGGTTGCGGCGAACCTCACGACTAATCGTCGAAGGGTGCACGCCCACCTGTTTAGCAATGTTTGCTTGGCTCTCTTTAGCCCTCAGACCCGCTTCAATCTGGTAACGTTGGCCATGAGTCAGCTGCCGGTAAGGCGTGGTCATCTGCGCTTGAATCCTTTGGTGTGAGAGCCTGGATTCTACCGGTGGCTGGCTCTCTGCCTCTCGTTTCAAGCGTTGCAGTTATTCTATGAATTCAGGAGAGGTAAAACGTGAAGCTTTTGTGCTGGATTGTGAAGCGTCTCTAATATCCTGGAAACCATAACGAGCAGCTATGAGTCGACTTCTGCCGGTCAAGTCCGATGCAAAAGGCTGGTCAGGTCGAATGCTAACGGGTGGGCAAGTCAGTGCCATTACCCAACTCAGCGCGAATCCACCGGTAGCCATTCCTGACAGCCTGACATCGAGCAACGGGTTGAGCGGCTCCGGCCCGACCGGATTGCTCTTCCTGACGGTGGCTATCTCCGCATTCCGGTTCAACGCTTCGCACTGAGCTGGCTGGACATAGATGACTAAGTGATTCGAACACTCGAGCCCTAGCCTCCATACTGGGATTAAATACGCATAACATATTGTTTAATAAGGAATAAATACCATATTCAGAGTGACAAATTATCCGCTTTTGTGTGCTTATGCAAACGGTAAACCGTGGCCTGTAGCGGAGGTTTTGCGCAATCCCTCCCCCGGCGTCCTGCCGACCGGACACAATCTCATATCGACAAGCGCTCGTACCCCACCAATGCTCAGAACCTAAGACCGGCCTCACAACTTCCTCCCGTAAAATGAGAAACATTCTGTAATCCTATCGGACTTGTTCGTAGCTGATGACCATGTAATCAATAGAACTTTTCATGGAATATCACTATGCCTGCCGCACAAATCATCCTCGTCGCTATTTTCGGAGTGGCCATACTTGCCTGGGGTGTCCGCCTGGATATGAAGAACCATAAGAAAGAACAAGCTGAACGATCGAAGCCTAACGAAAGTACACGGTGAATTTTCAGATCCTTCGATTTTGCGCAAGTTGACAATGACTCACGCTTGACGAAAGGCGGAATCCCCCATAACGGGGTTCGGTCCGAACGACCAGCTTTACATCAGGTGTAACGGCGTAAAGATCAACAGGAAGCGCACCCGCACGGGCTAAATGCTAATTTTTCGGTATCCGTCCGGGGAATACACCTACCGGCCCCCAGCATTAAGGACGATTGTGCAGGCGTATTTTTAAGCGGACGCCATCACCCTTGCCTAACTGCTGCCGCATAGATGACAACCGGTTTAGTTGCGCAAGACCGGATGCCCGGACGCGTACGACTATCAGGCTTAGGTCCAGGAAGTCTCAAGCACGTAGCAGAAGTGGCGTATTACTGTGCGTTGAATGCAACTGGAAAACCTTGCTCGCACAGGGTTCGCCAGCCTTTTGCAGTGCATCCGGGAGATTACGCTTTAGTGTTTATGGTCTCGCCGGTTATCTGCCCGTTACCATTCACAACACCAGCCGTCGGGGCTGCCGTGTTTGCGGGTTGATGGTTCTGCTTTTGCATCAAACGCTGTGCCTGACGATCACCATGCCCCGCCTCTTGAGCGGTTTGCGCGGCAGTCTCAGTAGCTTCTTTCAGCGCTGCTGCGACATTACTGGCTGTGGTAGAGGCCTTTGCCTGATTTGCTTTCGCCTGAGGCTGACTTTGGGCAGAACTTAGCCCGTTGATAGTCACTGGATTTGAAGCTGATACGGATCCGATGGACATAGGTAACTCCTGAATGAATGGATCTCACGTGCGTTTTTAGTCATTGCGATTACGTCAACGTTACCCTTCGAGTCCCCGCTCTCAGGACTGCTTTGCTTACCCTCCTCGATATCAACCTATGGCAGCGCCCAGAGTAAGCACCCAGTTGTCTGGCCTCTGTCGGATAGATGTGAAAGTTTCGTTGTTTTCAGTGACGAGAGTACCGAGTTACTTGGGGATAACCACGCAAGGTATGTTGGGTAGACGCTTACGAAAAAATTAACATTCAGTCGTAGAAGTCGAGCTTTACTGGCAAGCGCTCACCGCCGCGACTAACTCCTTTTCGTAACCGATATGCTGCCGACGCTCAGCCAGCAGCGCCCTCACCTTCACCTCGAGCGAATCCGCTTTCTTCAAGCCAGCCGCAGCGAACACCGGCGCCGCAATGATTGGTGCCTTGCACGGAACCTGCACTGGAACCTCCACTCGCACAGTGCGTATTTCGGGTTCCTGCCCAGCGCATCCCGCCAGCAAAAACACCACCCCCATCAGCAGCAGTCTCATAACCCTAGTTCCTGATCAATGATCGACGCCGCAGCCATGGCCGGGTCACCGCCTGTATGTCCCTGCTGAATCGTGTTTGCCGCAGCATAGTCAGGCTTCGCCTCTTCCTTCGCCGTAGCCACTGCTATTTTGGCGGCCTCCTGTCGTTTCTCGCCCGCCTGCACCAACCCACCAAGCGCCAGCCCCTGCTCAGTGGTAAGCGCTAGCAGGTTGCCATTGACGGTCTTGGCCGAGGCTAGATCTGTCTCAGCGGTGTCGAGCAGCGGTCGATAATGTCCTGATGCCAGCCATGCTCCGCAACCGGCACCCAGCGCCAGCAGCAGTGCGATGGCCAAGCCCAGTCCGATCAACTTCCACGCGGAGTCCGTCATAGCCCCTCCTCGTCCCAATCAGGAATATCCACGGTCTGGCCAGCCAGGCCGTGCGTGCAATCGCCAAGAAACTGGATGCGGCCGTCAGTCACGAACGAATGACATATCCGGGCGGTGCGCCACTCCTTGAACTCTTCCCCCGCATCCGGGTTGGCTGGATAGCTCACCAGAATCGACGGCGTGAAGGTTGGTTTCTCAGCGTTTCCATTCCAACCCCAGCGCGGGCCAGATCCGGCACCATGCTGGATGCGATGCGCGCCATCGCAGCCTGGGCACCAGAACATCAGGCCATAATCGGCGCTGGATCGCAGCACTCTGGATAGGCAGCTCATGGCACATCCTTAAAGAAAATATGATGCCCCAGCTTCAGGGTCTGCTTGGCCTTCGACGCCCACGCTGGGGCCTTGGGCATGGTCGTGGCGTAGTAGTGAGTCGCACCGCCAGTTGGATCTGGCGCCGTACCATCGATCACCGTCGCCGCCGCACTCTGGCAAGTCGCAAACTCACCAGAAGGGATCGGCTTCGCGCCGATCAGGAATGGATAGTTCGGGTCGTTTTTGTTCCAGCAGCTGAACTGCCACGGGGCTTGGCAGACGCCGATATAGCCTTCGCCCCACCAGTCGGGCTTGCCGTCATTGTGCAGGTCGGTATCCACTCTGTTGCGGATAGACCAGGCCACGGCGATCATTCCGGCGAAGCCCTCCCCGCGCGCTTCACCCCAAAGTGTTCGGGCCACCACGTCTCTGTCGCGATCTGTTGCAGTCATCACTTTTCTCCAGGCGAAAAAAACCCGCTCAGTGGCGGGGGCGGTGTTCGACTTAAACTGTGCTGCTGTCAGCGTTGTTACTGGTCTCTGACGTTACCAATCCAGGTACTACTTACGTTGCCATACACTTCTGTTCGAGATTGTTGAGTGGTGTTGCTTGCACATCACGTTGCCCAGCAGGCTGGTGTAGCGCCTGTAGATGTGGACGAGACTGCCCCGCCAACCTCGCGTATTTCCCAGCAATCATGCGGCCACCGTCTGGCCGAGTACGTCCCAAACGTTGATCGCTACACGCTTGAGCGTGACGGTCATAGCCGCTGCCATGGTCAGCGTGCCGCCATTAGGGGTATTGAGCGTTACACCCGATGCGGGCGCCAACGTCAGCGTTCCCGCACCTGCGTGACGTATCGTTATCTCGGTGTTGTCGACCCACGCAATAGTTGCCTGCAGAGGCACCGTGATCGCAGGGGCTGCACCAGTCATTCGCAGGTATGTGCCAGCATCCGCAAGGATCAAGGTTCGCGCCGTGGCTGCCTCGATCACAACTGTTCCGTACGTTGAAGGTGCTGCCCACTCCAGGCCTTTAGCTGTGCGCGTCAAGACTTGCCCGGTTACACCCGCAGCAAGTCGCATAGGTGCGCCAGCAACGCCGCCAATAATCAGGTCGGCCGGTGCAGTCATTGGGTTGCTCAAGCCCGCAGCGGCTAACGGCGCCCATAGGTTACCGTTCCGCACATACAGGGTTGAGTCTGCCAAGTTGTAGCCGTACCGGGCCGCCTGAAAAGTCCAAAAACCAGGTGCCGCCGTCCAGCTTGCGATCATGCCCGCCTTACCCGCCCACAGACCCGTTGGCGCCGTACCGACTGCATAGCGTGCACCGTCAGCAGGTGACACTGCAGGCGCGTTCAAGCCGACGCTTACGAAAGCCAGTTGCAACAGCACGTCGATAGCAATCAGGGCGTTATTGATCCCGGCCGCTGGATCTATGGTGTTCTCTGGCACAAAGGGGATCGCGTTGCTTATCGTATTCATAGGGTGAGCGCCGTTGCGGGACCGGTGCCGGTCAGTTGATTGATTTGCGCAACGCTGATGATCACGCTGCCGCCTGGATCTGGAATGGTGAGAGTCCTTGCGATAGTTGTTTGGGTTACGCCGTTAATCGTCACCTGAAAGCCCTTGAAGAACGTACCCATGGCCACGTTTGCCCCGCCCCCGACTCTTCCGATTCCCTGCCATGCGATCACAATATTGCTGCCCACTCGGTGCGCAGTGAGATAGGCCGGAGCCTGCTCGGCCTGGGACATTCCGGTGAAGGTGTGGGTCGAGACGATTCCAGCCGATCCACCGTTGGTGGTGACGCGGAAGGTCAGCGCACGGTTGAGGCTGAACATCTCGGCATCGATGAAGAACAGACGATTGCGCTGAAGCATCACGAACCGTTCGCCTACAGGGTGCGCAGAGACGGGCGAACCCTTACGCCCGCGCAGCAGGTTGCTCAAGTCCCAGGTACCAGGGCTGGTTTCGTCGGCCTCGGCAAAGTTGATGATTTCGTTGCCGACCAATGCCAGATTCAGACGATTCATCATCCCGGCCAGGTTGGTGCTTTGCAGGTCGACGTCATCGCGCAGCAGTTTCACGCTGACAGTGTTTTGCAGATCGGAAGTAACCGGGCGGCTGTGATCACCAACTGGAGCAGTGAGCGAGCCCATGGTCGCCCGTATGCTGCCGCTGGAACGGTCGATGTAGTTCGCCCCACCATCAAGCGACAGCTCAATGACGGCGCCATCCCACGCAGGGGAAGTGCCAGATACAGCCACGTAGTAGCCGAGACAGTCATCAGAATCACGCAGGATGTGGCTGTCGATGAATTGCAACACTGTGTCGCCCACCACCAGTGTCGGCGGCTCAGCCTGTGGTGCTGCAGGAATACCGATAACGCTTGAGATGTATGCGCTGGCTCGGTCGAACGAGCATTTGTACTTCTGGAATCCCTCGTCGATTTCCACTGAGGTGATCCGCAGGCGCTCGCCGTCAAGCATGATGGTGTCCGCTACTGACAACCAGCACCATGAATCCGGCAAGCTGAATGCGTACTCGCCGCGCTGCTCTTCAATGGTGACCTTGTGCGTCACCACCACCGAACGAGCAGCGTCGTCAGCACGCATGAGCACGGTTGTTTCTGATTGCGCCTCTGACTTCGACCGGCTGTCCAAACTGCGGTCGCTGGTCTGTATATCAGCCTGAAGGCCGCCGTCGATGTCGAAGTACTGCAGGCTGAGCACTCGCGGGATATCGATAGCATCACGCCGGGTCAGCTTCTGGATGTCTTCACCGTCGTCGATCAGGTCGCCAATTTCAATCGTGGCAATCACCGGGCGCCCGCGAGGCACGAAATGCAGCGCTCCATCCCAGTTGGCCGCATCGAACAGAAAGACATTACCGAGGTTTTCAAGCCCGGTGAAGGCCCCATATTCGCTGGTCATGCTGAACCCGTCGCACATCCCGCCGAGGCCCGCCAAATCGATCTTGGCGGGCGGAATACCTGCGCGCTGGCAGATCTCGGCAACAATGGATGAAACGGCCCAACTTGCTTCCAGCGGAGCCAGGCCAAGGCCCGGCCTTGTCCACTCAGGAGGCAGACTCATCGGGCAACCTCCATCATGAATTGAAGACGCAACTGATCACTAAAGCCAATCCGCAGCAGGCTGGTGGTTACGCCGTCAGTGAGTAGTCGTTCAATCTGGTAGCGGTCGCGCTGTTGGCGGTAGTACAACCCCCCGCCGCGCACATAGGCGAGGATCACGTCGCAGCTGCTGGTCTGGGTTTGGCGCTTGTCGTCGAGAATGACCTTTGGCGTGATTGAGCCTGCCGGGAGGTCGGTAACAATCTGCGCGCCAACAGTTGGGTCATACCAGCGATAACGTGCGACACCGCCCTGCACGAACGCCAGCACCGGGCGCATGTTCTGATCGAACGTCAGGCTAATTTCCGTCAGGCCAGGCCCCGCAAACATCACGAATTCTGGCGTGTTTGGCGCGCTTACAAGCACTTGATCCTTGATTAGCAGCGCCTGCCAGATTTGGTACTGATTGCCACGGGTCGAGTCGTTAAGCGCTACGCCACCGTCCTCATAATCGACGATAGGTGTTACAGCGAGCGCACGGGCGCCCACTATATTGCCGCGCACTGTCTGAGACGAAAGCACGTTATCGGGCATCATTACAGGGTTTTCCTTGCCCATGAGTGTTTGACAACTAGCGTCAATACGTCTTCACTAGTTTTCATAATCTGAGGCGAAAACGAAATTTGACTAACACCAATACCATGCACAGTAATTATTGCACCGATGCCAGTAGCGTAGTTCGCTTGGTTCAAACCAAACGTTAACGTCCCTTCACGTGCGTAGCTCCCTGATGAATACGCGGCATCTGAGATAGATGATGCGGCTGTCACGTCGCCGGTAGGCGCGCCAGTAACAGGGCCAATTGTTCCGTCTGTAGCCTGATGCACACCAGGGTTACTCATAAGCCAAGCACCGCGCGGCATATACCAACCCTGGTATATGTTCATTGATGTAACCATTGCTGCGCGTGAAGTCCATGTATGGGTAACGCCGCGCAATACGATAGTGCCCATCACATCAGCAGTAGGCGCGTAGCAACGGAATTGATACGTTACATCCAGAATTTCGTCAGGCAATACGGTTATCGTTGTCGGGACACCCGAACCATCGACGATAAGTGCACGACTAAATAGCGACCCGGTTTCAGCCCAGCCAACGCCAACTTCCGACAAGTTGCCGACAGCCGTACCAATTGCAAATCGGTATGTCGTTGTTGCGCTGATGTAGTACGGCGCTGTTGATTGCATGGCCTGTACAGGGGTGGGGCCGCTAGCACTTCCAACACGGGCCGCTAGTGTTGTGTCGGATACGTTGGCAATAGTAGACCCGCTGCCAACTTGACAATACCATAGCCAGTCAGCGTATGCGCCCATCCTATCTAGCCCAGCGTTGGTGATAAGATTCCTGAAATCTGGAACAGGCTTGTGGCGTGAACCTTCAATCTCATTTCCATTACTATCGACTTTAAATTTCTCGACAGAAAACCAACCCTCAACAGCCTGCTCTGTATTTAGTTTAACTACACACATCAGCCTAAACTCCCACGCTGTATAGATTCGCCAGTGACGATAGCTTCTGGCGCATAATTTGCGTAACGTATAAGCGTTCGAGTCAGCGTGCCACTAACAAGTACACCGCTATCATTTACAGCTTCTGGCGCATAATTCGGATACGCTTTAAGTATTGAACGCAGTTCGGCGCGTATCAATGTTTCAGCGATAAGCTGGGTGCCCTCAGGCGCATAGTTTCGATACGTTTGAAGCATTGAACGCATCGAACCCGTGACTAATGATTCGCCCGAATCGACACCCTCAACCCGATTGATAAATGGTGCCCCGCGCAAACCAACCGTACCGTTTTCCTGGACTGCCTGGATATCCTCAATCGGATAAATACGCGATGTAAGCGGCATGCCCTCGGCGCGCTCAACCTCGAAAATGAACTGCGGAATTGCACCGCCCAGGTCGGTCAGGTCTTCGTCACTCATAGTCATGTAGCAGGTACCACGGTGAGCCGTGACCGCAGCTACGCCGAAGATCGATTGCAGCGCCGGCGATGGAAGCTGATCCCAGCCGCCCAGGTAGAAAGTGGCCTTGGTCAGGAACACACCATTATTGGTCGCGCCCCAGGCATTGCCGCGCCCGTCGTACACCAGCTTCGTGTTGCGCCAGACACGGCGTATGCCGGTGATTGGCCCCTCACAGATACGAATTGCGTAGGTGCGATAGACCGCATTGACCATCGTCTTTTTACTCTTGCTACCCCCGCCCTTCCCGCCGCTGTCTGTTTCGGACTCGATCTGACGAATGATCGGCTCGGAGGTGGCAATTATGTTGCCACCGATGGGCCGGACGATGCCCCATATGATCGGACGGGCCACCCCTTCCTTGCTGGTCTGCGATGCCATCTCACCCAGCGATGCACCTTGCAGTGGCTTGGCACCGAACTTCCTGTCCAGCCAGCCTGGAATGCCCAGGCCGAGGATGTTGGTGGCCTTGAATATCGCGCTGTCGCGGCCAAAGAGCGTTGCGCTGAGGCTCATGGTCGATAAACCTCAATGATGCGTTTGTGCCAGGCCTCGTCGATCCGGTGCTCGCAGACCGCGACCAGACTGTAGGAGTGAATCAGGGACAGTCCGCCCGGGTAATCGCCAATGACGCCGACGTGCGAAGGCTCGGCGCCGCCATCCCAACTGATCAGCGCGATATCGCCCGGTTGCCATGCCTCTACTGGCTCGCCAAGCTGGTCGCGCATCTCTTGCCGCAAGCCGTCATTCCACGGCTCACGACCGTAGTTCTGCCGGTCGACCATCTCAAGCCCGCCGGCAGCCACTGCGCGAATCACCAGACCGATGCAGTCCAGCGACCAGGGCTTGCGGCCGCGATGGCGCCATTTCACGCCGATGTAGCTGCGGGCCTCGGCAACGCGAAGCTCAGCGGGCGTCATTCGACCACCTGCGAACCAACGAAACCGCCTGCTATCTGGCCACCCGGTGTTAACAGAGGGACGCCGTCACCAATCGGAATCAGTGGCTCGCCCTTGTAGTTGATGAAGTTGCCGAAGGCAGTGCACGCCGTAGGGTTTTTGGGGCAGTCGCGGCGGATGTCGAAGGTGTCGCCGACCTGCACGTCGAACGGAAGCGGCTCAAGTAGGCCAATAGTTCCAGACACCGAGCTGTACGCCTCGATCTGATACAAGCGGCTGGCACTGGCATTGCGGCCGCCAGTCCAGCGGATGCGGCCAGGGATCGGCGAAGGGTTCAGCAGGAGCGCGCTGTCTGCAAATACTCGGCGTGGTTCATCACCCATGCCCGTCACAGCCGCCGACATCCATAGCACCTCGGCATTCACGCCGCAGCCGGTCTGTGTGTTGGCCGGAGTGCCGAAAGTTGCCCGGCAGGTCCGACTGTCCACATGCCCGATTGCCTGGCGCAAGCGCATCGCATAACTGAGCAGCTCAGGCATGTAAGCCACACCACTCTGGGTCGTAACCTCCCCGGTGTCGCCCGCATCAATGATCATGTGACCCATGTTCAGGTCGCGATAATTGATCAGCAGCATTTCCCACTGGGCATTGTCGAGCTGGCCAGAGACCACTATTTCAAGAGTAATGCCCAAGGCATCTGCCGACAGCAGCGCATAGCCTTCCGAGTTATCGACGCTCAGTCCGGCGTCCGTGGCGATCACGCTCGAGTCAAAGCCGTTGACCGATGAATAGGTGACGCCCTGGTACACAACATCCCGGTCAAGCGAGGTCAGGCCAAAGATGCGGCCGTCAGCCAAGATGAAGCGAAGGATGCGGCAGGTCGTGGTGACGGGTTGCTGCAAGTGAGCGCGTAAGGCTGTTGGAATAGTTCTCACTGGCGATCCTCCACAAGGTCAACATCTGCGGTCAGCACATACCCATTGCTGAATCGGGCGATGGGGTCGCAGTCGAGACGGTCAGATTCAAAGCGAACCGGAACATCAAACTCGCCTGACCAGGTGATCGGCGAACCCGGTGGGGCCGTGACGGTGACCATGCCGGTCGTGTAATTGACACTGGCTGCTACCGGCTGGCCACCCTCATAAATAACGATCGTCCCGGCCACCGGTTTGGTAATCGGACGGGCAAAGCTGATGGGACCAAAGGCATAAGACTTCGACAGGGCAAGGGTCTGTGCAACACCGGTGCCCTCCCCAATCAACTCATGTTCGCCGAGATAATCCGTCCAATCCTTGAACCGGAATGCAATCAGACTTCCCATACAGGCCATGTGTGCGCCGCGAACCAATAGATGGTCCTCAGGCTTTAGCGCCTGGTAGGTCACGCTGTATCTGCCCAATGGCAGAGCCCAATCCGCATTACGGCGCTCACGCCCATTACGCAACTGGGTGATGCGTGTTTTGAATTCCTGCCCGAACTGCGACCCGTAAGAGACGCAGTCCAACAGCCTGGTTTCGTTGAACATCAGCCAAGCCTCGCTTGAGCGATACGTTGTTTGCGGGCAGCGTCATTGTTGAGCTGTGTAGAGGTGCGGCGGTCTACACGACCCTGGACGTTGATGGTTTGGTTGACTACTGATTGGCGCCCGCTGTTGCCCTGGCCACCTGATGACTCGATACCCGCAAGGGTTTTGTCCAGCTTTGCGCTGGTCTGGGCAGTTGTGACGCGCTCGCCCTTTTGCAGGAGCCAGGTGCCGTCTTGCGGTACAGAGTCGATACCGTCGTGCGCCATACCCGAGAGTGCAGCGCCTTTGGCAACGGCGTTGGTTGCCAAAATACCGGCAATGGCTGGAACAGAGTTGCCACCGAAGGACGCGAGCGAAGCGGCGGCGGCAGCAGGCGCGTACGCCGTAGCGATTGCAGTACCTGTAATGCCTGCACTGGCGATGGCCGCGGTATCACCAACTCCACCAATAACCAGTTTTATGGCTTGATGGATTAGCCATTGCGCAATCATGTCGGCCAAGCCTTTGACCAGCGAAGTCACCATGCTGTCGACGATGTTCCGGAACGAATCGCCAAGGCTCTGGTTCTCAAGAATCATTGCTGAAATGGCATCGCCGAAACTGCCTTGCAGGGTATCGAGCTGACTTGATACCTGATCGTTTACGATTTGCGCGTAATCACTCGCCGTATCGGCATAGTTCGCCCACGCCTCAGAAACGCCATCAAGCCAATCGTTCTGTGCTTGGTCCTGACGCTCATAGTATTTTTCTTGCAGCTCCATGCGCTTATCGAGGTTTTCGCTAAGCAAGTCCGTCTCTTTAGCGTAAACATCATCTGATATGGCACCGCTGTTCTGCTGTTCTTGCAGGTCTTTAATGTCCTGCGCATATTGTTGACGAATCGCAAGGTCTTGCTTCAGTCGATCCCTGACCTTGTCACCCATGCCCGCCCCAGCCAGCTCCAGGTCGAAACCGTTTTTCTGGGTCTGGTAGGCAATGTCCTGCGCGGCCGCAAACGCTGCAACTTTGGCGGCGTCCTCGTTGGTTTGCTTTAACTGCTTCTTGATGTCCAGCTCGGCAGCAAGCCCTTTAAGTCGCTCCTGCTGCTCAGCATTGATCCCAACCAACTTTCCCGACTCAATTTCGAAGGCCAGCTGAGAGACTTCACTCGCCTTTTTTCGCTTATCGGTGGTGGTGTTGATCAGCTCAATTTCTCGCTCATATCCCTCCGCCGAGTTTTCGAAAGCGGTCAGCAATTTTTGCGCAGCCGCAGCGGCCGCCGAAATTTCTTTGTTGCTTTCGCGCTGACTGCTTATCAGCAGCTTATTGGCGGCGACCTGCGATTTGACAGCCGTCGCAGCCGACACAATGGCAACACGGTCAGTCTCGGAAAGATCGGCATGTTCTGCGATGTAGCGGTTCGCCTCTTTCACCGCATCGCCATTGTCTTGCAGGCTTCCGAGCTGTTTTGTCAGCGTATCGAGATACTTTTGCCCGGCCCCAGTAAAGCCAGCTTTGGCGATATTATTGGCATTTGCCTCGGCCGTGTTGCGGGCTAAAATATCGCTCTGAAGTGCCAACCTATCGTTAACTTGGCGCAATACAACGTCCGCGTCTGCCACGACGCTCGCTTGCGTTTCCCAACTTTTCAGCTGTGCCGGACTGATCTGCCCACTGGAGGCTGCTTCGCGAAGGATTGGCCCCAACGCTTCGCCATTCGCTTTCGCCTCATCCAGCTTTCCAATAAAGGCATCGTAGCTGCGAACCTGATCGGCGACTTTTGCCAGATCGACCATTTCAATGTTGGAAATGTCGACAAGCCCACTTTGGACGGACGTCTTTAGATCGGCATAGGCGTTATCCACGGCCATCGTGGCGCCCAGCTGCTTGTCGCGCCAGACATTCACCTGATTTTGCTGCTGGTCCGCATTTAACTTATTGAACTCAAGCCGTACTTGATCGACAGCGGTACCCAGGCTGCTCAGGTCCCCCTTCAGCTTGTCCGATTTGCTGCTGAAATCAACGAACGAAAGCGCAACAGCTCCTGCAATGAATGCCAGCCCGACTGGCCCCCCAAGCAGCGCGAGCAATCCCGAGCCGGCACGTACTAAGCCGGCGCCAGCTGCGCTTGCTGCCCGCAGAGCAAAGCCGTAAGCAGTTGTAGCGGATGCGGAGAGCGTTGCCGCAGTCGCTTCAGCTCCTCGTGCCCCAGAAAGTGCAGCACTCGCCGCGAGTGCCTTGGCCTTGGCCGCATCAAGCAGCCTCTCAGCAATGGCTATGTCATTCACGCTGGTAGCCAGCGCAAGATTTAGGCGAGCGTTGGTCACTGCGTTTTTTGCGGTGACTAGATCCACCTCAGCTTTACGCACGGCAGCCGCCGTGGCTACAGCGTTGGCGGCTGCAACTTCACCCATCGCGAGGACGTTCATGCCGGCAGCGATGGCTGTATTTGCAAAGCCGGCGGCAACTCGACCAAGGGCACCAACTAAGCCGACCCCCAGTACAGATACGATTTTTTCGATGTTGGCCGTATCAAGCGATTTGGAAATACTGACCAATGCGCCAGCCGCCTCCACCGAAACGCCCGTCAACTGATCCATGGTCCCGACAGTGCGGGTCACTGAGTTTTGAACGGTCGTGAAAGCATGCGCAATAGTGGTCTGTGCTTTAGCAAACGCCGCGTCGATTGCCTCCGTTTGCCCAAGAATCGCGTTAAATACTGCCTTGGATGTGAGCGTGCCTGCTGCACCCAGGGTGCGCAGCTCGCCAACCGTGACACCCATGCCTGCCGCAATAGCATTCGCCAGAGCGGGTGCTTGCTCCATCACAGAGTTCAGCTCTTCACCGCGAAGCACACCCGAGGCAAAGGCCTGGCCTAACTGGACCAAAGCAGCTGAGGCGGACTCAGCAGAAACACCTGATGCCGACATGGCTTTGCTGATCGATTCGGTCACCCGGATTGCTTCAGTCTGTGAGACACCCAGCACCTTGGTGCTGGACGCAATCCGCTGGTACAGCTCGGCGGTAGGCTCGAGCGCAGAGGTTGACCGCTGAGCAACGTCGAACACCGCCTGCGTGGCTACAGCCAGCTCCTGCTGAGTACCAGTGACTTGCTTCAACCTGTTTTGGACGGAGGTCCAGGTTTCGGCGTACTGAACGATCTGCTGCGTACCCAGGTAGCCAACAGCAGCCACCCCGATGGTTTTCAGCGAATTGGTAACCGACTGGCTAGCATTCTTGGCACTGCTTTCGATCTGGCCCATCGACTTTTTGGCGGATTCACCGGCCTTGTCCATTGGCCCGGTAAAGCCGCCGATTTTTGCTATGAGGTCGAGCGTCAGAGTGCCCAGCGAGCGAGCCATGCGCGTTCCTTACTGCCATGTTTCCATAGCGCGTTCGAGTGTCAGTTCTGGTAGGTCCATATGAGGCGCGAAGTCCTCAATGGCGAATGTTTTTTTGCCGGTTTTGACGTTGCCGTACAACGTCATGAAACGCGCTATCGCCACCTCGATACGCATCCCCTGATTCAACGATCCGCGCTTGCCGCGAAACTTGCACCAGATCATAAATTCAGGGTACGTAATGTTTTCTTGCGCTTCGGCGATGGTGCGGCCGCCGATTCCGTTCATCACCAGCTCGCACCATATTTCGTCTATTTTTTCGAGGTCGGCGTCTTTCCCAGGTTCTGCACTTCACCAATGGTGATCAGCAGAGCGTGAGTCAGCGAGTCGGCGATAGGCCCGCGCTCGGGGTCGTTTTCGCCGGTGAGGTCTGCCACGGCAAACACAGGCTTTCCGTCGCCATCACAGATGCTGGAGGCGATCCTTGCGGCTAAGAAATTGTCATTGCGAACAGAGCTGATATCACCCACGGCCGTGTGATAACCCAGCGGGCGGATATACGTTTTAAACTTGTGCTTCACGCCGTCATGTTCCCAAACGATTTCCTTGGGTACCGGCTTCGATGTGAACGCTTTGGACTTGGTGAGGTTTTCAATACTCAGGTCCATCACACGGCGACCTTACGAATCCAGGCTGAGCCGCCCGAGCGCTGGATGGTGGCTGCGGTGGTCACGACAGTGTTGGCTGCAAAGTCGAACGGAAAGTCGCTGACATAGCCATCGAAAACGAACCAGGTGCGCGTTTTGGGCAGCACGAAGTCATCGCCTTCAGTGCTGAGGGTTGGGGGAATATCTTTCCCATCAGACCAGCCAACAACCCAGTGCACACTTTCAATCGTGTCGTCTTCAGACAGCTGATACAAGCGCACATGGGATTCATTACGCGGGTCAGCATTGAGCGTCAGCGAGGCCTGACCAGGCGTGCGCAAGCCACGCATATAGCTGCGAACCATTGCGCTCAGGCAAGTGGTCTCGATCTGGTCAGCAGGATTACCGCCTGGACTGAATGCCGTTGCGCACTCGATTTCGATGACTTCCAGCTTTGCTGGGTCAGCTATGGTGGGTACGAGAGCATAGATCTGCGTGCCCTGGGCAAGAATGGACATAGGTGTCTCCTACAGACGAAAAAAAACCCGCATAGGGCGGGCAGAATTTGCGGGTGGGTTAACGCGGGACTAACCAGTCAACATCGAAGCTGTAGCGGTAGGTTTTGGTTTGAGGATCTCTCGACTCACCACCCCAGCGGATGATGTAAGCCTGCAACTCGATGGCGTCCCGGATGGCCGCTGCAATTGCTCGCACCTGAGAACCTGTCGGAGCATAGGCATCCACTTGCAGCGTGAAACCGTCCACGTCCGGGCGACCAGCCAGGTAGTTTTCCGGGCTGCCAGTGATCATTTGCCACACTGCGTAAGGGTTTACGGTGTCTTGGGGTGCCTCGCCAAATGGATAAAGTCTTGTCGGGCTGGTGCCCAGCAACGCGGTCACGCCCGCATCGGCAGCGCAGACCGCAAATATCGGTGCAAACATCGGCCACCTCAGACTAATCGATCAATTTCGCTACGAAGTTCGGCAGCAAGCTTTTCGGTCACCGCTGCGACATTGCTTTGCAGCGCGGGCCGCAAAAACGGATGAGCCTGCATGTGCTCTGTACCGAGCTCAATGTACCTCCAGTGCCGGGTGTCACCGCCGGGATTACCGGAAGCGTCCTGGCTGTACTGGTTTCTGCTGGCACCGCCACGAACGCCAACACGCATCATGATCCCGCCTTCGCGCTTGCCGCCGCGCGGAGACTCCTGGGTCACGATGTTTTTCCAGACCTTCTCCTTGGTTTGCGGATCATCGATCGCCTTGGCATTCGCTCGAGCAGCATCGCGGACGATGTTCATTGCTTTGCGGGAAGCACGGCGCAGACCTGTTTTTTGCAAGCGAGGCGCGAGGGTTTTCAGCTTTTCGATAACGCCATTGAGACCTTCAACTCTGAATTCAATGCTGTCAGCCATCATTCACCCCTGCAGCGACAAGCAAGGTCAGGTACTCCAGCCCTGATACCTTGTCAGGGAGTGGTAGGCCTTGGATGTTGTAGATCACGTCGCGGTGAAGGATGCGCATCGTCGGCAGGATGCCAGTCCGGTACCGGATAACGATCCGGGCGCTGACCTCTGACTGGCCTGCCTTAGCTGCGATGAGATCGCGAGCGCTGAGTGCCTCAATGGAAGCCGGAACCTTGCTCCAGACTAATGTCCAACCCTCAAGCATTTCACCTGTGGCCGGATCCTGCTGCAGACCTGGTGCTTCGAAGTCCAAACGATGCCGCAGTTTTCCTGAGCGCATCACACCCCCCAGCCAATACGATACGGCGTGAGCAGTGAGCGAGAACCCATCGGCAGTTGAGAAGAGGTCGCGCCCACAATGACGTCTTCCCTGCTCTCAAAAAGGCTGCCCAAGATCAGCAAGCAAGCAGCACGGACAGACGGATTTATCAGAATCGGATCAGTACCAGCAACGCCATCCAATACCGCTTGATCCAGCGCCTGCTGGTCAGCATAAAAATGTCTGTTAAGAAATTGTGCAGCGCTGTCCTCGGCAGCCTCGAGCAACAACACTACATAATCCGAATCTTCCTGCTCAGCCCGTAAGTGCTGCATGGCAACATCGACGGTGATAGCAGTCATTTCAAGCTCCCGGTTTTTCGTCAGTTGCCAAACCTTTGGCTATGAGCTGCGCAGCTTCATGCTTTGGCGACTCATATCCTTCACCTCCTGCGCGCTTGATCTCTTTACCATCCAGGTAGCTGCGCAACGGGTAAATCGTTACCCCCCGTCTCGCCCCTCCCGTTTCCGGCTGAGGCTCTTTGGCTTGAGGGGTTACCGAAGCTGTAACGCCCTGCTGATCTTGGGTACTTGCTGGAACATCACTCTTTGAAGTGCGAGCCATTTCCTCTCTCCTGCGTACAGCAAAGCCGCCCCGTGGACGGCTGGCTGTTGTTTCGCGGTGCGAATTAAGCCGCGGTCAAATCGCCAGTGACGAACGCTTCTGGGCGATAAACCGCGAAGGCCAAACGCTCTTCAGCACGGATGGTCACCATGTTGTTTTCGAAGTCCTTGTCGTTCTCGGTAGAGACCAGAACTTCGATGCCCATGCGGTCAAAAATCTGCGCTGCCAGATTGAAAGAGCCAACCAGGAACTGGTCCTGAACAATGGCCTGGGTCTCCACTACAGGCAGGTTCCACAAGCGTGGCGACGTGCCTTCCTGAGGCTTGCCGATGATGTAGCGGCCTTCGCCGTCCTTGAGCAGCTCAATAGCAGCCCAGTCAATCGGGTTGAGCACGATGCCTGTAGATGGGAACTCCGCCAGGGTGGCCTGCAGCAGCGCCAGACGAATACGGTCGATACGCTGCGCGGCTTCCACGGTGATGCCGATCGGCGCTGCATAGGCCTGAGCCTGGGGGATGATGCCGTGCAGGTTATTGCCAGTGCCGTTGCCGTAGAGCAACTGCGCTTCTTCGGCCAACAGCAGACCGTAACGAGCTCGGGCATCGATGTAGCTTTGCAGCGCCGCGGCGTCGTCCAGAATTTGGCGGCTACCTTTGAACAAGTGAGCGATGGTGCGAACGTTCGCGTTTTCCAGCGCGAAGGTCAGTTCACTGTAAGGCTTGGCCAAGCCCTCACCCACGATCGCCGCATTGTTGGTGAAGCCGGTTTCACGAACGTATTCGACAGCGTTGCTGCCAGTAGTCCCTGGTGCGAGCAGGTCGCGAATGGTAAGCCGGCGCTGAGGTGCCAGAATCACACCGACGCGATCAGGTGCAACCAACGCTCCACCAGAGGCCGGAGCCGAGGTGATGGCCGCGCGCGGAACTTCCACACGACGCGAGCCACGAAACGAGCTGGTCATACCCTCTTCTGCCAGCTTGGCCGCAACCAACTGACCGGCAGAAAGCTGTTGCTCAGGCTCATGCTGTTTGCCTGCATTGACCAGCTTCTGCTCGGCATCCTGCATTCGTGCTTGCAGTTCGCCTTGCTTGGAAAGCAGTTCGTCGACCTTGGCGCGGGTCTCGGTTTGCATTTCACCCGAGAGCTTGATTTCTTTCTCGGTACGCTCGGCGTAAGTCTTGATCTGATCGCCGACAGCTTTGAGGTCGGCCTGAGTTTGCTTCTGGGAAGCTTCGATTTGAGAAAGATCTGCGGGCATTTTTGTGTTCCTTTCAGAAATGAAAAAACCGCCACTCGGGCGGTTCGTAATCAATTGCGAGAACAGTTTTCAGCGAATGGGAAGCAGCCCTTTCAGTGCTGAAGCCTGGGTTGCGGTTTCTTCAAACGCGGATACATCAAGGGCAGCGCAAGGCGTACCCACAACGACAGCGCGGAGCGTGCCGTCACCAGCAGCGCCAGGCGTGCCAGTTTTGATTTCGGATAAAAGCTTTCGGCGTTCGCTGCGTGGCATCCCGGATTTAGCCAGGGCCGCGTCGAGCTTGCGGGCGGCGTGCGCTTGCGACTGCCCGTTATCGGGCGCCTCCGTAACCTCGGCAGCAGAGATAAGCCCCGTTGCAAAGCCCTTCTCCAAGGCGTTCGCACCATTCATGTAGGTCTCGGCGTCGAGCATCTTCTCTACGGCTTTTTCATCCTGCCCGCTTGTGTCGGAATACAGGCTGATCATCGCTCGGTCGAATTCCTCCATGGTATCGGCCAGTTCGCGAATCGCATGCCGGTTACCGGCGAAGTACGTCCAGCAGTTGTGGATCATCAGGAAAGCCGTCTTGGCCACCTCCCGCTTAGTGCCCGCCATTGCGATCACGGACGCGGCAGAGGCAGCCAACCCGAGCACTTTGATGGTGATCTCCTGCGAATGTTCGAGTAGGCGGTTGTAGATCGCGATACCTTCGAACATATCGCCGCCGGGCGAGTTGATGTAGACAGTGACTGGCTTGTCGCCAATAGCCCGCAGGGCAGCGTCGACACGCTTGAGTGTTACACCCTCTCCGTACCAGTCCTCTCCGATGATGCCGTACATGGTGATGGTGTCAGTACCGGCCTCCAGTGCAGCACGAAGTTCCGGGTTCCACATATCGAGCGCGCGAGGGCTCAGCTCACAGCGAAAGCTGCCGGCCTTGATGTTCAGCTGCATGGTTACTCCTGGTTCTGGCCAAGCCAGTTTTGTAGGGCGGCCTGCGCGGCCTGGCTATCGGTTGACTTGCCCAGCTGGTCGATGGGAGCCAGGTTGGTTTGTACGGTGAGCACCGCGGCATTACCGCCATGACGTGGAAGGTTCTCTTTAACTCGACACTCGTCACGGGTCATGATTCCGTTCTGGGTCATCTGGCTGTACCAGGCTGATCGCCCGGCGCTGTCCGCCTTGAGGAAAGCCTCCAGGGAGAACTCAGCGTAATAAGACTGGCGCTCAACCGGCGTGAGCAGCCGCTTGTTTACGCATTGCTGAATCTGGTTGGTAATGGAACTAATGCTGAAGGTCAGGAACGCAATCATCTGCTGCTCCAACCCCGTCCCCCAGTTGCTGCCAGAGTCCGTCTTGCCAACCATCCAGGGTGGGACGCCAAACCAGCGGCAGACCTCTTCAATGCTGTAGGCCCTGGACTCCAACAACTGAGCATCAACCGGGTTGATGCCAATGGACTCGGGCGTAATTCCCTGTTCGAGCACTGGTGAGCGCCCTGCGTTCAGTGCGCCTGATACCTGTTTCACGTAGTCGCGGAATTCTTCACGCTGTTCCGGTTTAAGTATCCGGTCGACCTTAAAGGCCACTGCCGGCAACAGCCCATTCTTGAAGGTGCCATTCGCCGCGTCGTCCGCCGACATCGCGGCGCCAAAGACGTCAGCGCCGTAACGGATAGCTGAAAGACCCACACGGCCATCAAGGCTAAAGGCTGGAATATGCAGCATGTTCTGGCGCTCGATCTGTCGGCGAGCACCCTTCCGTGGTCTGTACCAATATGTGATGCGCCCGTCGTCATCGAGGTCGAGATCAACGCGCGATGGCAACAGAAAATCCAAGGCCACAATGCGAG
The DNA here is from genome assembly GCF_034353875.1 of Pseudomonas sp. MH9.2. Taxonomy (NCBI): domain Bacteria; kingdom Pseudomonadati; phylum Pseudomonadota; class Gammaproteobacteria; order Pseudomonadales; family Pseudomonadaceae; genus Pseudomonas; species Pseudomonas sp. MH9.2. Next base: position 1,560,959 of record NZ_CP133784.1, read on the forward strand.
ATCCGATACGCAGGATCTCTGCAAAGGCGTTTCCGCGCAGCAGCATTGCCGCGACCATTGCCTGCCAGAACTGGAACGCGGTCATGTCCTCGTTGGGGCTGTTATGGATGACGTCGTACAAGCCAAAGTCGCGAGCATCCTTCCTGCCGCCGTCTGCCTCGCGGAGATAGACCCCAAGCGGAAGCCCTGCGACCGATGTCGAAATGATCCGTACACAGGACCATACCGCCGATAACTGCATGGCGTTGTCGACGTTCACTGTCTTGCCAGAACTTGATTGTCCGCCGAGAAACTGTCCCCAGAACCCGCCATCGCCCAGCTTGATAGACTTTCCAAACCATTCGCCAATGGACGCACTGGGCTTGCTGGCAGCGCGACCTATCACGGCCGATAAGGATCTAGTCACCTGTCAGCCCCTTGCGTACAAAACCAGCGATGAGAAGTAACGAGCCTGCGCCCGCCAATAATGCCCAGCCCAAACCGAACAGGACGTATACGCCAGTAACAGCCAGGGCGAACCCGGACAAGGCGGTCAGAATGAATACGTACAATGGGTTCATACGATGATCGGATTCCGAATGGCGGCCATGAAGTCGTCATTGCCCCGACCTTCGGGGTTCAAGGAAATCAAGGTCACTGCGTTGAATAGAGCCATCAATGGATCGATCTTGGCCGACCCGCTGGCCTGCTTGGTGATCAGGATGGAGTTGGCCCGAGGCTCGACCTTTGCGTTGCTCACGCACCAGGCCATCAGCGGTTGGCCTCCGTGTTTCAAGCCACCCTCGGCGAGCTTGCGTTCAGCGGTTTTGATGGCTCCGCCCAGTTTCCAGCCCTGGCTGATCGCAACTATCTTCTCCGCCGGTATCTCCCTCTCAATCATCGCGTCGTAGATCGCGCCAATGCCCACCGGGTCGCAGCCGACCTTGTCGAGTAAGCCGGACGCCTCAATCTGCTCGACAAGGTCGGCGACGTCCGCCACGTCGTCACCAATGCGGATAGACAACGTCAAATCGCCGTCCTTCTCGAAGTCGTGGAACCGAGGCGCTTCGGCCTTGCGGCGCTCAAGCACTGAAGGGTGAGCCCAGGCGTGGGTCCAGATCAGCCAGTCACGCGTACGCTTGTCCCGGCCTACTGCTGCGAAACCCAACAAGTCGTCCAGGCCACCGCCATCAATACCCACATCAATCACTTCGGACATTGAGATAAGCATGTCGAGTGTCAACACCGGCACGGCCGCTGCAACCCAAAAGTCCGCGCCGGCCCATCGATCTGACCGCAGCGCGAGACCAATCTCGACGTTAAGGTGCTTGGACATGAAGCCCAGCACCTCAGCCTCTCCAGCCTCCTCTGCCTTTTTCATCTCCCTGATCAGGAATTTCTCGCTGACCGAATACCCCATGTTGGGGTTGGTGATGTAGAAGTTTTCAGGTTTACGATGTTCCTTGGCATCCAGGATGTGCTTCGGGAATTCGTAGATCACCGGCAGAAAGTTTGGATCGATGATCGTGCCGTCCCGAACTCCACGGGCGTACTGCAGCTTCTCCCGGAAAACCCCTGCTGGCGGTTGGTCGGACTGAGTGGTCAGGTAGATCACGAAACCTTCCGGCCTGGAGGCCAAACCGCCGGTGGCTTCCCGCAGCATGTTCGCCGCGTTCGGGTTCTTGCCGAACAGGTGAAGCTCATCCACAAGGACGACCGCTGCCTTCTTGCCGCCGACCGTGTTCTGGTCGGCCGCCACAACCTTCAGCGTAGCGCCGGACTCTCGGTGAGTGATCGTACGGAGGTGATCCTGAACATGCAGCAGCGCAGAAAGCTCTTCATCGTGCTTGACCATGTCGCGGGCTGGCGCGTAAGCGTTGTTCGCAACCTCAATCGTTGGCGCCAGGATGATGAACTCTGCCGACTGCCGCCAATTTCGGATTAGAACGGTGAGCATAATTGCCGCAGCGATTGTGCTTTTAGCGTTTTTCTTGCTGATGAGCAGGAAGAACTCTTGGATCAATCGCTCACCGGTACCGGCGTTGTAAGCCCCAAAGATGGCGCTGGCCAGGTCGTTAATCCAAGGCGCAGATGAATCGCCAATCAGAGGGCTGCCAGGAGCGTCGACAATTTTCAGATTGTTCAGGACCTGCATACAAGCTGCAGCCTCGCCCGGAAACAGCGGCGGGAACGGCACCAACGATTGTCGATTGACGACCCTCGACTCCCAGTCCGGGCACGAGGTGTCCCAGGTGGGTTCGTTCACTTATGTCACCTAGCGTAAATGAGATGGAGGCGGAGGCGCTGCGCAACGGTAGTGCCTGTCAATCGCTCGCTTCTTCCTCCTCGAAATCATTAAGCGACTCGTGGAAATAGGGCATCAAGGCCACTGCCGCAGCTAGCCGATCTGCCCGAGATGCGCTTGCATCGTTCATCTCTGCCAGCAGGTAGTCCATCGGATCGCTATGTACACCAGGTGCAGCCGTTTTCTTGTCTTCGTCACGATCCATCTATTTCACCGAGCGTAATTGGATGGGTGGTGGGGATGACTGGCCAAATCGGCCTTTGGCTGCCTTTTGCGCGTCGGCTTCTTTTGCGTCCTTTTTGCCAAAATCGGCCTTTTTCGGGTGATCGTACGGCATCAAGCCTAGGGCTATCTTGGCGGCCAGCTCTGGGTTCAGTTGCTCATTATCACGCGCAATCCGCTCAAGCAGAGCCCGACTATCGAACGTCGGCGCATCCAGAGTCAAAGCATCGTCGAGGTTAACTTTTTCAACTTCAGACTTAACTTTCTTAACCTCGGACTTAACTTTTTGCGGAGGGGCATTTGGTGCACTGCGCCGCTGGAGGTAGCCGGTCACGTCTTGGTCCTTGAACAGCTTGGAGCCCGCTTGTGGCGCGGTCTTCACGCTATAGCCAGCATCAATAGCAGCTTGGGATTTACTCACTCCAGACAAGAGAGCGTCAGCAAACCGGCGCTTTTTGTCAGTTAATGCCATTTAACTTTTCCTGAGCGAGGGGAAAAAATCTCTACGTGCGGTGGGGGGCGGTGTCCGACACAAAAGGCCCCATGGTTTCGACCCGCCCCGTGGGCGTGTGACGTGCCACACCAAACCGGTGCATTTTCCAGCTTTTCTAGCACGCCACTGACGTGTCAGTCACCAACCGCCACCCTGCGCTGCCTCGGCCGCCGTCTTGGCGTGGTGGCAGGGCACGCAAAGCGCCTGGAGGTTGGCGTCATCGTCGTTGCCGCCTTGGGCAATGTTGACGATGTGGTCGACCTCAAGGTCCAGCGTAACCACGCCGCACTTCTGACAGGTGTACTTGTCGCGCAGCAGGATCGACTCGCGCTTACGCCGCCATGGACGGCCGCCGCGACCTGAACCCCAGCCGCCCGCACACTCTGCGGGAGTCAATGTCCCGAGCTTGCGGCCCTCGACCTGGGTCATTCGTGACTTGAGTGTGGTCAGCCTACTCATTGACCGGGCTCCCATCCATGTAGGTCGCGGGCAGTGCATCAGGGTCCTCGCCATCAGGATCAGCCAGTGCCTCGATCAGCAGGATCTGCTGCTCTGCCAGGCGTTCGAGGATCGCCGTGTGCTTCACCTGCTCGCCCAGTATCTGGCTCAGCAGGTTTGCCAAAGAGTTCTGCTGCTCGCTCATATCCAACCCTCATCCACTTCTTGGCCCATTCGCGACGGGCGGAACATCCACTGCAGGCCATGGCCGCACCTCACTCAATAGAACAGGCAGGCCAAATCGACCGAGCAAAGGCCAGCGCATCAGAGTGGCTATGGTCTTCAGGCATGATCATGGGGAATGGTAGATAGCCTGGTGCAGTCACACGCCAAGACTTCTTCATCAATCAAGCCTCAGGATGCGCGCCACATTGCCCTTGGCCCGCCACACCAGCATGGCAGCCAAACAGTAGAACGCTGTGTTGAACCAAGACGCATCGGCAAAGTCATCGTGCAACACCATGCGACCAACCAGGCTCATGAACTGCATGCCGGTGATTGCGCATGCAGCCCAGGCCATGAGGCTGATCGCTGGTTTGTAGCGTGAGTCAGGGAGCGGGCGGTAGTGCAGGCCGATCATGATGAAGATCAGCGCACAGAGCGCGGCTTGTAGGATGGCAACCATTCAACCCTCCTTCCCGGCGAACCGGCTGAGGAACCATTGAAGCCAGCGCGGCATGGCGCCGGTCTGCATCCATTCGATAACACTGGCCAGTAACACGACGCAGAAGGCGCCGCAAAGGAATGCACTGAAACCTGCTGTCTTGGTCCAGGCCCAGCCCATGACCTCAGCAGACCCGAAGTAGCCGCCAATCCAGCCAGCGAACAGGTAGCCAACGCGCCGCCACGACGTGATGTCCTTGGCGAATACGACATAGAAGAAAGCCCCACCGAATGCCCCGACCAATGCGGCCAAGTCAATCTCAGGGAAGGCAGCACCCAGGCTCACGCTGCCAAGCACGCCAGCTACTGCGAGGGCGCCCGTGCTCGGTTCGGCCATAGGGTGTGCTCCATGAATAAAAAAGGCTGACTGCCAGCCAAAGGAATAGGTGCCTCCTATCTACGCGTTGCCGAAGCAAGAGGCTTGGAGGTCTTTTGGGGAAATCGAGAGCAATAAAAAGCCCCGCTCAATGGCGAGGCAGAAGGAATCATAGAAAGCAAAAAGCCCAACTCCAGGGTCGGGCTTTGCTCGCGGAAAAACCGCAAAGTAACGTGAAAACTATATGTAAGGACCGGGGCTGTCAAGCAGCCTTGCGACGAAAATCAAGCGCGCCATCAACCCATGCAACGCCGGCCTTCCAGAGCTGCCTGGTCTTCTCTTCGCCGAACCCAAGCTTCTTACCGACAACCATTAATGAAGTGTCGCGGGACGTGTAGTACTTGATGATCACGTTGCCTGACTCGGCATATCGATTACGTAGGCGGCCAACCAGGCTATCCATTAATAGAGCATCGTCGTCCGTGATCATTGGCTGGTGTAGGTCGTTCTCGCGGGATGCGCAGCAGGAGACGCCTGAGCCCAACACGACCCAGCGGCCCCAGTGTTCCAACAGGTCTTCAACGGTTCGGTCGTTCCTATTCATGGTCATCCTCTCAATCCCCAGTGTAGTTGGTACCGCCGGCACCGCGACGGTTGTTCTGTTCGTATTGCTGACCAGGGCCACTTGCTGGCCGCTGGAGTGATCGAATTATTTGCTCTGCCACCTGCAACTTCATATTCAGCTGCAGGACCAGATCGGTGAGCGGCAGCGCGGCGCCGGTCTCTGCGCAAATCCAGCCCGATGCATTGCAGGTGGCACACTCCATTTCGTGGAAAACACCCCGGACTACACCAACACCACGGCAGTCGAGGCATTCCCGAAGCGGCCTGAGCGCTTTGCGGAAGGCGGGACCGTGGCTCTTTTTCACGTTTTTAAACCTCGCCTATGGTGGTGTTGGCAACTGCGCCAGAGAGCACGCCATCCGTGGGCTGTAGCTGATTATCAGAATCTTCGAATCTAAAGCCGGTCAATGCGTGAATCAGGTCAAAGCCCCTCCCGTCTAGATGGGCGTTCCACTTCATCAGGGCATCACGCTTGCGGGCCATCACGCCCGACTGGACGTAAACCTTCACGTTGTGGCCCATGGCATGGTTGATCAGCAGCTCACCAATCAGGTGATCGATCCCTATGTCTGCCCAGCAGGTGCGAGCCAGTTTGCGCAGGTCATGGCTGGTCCACTCACCCTTCCCTACCCGAGCGAATACCGCACTGGCCCGGCCCTCACTGAGACCTTCACCGCCGCGACCGGGGAACAGGAACTGCCCGTCGTAGCCAGCGGCCTGCTGTTTGTCGCGGTACCAGATCAGCAATTGCCGCACCTGGTCTGTCAGTGGCAGATGATGCTCAACGCCGGTCTTGGTGTTCTCGCTGGGAACGAACCACTCGCGCTCAGCCAGGCTGATGTGGGACCACCGGGCCAGCCGGGATTCACCAATGCGCGTACCGTGACAGAGCATCATCACGGCTAGCATTCCGTCGTGGGGATTGGATTCGATGACGCCGGCCAGATGGTGAAGCAGCTCTTGCAGCTGGGTACCGCGCAGCCGGGACGCCTTGATCCCGACCTTTGCTGTTGAGAAGTCTTTGAACTTGATGTCTTGCATAGGGTTTGCCGATATCAGCCGCAGCTTGAATGCCTGCCGGAAGGCCAGCGCAAGCAGCTGGAATGCGGATCGAACGTAGTCGATTTCAACGGTTTGCTGCATCGGCCAAATTAAGCGGATGTCCAGCGTGGCTTTGTCGATGCTGGCCAAGGCTACTTCCCCCAAGCATGGTACGAGGTGACGCCTGAGCATCGACGCACTTGTGTCCTTGCGCTTTTTCGACAGGCTTCGGTCGCGCGAATACCGCTCGGCGAACCAATCAAGCAGCTCACCTGTGGTCGCCCATTTGGATAGTGTTGAGTTGGCACCTGCCTCGATGCGAAGGCGAATGCCTGGCAACGCCGCGACGACCTGCTTGGCACTCAGATCAGGGAAGCTGCCGACGAGGTTCCATTTCCCCTTGCGCACCAGGTACCACGACGCACGGGCGCGGTCCCGAGTGAAACGCAGATAAAGGCCGCGGTTCTCAACGTCGCGAAGATCCCGGACGGTGCAGGCGGCTTGCCGTTTGATTTCGGCGTCAGTGATCTTTACGGCGGCGGTGCTCATGCTTGAGCCTCAACGTAATCAGAAATGCGAACACGGACGGCGCCGCCCTTGATGGTTTCGGCACTGATCTGCAGCTGTGTCACGAATCGGCTGTCATCAATACCCAGGGCCTGCGCCACACCGTCACGCCCGGACTTGAACGCGGCGATGCAGTTGTCATCGTCACGGCGACGGCGATCTGGCGGTATGAATTCGAGCGACAGCAGCGCACGCCCGGCGGGCACCGGCAGGCCAGCGGCGCGGCACAGCAGGAAGCAAGCATTGCGGTAGGTCTTGGCGGCACGGCTTTTTGTGGCCCAGTGCGTACGCGCGTTGGGGCTGAGCACCTTGGGCGGCCACGGCAGCAGCAACTCCTGAACGACCGTCACGCAGCCACCTTCCCTTCAGCGACAAGAATGTCGATGGTTCGCACCATGCCCTCAAGGTGCATGACCCGGAGTTCGTGGTGGTTGTAGTCAGTGTTCCGTCGCGAGTCGACCGCGTCATGGCAGGCACTGCACGCCCAAGCACCCTGCAGGTCATTCGGCTTGAGGCCAACACCGCAGCGGGTGCCCGCCATCCGGAAGTGAGCCAGCACGGTCGTATCAGGGTCGCCATTGCACACGCCTGGAATGCGAACCTGACAATCACGACCGCGCGCAGCCTTGGTCAACTTCGTCTGCTTGCTCATTGATCGCTCACCTTGGCATCCAGCAGGTCGACAACCTGGAACGTGGTTGGCCACATCCTCACGCCGTAAGCACTTGCCATGTCTTTTTGAGCAAAGAGCGCGACGGCATGATCTGGATACGAGCTGAGATCCAGCTTGAAAGAGCAGCAGTGCACGGCATACCGGTATACGGCAGGGTCTGGCTTGGCCAGGCGCTGATTAACCACGGGCACCTCCAGCGCGCAGGGCGCGAAGCTCTGCCAGGGCGTTATTGCCGAACGTTGCGGTGCTGCGAGCCTCGATCCGGTCAGGCAGCGCAAGCGGCATCGATTGCAGCGGCAACCCGGCAAGTAGGCGGCGAACAGTGATTGCGTAGTTGCGCTCAAACAGCTTTAAGCTCAGGACGGTCTCCAGCTTGTTCAGGCTTTCAAATCCGCACTCTTTGGCTGTGTGCCATACCGCGTCGTGCGTCCACTTTCCCTGCCCAGCCATGCCTGGGTGAGCGTTGCGGATGGCTTCGCGGTGTGCAGCAGCCAGAGCAGGAAGCCCAAGCATTTCGGCGGTGGGTGTGCACCACTCGATGAATCTGCCAACGTTCGGAACGAAGTCTTTTGCGGCCTGACGAGCGCGCATCAACCCGAACTGCAGTTGCTCCTTGCTACGTATCCCCGCCTCGAGGAAGCCTTGCATCCACTGCTGCTTGGCGGCCTTGTACGTCGCCATGTCAGGCCATGCCTGCTTCCACGCAGGGAAGATTGAGCAGAGTTCGCGGAACAGTCCGTTGATGACCGTAGCGGTCTGGCGATTCAGATCCTCCTGCACCTGCGGCGTAACGATCTCGCCAGCGGGGATGAATTCACCGGTTTGGACTTTCGCCCACAGCCCGGTAGTAATCACGGAAACCTGTTTCATTTCGAACCCCCGTTGACCCAGTCGGTATCGTCATCATCGAAACTATCCGCGCCGCCCTGAGCCGTTGCACCAGCAGTCTTGACTCGCTCACGCTTGACCCAGGCAACCAGCCGGAAGCACCACCCAGCAGCGCTATCCACGGTGGAGGGCTTGGCCACATGAAAACCCTTGAAGCTAGTGATCTGGGCGGCTGTGGCTGAGTCAGCAGGCAGGCCAGCAATGGCGAGCTGGTCAGCCATGCCTTTCGCGTCAGGTTCCCAGCCGGCGAACATGGCGAAGCGTTGGCGGTCATCGGTAGGCTCGAGCGCTTTGAGTTCTTGCTCGGCGATGACGGCCAACATCTCGCGCTGCAGCTGCTCTTCGGTTACTTGATGGTTAAGTGGTGGTTTGGGTGCAGATTCTGCACCCCGTTCTGTCGAATTCTGCACCCCGTCCTGTTGTAGGTTGCACCCCGCTGCGTCAGTTGCACCCCGCTTTAAACGGGGTGCAGAATTTGCACCCCGCGACAGCTGAAGGTCATATACAACAGGGCGACGGTCATGCTGTTCGATGTAGACGGCTGCGAGAGCCTGGTTGCCCCGAGCGATCCAGCCGGCTTCACGCAACAGGTCCAGCTTGTAGCGAACGGTGCGCTCTGACAGGCCCGTGTCTTCGCTCAGGCGATTGGCCGATGGGAACGTGCCGCGACCGTCCGCACTGGCGTAGTTGGCCAGGCACAGCAGCACATGGCGTGCACTTGAATCAGGAAGGTCGGCCTTGGCGATCTGTAGCGCCCAGGACATTGCTTGAACGCTCACAGTGAAGCTCCAATATTCTTTTCGGCCAGACGTGCAAGGCCTTTCGGGGTGATGAGGGGTTGGAATGCAGCGCGTTCGGCGCCAGTCTCGGTATCAGGCTTGAGGGATGTGACCTTGTGGACAAGGAAGCCGGAAGTGATGCGGGGCTCCATGCCTATCCAGCGGGATGACCCGCCACGACGATAGATCCACCGATTCAGCGCCAGGTAGTCGAACAGAACCTTGGGGCGGACCTGTAAATGCTTGGCGGCATCAGTGATACAGATCGCGCCCTCGGCGGCAGCAAGACGCTTGATTGCGGCGACCTTGGGGGCCTGCTGCAGGATGACCAGTTGTAGGTGCTGGTTTTCTTTCGCCTGGTCGGCAGCGATCTGGAGCGCTTCGGCGTAAGTCGCTGGAATTTGAAATGGGCGTGCAACCTGCTCTTCCAGTTCCTGCCAACGATCAACCAGAGTTGCGGTGAACGAAGGGCTGAGCTGAGCAACGACGACGAAGCTGTCTCGCTTGCCAACCTGATACTGGATCGCCGGACGGCCAAGGCCATCTAGGTATTCCACCACTGGTGGAGTACCGATAAAGCCCTTTTCAGCCAGACGTTCAATGGTTCGCTTCACGCTGTCATGGCGGGAGCTGACAAGGTCGGCAATTTCACGCGACGACATTGTTACGGGTAGTGCCACGTTTTCGATTTGCGCGAAATGTGTCGCTCCGGGCCCGGTATTGCTTGAAGTGGTGATCGTGTTCATAATGGCCCCACGTTGATACACCGTTGTTGAAGAAGCCGACCTTGCCGTCGGCTTTTTTGTGTCTGCGATTTGGTACTGGATGAAACAACAGCTAATCAGCTGGACTATCTCGACCGCCCGCTTAGCCGGATAATTGGCTTATTCCGGACTGATGCGAATCAGCTGCCAGTAAGGGTGGAAAAACATCGTCCAAACTCACATCAGCCCCTGTGGCGTTAAGCGCAGCAACAATGCGGCGGCACTCATCCAAGCCAGGCTTGCGCCGGTCGTTTTCGTAATGGGCGATTGCGCCTTGAGTCAGGCCAACCGCCAGCGCAAGTGCGGCTTGGGTTATGCCGACCGTTTCGCGGATCGTCTTCATGTTGGACATTGAGGTTCTCCATACTCGTACGCAGATATTACGTTCAGTAATTATTGCGCGCAAGTAACATTACGTTCTGTCACTTGAACGGACCCATACATAGCGTAATGATGTGCACATGAAAAAATGGTATGAGCTGGCCAAAGCCAAGATGAAAGAATCGGGAATCACCCAAGAGAAGCTTGCAGAGCATCTCGGGGTGACTCAAGGCGCCGTGGCGCACTGGATGAGCGGCAGGCGTGAGCCGTCGCTGGATGTCATCGCGGGCGTCCTCAAATACGTTGGTCTGCCACCGATGACTGTTGAAGTGCAGAAACTGGCGAATACCGAAGAATCCAACGTAAAGATGGTCGTTCAGCCATCCCAGACTTATCGCTATCCGATCATCAGCTGGGTTTCCGCTGGATCTTGGGAAGAAGCAGTGCAGCCCTACCCCGATGGCTTTTCAGATCGGTACGAAATCTCGGATTATGACTCGAAGGGGCCAGCGTTCTGGCTGGAGGTCAAAGGCGACTCGATGACCTCGCCCAATGGCGTCAGCGTTCCGGAAGGAATGATGATCCTGGTCGATACCGAGGCAGATGTTCAGCCGGGAAAACTCGTGATTGCGAAACTAGCCGCCAGCAACGAAGCGACTTTCAAAAAGCTCGTGGAAGATGGCGGGATCAGATATCTAAAGCCGCTCAACCCCGCTTATAAGATGGTCGAGTGTGACGAGCAGTGCCGAATTGTCGGTGTCGCTGTCCGCATGACAGGGAAGCTGTAGCCCTACTCCACCTGGTAAAGACAGTCCTCGAATCAGCCCGGCCAAGTGCCGGGTTTTTTTGTGCCCTCGGCCAGAAAGAGCACACCTGTACTCTTTTTGATTGCCGTCCTCCTGCAAGTGGAATACTGTTTATATATACAGTCATGCCAAGGAGGATCACATGGCTATCAGCAGTACAGCTACACCCGCATCGCCAACTTCTTACGAGCTGGTCGGCCGGCGAATTCAGCGTGTCGTCGCAGACCCTAGCGTTCAGAAAATCCAGGCCGTCACCGTCAGCCGCCGAGAAGATGAGCCGCCAGACGCTTGGGCGCGCGTGCTTGACGACCTCGAAGCAACGGATGGAGTGGAGGTCGACCGCCTTACAGATGGGTCAGTTCGGATCGGGTGGAAGCGGTACATCGACAATTGAAAGAAGCCCGCCAAGCGCGGGCTTTTTCAGTTTTCAGCCACGTAATAATTACGACGCCCACCGATAAAATTACAGAAGCTCAAAAAAAACATTACGCAAAGTATTGAACAGTAATATTACAGCGCGTAATGTTAACCCATCGCAGCAACACACCGCTGCGATGGAGGCCAGCGGCCTCGCCGCTCTTTAACATCGATGAAGACAAACCCTGGCGCCATACGGCATTTGAGTTCAGGGACGACACCGAAACACTGCCCGCTTCCGTATCCGACTTTCGGTGCGCAAGGTCGGCTGAGCAAACAAAGTCATCACTGAAGCACCTTCGATGAGGGTGCTTTGGGATGACAACCGGAGTGTGAAATGACTGCCATCACCAAAAACCAAAACTCCCACCCTGGCGGTGAATGCATCGGATGCAACTGATGACCCATCGCCGTGTGTGCCCTTACGAGGCCACAAAATCATGACGAGGCATTACATGGAACGAACATTGATCAACGGCACATGGAAAGGCGAGCTGGGACTTGGGCTCGCTCCGCGGGAACTGGAGTTTGTACTTTCAGTAGCCCAAGGCCAGACAGCTAAACAAATTGCAAAGAGTTGCGGGATCTCGCCAGGGACCGTAGTGAAAAGACTTTCAAGCGCAATGCTAAAGCTCGGAGTGACCCGACAAACCGCAATGGTCGCCGAGGCAATACGCCGGAGGATCATCACGCCGGTATGCATTGCGCTGGCTCCGGCAATCGTCATCCATGCCGGATATATAGCTTCGGGACGTCAAACGGGCGACCCGATCCTGCCAGATGAAAGCGAAGACGGGATTTTCCTAGCCTGAAACTTTCACTGATGCAGCTTGGCAACAGGCTGCATTGGGAAAGCAACCCCACTCAGAGGTAACACCATGTTAGGCAAATTGTTCGGCAAGAAAACCGGTCAGGCTCGCGCCGCAGTGGCCAAGCTGGCAAACCGCGATCTGATGGAGGCTGTGGTTTACGGAGCAATCTACGTCGCTGCAGCTGATGGCGACCTCGAGGAAAGCGAACTGAGCAAGGTTGAGACCATTCTCAGCAACAACCCATCGCTTCAAGGCTTCGGTGCAGAGCTGTCGAACACCATCGACCGCGCCAAGACTGACTTCAAGTCAGGTGCGCGCATCCTGCGCCAAAACGCGGAGAAAGAACTTGGTGACCTAGCTCACAGCCCTGCTGAGGCGCTGACAGTGCTCAACATCATGCTCACCGTGGCAGAAGCTGACGGCGAGATCGAACCGACAGAAATGGTAGCGCTTGAGCGTAGCGCCAAGTTGCTCGGACTCAACCTTAAAGACCACCTGTAACCGTGCTGTGCGCGCTCAGCAACAAGGTCCGGCGCTGGGCAGCCTTCGGGCTTGCCGGCGGCGTGGTGTTCGTCGATTCAGCAAGTCGCATCCTCTCAATGGTGGGAGACCTGATCCTAGTGTCGCTACTGCTGATAGTGCTGATGGCCGGCAACTCAAAGAAAGGGTGATGACATGTTCAAGCTCTTGTCCAGGTTATTCGGCCGCAAGCCACCCGCCGTAACTCCCGCAGAGAAACACGCTCCGCCAGCCCGGTCGCCGCGAGGCACGGTAGGCAACCCCAGCCGCGCTGCTCGAAGCGAAAGCATCCTGTCGTCGACGGTCAGTCAGCCGAATCACGATGACATTTACACCAACCCCCTACACCCGCTGAACCCAACCAGTCAGATGATCTACAGCGCAAGCGACGACACGCCTTCACGCTCGCACTGTAGCGGGTACAGCGGCGGCGACAGTTACAGCAGCAGTGACAGTTCGAGTTGTTCGTCGAGCGATAGCAGCTCTTCCAGCTCAAGCAGCAGCGACTGATCAACCAGCGCCACGTCAGCCTGACGTTAACTGCCCGAGCACCTGGTACTCCCCAGCACCAGGCCGCATCGGAGTGTGATCTGTTTTGAAGTCCGCAGCAGGACGAGGATGAAGCCAGCGATCAAGCAGCCCCTGGCGGTGAGCTTTTGTAGCGTTGCGAGTTGAACGGCGGGCTGTTGAAGCGACCGCACCTCCGATCAGATCACACCCCGATGCGGACGAAATCGCGGCCTATAACCGCCCACCTTCATCAACTCCGAACAACCCTAAGAGGATTTACAGCCATGTAAACGTCAATTACCGGGTCCGCCATATGCGCGCCAGGTCAGGTTCACATACGGAGGTGTTAGTGAGCCAAACAGAGCCCAGTTACGACTGGGCTTTTTATTGCCCGCATTTATTCGAATACGCGCTCAGGTCGAGCAAGCATTCGAATAGACGTGAACCAACAAGAGGATCAGCCATGCACCCATCAATTCAGCAGAGAGTGGACGGCGTTAAAGCCCTTCACGTCCGCTCCAGTATCGCCACAGCAGCTTTCTACGCCTTGATTGGCAGGGACGCACCTGCACAAGCCGTTCGCTATCAGGTCACGACCAAGGGCCCGAAGGCATACCACATCATCGAGCTGTCGACCGGCAAGGTGAAGGGATTCCGGTTTAGCTGGAAGGATGCGGTCAACTTCGCTCAGCAGCTTGAGGCAAAAGCCGACGGCGTCGTTGTTGTGTTGTCGGAAGGTGCACAGCAATGATCGGCGTACCAATGCCTGACCCTCGGCACAAGACCATCGCTGACCTCAGCGCCCAGATCGACTACTTCCTTGCTACCGGCAAGAAGATTCAGGACATACCGCGCGGCGTCAGCGCCAGCGCGACATTCTCCGGTACCACCACCTACTCCGAAAAGCTTAGGGCGCGGCGCGATGCCAAAGCACCTGAACTGAGAAAGCATGCCGATGCCGGGCTGACCGTTGCGGAAGCAGCAAAGGCCGTGGGCATCCACGTAAAAACCGTAGCCCTTATTGCCAGGGAAAACGGCTTCACCTTCAGCAAGAAGACTTGATGCGCCGGATCAACACCAAAGTGCACCGCCGTCGTCGACAACCTCAACTCAATCTTCCACCCAGCGGGCTCAACGCCCTCCCGGAGAATCATCCATGCCCATCGCAACCGATACCGCCGAGTTCCTCGAGGAGCTGAATGGCGGCGCCTTCGCCAGCCAGATCGGCCACGCCCTTTCCGAAGTCGCCGCCGGTGTCGTTGACCACGGCAAGGTCGGGAAGCTGGTCATCACCCTGGACTTCGCCCAGATCGGCGAATCGAGCCAGGTGAAAATCAAGCACAAGCTCGACTACAAGGTGCCAACCAAGCGCGGTACCCGCAGCGAGAACACCAGCCTCGACACGCCGATGCACGTTGGCAGCGGCGGCAAGATAACGCTGTTTCCTGAGAAGCACGCCCAGCTGTTCAGCAAAGACCAGGCCCCGGTAATTCCCCGCACCTGATCATCCGCAATGCCCTCCCTTCCACATTGAGATTTGACGAATGTCCCTCACCCCTGAAGCAATTCAACTGATCACCAACACCGCGCTGATCGCCACCGGCAAACCGCTGGGTACGTTCATGCCGACCGCCATTCTTCCGGAAGGCGCCAAGATCTTTGACCTGGAGCGCTTCGCCGCTGGCCGCAGCCGCTTCCGTGGCACCTTCTCCACAAACTCCCTGCTGGACTTCGGTAAGTACGTCACCGACCGAGCCGTGGTAAATGCTCAAGGCTTCATTGATCAGGACGAAATGTCCTGCCTGGTGATGTTCAACATCGGCGACGCCGCGAACCCTGGTCACGCCGACGACCGCGCGGCGCTGAAGCTAAAACCCACGGCTGGTTACAAGGCAGTTCGGGAGATTGGCGGGCGCACCCTATCGCAGAGGGAATTGAGCGACTGGATCGAGGACTGGAACGCGTCGCTGACGGCTGTCGGTGAGGACCTGCAGGACATCAGTATCGTGAAGGCGATCGCAGCAGTGCGCACCATCACCATCAAGGCATCGTCGGAAAGCGATCATACCGTGCGTGAGACCGGCGCCAGCCGCAGCGCGATGGACGCTATCGAGGCCAGCAGCAAAGAAACGCTGCCTACTTCCTTGGTGTTCTCGGTGGTGCCGTTCGAAGGCCTCAGCGTGCGCGAAATCGTGCTGCGTATCTCGGTCATCACCAGCGGCGCGCAACCAGCGCTGAAGCTGCGCTGGATCGGCGAAGAGGTTCAGCGCGAGGAGATCGCCCAGGAGTTCAAGTCGGTGCTCGAAGCTCAAGTAGGTGAGGCGGCCAAGCTGGCACTTGGCACATTCAGCCCGAACTGACCCTCAGCGGCGCCCAATTGTAGATGGGGCGCCCCTCCCTTGCTCATCATTCAGAAAGAACCTAGCGACGAGATAATCGAGCAGAACTGATCAGCGGGACGAACTTTCAAAACTTCCAGGCAGCACAGGCGACCATTTTCCCTTTTTTTTCTTGGCTTTATTTCGGCGTTTATTGCTGGTCTTACGCATCAGAGCGGACAACGCCTCTTCCGGTGTGATCGCGAATTTCTCTGACACACCATTTAGCTTCACGCCTTTCAGGCGGCTAACCAGTATCTCTTGCTGCTCAAGCTTCGACTTCATCCGTGAACCTCAACATTGAAGGGTTTCCGACTCTATAGCACACCACCCACTGTCGCATCCGGTCACGGAGGGCGGCGCCTAACTGGAAATCCCCTCATGTTCCGAAAAACATTCGAGGCACCAGGAACTTTTGATGCTTGGAAAGCGGCACGAAAATGGCTAGAAGAAAACGGCTACAGCTGCAGCGACACTTCTGCGATGCATCCCGTGGCTGTGCTCAAGGGCGACTGGTTAATTGCGAAATGGAAGAACCTCACGAAAAAGGAAATCGCCCAACTCGACGGCATGGTCGATGGCAATTTCCGTGACGGGCCAGTCACGGTGACGCTGAAGGTCGAGCCAGCCGCCTAACTCTTCCTCACCTATTGCACCGAATGCAGTGACAAATCAGTGCTTTCTGCTTTTCCCCAAGCCGAACGCCCCGATGGTTGTAGTTTCCGTTGGCGCTTTGAAATCGCCTCTGCTGAATTCAGGTTCGCTTCCAATCAGGCACTTTATCCGCTTCTCGCGGATTTTGGCTGGAAGCATTGATGCCATAACTTTCGCGCACTTGATTACGTGATTTTCCCAACGAGCCGCTCGGATTGATTGCTGACAGCCAGGGCAAAGTTTTAGCGGTTTCGCCGTCGATTTCATCAGTATTCTCGCTTCAGGTGGAGCTGAACACAAATACCCCACTTCTACGAATCACGACATTCAAAATAGTGGGGAAGGTTGATTTGGGCTGAACGCAGCGAGTCCATTTAAGAAATACGATTGATCTCTTCGAGTAGTCGATTGCGTGCCAGAAAAATAAGCCTATACCACTTATCGTGTTCACTGCTCCCAAAATACAGCTCGATTCTGGGTTCGCCTTCAATTGACGACTCAGCAGCTTGAAGTGCGTCACGGATAGTAGATACCGGTTCAATCAAAGAGGCGTGCGGCAAACTCATCAAATCGATTTTTTTGAAGATCGATGAAACACCGACGAGCATTCTCGCCGCATCGCGTACGGTGATTTCTGCGGGATTTGGTTTTGCTGCCCTGAGCGCTCTATCGGAAATGACCTTCAAAAACTCGCAGTCGCGCTCGAATCTTATTCGTTCATTTTTAAGCTGCTCGCGTTTTTGACTTGAGGCCACGCGTACCGCAACTAGGATTGCAAGTATCGATCCTAGAGCCTGGACCCAAGACGCCAGGCCCGGGTGATGCTCAATCCAGTAAGAAATACTTTCCCAGCTCATAACCCACTCCCCTGCAGATCCCGGAACTATACCGGCGAGGATCCCCTATGTCCGCTTACCAGAAGAAACACCCCTTTGATTTCAAAACTCAGTACGGCCTTGGCTTCAACCCGCAAGACGATGAAATCCTGGTGGACTTCTTCTGTGGTGGCGGTGGCGCCGGTACCGGGCTGGAAATTGGCCTTGGCCGCGCAGTGACCGTGGCAAAAAACCACAACCCCGCAGCGATCAGCATGCACACTGTCAACCACCCGCATACCAGGCACTACACGACTGATGTGTTCGAGGGTGATCCCGACACCGAATGCGGCGGCAAGGCTGTTGGCTGGTTCCATATGTCGCCAGACTGTACGCATCACAGCCAGGCAGCCGGTGGCCAGCCGCGCAAGCGCGAGATCCGTAACCTGTCATGGATTGGCCTCAAATGGGCCGGCAAGAAGCAACCTCGGGTGATCAGCCTGGAGAACGTGAAGCAGATCCTTCAGTGGGGTCCGCTGATTGCGAAACGATGCAAAGACACTGGGCCCGTCGTTAAACTGGGCGGCGGTGTCGCTGTACCAGGTGAGGTCGTTCCGCTCGAGCAGCAATTCCTGATACCCGATCCGAAACGCAAAGGCCAGACCTGGTCGCGATTCGTTGCCGAGCTGCAGGGCATGGGCTACGTCGTCGAATGGCGCGTGATCAAGGCCTGCGACTTCGGCGCGCCGACCAGCCGTGAGCGCCTATTCATGATTGCTCGGTGTGATGGCCAGCCAGTCGTATGGCCAGAGCCAACCCATGCGAAGAAACCGGCAAAGGGTCAGCTTCCATGGCGCACCGCCGCCGAGTGCATCGACTTCAGCGACTTAGGCAAAAGCATTTTTGGACGGAAGAAGGATCTGGCACCCGCCACGCTCCGCCGTGTAGCGAAGGGCATGAAGAAGTTCGTCATCGACAACCCGAAACCTTTCATCGTGCCGATCGCGAACTGGTCGACCGAGACAGTGCAGTCGATGGATGAGCCGTTGCGCACTATTACCTCCTACCCGAAAGGCGGCGCGTTCTCCGTTGTCAGCCCGATCATCGCGCCAGCAACCCACCAAGGCAGCGACCGGATCAACGATCCGCTTGAACCGCTTCCGACGATCACTTGCGCCAACCGCGGCGAACTCACACTGATCAGCCCTACCCTGATCCAAACCGGTTACGGCGAGCGCAATGGTCAACAACCGCGAGTTCCGGGGCTTAACCAACCGCTCGGTACCGTTGTTGCTGGTGGCGTTAAGCACGCTCTGGTCAGCACCTTCATGGCGCAGATGAACGGCGGTTTCAATACCACCGACGCCAAGGGCGTCGATGAGCCCATGACCACCGTGACGAACACCGGCGGCCAACAGCAGCTGGTTGCCGCCAACCTGGTGCACTTTCGCGGTAACTGCGATGCCCGGGATCTGACCGAGCCTCTGCACACTGTAAGCGCAAGCGGAACTCACCACGGCCTGGCCAGTGCATTTCTCGAGCGCCAGTTCGGCGCCAGCATCGGCCAGTGCATTGACGAGCCAGCGCCAACTATTACGGCGGGCGGCGGCGGGAAGAGCTCTCTGGTTTCATTCCAGCTTTCACCCGAACACGAAGAAGGTGCCCTGCGGGTTGCGGCATTCCTGATCAGCTACTACGGTACCGAGAACATGAGTGGACTCAACAAGCCAGCGCCAACCATAACCACGAAGGATCGACTGGCCTTGGTCACCGTGATGGTGAAGGGGACGCCTTACGTGATCGTCGACATCCGCCTTCGGATGCTGCAACCGGCTGAGCTGTACCGAGCGCAGGGATTTCCCGCCGACTACATCATCGACAAGGGCGCAGACGGCAAGCCGTTCACCAAGACCCAGCAGGTGCACATGTGCGGTAACAGCGTCAGCCCTCCGCCTATGGCTGCGTTGGCCCGGGCGAACGATCCATGGCGAGCAACTCAGAGTCAGGCAGCCGCAGCCTGACCCACACTCTCCTATTGCGCAGAAAGCCGTAGCACTATCATTTCAACGAATCACGCAACTACCTGACATCTACCCAACCAAGAACATCAGAAAGATCGGCATAGAGACTAATAAGTTTGGATGCCAGGTCAATGCCGTGCAGCTTTGCATCTCTGAAGGTCTGCCACTCGCCAGTCGTTTCGCCGAGCTTTGCGTAACTCTCTCCATCCTTCACCCAAATGACAATTCCGATAGGCGCCACGCTTTTCGGGTCACCCCAGACGAAATCAATCTTTGCTTGCTCTCCAGTTGGATGGATGTAATCCACTGGATAGGGCCTTGCTGCATCTGAATGCATATCGTTCTCCCTGATCTGGATCCATGCTGAATTACATCAATAGACCACAACCTAAAATCACGCCAGTCCGGGCATGACCCGGTATAGGACGCCCCATGCCCACAGAAAACAAAATCGCTGAGCCACTGAAGGTTGAGCGTTCGACAGTGACGAAGCTGGTGATCACTGGCGCACCTCGGCTCGACCCGATCACCGTGTTCCTCGAGGACTTCGGCCGCCGCGATTGCCCGACCGAATCGAACCCGAACTATCAGACCGCCCAGGGCAAGATCACCATCAACTGCTGGGATAAGAGCTGGAACGCCTACTGGGGCGGGATGGGACCGCGCACTGTTTCAGAGTTCGTCGTCAACTGCGGCTGGGACTACGTCTTGAACTGCCTGGATCGAGGGATCAGCAGCACGCGATTCAACGGTGACGCGCTCCATACCTTCGCTAAAAAGTGCATCGTCCAGCGCCGTCGCCAGCAGACCGGGCGCCACGAATGGGAACTTGGCGAACTGAGCAAAAGCGAGGCCCGCGAGCTTTGGAATGATATCGGTGTTCTGAGTAACATCGAGACGCCAAACGAATGCTGGCATCACGGTAAGCCTCTGACAGAGCTATTCGGTGATGAATGGCATTACTCACTTGATGGTAATGCCATCGAGGAAAACCACGATTTCACATATCTGCGCCGTATCGTCGAAGCGGTACAGCAAGCGCTCGCAGAACCCGTTGCCACAGCCACATAACCTGGCCTCACCTATTGCGCTAAACGCCGGAGCGCTACCATTCCAACGAATCACATCACTACATGGCATCTGCAAAGCCAAGTACATTAGAAATACCAACATAGAGGCCGATCAATTGGAATGCCAGCTCAAAACCACGCGCCTTCGCCTCTCCAAAAGTCGACCATTTTCCAGTCGACTCACCGAGCTTTACATAACTCTCCCTATATTTGATAAGAATAATAATTCCGATAGGAGTCATGCTTTCCGGATCGCCCCAGACAAAGTCAATCTTTGCTTTCTCTCCGTTTGGATGGTCGTAATCCATCGGATAAGGCCGTTCTACACCTGAATGCATATCGATCTTCCTGATTCAGATCCGCGCTGAATTACAGCAATAGACCATAGCCTCAAGTCACGCCAGTCGGTGCACCAAACCCCTCCCCCAATTCAAAGTCAGCCGCTATAGCGGTAAGGACGAAGTCATGCCTGAAGAAACCGTTTTGATTCAACCTCTGCCAGTCAAGCGCGATGAAATGGGCTTCTGGACCCACCCAGCGTGGCCGCGCGATGGCGATGAAGACGCAATCCCGATGACCTGGTTCGCGGAGCACGGTCTTGAAGCCCTCTGTTTCGAGATGGAAAGCGACGGTCCGGAAGGTCTTTTCGAAACTTGGGCTGATGAAGGTCTCTGCGACTGCACTGCATGGGTGCCTAGCAACCCTGCTGGCGATGGCTGGTTCATCTTCTCTATCCACGATACCGAGGACGGACCGATCTGCGTATGGGTTCGACATGTGCCAAGCCTGCAGCATGAAATCGACGCAGTTGCAGCGGGCAAAGATTTCTGCGGGGCCTGCGGCGATGGCTGCGGCTCTTGCAAGGTGGACGAAGAAAGTCCATCGGCAATACCGTCCATTCCCAACAACCAGCACCCCACCATCTGTATTTACCACGGCAATTGTGCTGATGGGTTCGGCGCTGCCTGGGTCGTTCGCCGTGCCATGGTTGGGCGCGACATCGAGTTCTTTCCGGCAACGCACGGCCATCGCGCTCCCGACGTGACTGGCAAGAAGGTGATCATTGTCGATTTCTCCTATCCACTCGAAACGTTGATGGTCATGGCAGAAACGGCCGAATCTGTACTGGTGCTTGACCACCACAAGACTGCGCAGGCCGATCTAAAGGAAATACCTGCTGCTGGGCCTCACCACAAATACCATCAGGTGGCACCGCGACTGCACGCACTGTTCGATATGAACCGGTCAGGCGCTGGCATCGCTTGGGACTATTTCTTTCTCGGCGAACCCCGTCCGGCGCTGATCAACCACATCGAGGACCGCGACCTCTGGCTGTTCAAGCTGGACGGCACTCGCGAAATACAAGCAAGCCTGTTCAGTTTCCCTTACGACTTCGATGTTTGGGACGCGCTTTTTGAGGGTGACATTGAAACGATGCGGGCCGAAGGGGTGGCAATTGAACGCAAGCACCACAAGGACGTCGCGGAATTGGTCGGGGTGGCCAAGCGCCGGATGATGATCGGTGGCCATGACGTGCCAGTGGCAAACCTGCCGTACACGCTGACCAGCGATGCTGGGCACCTGATGTCTGCGGGCGAGCCCTTCGCCGCCTGCTACTGGGACACGCCGGAAGGCCGATCCTTCAGCCTGCGCAGCTCTGATGCTGGTGAGGATGTCTCAGCAATCGCCCGGCAGTATGGCGGTGGCGGTCATCGCAACGCCGCCGGCTTCCGCGTTCCGTTCGGCCACATCCTGGCTATCTAACCCCTCCCTACCTTCTGCCGCCATAGGGCGGCATGGAGATACACCATCGCGCCCGATACGGGCAGAGGTAGCCAACATGGCCGCAGCCGAAAACCTGCACGAAGACGCAGGGCACGACAAGATCACTGAAAAACGGATGGGAGAGTTGGTGGGGTGTACTGCGAAGGCGCTCCAACGCAAGCGGGAGAAGGGAGTCATCCCCAACTGGGTGTGGATGAAGATTGATGGTCGGATTATTTACAGCAAACGGAGATACGAGGAATGGGTAGAAAGCCTATGGACCTGCCAGCCGGGGTCGAGCTTATCGGGCAGTCAATCCGAATTCGTTTCTCCTGGAACAAGAAGCGGTGCTGTGAGACGCTCCCCCTCCCCCAAACTGCGAAAGGAATCTCAGCAGCAGCGAATTTACGTGCTCAAGTAAAGGGCCTAGACAAGCTCGGCGCTCTCACGCCAGAGAAGTATGCCGGGCTGTTCCCTAATACGCGCAGCGTGGCCGTGCAAGATCAAGTCGCACCTATTTTCTTTGACTACGCCCAAGACTGGTTAGACAGCCTCCAGATCGTCGACGGCACTCGCAGAAACTACAGGTCGGCCCTGCAAGTTTATTGGATTCCGTATCTAGCCAAAATGCCTATCGACACCATCACGTCGGTCAGATTACGCAAGATCATGAACGAGATTGAATGGACCTCGCCGGTGAGGCGCAAGGGCGTGGTCGGCTTATTGGTGTCGATATTCCAACAGGCCATGATCGACGAAATAGTTACCCGAAACCCAGCCCTGTCTATCCCCGGCGCGAAAGTTCCGAAGCGTGACGTTGACCCGTTTACGAAGGAAGAAGCAGATCTCATCATCGCCCACCTGTACAAAACGACGAGCGGATTGACCGCAATCTACGCGGCCTATTTCGAGTTTTGCTTTTACACAGGGATGCGCCCGGGTGAGGTGATGGCGCTGCGCTGGAGCGAACTCGATACCCGCAAAAAAACCGCACATGTTTGCCGAATTCAGATCCGTGGAATCATCGAGGATCGGACCAAAACGAAGAGGCCACGCACAGTTTTATTGAACGATCGCGCTTTGCACGCACTCGAAAAGGCTAGACCACTCACAGCGGCGCGCTCTGATTATGTTTTCGCGCCGAGCGGAACAGGTGAGAAATCGGAGTTGTACATACGCTCTGAGACTGGTCAAAAACGTTACTGGCTTACTGCTTTGCGGAAATTAGGAATTAGACGCCGCAGGATGTACGACACCCGCCACACGTACGCAACGATGTGCTTGATGGCCGGCATGAACCCGGCATTCATCGCCGCGCAACTCGGGCACAGCGTACAAGTGCTGCTTTCTACATACGCCAAGTGGATCAGCTCGCCGAACGATTGGGCAGAGCTTGAGAAGCTGAAAATGTTGGAAAGTGGTACGAAAGTGGTACGAGTAAAAAGCCAGTGATGCCAATTGTGCCGAAACACATAGGGTTTAAGCACCATGTGCGGATTAGCTGGAGAGTTACGTTTCGACCATCAACCGGCAGACATCGCGGCGGTTGAACGAATCACCCATCATTTGGCCCCTCGCGGCCCGGACGCCTGGGGTTTTCATAGCCAGGGGCCTATCGCTCTTGGTCACCGTCGACTGAAAATCATGGACCTGTCCGAAGGCTCGGCGCAGCCCATGGTCGACAATCAGCTGGGGCTGGCGCTGGCGTTCAACGGTGCCATCTACAATTTCCCGGAACTGCGCGCTGAACTGGAAGCACTCGGTTATCCGTTTTATTCCGGCGGCGACACCGAAGTGCTGCTCAAGGGCTATCACGCCTGGGGCGTCGATCTGCTGCCCAAACTCAACGGCATGTTCGCCTTTGCCATCTGGGAACGTGACACCCAGACCTTGTTTATGGCGCGCGACCGACTGGGCGTAAAGCCGCTCTACCTGTCACACACCGACAAGCGCCTGCGGTTTGCCTCATCGTTGCCTGCACTGCTCAAAGGCGGCGATATCAGCCCGATGCTCGACCCGGTCGCCCTGAACCACTACCTGAATTTCCACGCCGTGGTTCCAGCGCCGCGCACCCTGCTCGCGGGCATTGCAAAACTGCCACCTGCCAGCTGGATGCGCATCGACGCCAGCGGCAAGACCGAGCAGAAAGTCTGGTGGCATCTGCCCTATGGCCCGCGCGCCGATGAAGCGAATCTGACCCTCGAAGACTGGACTGACCGGGTGCTGGACAGCACCCGTGATGCGGTGGCGATTCGTCAACGTGCAGCGGTGGATGTCGGCGTTCTGCTGTCTGGCGGCGTCGACTCCAGCCTGCTGGTCGGCCTGCTGCGGGAAGTCGGGGTCAAGGAGCTGTCGACCTTTTCCATCGGTTTTGAGGATGCCGGCGGCGAACGCGGTGACGAATTTCAGTATTCGGATCTGATCGCCAAACACTACGGCACTCAACATCACCAGTTGCGCATCAACGAAAGCGAAATCATCGAGCAGTTGCCTGCGGCGTTCCGTGCCATGAGCGAACCGATGGTCAGCCATGACTGCATTGCCTTCTATCTGCTCTCGCGAGAGGTGGCCAGGCACTGCAAAGTGGTGCAGAGCGGGCAAGGTGCCGATGAGCTGTTCGCCGGGTATCACTGGTACCCACAAGTGGACGGCGCCAGCGACCCTTATGCGGCCTATCGCGCAGCGTTCTTCGACCGCACGTATGACGAATACGCCGCCACCGTGCAGCCCCAGTGGCTGACCGCCAATGACGCAGCCGGCGACTTTGTCCGCGAGCATTTCGCCCAACCTGGGGCCGACGCCGCTGTGGATAAAGCACTGCGTCTGGACAGCACGATCATGCTGGTCGATGACCCGGTGAAACGTGTCGACAACATGACCATGGCCTGGGGTCTGGAAGCGCGTACGCCGTTTCTCGACTATCGCCTGGTCGAACTGTCGGCCCGAGTACCGGGGCGCTTCAAGTTGCCCGATGGCGGCAAGCAGGTACTCAAAGAAGCGGCGCGAAGGGTGATCCCAGCCGAAGTGATCGACCGCAAAAAAGGCTATTTCCCGGTGCCGGGGCTCAAGCATTTGCAGGGCGACACGCTGAATTGGGTACGCGACCTATTGCTCGACCCGAGTCAGGACCGAGGCCTGTTCAACCCGGCCATGCTCGACAAACTGCTGACCGATCCCGAGGGCGAATTGACCCCCTTGCGCGGCTCCAAGCTATGGCAGCTCGCAGCGCTGAACCTGTGGCTCAGCGAACAAGGACTTTGATCGATGAAACACAATGCTTCGGCTTTTAGCCAACGCCTGTTGCGCGGCCAGGCGCCCTCTTATGAGCGCCTGCAAGCACGCTTCGCGGAAGACGGCAGCGAGCCTGACGCCCAACCTCTGGCCCTGCATTGCGGCTGGGGCCGGCTGCTGATCGGGCACACCTATCCTGACCCGGCGACGCTGGCTGACGACTTGCTCAATGAGAAGCTCGGCGAGCGTGACATCGCCCTGTATGTCGCGGCGCCCCAGCAGGTGCTGGCGCAATCGCCACAACAGCTGTTCCTCGACCCGTCCGATACCTTGCGCCTGTGGTTCAGCGATTACCGTCCGGCACAGCGGGTGTTTCGGGGTTTTCGTATTCGCCGTGCGCAGAACGATGCGGATTGGCAGTCGATTAACAACCTGTACCTGGCGCGGGGCATGCTGCCCATCGCCCCTGCCCTGCTGACCCCGCGCCATCAAGGTGGGCCGGTGTACTGGATTGCCGAAGATGAGAGCAGCAATGCCGTGATCGGCAGCGTGATGGGCCTCAACCATCAAAAAGCCTTTCATGACCCGGAGAACGGCAGCAGCCTGTGGTGCCTGGCCGTTGACCCGCAATGCACCCGGCCGGGTGTGGGCGAAGTGTTGGTGCGGCATTTGATCGAGCACTTCATGAGCCGTGGCTTGAGCTACCTTGATCTCTCGGTGCTGCATGACAACCTGCAAGCCAAAAACCTGTACGCCAAGCTTGGTTTCCGCAACCTGCCGACCTTCGCCATCAAGCGCAAGAACGGTATCAATGAATCCTTGTTTCTCGGGCCAGGACCACAAGCAGACTTCAACCCGTATGCGCGGATCATCGTCGAAGAGGCCCATCGACGTGGTATCGACGTACAGGTCGATGATGTCGACGCCGGCCTGTTCACCCTCAGTCATGGCGGACGTCGTGTGCGCTGCCGTGAATCCCTGAGTGACCTGACCAGCGCCGTCAGCATGACCCTGTGTCAGGACAAGAGCATGACCCACCATGCACTCAAGGCCGCAGGCTTGAATTTGCCGGCCCAGCAATTGGCGGGCAACGTCGATGACAATCTGGATTTTCTGAACGAGCACGGGCAGATCGTGGTCAAGCCGCTCGATGGTGAACAGGGTCATGGCGTCGCCGTGGACCTGCGCACGATTGAAGACGTCCAGAATGCCATCGAGCGCGCCCGCCCGTTCGACAGCCGGGTGTTACTCGAGAGTTATCACCCGGGACTGGACCTGCGCATCGTGGTGATTGGCTTCGAGGTGGTGGCAGCCGCTGTCCGCAGACCGGCCGAAGTCATCGGTGATGGTCACCATGCAATTGGCGCGCTGATAGAAGCGCAGAGCCGACGCCGTGAGGCCGCTACATCGGGAGAAAGCCGTATTCCGCAAGATGAAGAAACCCTACGCACAGTGCGCGACGCAGGGTTCGACTACAACACCGTGTTACCACCGGGTGAGCGCCTGGCGGTCCGACGCACCGCCAATTTACACACCGGCGGTTGCCTGGAAGACGTCACGGCAATCCTGCACCCCGTACTCGCCGATGCGGCCGTACGTGCGGCTCGAGCGCTGGACATTCCGGTGGTGGGCCTGGATTTGATGGTGCCCGCTGCCGACCAGCCGGAGTACGTGTTTATCGAAGCCAATGAACGGGTCGGCCTGGCAAACCATGAACCGCAACCGACCGCCGAACGTTTCGTCGACCTGCTGTTTCCACACAGCCTGCCGGCACACAGCTAACCGCATCGCTTCAGGAGCGCCCCTCATGACCCCTGCAAAAATCCTCGAACCGGATCTGAATTACCTGCAGAAAGTCCTGCTGGAAATGCTCGCGATCCCCAGCCCAACCGGGTTCACCGACACCATCGTGCGCTACGTCGCCGAACGCCTGGAAGAGCTGGGCATTCCCTTTGAACTGACCCGACGCGGGACCATTCGCGCCACCTTGAAGGGCAAGCAAAATAGTCCCGACCGTGCCGTCTCCGCACACCTAGACACCATCGGCGCCAGCGTACGAGCGGTGCAAGACAATGGGCGTCTGTCCCTCGCACCGATAGGGTGCTGGTCGAGCCGTTTCGCCGAAGGCAGCCGGGTCAGCGTATTCACGGACACCGGGGTGATACGCGGCAGTGTCCTGCCCTTGATGGCGTCAGGGCATGCGTTCAACACGGCGGTGGATGAAATGCCGATCAGTTGGGACCATGTCGAGCTGCGTCTGGATGCCTACAGCACCACCCGTGCCGACTGCGAATCGCTGGGCATCGGCATCGGCGACTTCGTCGCGTTCGACCCCCTGCCAGAGTTTACTGAAAGCGGGCATATCAGCGCGCGACACCTGGACGACAAGGCTGGCGTCGCGGCCCTGCTGGCTGCACTTAAAGCAATTGTCGACAGTGGCGCCGAGCCGTTGATCGACTGCCATCCGTTGTTCACCATCACCGAAGAAACCGGTACCGGCGCGGCAGGCGTACTGCCGTGGGATGTCAGTGAGTTCGTCGGGATCGATATTGCCCCGGTCGCCCCAGGTCAGCATTCCAGCGAACATGCAGTGAGTGTCGCGATGCAGGACTCAGGAGGCCCTTACGACTACCACTTGTCACGGCACCTGTTGCGCCTGGGAGCCGAGAACGAACTGCCGGTACGCCGGGATTTATTCCGCTACTACTTCAGCGATGCGCACTCTGCCGTCACGGCCGGGCATGACATTCGCACCGCCCTGCTCGCCTTCGGCTGTGATGCGACCCATGGGTATGAACGCACCCACATCGACAGCCTCAGTGCCCTGAGCCGTCTGCTGGGCGCCTACATGCTCAGCCCGCCGGTGTTCGCCAGCGATGCACAGCCGGCGAAAGGGTCGCTGGAGCGTTTCAGCCATCAGCTCGAACATGATGCCCAGATGGAATCCGACACCCGGGTACCGGCTGTAGAGAGCTTGATCGGTCAGCGCACCGAGGAGGTTTGAGGCATAGGGCGGTGGGAAACCTCCTGCCGCCCGGATGGAAGCATCGTCCTGGGATGTAGCCTGCTGACCTCAACCGCGCTAGCATCGCGGGAATTCATGCGAGAACCCCATGCTGATCCCCTACGACCAACTTGAAGCCGACACCCTTACCCGTCTGATCGAAGATTTCGTCACCCGTGACGGCACCGACAATGGCGACGAGACACCGCTGGAAACCCGCGTGCTGAGGGTGCGTCATGCCTTGGGCAAGGGTCGGGCGGTGATCGTATTCGAACCGGAAAGCCAGCAGTGCCAACTGATGCTCAAACACGACGTGCCCAAGGAATGGTTCGACTGATACCGGTCACGCCGTGGGCTCCGGCTCTTGCTCCGCCAAACGACTGGCGATGCGTCTGAAGACTTCCGCTCGATTGATTTTGATGTGCTTGGGTGCGGTAATTCCCAGCCGGACCTGATTGCCGTTCACGCTCAGAATTTGCACGGTGATGTCATCACCAATTGAAAAGGTCTCTCCAACTTCTCGCGTCAATATAAGCATTTTCCCTGCCCTCTTTTGTTACAAAGAGCAAAGACTGCACGGCGAAATCGGCCTCTTCAATGCATCTGCAGTAAATCAGTAATGCCCTTCATTCCGGCCAGACCGATCCTACGGAATAGGGCCACATGGCGATCAAAACCATAGGAGAAGTCAGCAACGCAGACAGGTTTTGGGTTTCTCAGGCGTTAGAAAATCGTGGGCCGAACAAGATGATGCTGGCGCCGATTACGCAGAGTGCGGCGCCCAGCCAATCGGACGTCAGTGGCCGAACCCGCTCGATCAGCCCCAGCCAACCAATGGATGCAACGATATAAATACCACCATAAGCCGCATAGGCACGTCCGGCGTATGTGGCTTCGATTCGGGTCAACAGCAACGCAAACAGTGTCAGGCTGAGCAGCGCCGGCAGCACCCATAACACGCTCTTGCCCATGCGTAACCACATCCAGAATGCATAACAACCGGCGATCTCGAACAACGCCGCAAGAAAAAACCACAGATAGTTGAGCACGTCGGCATCTCGTCAAGGTTGCTGGGGCAGATGCCGGCAACCCTAACTGCATGCTGGAGGCGGAGCAAGCCTTCGCGAAAACAGTGGCATGCGATCTACTTACTCGCGACCCGGCTTTGCCTTGGCGCGCATTTTTTCGGCCATGGAAATCATCTCGTCGTAGAGCATCTGCGGATTCTTCTGTTTCAGCTGCCAGGCCATGCGTCCTTGCTCGTGGGGCAGGATCATGAATTCGCCTTGGGCGACATGCTCAAAGATGTAGTCGGCAATATCGCTGGCGGTGATTGGCGAGCTTTCCAGCAGTTTGCCAACCTGGGCTTTCATCGCCGGGGTTGGACCACGGAAAGAATCGAGCAGGTTAGTCTGAAAAAACGACGGGCATACCACGTGAACACTGACTTCCTGTTGATGCAGTTCGACCAGCAGGCTTTCCGACAGCGCCACGACGCCGGCCTTGGCCACGTTGTAGTTGCTCATGGCCGGGCCCTGCATCAAGGCGGCCATTGACGCGATATTGATGATCTTGCCCTTGCTCGTTTCCAGCAACGGTAAAAACGCCTTGCAGCCCTTGACGACGCCCATGAGGTTGATCGCGATCTGCCAATCCCAATCCTCCAGCGACAGCTCGCTGAAAAAGCCACCGGAGGCAACGCCCGCGTTGTTGACGATAACGTCTATGCCGCCAAACTTCTCTTCGCACGCTTGGGCGAAGGCCGTCAGCTGGCTGTAATCCCGCACATCACAGCGTTGGATAAAACCGTCGCCGCCAACCTCGCGTACTGACTTAAGGGTTTCCTGCAAGCCAGGCTCATTGACGTCCGACAACGCCAACTGCCAGCCTTCACGGGCCCAGCGCAGCGCGATTTCGCGACCCAGGCCTGACCCGGCGCCGGTGATCATCATGCGATTTTGCATAGGGGAATGCCTTGTTGTTCCGGGGAAGATGAGTCGCAGTGTAGCGAAGGTCATCCCCGTAACACCTCACCATCCAATTGCTGAATACCAAGGGCAAACCCACGGCTTATAAGGCGTTGCGCTGACGCCAATGACGTCTTATCAAGCAGAAATAAACCACCCCATTGATCACCACAACCCCAGCGCCTAACCACAACTGGGTCTGCGGCGTAAGCCCCGCAGGGTAGATCAGCGGAATCAGGTAATGCTCGATAAACCCACCGCTGAAACCTTGATCACCCGCCTTCACGCGCAACTCGTTTTCCAGCGGTGTAAGCGGGCAGTACAGATGACATATCTCGACAGCCGCGCCCCATGCAACCGCCGGAAGGTGCAGTGCCATAAGCCAGCGCCAACGTATCGCCAGTAATCCACCGAACAAGGCAAAGAGAATAAACAGCACATGCATGAGGACAACGGCATCGGCGGCAATGTGATAAAGCACAGTTCTGCCCCCCCATGAAATATTACGACACAGACCACGGACTTTTTTCAAACAGCCGCAGTCGGATCATTTAAGCAGTACACACTTTACGCATTGGGCGTTAACTGCGTGAACTGCAGAAGCCACTCACCAAGAGGGAACTCGTCATGGGCATCGGCACAATTCTTATCATCATCCTGATCCTGCTGCTCGTTGGCGGCCTGCCGGTATTCCCGCACTCCAGAAACTGGGGTTATGGGCCATCGGGCATCATCGGGACTGTTTTGATCATTCTGTTAATCCTGGTCCTGCTCGGCAGGATCTAGTCCGCTGGCTGCAGAACGCCCCGCTTTATAGCGGGGTTTTTTATGGTTCAGCAAAAATAACCGTTTTCACGTCCATAAAAAAAGCAGCCCGAAGGCTGCTTTTTTCATGACATCAACAGACGTTAGTGAGCGACGGCGCCGGTGGCACCCAAGCCAGTCTGCGAGCGGACAAATTGCGGGAAGAACAAGGCACGTTCTCCCTCTGCCGCTTTGGACTTGTCGGTGATGGAGAAGAACCAGATACCGATGAACGCGATGGCGATGGAGAACAGCGCCGGGTATTCATACGGGAAGATGGCTTTCTCGTGGTGCATGATCGTTACCCAGATGGTTGGGCCAAGGATCATCAAACCTACTGCGCTGACCAAGCCCATCCAGCCGCCAATCATGGCGCCCCGGGTGGTCAAGTTTTTCCAGTACATGGACAGCAACAGGACAGGGAAGTTACAGCTTGCCGCGATGGAGAACGCCAGGCCAACCATGAACGCGATGTTCTGGTTTTCGAACAGAATGCCCAGGAAGATAGCCAGAACACCCAGTGCGAGAGTGGTGATCTTCGATACCCGAATCTCATCTTTCTCGTTGGCTTTGCCGCCCTTGATTACACTGGCATACAGGTCGTGAGACACCGCTGTTGCGCCAGCCAGGGTCAAACCTGCAACCACTGCCAGGATGGTAGCGAACGCTACCGCAGAGATGAAGCCCAGGAACAAGCTGCCACCGACTGCATCGGCCAGGTGAATCGCCGCCATGTTATTACCGCCCAACAGCGCGCCAGCAGCGTCTTTGAAGGTCGGATTGGTGCTTACCAACAGGATCGCGCCGAAGCCGATGATGAAGGTCAGGATGTAGAAGTAGCCGATGAAGCCTGTTGCGTAGAGCACCGACTTGCGAGCTTCTTTAGCGTCGCTCACGGTGAAGAAGCGCATCAGGATGTGTGGCAGGCCAGCGGTACCGAACATCAGTGCCAGACCCAGAGAGAACGCAGACACAGGGTCTTTCACCAAGCCACCCGGGCTCATGATCGCTTCACCTTTAGGGTGAACTTTGATCGCCTCGGAAAACAGGGTGTTGAAATCGAAGTTAACGTGCTTCATGACCATGATTGCCATGAAGGTTGCACCCGACAGTAGCAACACCGCTTTGATGATCTGAACCCAGGTAGTCGCCAACATGCCGCCAAACAGGACGTACATGCACATCAGGACACCCACCAGAATCACCGCGATGTAGTAGTCCAGACCGAACAGAAGCTGAATCAGCTTGCCGGCACCGACCATTTGCGCGATCAGGTAGAACGCAACCACCACCAGAGAGCCGCAGGCAGACAGCGTGCGAATCTGGGTCTGACCTAAGCGATAGGATGCCACGTCAGCGAAGGTGTATTTACCCAGGTTACGCAGGCGCTCGGCGATCAGGAACAGAATGATCGGCCAACCCACCAGGAAGCCGATCGAGTAGATCAGGCCGTCGTAGCCGGTGGTGAACACCAGCGCGGAAATCCCCAGGAATGATGCTGCCGACATATAGTCGCCAGCAATCGCCAGACCGTTTTGCAGACCGGTAATTTTACCGCCCGCCGAGTAATAATCTGCCGCCGACTTGGTGCGTTTGGACGCCCAGTAGGTGATGCACAGGGTGAAGCCGACAAACACCACAAACATGGCAATAGCAGCAACGTTCAGCGGTTGTTTTTGCACTGCACCGGTAAGCGCTTCAGACGCCCACAGAGTCGGTGCGAACACAGCAAGGCCAAGGGCCGTTAGTAGTCGCCGGATCATTGTTGGGCCTCCTTCAGAATCGCTTTGTTCAGGTCATCAAATTCACCGTTCGCACGGTATACATAGATCCCGGTGAGGATAAACGCTGAAAGAATCAGCCCGACCCCTATCAGGATCCCCCACGTGATTGATGATTCAGGGCTGATTTTGCCCCCGAGAACCTGTGGCGCATAAGCGATTAAAAAGATAAAGCCCGCATACAACCCAAGCATGATCGCTGAAAGAATCCAAGCGAACCGCTCTCTTTTTGAGACCAGCTCCTTAAAAAGGGGGCTGTTTTGAATCGAGATGTAAATGCTGTCGTTCATTATTTTTGTCCTCGCAGCACAGATGAGTTTGAACGAATTACACTTTAGTCTGGTCCTGAGCGCACTCCAGACGACCTTAGTATTAGAACGACATTAGCTACGATGCGCGACGACGCACGCTTATTTGAATAAAGCAGGGGGATGATTAAGCGAGAGGGCGCGGATGGCGGGCAGTTATAGTCAGGCAAAAGGCCATCTTGCAGTAATGCAAGATGGCCTTGAAAGGTGCGACGTAGACGCGTTTAAGCGCTTTTACTTAGTCCACTCGGCAACACGTTCCGGGTGCTTGGCAACCCAGTCTTTCGCGGCGACTTCAGGCTTGGTGCCGTCTTGGATCGCGAGCATGACTTCACCGATTTCATCCTTGGAGTTCCAGGAGAATTTTTTCAGGAAGGCCACCACTTCAGGTGCCTTTTTCTCTAAACCCTTGCTGCCGATGCTGTTCACTGTCTCGGCTGCGCCATAAACGCCTTTTGGATCTTCAAGGAAGCGCAGTTTCCACTTGGCAAACATCCAGTGCGGAACCCAGCCAGTGACGGCAATGGACTCATGCTTTTCTTCAGCGCGGGTCAACTCGGCAATCATTGCAGCGCCGGAACTGGCCTGCAATTTGTAGCCCTCCAGGTTGTAGTCCTTGATCGCTTGATCGGTCTTCAGCATCACGCCTGAACCGGCGTCGATGCCCACGATTTTTTTCTTGAAGGAGTCATCGGTTTTCAGGTCGGCAACACTTTGCGCTTTGACGTATTCCGGGACGATCAGACCAATTTTGGCATCTTTGAAGTTAGGACCGTAGTCGACAACCTTGTCCTTGTTCTTGGTCCAGTACTCGCCGTGCGTGACTGGCAGCCAGGCCGACAGCATCAGGTCGAGTTTACCGGTCGCAACGCCCTGCCACATGATCCCGGTCGCAACCGGCATCAGCTTGACGTCATAACCAAGCTTCTGCTTGATCACTTCAGCCGCCACATGGGTCGTGGCAACGCTGTCAGACCAACCATCGACATAGCCGATGCTAAGCGTTGATTTAGTTTCTGCAATCGCCAGCGTGGAGCTGATCGCAAGTACCAGAGCGGCACCTGCGCCAAGGATTCGTCGAATCTTCATCGTTACTTCCCCGAAAGTGCTAGGCCCGACGACATGTCGAGCATGTTTAACGTTGTTTTTAGGGACCGCAGTTCATGCCCGGCTTTGGAGCGCTGCCGCCCCTTCACGCTTCGCCTGTTCACCTGCACAGACACATTCACCGTGCTGGCACCTTGATAATCAACCTGCAGGGGGATGCCTCCTGCTCTGTCAGCGACCTCAAGGCACCGAGAAACGACATCACCAATCCATCAACGACAAACCACCCTAAATAAGTGGTCTAGTCCGCCCGAACTTTGCATGTCCCTCTTCAGGTCAGCGCCAAAGAGCTTCTCCTGCCCTGGAAAAATACAGGTAACATGCCGGCCTCAGCCCCATTACGGCCCCATCATGCCTGCGATTTCCCGCTTTCCCGTTGCACCTTATCTGTTCGCGTGTCTGCTTGGTCTGTTCGCCCTTTGCGGCTTCTGGTATGGACTGGGGAAGCCGGTGATTCTGCCGGACGCGGCCACGCCTACGCACAAATTGCAGTGCGCCTCGTACACCCCGTTCGACAAGGATCAATCCCCGTTCGACCAGCCCTTCAAACTTCGACCGGAACGGATGGATGCCGACCTGGCCCTGCTCGCCACCCGATTCCAATGCATTCGCACCTATTCCATGACCGGACTGGAAGCCATTCCGGCGCTCGCGCGCAAACACGGGCTGAAGCTGATGCTAGGCGCCTGGGTTAATGCCAATCCCGTGGACACCGCCAAGGAAGTCGATGCACTGATCGCTTCGGCCAATACCAACGCTGACGTGGTCACTGCGGTGATCGTCGGCAACGAAGCGCTGTTGCGCAAGGAAGTGACCGGCTCGCAGTTGGCGAAGCTGATTCTTCAGGTCAAGGGCCAGGTCAAACAACCGGTGACCTACGCCGACGTGTGGGAGTTCTGGCTGCAGTACCCGGAAGTCGCGCCTGCAGTGGATTTTCTGACCATCCATTTGTTGCCGTATTGGGAAGATGATCCCAAGGGCATCGACGACGCTCTGGAGCATGTCGCACAGATTCGTCAGATCTTCGGCAGTCGCTTTGCGCCCAAAGACATCGTGATCGGCGAGACCGGCTGGCCCAGCGAAGGTCGCCAGCGGGAAACCGCTGTGCCGAGCCGAGCCAACGAAGCACGATTCATTCGTGGTTTTGTCGCCATGGCCGAACAGAACGGCTGGCACTACAACCTGATAGAAGCCTTTGACCAGCCGTGGAAACGCGCCGCCGAAGGCGCGGTAGGCGGTTACTGGGGATTGTTCGATGCAGACCGCCAGGAGAAAGGCGTGCTCGCAGGCCCGGTTTCCAACCTGCCTTACTGGCCTTTCTGGCTGGCCGTCAGTGGGCTGTTATTCGCGATGACTTTGGCAGTTGCTGGCCGCGTGTCCACCACACGCGCGGCGTTGGTCTTACCGCTGCTGGCCGCGCTGGGTGCTTGCTGCGTCGGCACCTGGGGCGAGCTGGCACGGATTACTAATCGTTTTGCGGGCGAATGGGTCTGGGCCGTGCTGTTGGTTGGTTTGAATCTGCTGGTGCTGACCCATGCCGCGCTGGCGCTGTCGGCCAAAGACGGCTGGCGGGCTCGCGCATTCCTCTGGTTTGAGGCCCGCGCCGGTTGGTGGGTAACCGCCACGGGGTTCGCCGCAGCGGTGATGATGCTGGCCATGGTGTTTGACCCGCGCTACCGCAGCTTTCCCACGCCGACCCTGATACTGCCCGCCTTGTTCTATCTATTCCGGCCAGTGCGTGTTCCGCGCCGGGAAGTCGCGCTGCTGACGTTCATCGTCGGTGCCGGTGTCGCGCCGCAGTTGTTCCAGGAAGGGCTCGCCAGCCAGCAGGCATTGGGCTGGGCATTGGTCAGCCTGCTGCTGACCGCTGCGCTGTGGCGTTGTTTGCGGGTCCGTCACGCCTGAACAGGCTGGGAATGTACCCATTGTGTTACCGGCCACACAAAGGCCGGTACCCATTCGGGTAACACGGAAACAAATGCTGATGATTTTTATCGACCGCACCGATACGACTTTATTTAAGTTACTGATTTTAAAGGATTTCTATAAACTGGCACGGCTCATGCTATATCTCTTGCACAACAAAAATAAAAACAAAGCAGCAACCCAATAAAAACAATACGTATCGGCTCTGACATAACAAGAACAACACGGACAGAGACGCAGCTAACAGATTTTTTTGGAGTGGAAGGGCTTTACCGGGGTTTCGATCCCGCAACCGGGCAGAGAACAATAAAACTACCTCAGGTAGCTACCAACGGGTTGGGTCACATCAGTGATCAAAGCAAGTCAGCGCTCAAAAAAATACGTTTGCTCTTGATCCCCAATGGGATCGCACAAAACAGCAGTAAAGGGACAGGTCGCCAAAAACAAGAACAGGCCACCCTACAATAATAAAAAAAGAGCACGCAATACGATTAGAGGGGAGCTTCGGCTCCCCTCAGTGCTGTCTGGGGTTTGAGATTCTGGATGTTGAATCAACGCACAGCGCGCGGTGCTCTGACCAACCGCAACCCGGCAATCACTACGGCAAACACTGCAAGGCTCGCACTGTAGAGCACCAGCGCCGGAATCCCGAACAGCACCGCTAGCACTGCCAAACCCCATCCGGCCCGACCTGGCACACAAAAAGCGATGACCGATGTCACCAACGCCGCCCAGGCGATCACCCCGAAATGAATCATCAACCCAAGGCTCGAACGCATCTGGCATTCCCAGTTCAATGCCTCGTTGGCGCAGAGACCGACCCAGCGGGCATCCTCCATCAACGAATAACGTAAACCATAGCTGGCAGCGAGCCAGAGCGGCAGAACGATCAGCAGCACAATCAGTGGCAGACGGCGGGACATGCAATACTCCAGAAACCAACGCGGCCGAAACCGGAAACGGCGCCCAGCATAATCGCCCGACACCCGTATGCAAGGGGCTCCAGCAATAATAAGACTGGCTTTACTGTCAGTTAACGGTACAGAACGTGTATCGTCTCAAACCTATACACGGCGTTCGCTTGCAAGTACGGCACTTTGGCACTACCCCAGTGGTCATAACCTGCGTACCTCACTCAGCACTTTCCCCAAGGGATTTAGTCATGCTCCGTTTTCTGCGCTGCGCTGCCGTTTTCGGCGGCCTCATTTTGAGTGCGTCCGCTCTGGCGGTCGATGTCGACCCGACCAGTTATGGTTTCCCCCTGACCAACCCCTTCGAAGCGACCATTGCCACAACACCTGCGGACCTGCGTCCAGACCTACCGGCCGATGCCGATATCGATCAAGCCGATTACACCCTTAACTTGCGTCCTGAACGCGATTTCACGCTGCCTGACAATTTCTGGGCAGTGAAAAAACTGCGCTATCGTCTGGCCAAGCAAAATCATCCGGCTCCGTTGGTCTTTTTGATTGCGGGCACCGGCGCGCCGTACACCAGTACGCTCAACGAATTCCTGAAAAAACTGTACTACGGTGCTGGCTATAACGTCGTGCAGTTATCGTCGCCCTCCAGCTTCGACTTCATGAGTGCCGCCTCGCGCTTTGCAACACCCGGAGTTTCCAAGGACGACGCGGAAGACTTGTATCGGGTGATGCAGGCCGTGCGTGCCCAACAATCGAACGTGCAGATCACTGATTACTACCTGACCGGTTACAGCCTGGGCGCACTGGATGCAGCCTTCGTCGCCCACCTGGACGAAACCCGACGCAGCTTCAATTTCAAGCGGGTGCTGCTGCTGAATCCGCCGGTCAACCTCTACACCTCGATTACCAACCTCGACAAACTGGTACAGACTGAGGTCAAGGGCATTAATAACAGCACCACGTTCTACGAACTGGTACTGGCCAAGCTGACCCGTTACTTCAAACAGAAAGGTTACGTCGATCTTAACGACGCGGTGCTTTTTGACTTCCAGCAGTCCAAGCAGCACTTGACCAATGAACAGATGGCGATGCTGATTGGCAGCACCTTCCGTTTCTCGGTGGCCGATATCGCCTTCACCTCCGACCTGATCAACCGCCGCGGGTTGATCACCCCACCCAAATACCCGATCAGTGAAGGGACCAGCCTGACCCCGTTCTTCAAGCGTGCGCTGCAATGTGATTTCAATTGTTACATCACTGAACAGGTCATCCCGATGTGGCGTGCACGCACCGACGGCGGCAGTCTGCTGCAACTGGTGGATCAAGTGAGCCTCTACGCGCTCAAGGATTACCTGCACAACAGCTCGAAAATTGCCGTGATGCATAACGCCGACGATGTAATTCTTGGCCCTGGCGACCTCGGTTTCCTGCGCAAAACGTTTGGTGACCGCTTGACTGTTTATCCCTACGGCGGCCATTGCGGCAACATTAACTACCGCGTCAACAGCGACGCCATGCTGGAGTTCTTCCGTGGCTAAACATCTCTTGTTTATCGCTGCCCTGTTGTGCGCAGGCGTAACCCATGCGGCCGATGTCCCACCAGCGGCCCATCCCCCGATCGTTGCCAGGGTCTCCA
The DNA here is from genome assembly GCF_034353875.1 of Pseudomonas sp. MH9.2. Classification (NCBI taxonomy): domain Bacteria; kingdom Pseudomonadati; phylum Pseudomonadota; class Gammaproteobacteria; order Pseudomonadales; family Pseudomonadaceae; genus Pseudomonas; species Pseudomonas sp. MH9.2. Next base: position 1,599,545 of record NZ_CP133784.1, read on the forward strand.
ATCCGGACGGTTTCACCGAACCGTTGAAGTCACTGAAATTCAACCCGGGCCTGGACCAGCGAGAGTTCGAACGCGCGACCCTCAACGCCCTCAACGTCTATGACCCGTTAGAGTCGTGGAACCGTCGGGTGTATCACTTCAACTATCGCTTTGATGAGTGGGTATTCCTGCCGGTGGTCAACGGCTATCGCTACATCACACCGAACTTTTTGCGCTCCGGCGTCAGTAACTTCTTCAGCAACCTGGGCGATATCCCGAACCTGTTGAACAGTCTGTTCCAGTTCAAGGGCCACCGCTCGCTGAACACTACGGGCCGATTGCTGCTCAACACCACGGTCGGCGTCGCCGGGCTGTGGGACCCCGCGACCATGATGGGCCTGCCACGTCAAAGCGAAGACTTTGGTCAAACGTTGGGCTTCTATGGCTTGCCAAGTGGTCCGTACCTGATCCTGCCAATCCTCGGGCCATCGAACCTGCGTGACACCGCGGGGCTGGTCTTCGACTTTACGGCCGAATCGCAGATCAACTTCCTCAATGTCGCCCAGGTCAGCGACAATCACCCGGAAATCTACCTGTTGCGGGCTATCGACCGGCGCTACACCAACAGCTTCCGCTATGGTCAGGCGAACTCACCGTTCGAGTACGAGAAAGTGCGCTACGTCTACACCGAAGCGCGTAAGTTGCAGATTGCCGAGTAAGCAACTGAGCAACTGAGCAAGCGTCATAAAACGGCCAGCCTGGGTAACAGGCTGGCCTTTTTATTGCCTGCTTTGTTATTGCCCATAACGATCAACTGCCGCTGACAGGGGAAAGCATCAGAATAATTGATAACCAAGGCATAAAAATCGCACCATTCCCTCAACGGGACAGGCATAACATAGTCGCCATTCCCACCTGATCAGGAGCTGCCGTGATGACTCAATTTCGCAACGTGCTGGCGATTCAAGCCGGTCAGCCTACTTCCGACGGTGCCGGCGTGCGCCTGACTCGTGTGTTCGGCGGCGAAAGCATGGAGCTGTTCGACCCGTTCCTGATGCTCGACGAGTTTGGCTCGGACAAGCCCGACGATTACATTGCCGGTTTCCCTGCGCATCCGCACCGAGGTTTCGAGACGGTCACCTATATGCTCGAAGGTCGGATGCGCCACGAGGATCATCTGGGCAACGTAGGCTTGCTCGAAGGGGGTGGTGTGCAATGGATGACGGCAGCCCGCGGGATTATCCACAGCGAAATGCCTGAGCAGGAGGAAGGTGTGATGCGCGGTTTTCAGCTGTGGCTGAACCTGCCGGCCAAGTCCAAGCTCAACCCCGCCAGCTATCAAGACATTCAACCGCAGAACATTCCCCGGTTGACCACGAAGGCTGGTGTGGAAGTGGTCGTGATCGCCGGGCAGTTCGACGACGGTCAGGTGCAACAGGCGGGTGCAGTGCAGCGCCCGGATACCGAACCGTTTTATTTCGACCTGCACATCCCCGCTGGCGCGAGCATCAGCCCGCAGATTCCACAGGGCCACCGCGTGCTGCTGTACGTTTACGAGGGCACCCTTGAACTTGCTGGTCAGCCACAAACAATCGACACCTGTCGTCTGGTACGCTTGTCTGACGTCGGTGAGTTGCAACTGCACAGCGCCTCAGGGGCAAAGGTGTTATTGATCGCAGGCAAGCCGTTGCGTGAGCCCATCGTGCAATACGGCCCGTTCGTGATGAACACCCGAGAAGAGATCGAGCAGGCATTGCGTGACTTTCGCGATGACCGCCTGACCGCCTGATCGACCGCGTAGTCGTTGGCATTGCAGAGACGGAGGATGACGCAGCATCCATAAAAATGTGGACGAATCCATTCCCCGTTATCGGTCTTATCGTTAACGGGGAATGGATTCATTGCAGAGAGGCGTTCATTGCTGGGTTTTGTGATCCAGTGCCGCGTAGAAATGGGCGCTTTGTTGCAGATATTTGGTGGTGTAGCTCTGGGTGACATTCGATTTTTTGTCGCTGATCTCGACACTGGCGCTGGCAGGCAGGGCGACAGCGGCGGAGATGGCGGATGCTGCAATGACAGAGAAGATATTGAAGTTCATGTCGTAAGCCTCGGATGTTCAGGTTGGGTAACTGCCGTTTAAGGCCGTGACTCAAACTTACGCCCGGGGGTCTGATCTCAGAAATGCTTTGTACTGGTAGCCCATATCAACTCAATTAATAACAGGCTGCAGCGCCCGGAAAACGGGGCTTAAGCCTATTATTCAGGGGTTAGCGGGTGAGGAATCTGAAGTCAGAGGGTGAGTCGATGTCCATTTTTTGCACGGTTTCGCCCAAAAGACCGGTCTTGGTGTCGCGGCGGAGGATAACGATCTGGTTGCTTTTCTGATTGGCAATCAACAGAAAATGACCACTGGGGTCAATGCTGAACTCGCGCGGCTCAGTGCCCTCGACCGAGCGCCGCTGGACTTCCTTGAGCTGGCCGGTCGCCGGGGCGATGGAAAATACCACTAGCTGATTGGCCTCTCCCCGATTGGCGACATACAGAAATTTACCGTCCGCCGAGCTGTGTAGGCCTCCTGCGCTATTTTTCTGCTGCATGCTCTTGTCAGCCAGATCAATCAGCTGGGTGCGCTTGAAAACCCCGTCGTGGTAATCGAACAGCGCCACCTGCGCCGACATCTCCAATGTCAGATAGGCGTGCTTGCCGTCGTGACTGAACAACACATGGCGAGGCCCGCTGCCCGCAGGTAATTCCACCGCAGGGTTCCTGGCGGGTTGAAGGGGTTGCTTGGCCTTGCTGTCGTATCGATAGACAAACAGCTTGTCGGCCCCCAGATCGCTGGCGATCAGGTACTTGCCGTCCGGTGTCGGTACGACCGAATGCACATGGGACGACGCTTGGCGCTCTGGATCGATATGGCTGGCCGGATGGCTGCTGGTTTGCGCAACGGCGGACAGCTTGCCCGACGAATCCACCGGCACCACTGCCAGCGCGCCGCCCGGATCGGGGTGCACGGCGTAGTTGGACACGAACAGGAAGCGTCCGTCAGGGCTCAGACTGGAATGGGTCGGCTCATCGCCCTTGCTCTCGACCTGATTGATCGGTGTCACTTCATGGCTTTTACCATTGATGGCGAAGCTGCTGACCTTGCCCACGGTGTTGCGCTGACCTGGACCGTTCTCATTGACCACGAACAGGCGGCGCTGATCGTCGGAAAGCGTCAGCCAGGACGGGTTTTCGCTTTTGATCACTTGGCGCGGGTGCAGGTCGATCTTTCCACTCTGACTGTCGAACCGGTAGCGGTAGATGCCTTCACTGTTACCTTGGGTGTATGACCCCACCAGCACATCGTACTCAGTGACATTTTGCGCTAAAACGGGGAAAGCGCTGATCCCACTCACCATCACCAGCCAGGGCAGAGTTTTACGGTTCATGAGCAGTTCTCTAATTGTTGGAGGTGTTGGGCGCCCTACTTGGCCAATCGCGCTATCGCCATCGATTCTATGACAGCGCCCGTGATGCAATCGTTTTATCGCGGCGTGTTATCAAGGTTTGGGCAGCGCGAATGCCATCACGTAATCGCCCTTCCGGGTGCCGAGCGAACCATGACCGCCAGCCATAATCAGCACGTATTGGCGACCGTCTCCACCGGTGTAGGTCATGGGCGTGGCTTGACCGCCCGCTGGCAGGCGGCCCTCCCACAGTTGTTTGCCGTTGCGGATGTCATAGGCCCGCAGGTATTGATCCAGCGTACCGCCGAGGAACGACACGCCACCGGCGGTGCTGATCGTGCCCCCCATGCTCGGCACACCCATGGGCAACGGAACCGGCAGCGGCGCACTGTCGCGAACTGTACCGTTCTTGTGTTTCCAGATCACTTTATGGGTGGTCAGATCAACCGCCGCAACGTAACCCCAGGCCGGTGCCTGGCACGGCAACCCCACGTGTGAAAGCAGTGGCGACAGGATCACCCCATACGGCGCTCCTTTGTTCGGCTGCACGCCTTGGGTTTCACTTTTGCGTGCAGGGCCGCCCTGCATGGCGGAGCGTGGCACCAGTGTCGAGGTGAAGGCCATGTAATTGGGCGAAAGAAAGGCAACCTGCCGCACCGGATCGACGGAGATGCCGCCCCAATTGAAGACGCCGACATTGCCTGGATAGATGATCGACCCCTGAGTCGAGGGTGGCGTGTAAATCCCGTCATAGCGCAGCGAACGAAACGTGATGCGACACAGCATCTGATCAATCGGAGTCACGCCCCACATGTCCGCTTCGCGCAGGCGCGGCGGCATCATGTTCAGCGCCGACATGGGCTGGGTTGGCGAGGTGAAGTCACCCTCCACCGCACCCTGCGGCACAGCGGTTTCCTTGATGGGCACAATGGGCGTACCGGTGCGGCGGTCGAGGACATAAATGCTGCCCTGCTTGGTCGATGCCAGCAGGGCCGGCTTGATCCCGCTCTCGGTCTTGAGGTCCATCAGTGTCGGCTGCCCGCCGACGTCCATGTCCCACAGATCATGGTGGGTGAACTGAAAGGTCCAGCGCACCTTGCCCGTGGCAATGTCCAGCGCGGTCACGCCGGCGCTGTACGGCTCAGGCTGCTGGCGATCACCGCCCCACTGATCCGGCGTATGGTTGCCCATGGGCAGGTAGAGCATGCCCAGCTTTTCGTCGACGCTCATCACCGACCACATGTTGGGCGAGTTGCGGGTGTAGGTCAGGCCGGGCAGGATTGGCTCGGTGTTGTCGGGGTTGCCGCTGTCCCAGTTCCATACCAGCTTGCCGCTGCGCACGTCGAAGGCACGAATCACCCCCGACGGCTCGTCGATGGATTCATTGTCGGTGACATGCCCGCCAATGATCACCAGATCGCGGGTGACCGCAGGTGGCGATGTAGAGTAATACCCGCCCGGGGTGAAGTCCCCGATATTGCGGGTCAGGTCGACCGAGCCTTGATCGCCAAACTCTTCGCACAGCGTGCCGTTATCCGCGTTCAGGGCGATCAGCCGGGTATCTGCGGTGGGCACAAAAATGCGCCTGGGACAGGTGTTCTTCACCGCCACGACGGCTTTGCCAGAGGGGGTTTTGCCAGAAAACGCTTTACCCTCAGGGCTTGAGGGATACGCCCCGACATCATGGTAGGCCACTCCACGACAGGTCATGTGCGCCCAACCTTTAAAGTTGGCGGCATTCTGCGTGCTGAGTTTGGGATCGAAGCGCCAGATTTCTTTGCCGGAATCCGGGTCCAGGGCAATCACCTGGCTGTGCGGAGTGCACAGATAGAGCATGCCGTTAACCTTGAGCGGGGTGTTCTCGGCAGTGGTTTCCTGCGGATCGTTGGGACCCGGCAGATCGCCAGTGCGAAAAGTCCACGCGAGTTGCAGCTGATGCGCATTGTCCGGGGTAATTTGCGCCAGAGGTGAATACCGGTCACCGAACGCACTGCGCCCGTATGACTGCCAATCGCCGTCAGGCTGCTTTGGCGCACTCTGCTGCACACCCGCATCGGCACGTGCCAACTCACCCTTGATTTCATCGTACTGCGTGTATTGACTGGCCCATGCTGCAGCACCGGCAACCAACACTGCCAGGCTCAGACTGGCAGTGGAAAACCGTTGATGTTCCGGCCTCAAAGGACGCCGAACAGCCGGCAACAACAGTACGATGCCCAGGACAAACCACAAGGACAAGCGCGGAACCAGCTGCCACCAATCCAGCCCGACTTCCCACCACGCCCACAGCGTGCTGACGAGCAGCAGCACGGCATACAGCCCAATCGCCGCACGCCGCGCCAGAATCAGCAACACCCCGCTCAACGCAAAGCCGGCCCCGGCAAGTACGTAATAAAACGACCCGCCCAACTGCGCCAGCTTGACGCCCCCGGTCACCATGACCAGTCCTAACGCCAGCAACACCGTCCCGACCAGAGTCGGTAACAGGCCCGCACGTTTCTTTATTGCACCTTGGGTGCTCATAATGGATCTCCCTATCGTTTGTGGCTCAAATCCGTTGAGCCGATGTGAAACGCAGTATAGCTGCCGTAAGAAACTCGACCCGTCGACGCGAATCAGTCCCGCCCGGAAGCGTCGTCGACGTCGACGTCTTCGTCCACATCATCATCGCTTGGCGTAAACGCGCTGAGGCACACGATCCGGTGATCAGCACTACCATCGCTGAGGGTCCAGCTCTGCAATTGCGTATCAAACGTCGCTGCCTGCACCTGCGCAAGGCTGAAACGCCAGATTTTGCGCTCGCGACCGTCTATTGCCTCAACCTCCAGATGTTCGTCGCCCAGAGAAAACTCCCAGGCATGCAGCCCGTCAATTTCCAACATGTTGGCCGTTTGCAAGGCCGCAAGCAGGGTTTGGTTAGTGCTGGTCATAACGTTCAATCGCCTGAGTTAAAGGACGAATGATAGGCCAAACGGCGGGACGTTCCCACGCACTGCCAATCTCTGTTTATGAACGACCCTGAATTCCCCACCGAATCAGCCCATCGCAGCCGTTGACGCCACCCCATCCACCAATCGCTGAATGCCCAGCGGGTTGGCGTTTTTTAGGGCGGCGGGCAGTGCGCTGTCCGGGTAGTTCTGGAAACACACCGGGCGCAGGAAACGATCGATCGCCAACGTCCCCACCGACGTCCCACGGGCATCGGAAGTCGCGGGATAAGGCCCGCCGTGCACCATCGAATCGCACACCTCGACCCCGGTCGGATAACCGTTAAGCAGGATACGGCCGACTTTCAGTTCCAGCAGCGCAGTGAGTTCGCTGAACTGCTGCAGGTCGCCCGGTTCGGCGATCAAGGTCGCGGTGAGCTGACCGTGCAAGCCGTGCAGGGCTTCGCTGAGTTGGGCTTGATCGACGACTTCCACCACCACGGTGGTCGGGCCGAATACTTCTTCCTGCAACACCGCGTCGCCGTTGAGCAACAGGCTGACATCGGCCTTGAACAGTTGTGGCCGGGCCTGATTACCCTGCTGTTCACTGCCTGCCAGGTGCGCGATGCCAGAGTGCGCCTGCAATGCCTGCAAACCTTTGGCATAGCTGCCTAGCGTGCCCGCATTGAGCATGGTTTGCGGCGCTTGATCGTTGATCTGCGCGCTGAGCTGTTGCACGAATTCGCTGAACGCGGGCGAGCGCAGACCAATGACCAGACCGGGATTGGTACAGAACTGACCACACCCCTGAACCACCGACGCAGCCAGTTCGCCGGCAATGCTTTCGCCGCGTGCAGCCAGGGCCTCGGGAAGGATGATCACCGGGTTAATGCTGCTCATCTCGGCGAACACTGGAATCGGTTGTGGGCGCGCTGCCGCCATGTCGCACAGGGCGCGGCCACCTTTGAGCGAGCCGGTGAAGCCCATGGCCAGAATCGCCGGATGTTTGACCAGCGCTTCACCCACGCCGGCGCCGTAGATCATGTTGAACACGCCGGCCGGCATGCCGGTCTTTTCCGCCGCGCGGATGATCGCATCAGCGACCTGTTCGGCGGTTGCCATGTGCCCGCTGTGGGCCTTGAACACCACCGGGCAACCGGCCGCGAGGGCCGAAGCGGTATCGCCACCGGCCGTCGAGAATGCCAGCGGAAAGTTACTGGCGCCGAACACGGCAACCGGGCCCAGGCCGATGCGGTACTGACGCAGGTCCGGGCGTGGCAACGGTTTGCGTTCCGGCAGCGCCTGATCGATTCGCGCACCGTAGAAATCTCCACGGCGCAGGACCTTGGCGAATAAGCGCATCTGGCCACTGGTACGTCCGCGTTCGCCCTGGATACGCCCGGCAGGCAGCGCGGTTTCACGGCAAACCATGGCAACGAAGTCATCGCCCAGCGCGTCGAGTTCATCGGCGATGGCGTCGAGGAATTCAGCCCGTTTCACTGCGCTCAATTGACGATAGATCGGGTACGCGGCAGCGGCTGCCTTGGCGGCGCTGTCGACTTCTTCGAGGGTGGCCTGATAGAAGTCGTGGGGCAGCTTTTCGCCGGTGCTGGCGTCGACGCTGTGCACGATGACCTGGCCGGCAGCGCTACGCTGGCCGCCGATGTAGTTGTAACCAAGAATGTGGGACATGAACGGTGCTCCTTAAAGGGTGCCAATGGTGCCGGGCTGAAAAGCAGCTTCAGCCGGGGCGATGCCGTTGATCAACGGGGCGCCGAAGTCGGCCTGACTGATTTCGAACGTATCCCCTGGCCGAGCGCACACGCCGTCGGCAAAAGACAAGGTCGCGGTGCCGAAGAAATGAATGTGCACATCGCCCGGACGCAGGAATTGGCTGTACTTGAAGTGGTGGTATTCGAGGTTCTCGAAGCTGTGGCACATGTTGGCCTCGCCACTGAGGAACTCTTTTTCCCAGAGCACCGTGCCGTCACGAAGGATCCGGCTGGTGCCCGACAGGTGTTGCGGCAGTTCGCCGACCCGTAATTCCGGGCCAAATGAACAGGCGCGTAATTTGGAGTGCGCGAGGTACAGGTAGTTCTTGCGCTCCATCACATGGTCGGAAAACTCATTGCCGATGGCGAAGCCCAGACGGTACGGCTTATGGTCAGGACCAATCACATACAAACCGCTCAACTCCGGCTCTTCGCCAGCATCTTCAGCGAACGGCGGCAGCGGGAACGAACGCCCTGGGCGAACGACGATGCCGCCGTCGCCTTTATAGAACCATTCTGGCTGCACTCCGGCCTGGCCAGCGGTCGGTTTACCACCCTCAAGACCCCATTGAAAAATGCGCATGCTGTCGGTCAATGTCGCGTCATCAACCGTGTGCTGGTGCATTTTGTCCCGCGTCGCAGCACTGCCCAAATGCGTCAAGCCAGTACCACTAACCAGCATGTGTGCCGGATCGGGATGGTCCAGCGGTGGCAGAATGCGCAGGTCTTGCAGCAGTTGCGGGTAATCGTGATCGGTACCCAGCCCTTGGCGTTCGACCTGTTGCACCAGACTGACGCCCGCCTCAATGGCGGCCAGCGCCAGTTCGCGAACGCTGGCAGCGCCCACCACTTCGCGCACCCGCTCGCCGTCCACCACGCCAACCCGACGCTGGCCATTGCTCAATTCGAACTGTACTAAACGCATGTGCATGCTCCCTTCTTTGCAGGCTTCAAGGACGACTGACAGGCTGAGCCCTTTGGCTTCGGGCGCTGGCAGCAAATTCGGTCGGAGCCAGAGCGTGTTTACGCTCCAGCAGGCGGTAGACGACGCCGGTCAGAAACAAGCCGAAGACCATGACGCCAGACAGGAAGTACAGGCCCGACGCAAGGTTGCCGGTGTACTCCTTCAGCGCGCCGATCACGAACGGTCCGATGTAACCGCCGAGGTTGCCGACCGAGTTGATCAGGGCGATACCGGCCGCCGCGCTGGCCCCGGCAAAGAAGCGTCCCGGCAAGGTCCAGAACACTGCCGTGCAGGAAAACAACGCGAACGCCACCAGGCACAGGGCCGCCAGTTGCAGTACCGGCATCGTCAGCCAGGCGCTGAGAAACAGGCCAATAGCGCCGAGCACATACAGCACTGCCAGATGCCCGTAGCGGTCATTCAATCGGTCGGAGCTGCGCGGGATGATCAGCAAACCAATGATGCCGAAGATATAAGGCACCGCCGAGACGAAGCCGGTGGTCAGGTCGCTACCGCCGAACTGCTTGATCAAGGTCGGCAGCCACAAGCCCAGTCCATAGATGCTCAGGGTCACGGGCAGGTAGAACAGCGCCAGCAGTAACACTCGCTTGTCTTTAAGGGCATGCAACGGATTGCCATGGCGGGTCTGGCCGTACTCTTCCAGGTCCTTTTTCAGCTCACCGGCCAACCAGTCCTTCTCGGTCTGGTCCATCCACTTCACCTGTTTCGGACCATCCGGCAACCAGCGCAAGACCGGCCAGGTCAGCAGAATCGCCGGGGTGCCGATGACGATGAACAGCCACTGCCAGCCGTGCAGACCCAACACGCCATCCATCCCCAGCAATCCACCGGAAACCGGCCCGGTGATCATCATGGCAATGGGTTGCGACAGGATGAACAAGCCGAGGATCTTGCCGCGATGGCGAACCGGGAACCATTGGGTGATGTAGTACAGCACCCCCGGAAAGAAGCCCGCCTCCGCTGCGCCCAGCAGCAAGCGCATCACGTAGAAACTGTGCGGCCCTTGGACAAACGCCATGCCGATGGTGATCGCGCCCCAAGTGATCATGATGCGGGCGAACCAGCGGCGGGCACCGAAGCGCTCAAGCATCAGGTTGCTGGGGATCTCCAACAGAAAGTAGCCGATAAAAAACAGCCCGGCGCCCAACCCGTAGGCCGCGTCACCGATGCCCAGGTCCGCGCCCATGTGCAGCTTGGCGAAACCGACGGCAGAGCGATCCACGTAAGCGATCAGGTACAGCAGGATCAGGAAGGGAATCAGTTTCAGGGTGATGCGGCGTATAAGCCTGAGTTCCTGGCTCATGAAGGTGGTCTCCAATTGTTTTTGTTATGGAACCTCGGGGATCGCCTCTGCACCTTACAGCACTGGCAGGGTCGTCCCTCACTGGAAATCGACTATATAGTATTACTATTTAAGCCACAACTCTTCCAAAGATAGGTTTTTAGGCTTATTTTAACCAAGGTAAACGCCATTAAGTCTTACAATAAGAGTAATAACCATGTCTGATTCCGAGAAAAAACCACCCCTGCGTTCTGCCCAATGGTTTGGTACTGCCGACAAAAACGGCTTTATGTACCGTAGCTGGATGAAGAACCAGGGCATCGCCGATCATCAATTCCATGGCAAGCCCATCATTGGTATCTGCAATACCTGGTCGGAACTGACGCCGTGCAACGCACATTTCCGGCAGATCGCCGAGCACGTCAAACGTGGGGTAATCGAAGCCGGCGGCTTCCCGGTGGAGTTCCCAGTGTTTTCCAACGGCGAATCCAACCTGCGCCCTACCGCCATGTTCACCCGTAACCTGACGAGCATGGATGTCGAAGAAGCGATCCGGGGTAACCCTATCGATGGCGTAGTGCTGCTGACCGGCTGCGATAAAACCACCCCGGCACTGCTGATGGGCGCCGCCAGTTGCGACGTGCCTGCCATCGTCGTCACCGGCGGCCCGATGCTCAACGGCAAACATAAAGGCAAGGACATCGGCTCCGGCACCGTGGTCTGGCAACTCAGCGAACAGGTAAAGGCCGGGCAGATCAGCCTCGACGACTTCCTCGCAGCTGAAGGCGGCATGTCCCGTTCGGCAGGCACCTGCAACACCATGGGCACCGCCTCGACCATGGCCTGCATGGCCGAAGCCCTCGGCACTTCCCTGCCCCATAACGCGGCGATTCCCGCAGTCGATGCACGACGCTACGTGCTCGCGCATATGTCGGGCATGCGTGCGGTTGAAATGGTCCGTGAAGACCTGCGTCTGTCGAAAATCCTCACCAAAGAAGCCTTCGAAAACGCCATTCGGGTCAACGCCGCCATCGGTGGCTCGACCAATGCGGTCATTCACTTGAAGGCGATTGCCGGACGTATCGGCGTCGAACTGGACCTCGACGACTGGACCCGCATGGGTCGCGGTATACCGACCATCGTCGACCTGCAACCCTCGGGGCGCTTCCTGATGGAAGAGTTTTACTACGCGGGGGGGCTGCCTGCGGTGCTGCGTCGCCTCGATGAAGCCAATCTGTTGCCCAACCCGGATGCCCTGACCGTCAACGGTAAAACCCTACGCGACAACAACAAAGCCGCGCCAATCTATGGCGAAGATGAAGTGATCCGTACAATCGACAACCCGATTCGCGCCGACGGCGGCATCTGTGTGCTGCGCGGCAACCTTGCACCACTGGGGGCCGTACTCAAACCTTCAGCCGCCAGCGCCGAATTGATGCAGCACCGTGGCCGGGCCGTGGTGTTCGAGAACTTCGACCACTACAAGGCACGGATCGACGACCCTGAACTGGACATCGACGCCAGCTGCGTCATGGTGATGAAAAACTGTGGACCGAAGGGTTATCCAGGCATGGCCGAAGTCGGCAACATGGGTTTGCCTGCGAAACTGCTGGCTCAGGGCGTGACCGATATGGTGCGCATCTCCGACGCGCGCATGAGTGGCACCGCCTATGGCACGGTGGTCTTGCATGTGGCACCGGAAGCCGCTGCGGGCGGACCGTTGGCGGTGGTGCATGAAGGTGACTGGATCGAACTCGACTGCGCCAACGGCCGTTTGCACCTGGACATCTCCGATGCTGAACTGGCCGGGCGCCTGGCCGACTGGCAAGCGCCAGAGGGATTACTGCTGGGCGGTTATCGCCAGCTGTACATCGACCATGTGATGCAAGCCGATCAAGGCTGCGACTTCGACTTCCTGGTCGGCTGTCGTGGCGCCGACGTGCCACGTCATTCGCACTGAGTTTGCGGGATAAATAACCGGGCGACGATACTATCGTCGCCCTGTATGCCCCCCTGCGCGATGCTATTATGCGCAGCACTTATTGCTCAGGAACGACTCGCCCCTCATGGACTACCGTAAGCCCTCCGTCCGCAAAAGCATGCATGCCCGAATCGTTCAGGACATCGGCATGCAGATCGTATCCGGCCGCTTCAAGCCCGACGATAAACTGCCTGCCGAAACGACCCTGTGCGAAGAGTACGCAGTTAGCCGGCCGGTGCTACGTGAAGCCACGCGGGTGTTGGTCGCCAAAGGTCTGGTGTATTCCCGGCCGCGGGTCGGCACAGTGGTCAAACCACGTCGCGAATGGCATTTGCTCGACCCGGACGTGCTGCATTGGGTCATGCAAAGCAGCCCGCAAAATGAATTCTTCAACCTGCTGACCAGCGTGCGCAGCATCATCGAGCCCGCTGCGGCCGCCCTCGCCGCCCAATACGCAACCGATCAGGACATTGCTTCGATTGGCGAGGCCTACCAACGCATGGAAGCCGCGCCGACGCCTGAAGCACTGTTGCAGCCAGACTTGGACTTCCACAGCAGGATCGCCGACGCCACCCATAACGACCTGCTCGCCCACCTGTGCAACATGCTGTCGCTGGCCCTGCGCGAAGCGTTGAAACACTCCAACCAACGACCAAACCTCCATGAGCTGGCGATGCCGCGCCACAAAGCGATCCTGACCGCCATCGAAAACCGCGACGCCCTCGGCGCACGCCATGCCACGCTGGTACAACTGGATGACGCAAGAAGCGCCCTGAACGTGGTGTTGGGGCAGGATGTGGCGTTGTAACAGAAACCAATCCTAACTCGGCAATAAAAAACCGCAGCCCTTGAGCTGCGGTTTTTTTATTGCGGACGACTTCAGTGAGAGAACAACGAGTTCCCGACCTTGCCCGCCATGCTCTCCGGTTTGATCAGGAACCGCGCCAGTGCTGGCAGTAGCCACAGGGCACCGAACATGTTCCACAGGAGCATGAAGGTCAGCATCAGGCCCATGTCAGCCTGAAACTTGATTGCCGAGAAGATCCAGGTGCAAACCCCGATAGAGAGGCACAAGCCGGTAAACAGCACCGCTTTACCGGTGGACTTCAAGGTCTCGTAATACGCTTCCTGCAGAGGCAGACCGGCACGCAGGAAGCTTTCCAGACGGCTGTAAACGTAGATCCCGTAATCCACACCGATGCCCACACCCAGTGCGACCACCGGCAAGGTCGCGACTTTCACCCCAATGCCCATGAAGGCCATCAAGGCGTTGCCCAGTACGGACGTCAGCACCAGCGGCAGGACGATGCACAAGGTCGCCGCCCATGAACGGAAGGTGATCATGCACATGGTCGCCACGCAGAGGTAGACCAGGATCAGAATCGTCAACTCCGACGCCTTGATCACTTCGTTGGTGGCCGCCTCGATCCCCGCATTACCCGCGGCGAGAAGGAATTGCAGACCATCCTTGTCGTTGTCCCTGGCGAAGTCCTTGACTGCATGCACCGCGCGATCAAGGGTTTCGGCCTTGTGGTCGTTGAGGAACACCAACAGCGGTGCCAGCGAGCAATCGTTGTTGTACAGGCCGTCAGCGCGGGAGATGGAGTTGTTCAGCACGTCCTTGTTACGCGACAGGGATTCCCATTTCAGGTTGCCCTCGTTCATGCCCTTGATCATCTGCTTGGACACGGTCACCAGGGAAATCGCCGACTGCACGCCTGGGGTGTTCTCCATCTTCCAGGTCAGTTCGTTGATGGCAGACATCGTCGGATAGGCCGAGCAGCCTTCTGGCGGGGTCTTGACCATCACCACCAAGACATCCGAGCTGGTGGAGTAGTTTTTGATGATGAAACTGTTGTCTTTGTTGTAGCGCGAGTCCGGACGCAGTTCCGGCGCCCCCTGATCGAGGTCACCGATTTTCAGGTTCTGGCTGTACCAGAGCCCACCACCGAAGGCCAGCAACGCCAGGCCAATAGACACCGGCGCAACTTTTGCGCTGGCGAAATTCGACAGCAGGCGCCAGAACGGATGCTCACGCACCGCATCCTTTTTACTGCGTTCAACGGCTTTCTTGCTGATGCCGACATAGGAAATCGCCACCGGCAACAGGATCAGGTTGGTGAAAACGATGACCGCGACACCAATCGACGCGCCGATGGCCAGCTCGCGGATCACGCCGATGTCGATAATCAGCAAGGTGATGAAACCCACTGCGTCGGCAAGGATCGCGATCATCCCCGGCAAAAACAGTTGGCGGAACGTCCGTCGAGCAGCGGTCAAGGCGTTGTCGGCATCGCTGGACTGCATGGCGATGCCGTTGATTTTTTGTACGCCGTGGGAAATACCGATGGCGAAAATCAGGAACGGCACCAACATCGAATACGGGTCCAGGCCGAAGCCCACCACGTGCATCAACCCCAATTGCCAGACCACCGCAATCAGCGTGGTGCTGAGCACCGCGATGGTGCTGCGGATACAGCGCGTGAACCAGATGAGCAGCACCAGGGTGATCAGGAAAGCCACACCAAAAAACAGGACCACCATGATCAGGCCATCGATCAGGTCGCCGACTTTCTTGGCGAAACCGACGATGTGCACCTTCACATTAGGGTTCTGCGCCTGGAACTTGTCGCGAATTTTCTCTTCGAGCTGATGGGAAAACTGCCGGTAATCGAGGGCAAGCAGCTTGCCTTGATCATTCGGGTCCGGGTAGGACTCGAGCAACGGAATATCCACGATGCTCGATTTGAAATCGTTGGCCACCAGTCGACCGACCTGACCCGACTTGAGCACGTTGTTGCGCAGTTGATCAAGGCTGTCTTCGGACCCGTTGTAGCTTTGCGGGATGACTTCACCACCAGCAAACCCTTCTTCGGTCACTTCGGTCCAGCGCACGCTAGGACTCCACAGCGACTTCAACCCGGATCGATCAACGCCGGAGATGTAGAACACCTCGTCATTGATCAGTCGCAGGGTCTCCATGTACTCCTTCGTGAAGATGTCGCCGTCCACCGCTTCCACGGAAACCCGTACGGTATTGCCGAGGTTGGCCAGATCGTTGCGGTGTTCAAGCATCTTCTGGATGAAGGGATGCTCGAGCGGAATCATTTTTTCGAAACTGGTCGAGGGCCGAACCAACGTCGCCTGATAGAACAGAAAGGTACTGACCAGCAGGCAGATAAAGACCACTACCGGGCGATTGTTGAAAATCAACCGTTCAAGGAACGTCGCCTTGTCTTGATGATGAAGTGGTTGATGATTGGTCATGCGAAAACTTCCTCGCCTTAATAGGTCTTATTGTTGGACCAGCTCAGCGCCGGTTGGCGAGGTAACGCGAACGCCACCCTGTCCTACCAGAATCAGATCGCCCTTATCGTCGGCGGTCACGCCTGCCAGGGAGATGCGGTCAGGACGATTGGACACCTTGAACGAAACGCCGTCGTCAGTGCTGCGCATCACACTGCCGCCATTGCCCACCACTACCAGCGAGCCGTCAGACAGCAGGGCCGCATTCGACAGGCCGAACTCCAGCGGGCCACGTGCGCCCTTGAGTTCGATGGTGGTCCAGGTAGTGCCGAAGTCAGTGGACCGAAACAGGTTACCGCGCAGGCCGTAGGCCAACAGCGTGTCGGATCTGGCAGTGCCGATCACACCGAACAGGGAACCCTGATAAGGGCTTTGTACGCGCTCCCAGGTTTGTCCCTCGTCGGCAGAACGGAACATGCTGCCCATTTCCCCAACAATGAACAGACCCGAATCCTTGACCTGGGCGATGCCGTTGTAGTGGTACTGGTCCTGGTTGTCGATTCGGTCGCTGACATCGGCCCAATGCGCGCCGCCATCAGTGGTCGTCAGCAAGGCGCCATAGGCTCCCACGGCAAAACCTGTCTGGGCGTCCTTGAACCAGACATCCAGCAAGGGTGCTTCGCGGTTGAGGTCTTCGAATTGCTTGGTCCAAGTCGCGCCTGCATCGGCACTGGCAAGAATCTGTGCATCGTGCCCGACTGCCCAACCATGCGTGTCGTCGACAAAATAGACCGCCGTCAGCAACTGCCGGCTCGGCACTTTGGCCTGAGTCCAGGTCTTGCCCTGATCATCGGAATACAGAATGTGGCCCCGGTCGCCCACAACGATCAGCCGCGCACCGGCATGGGTCACGTCGAGCAATAACCCGTGAGAGGATTTGGGCGATTCGATGGAAAAAGTAGAGTCTTCAGCCGTGCTTTGCGCAGCCTGCAAGGGCGCGGCAAAACCAGATACCGACAGCGCGCCGAGCAGCGAGATGGTCACTGAGAGTGCCGCCGCCAGGGACTTGCCTTTACGTAACGCCGATGGACGACCTATAGCCGCATCCACATCGGACTGGGTGCGCCGATTTACAGGCTCACTCATAGACCTCTCCCCCGTTATTGTTATTAGGTCGACCTCAAGGTGTTCCAGAGGGCCGCAACCGCTCTAGAAAAACCCTTTGGAAGCAGACCTATCCTATCCAGCTTTAGAAACGTATGACAATCGACATGACGTTATCTTTTGTTAAGCCGGGCATGCGTGATTGATGGCTTATTCGTTTGCTTGATGACCAGGGTGCGAGCGGACATACCCTATCAAGAAGGGCACGCCTGATTGCAAGACTGCCCGTCCCGGCAGATCGCGCACCTGTGTGGTGACACGCGAGACTGCGATGAAGGGGCCAGGGCAGTCTCACTGCCCCCTACCGGGTACCGCGCCGGCGCAAGGCAGCTGGTTTGAACTCGCTTTCATCAGGGCTGATCTGGCTGAAGTCGATGGTATTAGGCTCCTCATTGTCCAGGTTCTGCACGTGATAGCGACGGGCCTGAAGATCGTGAAATACGTCCAGTGCAGACCAGGTGGTGGGCAGTTCGTAGTAGTTTTTCAGGTAGGCCATCGATACCCGCCACAATTCGCCGCGGCTGTCGTACTGATCGACCACCGCCGCTTGCCAGCTGTCCTCATCCAGATACAGGGTCCGTCTGGAATAGATATGCCGTGCGTTCGGTTTGAGCGTGCCCTCCACCACCCACACCCGATGCAACTCGTGACGCGTATAGGCAGGGTTCAAATGGCCCGCCTGCAACAATTGCTTGTAACTGACCTCCGGGCTGGACACCTTGTAGTTGTTGTAGGGGATGTAAATTTCCTTTTTGCCCACCAGCTTCCAGTCGTAACGGTCCGGCGAACCGTTGAACATGTCGGTGTCATCAGCCGTGCGTAAACCGTCGGCAGCGGGGATTGGCGTGTCATAAGCCAGATTCGGTGCGCGCCGCACCCTGCGCTGGCCTGCGTTATACGCCCAGGCCTGACGTGGCTCCTTAACCTGATCAAGGGTTTCATGCACCAGCACCGCAGAACCGGCAAGACGCGCCGGGCTTTTGGTGAACGACAGGTAATAGAACATCACGTTGCCCAAGCCGGCGTAAGAGCCATCGGGTTCATAAAACTTGAACTTGGCCTCCTGCTGCGACGTGATCGGACTGAAACTGCCATTACGCTGTACAGCCACTTCCGACGCACGACGCACCACATAGGTACCGCGGTAGCGGGCAATGTGGTTCCACAGCACTTCAACCCCGCTTTGCGGCATCGGGAACGGAATACCTCCGTATGCATCGACAAAGCCGTTGCCGCCACCGATCAATTTGGCGCTGCCGGCGTTCTTGCGGGTGTTGTCATAGACCCATTGCGGTGCCGCTCCGGTGCGGCGAGTGGTGTAAACCGGCATCTGGTAGCTGTTCGGGTACGTTTCGAACATCGCGATCTGACCCGGCGTCAGACTTACTTTGTATTGGTCTAGATTGGCCTTGGTGATGGTGAACAACGGCGTGTCTGTGCCAAAGGGATCGACATGCGGTTTGCCGGGGCCTTTGTAACCCGCAGGCGCTTGGGTGAGACCACCACTCCAGGCCGGAATGGTGCCCGCCGCGTTGCCAGCCTTTTCAGCGCCCAGTGGGGTCAGGCTTTTATCCCACGCAGCAGCGTCCGCGGCCTGGACAGTGTTGGCCGTCAGCGTCAGGACAAAGGCGACTGCCATTGACCGATGCGTCTTGAGCATCTGTTTCATGAGCATCTGCACTCTCCTTGATTTCAAAACGAATATTTGACGTTCAACCCGATGTTGTCCCGGTCGCGAATGGCACTGTTCTGCCCTGCCCCGTAAAACTCGGTGTATTGCAGCTCGGCTTCCAGACGGTTCTGGTAGTTGGCCCTGACGCCGAGGGTGTAAGCCTTGCGTCCCTCAATGAAGTTGCCGGTCTGGTGAGAGTTGCCCTCGAAGTCATCCTTGTAGATAACGAAGGGCGACAGGTTGACCCCCGCATACGCATCGTTCCAGGTGCCCTGGAACATCAGCGTGTAGCCAAAAGCATTTTTGTTGACCTGGTCGTCCCGGCCATGGCCATTGATGTACGGAACGTTGCCACGGCTGGAGTAATAACGAGTGCTGCCATCCCAAGCGGTATATTTCAAGCTGCTACCGCGCAAGTGTTCGGAAGACAGCTCGGCGACGCCGGTCAGCGAATCAAAACTCATCCGTGGGCCGAAGTTGTAGATCGTGCCCAATGAGGTGTTGAACATTTCGACGCGTTCGGCGTTATGGATCCTGTCCCCCAGCCCGACGTCATTACCGCCGATATTGACCAGAGCACCCGAGGCCATTTGTGGGGCCTGCATCAGTAAATCGCCGAGCAAATCGCTGGTGGTGGCGATACCAATCGGCATGTTCGGCCGATAAGCCAGTTCCCCGAACAACGAGGCGTCACCCAGAGTCGTATTGAAGCTGACACCAAACATGCGGATGTCTTCAGCGTATTCGCGACGCCCCTGGACCTGATTGGCGACGTCCATGGTGGCCATTCCCCCCACCGCCGAGGTCAGGGTGCTGCGATAGGCTTGGGCCAGTGGCGAATTGGGGGCGGCAGCCAGTGCCGCCTGCAATTGCGCCACGCTGATACCGGCCTGAGCGGCCACCGCCTGTTGAATCGCAGGCGTGGTCGCGGCGGTCAGCTCGGCCAGATTCAACCCACTGTAGCTGCCCAGGTCAGCGTAAATGGTCGGTTCTTTGGCGTGATAATTGACGAAGTAAAAGCCGAATTCGGTGGCGTTGAGCTGTTCGGCCAGATAGCGGAAAGCCACGCCGTATTGCCCGTCGTTTCTCGCGTTGATATCAGGCCCGATCGAGGCCACCTTGAAATTGCCGACGGCGTCAGCACCACCTCCGCCTTGCAGGCCCCCGGCACCCGCCGCACTGAGGCCCTGATACAAACCGTTGAGTGTGCTCAGCTGCGGCATCACCGCATAGGCCGTATTGCCACCATCGGCAAACAGATCGGTTTCCGAAAAATAGGTGCCCACCGGATCAACCTGGGTTTCCTTCCAGCTGAATTGGTAGAAGGTTTCCATCGACAGGTTGTCGCTCAACCCCACGTTGAAATTCAGCGCCTCGATGGGCACCAGTACCTCCTTGAGTTCAGAGCCAGGCAACCGGAATTGCGCAGCATTGATCGGGTTGGTGGTGTTGACTCCACCTCGATAGAAAAGCCCCTCGCCCCAGTTGAATACTTGTCGGCCCAGACGCGCCGTCAGCGGCAAATCACCGACCTCCCAATTACCGTAGACATAGGCATCGAGAATTTGTGCATCGCGCCCGGCACTGTGACGAGTGGCATAAGTGAAGCTGTCGTTATGCGGAAAGTTCTGACTGGGTTGCGACGGATTATTGTTACCCGAGTAATCGGTGCGCTTATCCATAATCTGTGTGTCATAGAACGCCGAGCCACGTACGAAAGCTCCATAGTTCTTGTAGGAAACTTCCAAGTCACTCGTAACTTTATAAACCTCCGAGACCAATCCGGTATCAAAGTTACGATTACCGTCATTGATATTGACATCATCATTAGTCTTGTCCCGGCCTTGCACTCGCCACAGCTGCCCATAAGACAATGTGGTATCGAACGAGCCTTTGATTTCATCATCGGCGAAACTGAACTCGACAGCCTCGACCTCCACGCCGCCCAGCAAGGGCAAAAGCCCGGCCAAGGTAAAGCCCGCAACCCTTGGTGCGAAACGCAACCGCGCCCTGACAGGTCCCTTCTCCATAATGACTTACTCCCTGAAGTTACTTATTTACATGCATTAATTATTTTTATAAGAAACATCCCTTTAGCTTGTAGGAAATTTCACAAGTTAAACGCACGCAAGCCGTTCTCAAGTTAAAAACCCGCAATCCGGATGCCAAATGTAATAACAAAGGAGAGGATAAGTGTTACAGAACAAAAAACCAATCATTAAGGCAATAACATACGCCGTTCAACGCACGGAGAATATCCCAAGCAGTATTTCAGGAGCGAATACAATCCGACACACACCGAAAAGTTAGTAACTGCATGTGAGTTATCCGTCCAAGACAGGCCGTCGATACTTTCTTTACGCAAAAAAATGTTACCCCATTGTTTGCGGGTAACACTTTTCAGAGGGGACTATCCATTGTGCCTGTTGCTGGCGAAGGCGATGAATTAAGCCAGACTTTTGCTCACCACCTCATACACGTCGCTCGACAGATCGCCCGAAGCACGAATGCGCTCCAGTTCGGCCTTCATCAGGGCCTGACGGGCGCTGTCGTATTTGCGCCAGCGTGTCAGCGGTGCCAATTGGCGCGAGGCGATCTGTGGATTGAAGGCGTTCAGCTCAATCACCAGGTCCGCCAGGAAGCGATAGCCCGAGCCATCCGCCGCATGGAAGTTGATCAGGTTCTGACCGGCGAATGCGCCGACCAACGCACGAACCTTGTTCGGATTTTTCATCGTGAAGGCCGGGTGCGCCATCAACGCTTTAACCCGTTGCAGGCCACCGGGCAAGGTGCTTGCAGCCTGGACGCTGAACCATTGGTCCATGACCAGCGGATTGTCCTTGAAGTTGTCGGCAAACGTGGCCAGGGCCTTGGCTTTCTCTTCGGCGAATGGCGAGTTCACCAACACCGCGAGCGCAGTCAAGCGCTCGGTCATGTTGTCGCACGTATCGAACTGCTCAAGGCAGGCCGCAAGCACCTGCGGTTTGCCACTGAGCATCAGGTACGACAGGGCGATGTTTTGCAGGCCACGACGGGCAAAATGCTCGGCCTCGGCGACATAAGCGGTCTTTTTCGACAGCTCGCGGTTGGCCTGGTAACGCTGCCATAAGCCCTCGAACAGGCTGTCGGCCAATTGCTTGCGGGCAAACTCGCGGGCGGCATGGATCGCGTCCACGTCGGCGACTTCGCTGATTTCTGTCAGATAGGCCTCGCCCGGCAACGACAGCATCTCGGCAACCATGGCCTGATCAAGCTGATCGTCAGCCAGCACGCTATTCAACGCAGTGACCAGACGCTGATCGAGCACCAGGGCCTCACCCTTCTGGTGTTGGCCGATCAATTCCTGCAGCACCTGTACCGACAGTTGCTGGCCTGCTTCCCAGCGATTGAAGCCGTCGCTGTCATGCTGCATCAGGAACATCAGTTGGTCACGGTTGTACGGGAAGCTCAGTTTCACCGGTGCCGAGAAACCACGCAGCAACGACGGCAGCGGCTTTTCAGCGATGTCGACGAAGGTGAAGGTCTGCTCGGCTTCGTTCACCGAAATCACCCGCGAGGTGCCCGACGCCGTTGCTTCGCCGGACAGACGCAAGGCTATTTCGCCGCCCTGCGCATCCAGCAAGCCGAGCGCCACCGGGATCACGAAGGGTTGTTTTTCCTGTTTGTCCGGGGTCGCCGGGTAGCTTTGACGGAAAGTCAGGCTGTAGGTTTTCGCCGCGCTGTCATACGCCTCGCTCACCGCCAGACGTGGGGTGCCCGCCTGGCTGTACCAGCGTTTGAACTGGGTCAGCTCGACGCTATTGGCGTCTTCCATGGCTTTGATGAAGTCATCACAGGTCACGGCTTGACCGTCATGGCGTTCAAAGTACAGGTCGCTGCCTTTACGGAAGCCCTCGGTACCGAGCAAGGTGCGCAACATGCGCACCACTTCCGAGCCCTTCTCGTACACGGTCAGGGTATAGAAGTTGGAAATCTCGATGAAGCTGGCCGGGCGCACGGCGTGGGCCATCGGGCCGGCATCTTCGGCGAACTGGTGGGTACGCAGGTAAGCGACGTCTTCGATGCGCTTGACCGTGCGCGAGTTCATGTCGGCCGAGAACTCAGCGTCACGGAAGACCGTGAAGCCTTCCTTCAACGACAGCTGGAACCAGTCGCGGCAAGTCACGCGGTTGCCCGACCAGTTGTGGAAATATTCGTGGGCGACCACCGCTTCGACCCGCTGGTGCGCGGCATCGGTGGCGGTTTCGGCGCGAGCCAGCACACAGCTGGAGTTGAAGATGTTGAGGCCCTTGTTCTCCATGGCGCCCATGTTGAAGTCGTTGACCGCCACGATCATGAAGATGTCCAGGTCGTATTCGCGACCGTAGGTCTCTTCGTCCCAGCGCATGGACTTCTTCAGGCTGTTCATGGCGTGCTCGCACTTGTCGACGTTTTCAGGCTCGACATAAATGCGCAGTGTCACGTCGCGCTGGTTCATGGTGGTGAACACGTCTTCGATGCACCACAGATCGCCGGCCACCAGCGCGAACAGGTACGCCGGCTTCATGAACGGATCTTCCCAGGTCGCCCAATGCCGACCGTCCTCTCCCGGGCCACTGGCAATCGGGTTGCCGTTGGACAGCAGTACCGGATAGCTGTGCTGCTCGGCGCTGACGGTGGTGGTGAACTTGCTCATCACGTCAGGTCGGTCGAGGTAATAGGTGATCTTGCGGAAGCCTTCGGCCTCGCACTGGGTGCAGAACATCCCGCTGGACTTGTACAAGCCTTCCAGCGCGGTATTGGTTTCCGGGTGAATCCGTACCGAGGTGTCGAGGGTGAATTGCGCAGCCTTGGGTTGCACGGTCAGCTGGTCGGGAGTCTGTTGGTAGTCGCCGACACCCAGTTCAGTGTCGTCGAGCTTGAGCGACAGCAGTTCGAGCAACTGCCCATCCAGCACCAGCTGCGGCAGACCGGCACCGCGCGCCGGGTTACGACGCATCACCAGTTGCGCATGGACCAGAGTGTGGTCCTCGAACAGTTCGAAGGTCAGGTGCGTCTCGTCAATGAGGTACTCAGGCGCCTGATAGTCTTTCAGATAGATCATTTTCGGTTGTTCTGTGCGCATGCTGGAGTCCTTACTGATGCACGGCGAGCTGATAAGCCGTGTACTTACGAATATTGATCACGCCGGTATCGAAGATCAGGTACTGCCCCTTGATCCCCATCAGCGTGCCTTCAGCGATCGGGTTCTTGTCCAGATTGAAGCTGACGATCTTGGTCGGATAAGCCTCGACCGGGTAACGAATTTCAATTGGCTCGACGTCATGCAAGAGTTGGACGGCCTGCAGGCCGAATCGTTCTTGCAAGCCGAGCAAGCCTTCGCCACAGGTGTCGAACAGTTGCTGGCGAACGGCTTTAAGGTCCACCGGCGGTGCATCGCCCTTGAGCAAGGCACGCCAGTTGGTACGGTCGGCCACCTGACTGCGCAACAGGTCTTCGACAAAACCGGACTGCTGCCGCGTCGCGACGCGCACAATCGGCACCGCCTGACTGGCCCCCTGATCAAGCCAGCGGGTGGGCAATTGCGTGGCGCGGGTGATGCCGACCTTGACCCCGGAAGAGTTGGCCAGATAAACCACATGATCGGTCATGCAGAACTGCTCGCCCCACGCCGGATCACGGCAGGTTCCCTGTTCGTAGTGGCATTTTTCCGGGCTCATGATGCAAATATCGCATTGCGCCAGTTTGGTCATGCACGGGTAGCAATACCCTTGGCTGAAGCTGGTCTTGGTCTTGCGCCCGCAATGGGTGCAATTGATCGCGCCCAGGTATTCCAGGCGCACCGTCTTGCCGATCATGGGATTGACCGGTATGTCCGTGTCGCCCAGACGAAAACCGTACTGCACCCACGGCGCGTCGAGACGCGCCGACATTTTGCTGATTGCACCGCGGCCAATCTCGATCAATGGATAGCATCCGACTTGAACAGGATGTTAGGCACTGTTATCGATTTTGAACTGCATTCCTGCGGTCCCATATAGCCGGTGCGTTGTTCCTCGGGCAAGTTCTGGACTTCCCAGGCGATCAACGCTTGCAAGGACAACTCACGCTGTTCCTGGGACAGCTTGCGACCGTCGGACCACTTGCCGATTTCCACTGCCAATTTCAGGCTTTGGTAAATGTCCGGGGTAATGTTTTCGATCATTTCAACAAAAGAGGACATATCACTCTCCACAGTAAGGACACAATTTTAACCAGCCCGGCGAGCTAAAGCTCCGCCTACAAGACCCGTAACACAACCGATGATCAGGCCGCCGACATGAGCGCCGTTGGCGATGGCGCCGAAGCCCAGCATGCTGATCAGACCCGACAGGCACAGCAGCAGCCAGACCAGCATCATGATCAGTACGCCGCGAGGCAGACGATAAACAGGGTTCGGCGCCAGCCACTGGAAGATCCAGCAATGGCCGAGCAGGCCGTAGAGTACTCCCGAAAGCCCGCCAAACAGGGTCGGCCCACTGACCAGATATTGGGTGTAGTTGGACACCAGGCTGAACAGCAAGGTCAGCCCGAGCAAGTGCCAACTGCCCTCGCGCGACTCGATCCGCCGCCCCAGTTCCCAGTACCACATGCCGTTCATCGACAGATGGAGAATACCGAAATGCACCAGCATCGGTGTGACCAGCCGCCACCACTGCCCCGCTGCCAGACTGTCGGCCAGTGGCATGAAGGTGATGTAGTCACCCCGCACGCGGAAGTCGAGAAAAGTCAGCCAGCTCAGGGTGTCAAACCGGTCACCGAGCAGGGTGACGGCGCCAACCACCAGGCACAGCAGCAATACCAGTGTCGTAACCGGGCTGTTGCGCAATTGTTGGACAAAGCCCGGCCGGGCGTAGGTCGCCCCCAGCTCGACAGCGGGCAATTCATAGGCGGGATCGCCTTCGGGGAAGCGTTGATACAGCACTCGGATGTCATCTGCCAATTGCGCATTTGGCACCCACAAAACTTGCTCACCCGCCTCTTCACTGACCCGATGGGGCACGCGCAGGCGTCGCAACAAGCCGACGAAGCCGCTCAAGTCAGTGGTCAACGGCAAGCGTAGTACTGCAACAGGACTCATTGCACAGCCTCTGGACGTTCAACATCAACCCAGACGAATTTGCGTGGGTCGATGCAGGTTTCCTGGTCCAGCCGATAGGCGACCAGCTTGCCGTAAAGCACGGCGCTGTAATCCAGACAGGCCAGGTTCGGCCGGATTGGGGCGGGGTTGCCACTGCGCCAATAATGGCCAACGAACAGCAAGGGTTCGTCGATGCCGTAGCGTAACAAGGCATTTTTTTCGAGTGGCGACAACGGTGTCTTCGCGACCAGATCAGGCAAGGCGTCCGGCTGAAACACGACGTCGCCGTACGTTTGCGGGTCGTCTTCCCAAAACTTGGTGCGGAAAAACGCACGGGTCAGGCCATCGCCGCCGGTCAGGGTCAGGCCATGCGGCAGGCGCATGTCTGTCCCCCGCAGCAGACGGTCGAAGACGTTGCTGGCGAAACTGCCGGGCTCGGCGGACGCCTGAACAAAGTGCTCATCTATACAACCGTCGCTGTACTGCGCCCGTAGCGGCTCGATCAAACCCGCGTCCCAACAGGCGTGAACCATGCGAAACCGCCCGGCATCGATAAACAGCGGCATCGTGTAGAACCACGCGAGGAAGTCATGCCAGTCCTGAGGATGCTGGTCGAACTGGCTCAGGGTTTCCTCAAGCAGCCGCGCGTGACGCGGCGTATGTTCGCGCACGAATTGCTTGTGGCTGCCCGGCAAAGCTGGCGTGCTCCAGCCCAGCGCATTGAATTCATGGTTGCCCATGATGCAGTGGGCCTGGCCCGCTTCGACCATGTCATGAACGATGTGCAGCGCTTCGCGGATTCGCGGGCCACGGTCGATGATGTCGCCAAGAAACAGCGCGATACGTTCAGGGTGGCGCCAGACGCCCGCCTGAAAACGGTAACCGAGGGTGTCGAGCAAGTGCTCAAGGGTATGGGCACAACCATGCACGTCACCGATCAGATCATAGCTACGCGCGGGATCGAGCATCAATCGCCTCCACCACCGAGCCGGCTGCCCCAGCCAAGCTTGGTGCGGCAGACTTCGTAATAATTGTGATCAAGCGGATGAATCAACCGCAGCTTTTGCGGCTTCTTGCTGATGTTGATCGTATCACCGGGCGCGCAGGTGAAATGGTTCTGCCCGTCACACGAGACTTGCGGGTAGATCTGCATGTCTTTGGACACGACGATCTTCAATTCGCTGTTGCCATCGACCACGATCGGCCGGCCTGACAGGGTGTGCGGGTACATTGGCACGATGACGATCGCGTCGAGTTTGGGGTGCATGATCGGCCCGCCCGCCGACAGCGCGTAGGCAGTCGAACCGGTCGGCGTGGCGACGATCAGGCCGTCGGCCTTCTGGCTGCAGACGAACTGGCCGTCGATATACAGCTCGAACTCGATCATCCGCGTCGATTTACCGGGGTGCAGTACCACATCGTTGAGCGCATCACCCTGACCAATGGCGTCGCCATGGCGCCGTACTTCGGCCTGAAGCAGGAAGCGGTTCTCCACCAGATAGTGGCCGTCGAGCACTTCGGCGACTTTCACTTCCAGCTCATCGGGACGGATATCGGTGAGGAACCCCAGGCTGCCCCGGTTGATCCCCAGCACCGGCACGTTATGACGCGCCAAGGCCCGGGCAGCACCCAAAAGGCTGCCATCACCGCCGACGACGATGACCATGTCGCAGACTTCGCCCAGCATTTTACGCGTCGACGTCTGCAGACCATGCCCCGGCAAGACTTCGGCGATGGTGTCTTCGAGGATCACGTGCATGTGCCGCTCGAGCAGAAACGCCTTCAGTCGGCGAACGGTATCAAGCACCTGCGAACTGCCGAGGCGACCAATGATGCCGATATTGCGAAATTGCTCCATGGGGCTCCTGCGGGATTCGATACGACTCAAAGAAAGCGATTATGGGTGAAAGGCCTGCCCAGCGGCAAACCGGTGCGGATTATTTGCCTGCCCGGACATCCTCGCGAATGACCCAACCCCTTCAACACAGGCTATTCTCGCTGAATGACTTTATTCCCGAGCCTACTCGACCTGCCCCGCCAGTTGCGCCACCCCGAAGTGCGCGACCTGGCGTGGGTCATCCTCGCACCGCCGATGCTTGCCGAAACGCCCTGGCCCCAGCGTCACCCCCTGACGGGCAGTGATTGGGTGCAAGCGCCGCACACCCTGGCCGACTGGTTACTGCGTCTGGATCAGGACAGCAGCGCCCTGAATCACTGGCTGGCACTGGGCGCGACCCGACGCCTGGGTCTGTATTACGAGCGGCTGTGGCAATTTGCCGTGCAGCAGGCACCCGGCGTTGAAATGATCGCCGCCAATTTACCTATTCGCCTGGCCGGTCACACGCTGGGGGAGCTGGACATGCTTCTGCGTGACCGGGACGGCGTGCACCACGTGGAGTTGGCGATCAAACTCTATCTGGGGCCGCAACGGGGCGATGGCAAGGACCCCGCGCAATGGTTGGGGCCCGGTTGTCATGACCGACTGGACCGCAAGCTCGCGCACCTGAGCCAGCATCAACTGCCAATCTCGGCACGACCCGAGGCCCGTGAAGCCCTTGATGCGCTGGACATTCGCCAGTTCAGCGCTGAACTGTGGCTGGGGGGTTACCTGCTTTATCCATGGCCCGGGAAAGCACAATCACCGGCGGGCGCGCACCGTCAGCACCTGAATGGACGCTGGCTGCATCAGCATGACTGGGCAGATTTCATCGCGCAAAGCCCCGCAGGTCGTTGGCAACCCCTGCCGCGCCATGCCTGGCTGGCTCCCGCCCATTACAGTGAAGCGCAGACCTGGCAGGCCGATCAGTTACAGGAGTGGCTGCTGCAACTGGACCCGCTGGCGCCAGCACAGCTCTTGGTGCGCTTGACCGAAAACGGTGGCGGCGATTGGGAAGAGGCCGAGCGCCTGTTCCTGGTCTCGGATCAGTGGCCCTATCTAGGGAATACCACCAACGCCGTCGCCTCAGTCGCCGTACCAATGCCGCCGGCTTGAGCGTTCGGCCGGAATCTATGCAGTGATAGGTGATCAGACTTTTTTGGTATTGGGCAACAGAACCGTAAAAATCCCCAGCAGTGGCAGGAACGAGCAGAGCGAGTACACGTAGATGATTCCGTGGATATCGGCCAGGTAGCCGAGCAACGCTGCGCCAATCCCACCGAAACCGAACATCAAGCCAAAGAACACCCCGGCAATCATCCCCACGTTGCCCGGCACCAGCTCTTGAGCAAACACCACAATGGCGGAAAACGCCGAGGCCAGAATGAAGCCGATGATCACGCTCAGCACGCTGGTCCAGAACAGGTCCGCATAGGGCAGCATCAAGGTGAACGGCGCCACCCCAAGGATCGAGAACCAGATCACCGTTTTACGCCCGACTTTGTCGCCTATAGGGCCGCCAAAGAACGTACCGGCGGCTACCGCACCGAGAAACAGGAACAGGTGCAGTTGCGAACTGGCCACCGACAGGTCGAATTTCTGGATCAGGTAAAACGTGAAATAGCTGGTGAAACTGGCCATGTAGAAGTATTTGGAAAACACCAGAAAGCCGAGGACCATCAACGCGCCGGTCACCCGCTTTTTCGACAGGCCATGGGTCGCTTGCTGCCCTGCCTTGAGTTTGAACAGGTTCAGGTGCGCGCGGTACCAACGACTGATCGCGTACAGCAAACCGATGGCAAACACCGCGAACAGCCCGAACCAGGCGACATTGCCTTGGCCAAACGGAATGATGATGGCTGCAGCCAGCAGTGGGCCAAATGCCGACCCTGCGTTGCCACCGACCTGAAAGGTAGACTGAGCCAGGCCAAAGCGGCCACCCGAGGCCAGTCGGGCGATACGCGACGCTTCCGGGTGAAATGTCGAAGAACCAACGCCGATCAATGCCGACGCCAGCAGAATGAGCGGAAAGCTGCCGACCATCGACAGCATGACAATCCCTACCAGCGTACAAATAGCACCGGCCGGCAATAGCAGCGGGTTCGGATGACGATCCGTGTAATAACCCACCCAAGGCTGCAACAGCGACGCCGTGATCTGAAAGGTCAGGGTAATCAATCCGACCTGAGTGAAGGTCAACCCGTAGTTGGCCTTGAGCATTGGATAGATCGACGGCAGTACCGCCTGAATCAGGTCATTGATCAAATGCGCCAGAGCCACGGCACCAATGATGCGCATGACCAGAGGACTGCTTTGGCTCGCTGCCAAGGGCGGGACCGGGCTGGACTGAATATTGCTGATAGCCATGAAGATCATCCGTAACAATGGGTATGCGCTTTACAACCGTGATTGCAAAGGATGCCGCCAACAGTGGCGGCGCCAATGTGCCACTTTTTAGCGCATGAATGCCATTTTTTGTTGCGGACTCTGCCTGGCTGGCAAAATTTATCCTCCCTGATGCCAGTGCATCCAAAAGCATCAGTAGAGGTATTCGCTAAGCGACAGATCCCTGCGGCGACACTTCGAATTCATCTGAGCCATCAGCCCCGTGCAAGGAAACCTTCGACGTCTCCGGCAACGCCAATCCGCCCGCCAGCGCCAGCACTGCGACGGCCATCAGGTAAAAAGCCGGGGACAGGTTGCTGCCGGTCGTGGTGATCAGCCAGGTGGCAACCAGTGGCGCGGTACCACCAAAAATCGTGTAGGCCATGTTGTAGGTGATCGCCGAGGCGGTGTAACGCGTACGTGTAGGAAAGGTTTCGGAGAGCAAGGCCGCCGTGACCACACCACAGAGCACTGCTCCCACCGCCAACAACATTACGCCGAAGATCGACGCAATGAACGAGCCGGAACTGGCCATCAGGAATGCGGGATACACCACCACAAGCAACAACACGCCAGCGCTCGCTATTGTCGCCCGCCGCCCGACCCTGTCGGAAAACATCCCGGCCAATGGGCAGATTGCGGCGGCAAAAATCAGCGCAACCACCGACACCAGCAATGCCGTAGCCCGGCTCAGACCGCCTGCGACTTGCAGGTACGTGGCGAAATAGGTGGTGAACATATAAAACGAAAGCGCCGTCAACGACACGAACGCGCCCAGGCAGCAGATCGCGGCACCATGGGTACGCAGGGTTTCGCGCAATGGGGAATGGGCCACTGCAGCCTCGTTGGCGACGGCTTGAAACGCCGGGGTTTCATCCAGTTTCCAGCGCAGATACAGCCCGACCAACCCCAACGGGGCTGCCAGCAGAAACGGCAAACGCCAGCCCCAAGTGCTCATGGCGTCCAGCGACAGCGACGACTCCAGCGCATAGGCCACCACCGCCGCGCAGGCAAAGGCGGAGAACGTCGAGACCGGCACAAAGCTGCCATACCAGGCGCGCTGGGTGCGCGGTGCATGCTCCATCAGATAAGCGCAGGCGCCAGCGTATTCACCCCCGGCGGAAAACCCCTGGGCACAGCGAATCAACGTCAACAACACCGGCGCCAGCACGCCAATTGCCGCGTAATTGGGCAGCACGCCAATCAACGTCGTCGCACCCGCCATCAGCAGGATGGTCAAGGCCAGGGTTTTCTTGCGCCCTACCCGGTCACCGAGCATGCCGAAGAAAATACCGCCCAAGGGCCGAAAAGCGAACGCCACAGCAAAGACAGCGAACGTCTTCAACAACGCGGCGCTGGGGTCGCTGCTGGGGAAAAACTGCTGAGCGATAGTCGTCGCCAAAAAGCCGTACACCGCAAAGTCGAACCACTCGACAAAATTGCCAATGGCCGCCGCACAGATCACGCGTCTCAAGGTGGCAGGGTCTACAGCCTTCATTGCTTGGGTTGTCATGCTGACCTCGGCGCGCTCATCAGGAAGGTATCGATTAGAAGTTATCGATTATCCGGGCCGCGCCGAGATGTACGTGCTCCACATGTGTCATCCGCATACTCAGGGCCGACCCGTTACCAAATGAGATTCGCAGGATTCATGCCATGAGACTCAGAGCGTGGTCCTCGCCGCCATCCCGCGCCGCCCCTGCAAGCCGCCGGTGTGCACAAAAATCAAGCGAGTGCCTCGGGCCAATAACCCTGCTGCCACCCGATCATGCAAAGCCAGTAGCGCTTTGCCGGTATACAGCGGCTCCAGTGGCAGGCCGCTGTCGGCTTCACTGACGGAGATGAAGTCCAGCAAGTGCGGATCGGTCCTGGCAAAGCCGCCGCGGCTCGCGTCCAGCAGGTAATAGCTGCAATGGCGCTCGTTAGCCCGCTCGATGACAGCAGAGACGTGCTCGGCGACACCGTGGTCGTCCGGCACCGCCAGAGCGCCATAGACCGGGTGGGCGCCCGTTTCAGCCAGGACCAGCCCGGCCAGGGTGGTTCCGGTGCCTGCCGCCAACCACCAGGCGTGATAATCGTCCCAACCCAGTTGACTCAATTGGCTGCGCGCTTGAACCACCAAATCGGCACAGCCCAAAGCACCGGGCAATCCACCACCGCCTTCCGGTACCGGGTGCAGGTGCGGGTAAAGTGCTTGCCATGGCAACCAGAAATCCGCCTGATGCCGAGCCCGATAACCGGCGTAACCCAACCAGTGCAGCTGCATGCCAAATGCCTGCAAATCAAGACTTGTCGGGGTGTCTTGCGCATGGCCGCGCAGCAGGCCGACGGTGGGGAAACCGAAGCGTTTGCCCGCTGCGGCCAAGGCATGCAGGTGATTGGAATGCGCACCGCCGAGGCTGATCACGCCTTCAGCACCGGCCTCGGCTGCCGCCGCCAGATGATGAGTCAGCTTGAACCACTTGTTGCCGGAGATCAGCGGGTCGATCAAGTCCAGACGAAGGACAGCCACCTCGACACCAGCCTGTTTTAGCCAAGGCAGATGCAAGGGTTGGAGGGGGGCGTTGGGCGGGTGGGGTATTGGGGGAAACATGAGGTTGGAGTCAGTAAACAAAGAGGCCGCAGTTTAGCATTGCGCCCTCTTTGGTTTTTTCAGGCAGACCGGCGAATCGGGTTCATTCGCGACAACGGGGCATTAGAGCTCGGCCGCCAACCGCGAACCCTGATTGATTGCGCGCTTAGCGTCCAGCTCGGCAGCGACGTCCGCGCCGCCGATCAGGTGCACGTTCTGCCCGGCTTCGACCAAGCCGTCATACAGTTCGCGCAGCGGGTCCTGACCTGCGCAAATGACAATGTTATCCACAGGCAATAGCTGCGGTTCACCTTCACCGATGCGGATGTGCAAGCCAGCATCATCAATGCTCAGGTATTCGACACCATTGAGCATTTGCACCTGCTTGTTCTTCAGACCCGTGCGATGAATCCAGCCAGTGGTTTTACCCAGGCCGTCACCGACCTTGGTTTTCTTGCGCTGCAAGAGGAACACCTGACGCGCAGGAGCCTGCGGCTCGGCCTTGATTCCGGCGACGCCACCACGCGCCTCCAGCGTCGCGTCGATGCCCCACTCTTTCCAGAACGCAGCGCAGTCGAGACTCGTGGACACGCCCTTGTGCACCAAATATTCCGACACATCGAAACCGATACCGCCCGCGCCGATCACTGCGACGCTTTTCCCTACTGGCTTACGCCCCAGAATCACGTCGAGGTAATTCAGCACTTTTTCATGCTCGACACCGGGAATAGCCGGCGTACGCGGGGCAATGCCCGTCGCCAGAATAATCTCGTCGTAACCGGCACCCAGCAGATCGCTGACAGCCACCCGGGTGTTCAAGCAGACCTCGACACCGGTGGTTTGCAGCTTGCGAGAAAAATAGCGCAGGGTTTCGGAGAACTCTTCCTTGCCCGGCACCCGTTTGGCAACGTTGAACTGGCCACCGATCTCGCTGGCCGAATCGAACAATGTCACCTGATGCCCGCGCTCGGCAGCCACCGTTGCCGCGGCCAGACCCGCTGGACCGGCACCGATCACCGCGATTTTCTTGATCTGCTGCACGGGCAGGTAGTTGAGTTCAGTCTCGTGGCAGGCGCGCGGATTGACCAGACAACTGGTCAATTTGCCACCGAAGGTATGGTCCAGACAGGCTTGGTTGCAGCCGATGCAGGTGTTGATTTCATCACTGCGACCGGCGGCGGCCTTGTTGACGAAATCCGCATCCGCCAGAAACGGCCGCGCCATGGACACCATGTCGGCATCGCCCTCGCTGAGTATCTGCTCAGCAATTTCCGGGGTGTTGATGCGGTTGGTGGTGATCAGTGGAATGCTCACCGAGCCGCGCAATTTAGCCGTGACCTTGCTGAAAGCCGCCCGCGGAACCTTGGTCGCGATAGTCGGGATTCGTGCCTCATGCCAACCGATACCGGTGTTGATCAGGGTTGCACCCGCCGCCTCGATGGCTTTGGCCAGTTGCACGATTTCTTCCCAGACGCTGCCACCTTCCACCAGATCGAGCATCGACAGGCGATAGATAATGATGAAGTTCGGGCCTACCGTCTCGCGCACGCGACGGACGATTTCCACTGGCAGGCGCATGCGATTTTCATAGCTACCACCCCAGCGATCAGTGCGATGGTTGGTGTGAGCGGCCAGGAACTGGTTAATGAAATAACCTTCCGAGCCCATGATTTCAACGCCGTCGTACTCGGCGATCTGCGCCAGGGTCGAACAGGTGACGAAATCCTGAATTTGCTTTTCGATGCCCTCTTCGTCCAGTTCTTTGGGCTTGAACGGGTTGATCGGCGCCTGAATCGCGCTTGGAGCGACTTGCCTGGGGCTGTAGGCATAGCGTCCGGCGTGGAGGATCTGCATGCAGATTTTGCCACCGGCTTCATGCACTGCCTTGGTGACGATGCGATGTTTGTCCGCTTCTTCAACCGTGGTCAACTTGGCTGCGCCGGAATACACCGCGCCTTCATCGTTGGGGCCGATACCGCCGGTCACCATCAGGCCAACACCACCACGGGCCCGCTCAGCGAAGTAAGCCGCCATGCGTTCGAATCCGCCGGGCTTTTCTTCAAGACCTGTGTGCATCGAGCCCATCAGGGTGCGGTTGCGCAAGGTGGTGAATCCCAGGTCCAGCGGGGCCAACAGGTGCGGGTAGAGAGCGGCGGCCATAAAAACTCCATCGAACGTCATCACGGGATGCGGGGGCCTCTATGGGCTCCCGTCAATTATTCAGGCAGGAGGCAAACTCACTGATCTGTCCATGGCACAAACATTAAAGAGCCAACCGGTCACACTCAATGACTCAAAGTGACAAGTTATTGATCCAAACGAACAGCGAGGGTTGGCAAGCGCGGCTCATCGCCCTACCCTAGTCGGTGAATCCTGCTCACGGCTGCTCTCTGTGTCTCCCATGCGCAAAATTTTCAATGTCTCCGTTGCCCTGCTGTTGATCGCCATGATCACCGGTTACGCCGTTTGGACCGGGCAACGCCCCGTAGGCCATTATCTTTCGGATCTGCGCATTCAACTGGCAGTGAATGACGGCCAACCCGGCGAGCGCGGCAACCTGCTGGGTATCCAGCCGGAGCTGTTCCCCACCGATTATCAAAGCCTCGAACATCTGCACCGCAAGCTGGCGGCCTACCTGCAACAAGCCCGTGACCAGGGTCTGCTTAACGACAAAACCATCGTGGTGTTGCCTGAGCACATCGGTACCTGGCTGTTTGCCAGAGGCGAGAAAGATGAGTTGTATCAAGCCACGACGATCAATGAAGCCATGAACTGGCTGTCGGTCAGCAACCCCCTGCAATTCCTCAACGCGCTGATACGGGCCAAGGGCAGTAACCGGCTCGACGACGCTCATCTGCGCATGAAAGCACGGGCCATGGCCAAGGATTACCAGACGCTGTTCGGCGGTCTGGCCAAAGAGTTTGCCGTGACCCTGGTGGCAGGCTCAATCGTATTGCCCGAACCGAGCATCGATAACGGCCAACTGCACATCGGCCCAGGCCCTCTGTACAACAGCAGCCTGGTATTCAGCAGCGACGGCCTGCCGATTGGCCAGCCGCAGCGTCAGCTGTACCCGACGTTCGCGGAACGCAATTACATCCAGCCAGCGACGCAGGCTGCGCTGAATGTCGTCGACACCCCGGCCGGACGCCTGGGGGTGCTGATCGGCAGTGACAGTTGGTATCCGCGTAATTACGCACAATTGAACAACAACGGCGCCGAATTGATTGCCGTGCCTGCGTTCGTCGTGGGCCATGGTCTCTGGTCCAAACCTTGGCAAGGCTATAAAAGTGCTTCGACACCTGAGGGCGTCAGCCTCAAGCCGGGAGAAATCAGCGAAGGTGCGGCCTGGCGCCGCCTGACCTTGACCGGCCATGCACCGGCCAGTACCGCACGTGCTGGGATTAGTGTGTTCATGCGTGGCCAGTTCTGGGATCAGGACAGCTCCGGCGACAGTTTTGCCAATCGCCAAGGGCTGACCGGCACCGATCAAATCAGCGCCGAC
This sequence comes from Pseudomonas sp. MH9.2, assembly GCF_034353875.1. Taxonomy (NCBI): domain Bacteria; kingdom Pseudomonadati; phylum Pseudomonadota; class Gammaproteobacteria; order Pseudomonadales; family Pseudomonadaceae; genus Pseudomonas; species Pseudomonas sp. MH9.2. Next base: position 1,635,442 of record NZ_CP133784.1, read on the forward strand.
CAGCCTGGGCACGGTGCGCGCTTGATTAACCTCTGGCTGTGAATCGATGACTTCGCCACGGGTGCGTTTGGGTGATTTGTCAGTAGGCTTCGTGCACAGCCTGGCCGACGCTGTACGCAGTTTCGGCCAGGACCCGGAGCCGTTGCTGGAACAATACGGGCTGGACCCGGCACGCTTGGCTGAGCCGGGTGCACGCCTGTCGATCCCGCGTTACATGCGCCTTGGGCACGCCGCCATCCAGCTGACTGGCGAACCGGGGCTGGGCCTGCGCATGGGCCAGTTGAGCCGTATCAGCCAGGCAGGACTGGCGGGCGTGACCGCCGCGCAGGCGCCCACCGTGCGCGAGGCAGCACGCTGCCTGATCCGCTTTGAAGCGCTTTTCGGTTCGAATTACCGAGGGCGGTCGAGCTTTCATGAGGACGCTCAAGGCGCATGGCTGCGTTTCTATTCCATCAGCCCGTACAACGCCTACAACCGCTTTGTGGTGGATTCGATTCTCGCCAGCTGGATTCAGCAGCTTTCGAGTCTGGCCGGCTGCCGCCTGCGTGCGGAAAAGGTCGACATCGAGTTTCCCGCGCCGGCTTACGCGGGGTCTTACAGCGACTTGAGCGATAACCCTGTAAGTTTTGCTGCCGACATCAATCAACTGCGCCTGAGCCTGTCGAGCCTCGGGCTACGCAACCCGGAGCACTGCCCCAGCACGTGGCGGCACTTGTTGCAATTGTGTGAGAAGGAACTGGAACAGCTCACCCGCACCCGCAGCCTGCGAGAGCGCATCACTCAGTTGCTCGGGCCGTTATTGAATGGTGGTCGGGAACCGGATCTGGAAGAAGTGGCCGCACGACTGAAGCTGCCGACTTGGACATTGCGTCGCAAATTGGCTGACGAAGGCACGCAGTTTCGCGCCATTCTCAATGACACCCGCCGCGACCTGGCGATGACCTATATCCGTGATACAGAACTGGCCTTCGGCGAAATAGCCTACCTGCTCGGCTTTGCCTCGGCCGAGGCTTTTCAACGCGCCTTCAAACGCTGGAACGGGCATACCCCGGGAGAGTTCCGCCGCAGCCAGCGTCAAGCCGGTTGACGCTTACAGCTCGGTAGCGTCGTCGGCGGGTTCCACTGGATCAAGTTCAAAAGCCTGATACTCAAGCAGTTCTTCCTGGTATTCGTCCATTACGCATGCCCTCTTTGGCTGATGCTCACTATTGGTTTTATGACTGACCACGGTTTTCACCTTAAAGTGCCAACGTGACGAAAAAATGAATGCGTCGCCCCCTAGGGAAAGGGATACCTGGTTCTGCGATCATCGGTACACCTGACACGACGCCATCGCGGCGGGACGCGTCGTTGCAAGCGCTTCTATCAAAAAACGTGTAACCAATTGAAAAATAAATAAAATTTCAAGATAAGCGCTGATCCCTGTAGGAGCTGACTTGTCTGCGAATAAGCCCGGGACGGGCTTCTGGTGGGGCTGGGTTTAACCCACAACTTGCGCTTGCGCGGTGAGGGTCAAGACGGTATCTACGCCCTCCGAGCAAAATCCCAACCCGGTTTGCTGCGCGACAGCGCGGCGTCGACGACGCGGCGAGGCCTCCTACATAGCCCGTGTAGGCTTGACTTGCCCACGCCATCCGAAATAGTCTTCGATACATGAACCTGACCCAGCATGTCGTCCGCCCGATTATTATTACCGCCATTCCTATCTTGGCGGGTTAGCTGACGGCTGCACCCAACCCGCCCTCGAGGCGGGTTTTTCTTCTGTCTCCTGGGCAACACCTCTCGTACCAGGAGCCCATCAATGAGCGATTTGCTCAAGCAGTACGTCAAGAAAATCCTCACCTCGCGCGTCTATGACGTGGCCGTTGAAACCCCCTTGCAGCAGGCTCGCCAGCTGTCCGAGCGCCTCGGCAATCAGATATTGCTCAAGCGCGAAGACTTGCAGCCGGTGTTCTCGTTCAAGATTCGCGGCGCGTACAACAAGCTGACGCAACTGAGCGAAGCCGAACGGGCCAAGGGCGTGGTCACCGCGTCGGCCGGCAATCACGCGCAGGGGCTGGCGTTGGCGGCCAAGGTATTGGGGGTCAAAGCCACCATCGTCATGCCCAAAACCACCCCCGAGATCAAGGTCGAAGGCGTGCGTTCGCGCGGCGGCAAGGTGGTATTGCACGGCGACTCGTTCCCCGAGGCGCTGGCGTTCTCCCTGAAACTGGTCGAAGAAAAAGGCTACGTCTACGTCCACCCGTATGACGACCCGGACACCATTGCCGGGCAAGGCACCGTGGCGATGGAGATCCTGCGTCAGTATCCGGGTCGTCTGGACGCGATTTTTGTCCCGGTGGGCGGTGGCGGTTTGATCGCGGGCATCGCAGCGTACGTGAAATACCTGCGCCCGGAGATCAAGGTGATCGGCGTCGAGCCTGACGATTCCAACTGCCTGCAAGCGGCCATGGCCGCAGGCGAGCGCGTGGTGCTGAGTCAGGTCGGTCTGTTTGCCGATGGTGTGGCGGTGGCGCAGATTGGCAAGCACACCTTTGATATCTGCAAGGATTACGTCGACGAAGTGATCACCGTCAGCACCGACGAAATCTGCGCGGCGATCAAGGACATCTACGACGACACCCGCTCGATCACTGAGCCTGCCGGTGCATTGGGCGTGGCCGGGATCAAGAAGTACGTCGAGCGGTACGGCGTCAGTGGTCAGACCCTGGTGGCCATCGACTCCGGGGCCAACGTCAACTTCGACCGTCTGCGCCACGTTGCCGAACGCGCCGAGCTGGGCGAAGGCCGCGAAGCGATCATCGCGGTGACCATTCCCGAGAAGCCGGGCAGCTTCAAAGCCTTCTGCAAAGCCATCGGTAAACGCCAGATCACCGAATTCAACTACCGCTATCACACCGATCGCGAAGCGCACATCTTCGTCGGCGTGCAGACCCACCCGAAAAACGACCCGCGCGCCGCGCTGCTCAGCAGCCTGACCGAACAGGGCTTCCCGGTGCTGGACCTGACCCACAACGAACTGGCGAAGCTGCATATTCGGCACATGGTCGGTGGCCATGCGCCAAGGGTCAGCGATGAAGTGGTGTTCCGCTTCGAATTCCCCGAGCGTCCCGGCGCACTGTTCAACTTCCTGAACAAGCTCGGCGGCCAGTGGAATATCTCGATGTTCCACTACCGCAACCACGGCGCTGCAGATGGCCGCGTTATGGCGGGGCTGGTGGTGCCGGAAGAGGAGCGTCACCTGATCCCTGCGGCACTGGCCGAGATCGGTTATCCGTACTGGGATGAAACGGATAACCCGGCGTACAAGCTTTTTCTAAGCTGAGGAACGCTGCCCATCAAAAAGCCGCTGAACGGAGAAGTCTCAGCGGCTATTGGGCACCGGATGCTGCTTGCCAGACGCTAAGGTGTCGTTGCCTCCGGCTGAACAGGTGTCGGCGCAGGCGCTACAGGTTCGACCTTAATAGACTCGTGCTCAGCCGGTGCTGGCGCTGGTTCACTTCCATTGGCGGCAGCAGGAGCCGTCTCCGGAGAGGATTCTTTCGCAGGTTCTGTCGCAGGTACCGCCTCTGGAGTCGCAGGCTTGGTCTCGGCCAGCGCTGCCGGCTTTATCGCTTGAGCAGCCGGTTCTGGTATGCCCAGATCGGTTTTCGGTTTTTCAGGGATATGGGCGGCTTTTTTCACTTCAGGTGGCAAGAAGATTTCTACCAGCGTAAAGAAGCGATCATAGAACGTGGGTGACGAGACCGTCTCGCTGGCAACCTTGACCATCGAATCGTCAGTGGAGCCAATCGGCATCGACACCGAACCCAGTACGCCAACACCCACGCTCGCCGAATTGTTGACCTTCTTCAGCGCATAACGGTCCTGCAACGCATTGGCGAACATCGTCGCCCCATTAGCGGCAGTACCATCAGACGCGCAGACCACACTGAAGCTGATCTCCATATGGGTTTCACCCGTCTGCTGGAAGCTTTTGTGCCCGCTGATCACTTTCGGGTCACTGCTACTGATGATGTAGCCCTGGCTGAGCAAGGCTCGACGCGCCGCCTCACAGGACGCGGAATCGCTGACCGGGTAGTTTCTCGAAAAAGTACCGGAATCGTCGAAATTTTCATGCTCGTAGACCGCCGGCTTGGGCGATGAGCAGCCTGCGGCAGCCAGCAGGGTGGTGACCCAGCATGCGGTACGAAAGCTCAGTAATTTAGACATTGAAAATCCTGGGGAAAATAGCTGTCAGTAGAACTACAGTCCTGAAACGAGGGGGTAAGTCTGCAACAAGGCTGGCGTTCGATCAACGCAGTTTGGAGGTATGGTCGATTTGACTGACGCCTGGGGATTCTACACCCGTTCGGCTCACGCGCCGACGTTGATTATCCAAGGCGCCGATGGGCGTGACGAAGTGGAGCTTCTCCCGTAATGTCGACACTGTGCGACGCTGCCCAAGTTAATCGAAGGCCGCCGGGCCCTGATTTGAATTGAACCGATTTTTCCAGGCTGTGATTACGGCCCGCGTATCAAGGATTTCCCATGCATTGCGACACCATCGTTCTGGGCGCCGGGATTGTCGGCGTCAGTACCGCCCTGCAGTTACAGGCACGCGGCCGCAACGTGGTATTGCTCGACCGAGAGCAACCCGGCAACGGCACGAGCCATGGCAACGCCGGACTGATCGAGCGCGCCAGCGTGATCCCCTATGCGTTTCCGCGCCAGCTGTCGAGCCTGCTGCGCTATGCCCTCAACCAGCAATCCGATGTGCGCTACAGCCTGCGTTATCTGCCTAAGGCAGGTCCGTGGCTGCTGCAATACTGGCGTAACTCGGGACCCAAAGGCCTGGCCGTCGCGACTCGCTCCATGCTGCCGTTGGTCGAGCGCTGTGTCAGCGAACATGACCTGCTGTCGGAACCGGCAGGCATGGGCGGGCTGATCAAGGACAGTGGCTGGATCGAGGCCTTCCGCAACCTGCCCGCGTTTGAAAAGGCCAAAGAAGACGCGGCGGCGCTCAAAAAGTACGACTTGAACTATGAAGTGCTTGATCAGCAGCAGGTACACGAGCGCGAGCCCGGGCTGCATGCCAACGTCGTCGGCGGTATTCACTGGCTCGACCCGAAGACGGTCAGCGATCCGGGCGGTCTGACCCGCGGCTATGCTGAACTGTTCATTAAGCGCGGCGGCGTATTCGTGCTGGGTGATGCCTTGAGCCTGAGCCAGCGTGCCGACAAATGGGAGGTGCAGAGCGAAAAGGGCCTAATCATTGCCAACGAAGCCGTGGTGGCCCTCGGTCCTCAGGCCAGGGGCATTTTCGAGCCGCTGGGTTACCGGATTCCGCTGGCGGTGAAACGCGGCTACCACATGCACTACGCAGCCAAACCCGGTACTCAGTTGCATCACCCCATCGTTGACCGTCAGGGCGGTTATGTACTGGCACCGATGGTGCGAGGGATTCGTCTGACCACCGGCGTCGAGTTCGCCGACAGCGACGACCCTATCAATGAAATCCAGCTGCGCCGTTGCGAAAAGCTGGCACGCGGCTTCTACCCCCTTGGAGAACGTCTGGATGCCGAACCCTGGCTGGGTCGACGTCCGTGCCTGCCGGACATGTGCCCAGTGATCGGTCCGGCCAACCGTCATCCGGGGCTGTGGTTCAACTTCGGCCACGCCCACCACGGTCTGACGCTGGGCCCGGTCAGTGGCCGCCTGCTCGCAGAGCTGATGACCGGCGCCGAACCGTTTACCGACCCAGCCCCCTATAGCGCCGAACGCTTCCACTGATCGCCGGGGGCGGCAACTACCCGCATGAGCGTTACATCGCGGATCAACCCAGCGCTGAGGTCATTGGAAACTCAAGGGTAAACACCGCCCCGGCGCCGGGCCCGTCACTGTGAACCGTCAAGGTGCCGCCCATCTCCTTGGCGGCCAACGCGCAGCTGTGCAGGCCAAAGCCATGGCCCTCTTTGCGTGTCGTAAAGCCATGAACGAAAAGCTGCGGCAGATGCTCGGGGGCGATGCCTTCGCCGTCATCTTCCACACTCAATTGCAAACGCCTGCCCTCGCTGTTCTTGACCACCCTTGCGCGCAGGGTGATCGGGCCTGTCAGGTCATCGATAGCGTCCATGGCCTGCCTGGCATTTCGCAGCAAGTTGACCAAAATCTGGATAAACCGCGACTTATCCAGGAGCAACGCGGGCACATCAGAATACTCCTTGAGCGCGAGAACCTGATGCGCACCTACGACCCCGGCCCCCAAACGCAGGACATCCTCGATCGCGACATCCAGATCGACATCCTCGATAATGCTGGCCGAGCCCGCATGGGACTGCTGGGTCGCGACAATACTTTTGATGTGGTTGATGTTTTGGGTCAATGAGCCGAGCTCATCCAGCACGTTGCGCTGCTCGGCGGACAACGCGGCCGCCAGCTTGAACAGGTAAGGCAGCAACAGCTTTCCTTTTTCATCTCGCGCCAGAAACTCACCGATGTCGTCCGAGTGCTCCTGGATAAGCTCCACGACATTACTCAGGCTGCGAACCTTCGACTGGCGCAGCGTGGAACACACGATATCGGCCGAGATATTCACGCTGTTAAGCACGTTGCCGACGTTGTGCAGGACATTGTTTGCGATTTCGGCCATACCGGCCAGGCGCGCGGAGGTCACCAACTCCCCCTGGGTCGCTTTCAGCTCGCGGGTGATGCTTTCGTTATTGCGCAGCGCGGTTTCCAGATCCTGTGTGCGCTCATGCACCATGTCTTCCAGCATGACAGTGGTCTGAAACAGATCGAAATCGGAACCTTGACCGTTGGTCCCACGTTCGGCGCGGTCCATCAGGACCTCGATGATCTTGTCCTTGCGAGCGATCTCGGCGTACAGACGCTTTTCGTCATCGGCGGACAGCTGGGTTCGCTCAAGCATGATCCACCTCGGGCAGCGCTGCGCCAATCGCGATACCGGTCAATGTCTGGTTGACGTGCACTCCGCGAAATTGCTCACCATAGGTCGTGAACCCGGTGACATTGTTGCTGCGAAAAATATCCTCAACGGCGTCATCAAGGCCATTGAGGGTGATTTCCATCCTGCGCAGGACGCAGTCGAACCCCAGAACCAACTGCGGTGGCCCGATTTCCGCGTTGAATGCGGCAAAGGACTGCTGGAGGTTTTCCACCAGATCCTCGCCATGCGCCAGGCGTAGCACCAACCCTTCCTCGATGGCACAGAAAAACGTCAGGCTCCCGTCACTGTTGGCCGACTGAATGGCACGCACATAGCTCGTCTCGCCGATCACCACCACCAGGGGCGACGCGGCGAAACTCAACGGGGTCAGGTCGCTTACCTCAACACCGATATAGCGGGCATATTCCTCGGCGGCGGGCAATCCGTTGATTTCTTTCACCACGCGATGTGCGGGGTCGGCCGCGGTCACCACCAGCCTTTTGGACGTCGGTACAAAATGCTGGATTTTAAACAGTTTGAACGGCAACGGGGTACTCAGCAGGACCACGACCGCGCTATCGCTGTGAAATGTCCCGTCGAAGTAGACGTAGGTATGGCCAAAAGACAACGCATCGGCTGCAGACCCACCGATCAGTGGCAACTTGCCCAGGGACCGTTGCAACGCGTTAGCCAGCGGCTCTTCACGCACTGAAAGGCCATCGGTCAGGAGCAGCGCAAAACCACTTGGGTCCACCACCCCTGACGCCTTGATCGTGAGCCTCTGTAACTGCCGTTGCGCAAACTCCATGACCTTGGCCGCTTCAAGTTGCTGCAGGTGGTCAATAGCACCCACCACCGCCACAAAATCACTTTCAGGAAAACTGACTCCGGTGATGCTGTCGGTGCAATAACCGACAGGGCCAATCTCCCCCGCCGTCGAGCAGCCAACAACGTCTACGCCTGGGAACAGACGCGCCATTTCTTGCGCGACTATCTCCCGGTCATAGGTCGGCGAACAGAAGAACAGCACCAGTGCCATGTCGTGCTGAACGACCCCTGCGTGAAACTCACGCACCGCCTCTCGTGTATCGGAAGCGAATGACTGCGCCCTGCGAATACTGCCTTGAGACTTCATGAGTCACTCCCTTTCACCCCACCAAGGCCGCAACCGATGCCAAAACGCCTTCACGCTTCGAGCATAACCTAATCCCGGAGCATGGAAGAAACAGAAGCGCTCACCGCGTGAGTGCTGGCGATGGCGATGGCGATGGCGTCCTGTAAAATGACGGACGCAAAAAAGCGACCCTAAGGTCGCTTGTTTGTTTGCTTCAAGGAGTTCAAGGGCCTTGAAGCGGGATATGGCGCAGCGGACGGGACTCGAACCCGCGACCCCCGGCGTGACAGGCCGGTATTCTAACCGACTGAACTACCGCTGCTTGTCGCTCGAGCTTGCACCCGATGAACTCATTTGAAACGGGCCTTCGAGAGCCTGTTTCGTTGTAACCCTGACTGATCAACCTTGCGGCTTTCCAGTCTCAGACCGGGCGAACCCAATCTGAAAAATATGGCGCAGCGGACGGGACTCGAACCCGCGACCCCCGGCGTGACAGGCCGGTATTCTAACCGACTGAACTACCGCTGCTTGTCTGTGGACTTTCGTCCTGTTCTCGTTAAAGAACACTCAATAAATGGTGGGTGATGACGGGATCGAACCGCCGACCCGCTGCTTGTAAGGCAGCTGCTCTCCCAGCTGAGCTAATCACCCTTTGCTTCGTTGAGGCCGCGAAATTTACGCAGGTATCGAACCTAAGTCAATACCCTGCTTGAAGTTTTTTTGAAAAGTACCATTTTGAATCAATCGTCTGACATCGTTTTACCGAATCACATTTGCGGGAGCGTATCTATCCGCGAACAGATCGGCACATTCAGGTCATGCCGGTTTGATGCAGCGCTTTCGCTGAAAACCTCAATCCTGATAAACCATCTTCCTGGTCATGCCGCCATCGACCACAAACTCCTGGCCGGTGACGAACCCTGCATTTTTCGACAGCAGCCAGACCACCATCGCAGCCACGTCTTCAACCGTCCCCACCCTGCCCACCGGGTGCTGGGCATGGTCGCTATCGGACAAAGGCTCTGCACGCCGCACTGACGGATCACGGGCATCGATCCAGCCAGGGCTGACAGCGTTTACACGAATTTCCGGCCCCAAACTGATGGCCAGAGCATGGGTCAACGCCAACAGGCCGCCCTTGCTCGCTGCGTAGGCCTCTGTGTCCGGTTCCGATTGTGTGGCACGGGTCGAGGTCAGATTGACGATGGCGCCACCGTGAGCGCGCAGGTAAGGCGCGCAATGCTTGGCCAGCAGCATCGGCCCACTGAGATTGACGGCCAGTACCCGATTCCAGTCATGAAGACTCAAGCTTTCCAGTGTTGCATTGTGTGGATCGGCAACGGCCGCATTGCACACCAGCGCATCAAGGCGACCGAACTGCCCCAGCACTTCAGCCACACACAGCGCCACTTGCTCTTCACTGGACACGTCCATGGCAATGAACCAGGCGTTTTCGCCAAGCACCTTGGTCACTTTCGAACCACGAACACGATCCCGGTCCGTCAACACCACCTGCCAGCCTTCGCTGACCAGCCAGGCGGCAATGCCCAGACCGATACCGCGAGCAGCCCCTGTGACCAACGCGACCCGGCCATTGCTGGCTGGGGCCGCTTCCACCGCCCACTCACTCACAAAGCCGCCAGCCCGCGTGCCAGATCCGCCTGCAAGTCGGCAACGTCTTCGAGACCCACCGCAACCCTGATCAAGCTGTCACGAATCCCGGCAGCTTCCCGCTCTTGCGGCGCCAGACGCCCGTGAGAAGTGGTGCTCGGGTGGGTGATCGTGGTTTTGCTGTCGCCCAGGTTGGCGGTGATCGAAATCAACCGCGTAGCATCGATAAAGCGCCAGGCGCCTTCTTTGCCGCCTTTGACTTCAAAACTCACCACCGCACCAAAGCCCTTTTGCTGACGTTGCGCCAAGGCATGCTGTGGATGGCTCTTGAGGCCTGCGTAATGAACCTTTTCGATGCCGTCCTGCTGTTCCAGCCACTCGGCCAGAATCTGGGCGCTGGCGCAATGAGCGCGCATACGCAGACTCAAGGTTTCCAGGCCCTTGAGAAAGATCCAGGCGTTGAACGGGCTCAGCGTCGGCCCGGCGGTCCGCAGGAATCCCACTACTTCTTTCATCTGCTCGCTACGACCAGCAACCACACCGCCCATGCAACGGCCCTGGCCGTCGATGAACTTGGTCGCCGAATGCACGACCACGTCGGCGCCCAACAACAAAGGCTGTTGCAGCGCAGGCGTGCAGAAACAGTTGTCGACTACCAGCATCGCGCCTTTGGCATGCGCAATTTCGGACAGTGCAGCGATATCCACCAGCTCGGCCAGAGGATTTGACGGCGACTCGACGAACAGCAACCGGGTGTTGGCCTTGATCGCTGCATCCCAGCCAGACAGATCGGCCAGCGGAACATAGTCGACTTCGACACCGAAGCGCTTGAAGTACTTCTCGAACAGGCTGATGGTCGAACCGAACACACTGCGCGACACCAGCACGTGATCACCGGCGCTGCACAAGCTCATCACTACAGCAAGGATCGCCGCCATGCCTGTGGCGGTGGCGACGGCCTGCTCAGCACCTTCGAGTGCGGCAATACGCTCCTCGAAAGAACGCACGGTCGGGTTGGTATAACGCGAATAGACGTTGCCCGGCACTTCACCGGCGAACCGCGCCGCCGCATCGGCGGCAGTGCGGAACACGTAGCTGGACGTGAAGAACATAGGATCGCCATGCTCACCTTCCGGCGTGCGGTGCTGACCGGCACGCACGGCAAGGGTGTCGAAACCCACGCCGTCGAGATCACTGTCCAGCCGGCCTGCATCCCATTCGTGAGCCATGCCGCCTACCCCTTCTTAGTTGTTGTACAAATCGATAATGGCACTGACCGCCTGAGTCTTGACCTTGGAGGCGTCGTTGCGCGCCTGCTCGATCCTGTTCAGGTAATGCTCGTCGATATCGCCGGTCACGTACTTGCCGTCAAATACCGCGCAGTCAAAGTTTGCGATCTTGACCTTGCCGCCGCCCACTGCATCGATCAGGTCACTGAGGTCCTGATAAATCAGCCAGTCGGCGCCGATCAGGTCCGCAACGTCCTGCGTCGTACGATTGTGTGCGATCAGCTCATGAGCACTCGGCATGTCGATGCCGTAGACGTTCGGGTAACGCACAGCCGGTGCCGCAGAACAGAAGTACACGTTCTTGGCCCCGGCTTCACGGGCCATCTGAATGATCTGTTTGCAGGTGGTACCGCGCACGATGGAGTCATCCACCAGCATCACGTTCTTGCCACGGAATTCCAGGTCGATAGCGTTGAGTTTCTGGCGCACGGACTTTTTCCGCGCAGCCTGCCCCGGCATGATGAACGTGCGACCGATGTAACGGTTCTTGACGAAACCTTCGCGGAACTTCACGCCCAGGCGATTGGCCAGTTCGAGCGCTGCGGTACGGCTGGTGTCAGGAATCGGGATGACCACGTCGATGTCGTGATCAGGGCGCTCGCGCACGATTTTGTCCGCCAGCCGCTCGCCCATGCGCAGACGCGCCTTGTACACCGAGACGCCGTCGATGATCGAGTCTGGACGCGCCAGATAAACGTGCTCGAAAATGCACGGTGCGTATTGCGGGTTGGTCGCACACTGGCGAGTGTGCAGCTTGCCGTCTTCGGTGATGTAGACCGCTTCGCCCGGCGCCAGATCACGGATCAGTGTGAAACCGAGCACATCCAGCGCAACGCTTTCGGAAGCGATCATGTACTCGACGCCTTCGTCGGTATGACGCTGACCGAAGACGATAGGACGTATGGCATGCGGGTCACGGAAACCGACGATGCCATAGCCAGTGATCATGGCGACCACGGCGTATCCGCCACGGCAACGGTGGTGCACATCGGTCACGGCCGCGAAGACGTCTTCTTCTGTCGGCTGCAACTTGCCGCGCTGGGCCAGTTCGTGAGCAAAAATGTTGAGCAACACTTCCGAATCGGAGTTGGTGTTGACGTGGCGCAGGTCAGATTCGTAAATCTCCTTGGCCAATTGCTCGACGTTGGTCAGGTTGCCGTTGTGCGCCAGAGTAATGCCATACGGCGAGTTGACGTAAAACGGCTGAGCTTCGGCCGAAGTCGAGCTGCCTGCGGTGGGATAGCGCACATGGCCGATACCCATGTGACCTACCAGGCGCTGCATATGGCGCTGGTGGAACACATCACGGACCAACCCATTATCCTTGCGCAGGAATAACCGGCCGCCATGGCTGGTTACGATACCGGCAGCGTCCTGGCCGCGGTGCTGGAGGACGGTTAGCGCGTCATACAGCGACTGATTGACGTTCGACTTACCGACGATACCGACGATGCCACACATGCGACGCAACCCCTACTTAGTGGAACTGGATTTACCGAACACTTCTTGCGGCATTGTTGACGGCAGGAGGTGTTCCTTGAACGGGAGATCAGCGGGTACGCTGATACCGCTGGCTAGCCACTTGCTGGACAACCCGAGAATCAGGTTTTTCGACCAGTCAGCGACCAATAGAAATTGTGGCATCAGTTTAGACTGCTGCCACCATTGATCTTGCTGTACGGGGCCCAGGCTCAACAGCCCGACCGCGACAACCACTAGCAAGCCTCCGCGCGCAGCGCCGAAGACCATACCCAGAAAACGATCGGTCCCGGAAAGCCCGGTGACGCGAATCAGTTCGCTGATAAGAAAGTTGACCATGGCGCCTACCAGCAAGGTGGCGACAAACAGGATGGTGCAGCCGGCAATCACGCGAGCTGAAGGTGTCTCGATGTAACTGACAAGGTACTGCGAAAGCGAGCCGCCGAACATCCAGGCAACAACACCGGCAATGATCCAGGTGAGTAACGACAATGCTTCCTTGACGAAGCCGCGTTTCAAACTGATCAAGGCGGAGATGGCAATGATCGCAATGATCGCCCAATCAACCGGGGTAAATGGCACGTTGAAGCCTACGGACGGATAAGGCGGCGTATTTTAGCAGAGCACCAGCCCGCCCGTAAGCAGCTATTACCGATTAGATGACGGACTCAATTTCGCTCAGGCTGAAAGCGCACCACCAAACCGTTGAGTTTCTGCTGTTTGCTCAACTGATCACGCAAACGATCAGCCTCGGCACGCTCAATCAGCGGCCCGACAAACACTCGGTTCAAGCCGTCCGAGGACCGAATATAAGCATTATAACCCTGAGCACGCAGGCTTTTCTGCAACGTGTCGGCACTGGCGCGATTGGACAGACTGGCCAGTTGCACCGACCAACTGACCGACAGGCCATTGGCATCCACACGACTGGGGTCCGCAGCGGGTTTGGCGGGCGCCTGAGCCGCTGCCGGCTTGACTGCCGGGACTGGCTGCGTGGTCGCGACCGACGGGGTCACAGTGGTTATTGGCACAGGCACTGAAGAGGCCTTGGGCTGAGCAAGGTCTTCGTCCGTCGGCACAGGCTCCTGCGGCAACGACTGAGGCTCTGGAACCGCTACGGGCTCGACCTGCACTTGAGGCGTCGCCGGTGTTTGCGGCGTGGCGGGCACATCGACCGACACGCGACGCGTTTCATCCTGGCGCGAAAACAACATCGGCAAAAAAATCACCGCCAATGCAACCAATACCAGTGCACCGACCATCCGCTGCTTGAACACGTTATCCAGCAAAGCCATTTGCAATGTCCTCCTTGGCGCGCCGGGCCAGCCATTCCAGGGCCTCGGCGACGCAATAAAATGATCCGAACAACAGAATTTCATCTTCGGCAGTCGCTTGATCGCACTGCCCTTCCAGCGCCAGTGCGACACTCTGATAAGACGTCACGCTTGCGCCAAGGTTCTGTAGCGCGGCCTGCAACTCGCCAGCCGAACAGCTACGGGGCGTCGGTAAAGGTGCAACAGCCCACTCCTGAACGCTGCCAGCCAGCTCGGCCAGTACGCCCTTGAGATCCTTGTCCGCCAGCAATCCGAAAACTGCCAGGCGTTTACCAGCCAGCGGCCGACTTGCCAGCCGCTGCGCCAGATAGTGTGCCGCATGAGGATTATGGCCGACATCCAGCAAAAGCTTCAGTGGCTTGCCATGCCAGTTGATCTGGCGCCGATCCAGACGACCGGTCAACCGCGTGCTGCTCAAGGCTGCACTAATGTGTTCCTGCACCCAGGGAAGATCCAGCAGCAGATAAGCCTGCAACGCCAATGCAGCATTTTCCATCGGCAGGTCAAGCAGCGGCAAGTGGTGCAATTCAACCAATTGGCCGCGCGCATCATGTCCCTGCCAATGCCAGTCACTGTCGGTCACCGCCAGATCGAAATCACGACCGCGCAACAGGAACGGGCAACCGAGCGCCTTGACGCGTTCGAGCAATGGCGCGGGAGGGTCGAGGTCGCCGCACAGGGCTGGACGCCCCTGACGCAAGATCCCGGCCTTTTCGAAGGCGACCGACTCTCGGGTATCACCCAACCAGTCAGCGTGATCAACGCCAATACTGGTGATCACGGCCAAATCGGCATCGATCAGGTTCACCGCATCCAGACGTCCACCGAGGCCTATTTCAAGGACCACCGCATCCAGCGCCGCACGCTCGAACAGCCAAAACGCCGCGAGCGTGCCCATTTCGAAGTAGGTCAGGGAGATGTTACCGCGAGCGGCTTCTACCGCCGCGAAGGCCTCGCACAGCTGGCTATCGGTGGCTTCAACACCCTGGACCTGCACCCGTTCGTTGTAACGCAACAAGTGCGGCGAGCTGTAAACACCCACCTTGAGCCCCTGCGCCTGCATCAATGAAGCAATGAACGCGCAGGTAGACCCCTTGCCGTTGGTCCCTGTAACTGTGATCACCCTGGGTGCCGGCCGGGTCAATCCCAGCTTGCCCGCCACTTGTTGCGAACGCTCCAGCCCCATATCGATGGCCGATGGATGCAGTTGCTCAAGGTAAGCGAGCCAGTCGCCCAAGGTACGCAGGGTCATACAGTGGCCGGTGCCGGCGGAACGATGATCGGTTCCAAAGGTGCGGCGATGAATTTAGGTGTCGGCAAGTTCATCATTTGGGCCAGCAGATTACCCAGACGCGGACGCAGTTCTTGACGCGGAACGATCAAATCGATAGCGCCATGTTCCAGCAGGAACTCACTGCGCTGGAAACCTTCTGGCAGTTTTTCACGCACAGTCTGTTCGATCACACGAGGACCGGCGAAGCCGATCAGCGCTTTAGGCTCGGCAATGATCACGTCGCCCAGCATCGCCAGACTGGCGGAAACACCACCGTAGACCGGGTCGGTCAGGACCGAGATAAACGGCAAGCCTTCCTCGCGCAAACGCGCCAATACCGCCGACGTCTTGGCCATTTGCATCAGGGAAATCAGCGCTTCCTGCATCCGCGCACCGCCGGAAGCAGCGAAGCAGACCATTGGGCAGCGATTTGCCAGTGCGTAGTTGGCCGCGCGGACAAACCGCTCGCCGACAATGGCACCCATCGAGCCGCCCATGAACGAGAATTCAAACGCGCAGGCCACGACGGGCATCCCGAGCAGCGTGCCGCTCATGGAGATCAGTGCATCTTTCTCGCCGGTCTGCTTCTGCGCAGCGACCAGGCGGTCCTTGTACTTCTTGCTGTCGCGAAACTTCAGTCGATCCACTGGCTCAAGGTCGGCGCCCAGCTCTGCACGCCCTTCCACATCGAGAAAGATGTTCAGACGAGCACGCGCGCCAATGCGCATGTGGTGATTGCACTTGGGGCAGACGTCCAGGGTCTTTTCGAGTTCCGGACGATAAAGCACCGCTTCACAAGACGGGCACTTATGCCAAAGCCCTTCTGGTACCGAGCTTTTTTTCACCTCGGAACGCATGATCGAAGGGATCAGTTTGTCTACCAACCAGTTGCTCATGCTTTCTTTCTCCAGTACCGGTGACTCGATCGCGCTAGCGATTCACAGTCCCGCGTATGCCCTTGAGCTAATTCATGTGTACAGCGGCGACAAGCACTTCAGGGATCGGCATACCGCCGGACCTGCCTGAACCGAACCTCGTCACTCGCCATTGTGACGACGCGCATCAGCGTCGTCGCTTATTCAATGTCGACCCGCGCGCTTATCGCTACGCCAGGCTTATGGACGGTGGCTAAACACTAACCGTCACATCAGGCAAACAACCTGTCAACGGGCGGATCAAGAACCCCGCACCGCGTGCATGAACGCACGGATCTTGTCGTGATCCTTGATGCCCTTGCTCATTTCAACTCCGCCGCTGACATCCACCGCATAAGGTCGGACCTGAGCGATGGCTTGCGCGACGTTGTCTGGCGTCAAACCGCCCGCCAGAATAATCGGTTTGCTCAGCGTGTGCGGGATCAACGACCAGTCAAACGCTTCGCCTGTGCCGCCCGGCACGTCGGCAACATAAGTATCGAGCAGGATACCGCTGGCCCTGGAATAGGCCCGGCAACTGGCGGCGATGTCGTCACCCGCCTGCACGCGCAACGCCTTGATGTAAGGTCGATGATAGCCGTCACAGTCTTCGGGCGTTTCGTCGCCATGAAACTGCAAGAGATCCAGAGGTACGATTTCCAGTATCTCGGTGAGCTCGCAACGGCTGATATTGACGAACAAGCCGACGGTGGTAATAAACGGTGGCAAGGCAGCAATAATTGCACGCACCTGCTCGACGCTGACGGCACGAGGGCTTTTGGCGTAGAACACAAAGCCGATGGCATCGGCCCCGGCATCAACCGCGGCCAACGCGTCTTCTATACGGGTAATCCCGCAGATCTTGCTGCGAACGCCTGACATGCAGTGAAAACCTCAAGCCTTGTTCGGGAAAGTCCCGGATGTTAGCAAATGCTTTTCCGGGCGTCAGCCGCCAAGTTCAGAGAAGCCGGTCAAGAAGTGCGGGCCGACGTAACGTTCCGGCAGGGCAAACTCATCGTGGTATTCCACTTTCACCAGGTAAAGCCCGAACGGGTGCGCGGTCACGCCACCGGTCCGACGGACCCGGCTCTCCAGTACTTCCCCGGCCCATTCGATTGGCCGCTCACCGGTGCCAATGGTCATCAACACGCCGGCGATATTACGCACCATGTGGTGCAAAAAGGCGTTGGCGCGAACGTCGATGACGATCATTTGACCGTGACGCGTCACCCGCAGGTGATGCAGCTGCTTGATCGGTGACTTCGCCTGACATTGCCCGGCACGAAACGCACTGAAATCATGGGTGCCGACCAGGTACTGAGCAGCCAGCGCCATGCGCTCTGCATCCAGCGGGCGGTGGTTCCAGGTGATTTCCTGGCCCAAGTGCGCCGGCCGAATCGGATCATTGTAGATGACGTAGCGGTAACGACGGGCAATCGCCTTGAACCGCGCATGAAAATGCGCCGGCATGACTTGGGCCCAGGTCACGCTGACATCGTGAGGCAAATTGATATTGGCGCCCATGACCCAGGCTTTCAGCGACCTTTCGGCCTGAGTATCGAAGTGCACCACTTGCCCACAGGCGTGAACACCCGCATCGGTACGCCCGGCGCACAACAATGAGACGGGGGACGCAGCAACTTTGGACAATGCGTTCTCAAGGGTTTCCTGAACGGTCAGTACGCCGGAAGCCTGGCGCTGCCATCCGCAATAACGCGAACCTTTATACTCGACGCCTAATGCGATTCTGGAAAAGCCGGCGGCAGCCATCTCGGCTGCCGCAGTGGTCATATTTTTCAATTTGTTACGCCAATATCGTTTTCGCAGTGGCGGCCATTATACGCACCTGAAAGCTGAGTACCACGCAGGCCAGCCTTCCTTTATAGAGCGCTCCGTGGCCATCGAAGAAACAGCGGTTTGCCAGCCAGCAACCCAACAACCTCTTCACGCGCTATCTGGTTGCTCTTTTTTCGCCACCCTATTTTTTGCAAAAAAGTAACATTAAGGTGCTCAAGCGCCGCGATCCATCTGTTCCAGCCAATGCTTGAGGTCGGCCACCTCAGCTTCATTGATCGAATGCCCCAAGCCGGGATAGGCATGAAACTGCACCGTGACCGAACCACCCTTCAAGAGTCGATCCGCCTCGATAGCCAAAGCGAAGGGCAATGTCCCATCGGAAGTGCCATGACCGATGAACGTGGCCGGCATTCCCAGAGGCTTGCCCGGTTCCACTTCAGCGCGCAGAGAGGGCAGCATCGTTCCGCTCAGCGCCGCAATTCCGCCGATAGCCTGCGGATGGTGCAGCGCAACGTAGTAACTCACCATTGCGCCCTGGCTAAAACCTACCAGATACACCTTCTTCGCCGAAGTCCGGTATTTCTGAATCGCCGCAACGACAAACTCGGCGATCAGCCGCTCACTGTTTTTCACCTGCGCGGTGTTGCCGTCATATTCACCGGTGCGATTAGTCTTGTCGAACCATTGGAAGACGCCATCGGCCAGGGTCATCGGCGCGCGAACAGACAGGTAAGTGTAGCGGGCAGGTAACGATTCTCTCAGCCCGAACAAGTCATTCTCGCTACCACCATGACCGTGGAGGAAAATGACCAGAGGTTGATTGTTCGAACCTGGCTGGGTCTGTTCCAGATAGCTAAGCGGCAAGTCGCGTTGCACAGCCTCTTCGGCATAAACCGGAGACGAGCACAGCAGAACCATCAATGCGAGCCACTTACTCATTATTCACGACCTGGGAGGATGAAAGAGGCTAAAAAGATTAGCACGTCGGGTACACGGTATTGCACGCAATGGCGAAGACCACACGTTGTAGGCGATCATGTTCAAGCCCGATAAAATCGCCAACCGCCTTCATGTGTCGTACGTTCTGAGCGACACACATGGCCACTTGAACCTTGACGGAGTCGCTCATGCAGTTTCTCGAGAACGCACCACGCTTTCTGTTTTTTACTGGCAAGGGGGGTGTAGGTAAAACGTCGATTGCCTGCGCCGCGGCCCTGGAACTGACGGCACGAGGGAAACGCGTACTTCTGGTGAGTACCGATCCTGCATCCAACGTTGGCCAGGTATTTGGCATCAGCATTGGCAACCGCATAACCCCTGTACCCGCAGTTGCTCATTTATCTGCGCTCGAAATCGACCCGCAGGCGGCAGCCCAAGCCTACAGAGATCGCATTATCGGGCCTGCACGCGGTGTGCTGGACGCCAATGTCGTGAAGGGCATGGAAGAACAGTTGTCCGGGGCATGCACAACAGAAATCGCCGCCTTCGATGAATTCACAGCGCTATTGGTGAGCGCCACGTTGCTCCATGACTATGATCACATCATCTTTGATACAGCGCCTACCGGGCACACCATTCGCCTACTCCAACTGCCTGGCGCCTGGAGTGGATTCCTTGAAGCAGGTCAAGGCGATGCCTCTTGTCTAGGGCCATTGGCGGGGCTCGACAAACAGCGTGATCAATATCACAAGGCGGTTGAAGCCTTGTCCGATCCGGCACTGACTCGACTCATCCTGGTCGCTCGTGCCCAGAACGCCACGCTACGCGAAGCTGCACACACCCACGAGGAACTTGCGAGTATCGGCCTGCGCCAGCAATACCTGGTGGTCAACGGGATTTTGCCCAGGACTGAAGCTGATAAAGATCCTTTGGCTGCCGCAGTATATGCACGGGAACAAGAAGCCCTTGCGCAGATGCCGGACGCGCTCAAGGCGTTGCCCGCTGATCAACTCCCCCTGAAAGCTTTCAACCTGGTTGGGATTGATGCACTGAAACAGTTGTTACGCGAAGACGACGGCGCGGCTGAAACGCTTGACTCTCCAACTACCGAGATTCATGCGCCCAGCTTGAGCGACCTGGTGGATGACATTGCGGCTGATGGCCATGGACTGGTGATGGTCATGGGTAAAGGCGGCGTCGGTAAAACAACACTGGCGGCGGCGGTGGCCGTCGAGTTGGCACACAGAGGATTGCCCGTTCACCTCACCACGTCCGACCCGGCGGCTCATCTAGCAGAAACCCTGGACGGTTCAATGGCAAACCTCACCCTCAGTCGCATTGATCCTCACGTTGAAACCCAGCGGTATCGCGATCAAGTGATGGCCTCTAAAGGCGCGCATCTGGATGAGCAGGGAAAAGCGCTTTTGGCGGAAGACCTTCGCTCTCCCTGCACCGAAGAGATCGCGGTCTTCCAGAGCTTCTCGCGCATTATTCGGGAGGCTGGCAAGAAGTTCGTGATCATGGATACTGCCCCAACCGGTCACACCCTTTTGTTGCTTGATGCCACCGGTGCCTATCATCGCGATATCGCCCGGCAGATGGCAGGCAGCAACACCCACTTCACGACGCCGATGATGCAGCTTCAAGACCCCAAGAAAACCAAGGTCTTACTTGTCACGCTGGCTGAAACAACCCCCGTGCTAGAGGCTGCCAATCTGCAAGCCGACCTGCGACGGGCGGGTATTGAGCCTTGGGCCTGGGTGATCAACAACAGCATCGCGGCAGCCAAGACCCAATCCCCACTGCTTCGTAAGCGGGCGACAAATGAGCTCAAGGAAATTGATCATGTAATCCACGAGCATGCTCACCGCTATGCCGTAATCCCGCTGATGGCTGAGGAGCCTGTCGGGGTAGAACGTTTGCTTGGATTGAGTGCAGCACTGTAGTTTTTCTGCTGTTTCTCCCCTTTACCCTGCAGTGCCATGCGCAGGACACGCCGCAATCTCCAGAGCCCTTCCACGCCCAAACAAGACCCGGTTTGGCGGACGAAAGGCAACGAGACCGCGGCGTGGTTATCTGCGCCTGGGAACTGGCACAAACCTGATACCCGACTAAGCTTGCGTTTGCCGATCGCCAGCAGTAAACATCCACACTACACAGGCGTTTTTACGATGAGGGACAGAAGCTATTGGGTTGATTACGCAAAAGCGATAGGTATCATTTTAGTTGTATATGGTCACGTCGCCAGAGGCGTTTACAGTGCCGGGCTGCCTATCGATGCCTATACATTTCGAATGGTAGACAGCATTATTTACAGCTTCCACATGCCGCTGTTTTTCTTCCTGTCAGGCCTGTTCTTTTACGAGTCGCTCACGAAGCGTGGCGCGGGCGGACTGATCGTCAACAAAATTGATACCATCGCCTATCCATTCATTATCTGGTCTTTGTTGCAAGGCAGTATTGAGTTTGCACTGTCGAATTACACCACCCACAGCACCTCTTATTTCGATGTGCTTTCTTTTGCCTGGAATCCAAGGGCGCAGTTTTGGTTCTTGTATGCTCTTTTCTGGATCTTTGTTTTAAGTGCGCTTATTTATTCGCTGGTCAGCAAGGCTTATTCGGCACTGTTGCTCTTGTTTTTCGCTGTCCTGTTTGTGGTCAGCAAAGAACTGCACGCAGGGGTCATCGTATATTACATAGCCGGAAATACCGTTTTCTTTGTCTTCGGCATTGTATTCAACGATATAAAGGATTTTTTCGAGCGGCGCTGCAAGGCATTGGCGATGGGCCTTGGTATTGCTTTTCTGGCGGGGCAATACATTTTTCACTTCGTACTGGGACTGACCTACGACGTCGTCGGCGTTACGGCATTAATGCTCGCGGCGGTCTCGATTCTGTTTGTTGTGTCGTTGTCCATGTGCCTGGATAAAGTTCGCCTGGAATGGTTCATGTTTTTAGGGACGTCCTCCATGGCGATCTATCTAATGCATGTTCTGGCCGGCAGCGGTGCACGGATAATCCTAGTGAAGGTCGCCGGAGTACAGGCTGCGTCCGTTCATTTGGCGGTAGGAACTCTGGTTGGCATAACCGTACCACTGCTCGCCCTCACGCTCATTGAACGCTACAAATTAAACTTCCTCTTCGTACCCCCTCCGTCCATTTCTGCAACCTGTCTGATCGGAAGGCTGAGTAAAAAGGCCAGCTCAACTTAAACCCTGAGTCACCGGGGGCACGCCTCAGGGAGGATGCCCCACACCGTCCATGACGAACCTGCCAAACGCCATAAACGCAAACGACCGCCAAGGCGGTCGTCATACGGTAAAACCAGGAGCATCGACTCAGAGCAAGCGCGCCAGCATCTCCTGTGCTTCGGTTTTCTGGGTTTCATCACCTTCGCCGACCACTTCGTCGAGAATATCGCGGGCGCCATCGTTGTCGCCCATCTCGATGTAAGCCCTGGCCAGATCAAGCTTGGTCGCAGCCTCATCCGTACCCGCCAGGAAGTCAAACTCAGGCTCGTCGTCCGAGAGAGCTGCGTCCTCTGCGGTAACGCCCGGGGCTTCGAACGGCTTGGCGATCGGTGGGTGCTCAAGGCTCTGGGACAAACGATCCAGCTCGGCATTGACGTCGTTGAGTTCCGAATCGAAAGCATCGGGCGCTGCTTCAGCGTCAATTTCATCGGCCAACGACAGGTCGAAATCAGCCGGCAATTCCAGATCGTCCGCAGACGACTTATCGACGACGGGTTGATCCAGGGTCGGAGCGTCATCAAAAGCGGGAAGATCTCGCAGGTCATCTTTGAGGCTGAGCAGGAAGTCATCCTCGGCACTCAACGATGGCTGCTCTTCCGGGAGATCCAGGTCGAAATCTGCCAAATCATCGGACGGGGCTTTCCTGGCGTCCGTCTGTTGTTGCAACACCGCGTCAAAATCCAGGTCATCATCAAGCAACGCGTCGTTCACCAAAGGCGCATCAAGGTTCAGATCGTCGCCCAAAACAGGCACATCATCGAGCGTCGACTCGACCGGGTTTTTGATGATCGCAGGCGAGGCTTCTTCCAGATCATCCAGACTCAGGTCGAAATCCTGGTCAAAATCATCGAGATCATCGGACTCCGCGACAGGCGCCGGAGCTGGAACCGGAGCAGGTGTTGGTGTTGGTGTTAGAACTGGAGCCGGAGTTGCTGCCGGAGCAGGCGCTTCAGGCTCGTCAAGCATCAGGTCCTTGACGTAGTTGGCGTCTAGTTCGGCTGCCAGGGCCGCAGCGCTCAAGCCAGCAACTGCTGCCACCAGCATCGTCGGATAGCGGCTTTTCAGTTGTTCGACTTCAGCGTGATTTTTGCCGGTGGCCACCAACTTGCGTTCCTGGCCAGTAAAGCCACTGCGATTACCTTGCTCTGCATAGACTTCCATCAGTTTCAGGCGCAGGTCGCTGCGTTGCGGCTCTTCCTTGATGGCCTCTTCCAGAAGTTCGGCAGCCTGATTGAGACGACCGTTGGCAAGATGAACCTCTGCCTGACCAAGAACATCAGCCGATCGTTCACGCACCGGCTCAACGGCAGGTACTGGCACTGGCGCCAGCATGACGCTTGGCGGCGGAACATCGACACCGTCGAAACTGTCTTCAGGCAAATCCATGTCAGCCGCAAACTGGGTTTCTTCGGCCAGCGCCCGAGCCATACGTTTATGTTTGTCAGACGCTTGCCGAGCATTGCGACGTCGCGCCAGGAGCAGCAGCAAGAGCAGCGCAATCAACAGCGCGCCGCCACCCAACAACCCCAACATCAGCGGGCTGGCAAGCAATTGATTCAATGCATTATCTGCATTTTCTTCTGCTGCGGGCGCGGCAGGCGCAGGAGCGATCGGCGCGGCATCCGGCGCTGCGCTGGCTTGCGCAGCACCCGGTGGCAGAGCATCTTCGGGCGCAATCTCGCCCGGGACCTTCGCAACCATATCAGCCGCGACCAGTTCAGCAGGTAGCGGTGGCACGGTATTAGTGGCGCCAGGTGCGGTCGCCCCATCAGCCTGCATCTTCGCCAACTGATTATTTTTCAACTGGATCAAGCGCTGCAACTTGTCCAACTGGCTTTGCAAATCAGTCATGCGGCTTTTCAGTTCCGCATTATCACGACGCGTCGTGTCGAGGTTTTCCTTGGCTACCGCCAGCTTGTTGCTGAGCGCCTTGCTATCACCCGAGGCACCTTTGCCGCCCGCCTTGGAGCTGCCCGAGACCAGGCTCAAGTTATCCTGCGCGTCGACCTTGGAAGGTGCGGCGTCGGCACGAGCGCGACGGGTCGCATCAACCTGACGCGCGGCTGCGGGCAAACTGCGACGCTGACGCCAGGCCACATTTTGCTCCGCCACCTGAGCGACGGCCTGCGGCTGAGGGAGCGTGGTGATTTGCTGCTGATCGGGAAGACGCAACACTTGACCGGTTTTCAGCCGATTGATGTTACCGCCAATAAACGCATCCGGGTTCAGCGCCTGAATGGCCAGCATGGTCTGCTGAACCGACCCACCATTGCGCACGCGGGCGGCGATTTCCCACAACGTATCGCGTTTACTGGTGGTGTATCGAGCAGGTTTAGCCTCCGCGACCGGGGTCGGCGCAGGCGCCTCTACCGGTGCAGGCGGCGTTGCGGCCGGTGCTTGAGGCTCGGCGGGCGCAGTGGCCGGAAGTTGCGCAGCAACGGCCGCTTCCGGCGTAGCCTTCGGCGGATCGAGTAACAGGCTGTATTCGCGCAGCAACCGGCCGTTAGGCCAGAGCACTTGCACGAGGAATTTCATGTAGGGGTCACGAACCGGCTTGCTCGACGTAATCCGCAGAACGCTTTTACCGCCGGCATTCAGCACCGGGGTAAACGTCAGATCATCGAGAAATGCCTGCCGAGCAACGCCAGCCTGGGCGAAATCAGCGGATGGCGCCAAGCTCGGCACTACCTGCCCGGCATTCAGGTCTCGCGCATCAAGCAACTCGATCTCGGCAACCAGAGGCTGGTTCAGGGTCGACTTCAATGTCAGGTCCCCGAGCACCAACGCATGCGCCATACCGGACGACAACGCCGAAGCGGCAGCGATTGCTAAAACCAGTTTGCGAACCTGAACCATAGCCCATCCCTTGTTTGAATATTCCTCGGCAACCGAGAAGGTAAAGTCTGAAAGCTAAAACGATTCTTGAATTGTTGCCAAGTATCTTTTACACAAGGTCTTTTATCAACAATTCAGCCACTTGCACAGCGTTCAACGCCGCACCCTTGCGCACATTATCAGACGTGATCCACAGATTAAGTTCCTCCGGGTCGTCGATCCCTGTACGCACTCGTCCTACATAGACGACATCCTGACCCACGGCATCACCAACCGCCGTGGGGTAATCGCCCGCTTCAATCAGTTCGATTCCCGGTGCAGCCTCCAGCACAGCATTGACTGCCGCTAGATCGACCGCGCCCGATAGCTGCAGCGAAACGCTAAAGCTATCGCCAAAAAATACAGGAGCTTGAACGCAGGTAGCGGACACCTTAAGCAATGGCATGGCAAGCAACTCGCGCAACTCTGTGACCAAACGCTTTTCCAACGGCGCATGGCCTTGGGTGTCGGGCGTACCGACCTGAGCCAGCAGGTTGAACGCCATCTGCCGATCAAAAAAGCGTGGTTCCATCGGTCGCACATTGAGCAGCTCAGCGGTTTGCCGAGCCAGCTCCGCCACCCCTTCGCGGCCCTGACTGGACACTGCAAGGCAGGCAGTGACATTGACCCGGACGACGCCGAGCAGCGCACGCAACGGCGCGATCACCACTGCCAATGCCGTCGCCGACGGGCTGGGACTGGCAATTTGATACGGCTTTCTCAGCGCGCCAAGCAGGGCCGCGTTGACTTCTGGAATAATAGTGGGCGCCTGCTCAGCCGGCAAACCGCCCGACAGATCGATCACCGTGCAACCCGCCGCTGTCGCCCGCGCTGCATAGCTGCGGGTAATGGCTGGGCCAGCGGCAAAAAAGACCAGCTGGACTTTGCTGAAATCGAATTCATCCACTTCACGCACGCGCACGTTCTTGCCCTTGAACGGCACCGAATGGCCCGCCGATTCGATGCTCGCCAACAAGTGCAGACTGGCCACCGGAAACTCGCGCTCTTCAAGAATCTGGACGAGGGTTTCGCCAACAGTGCCGGTGGCGCCGATCACGGCAATATCAAAGGACTGCTTCATGCAAAAACCTCAAGCAAAAACGGGGAGCGGCACTTTAACCGTCGAGGTACCGACAGGCAATTAACCGCAGGAACAGAGACAGGTCCAGAACTGCTGACAACCCACTTCAGGGTTCGAGTCCGATTCGAAAAAATTCGCCACCACTCCATACGCCCAACCAACGCTGGCCATCTATTTCTCGCGTTACCGCCAGATCAACCAATTGATAGAACACATTGCGGTGCATCAGCGCTTCCAGATTGACCCGCACATGGACATAAGGCGCTGGTTCCTGAGTGAGCGGGTCAATTTCTACCCGTATCGGATGCTCGGGCCCCGCCTCGGTCTGATCCTCGACATTGGTGGTGAAGCGCAAACGCTGATCTTCGCCCTGGCCTTCCACTTCAAGGCTGACTGCAACAAAAGGTGCGTCATCCACCCTGATCCGGACCTTCTCCACGGGAGTGATCAGAAAGTAGTCGTCGCCGTCACGGCGCATGATCGTGGAGAACAGGCGCACCATGGGCTTACGTCCAATGGGCGTGCCGAGGTAGTACCACGTGCCGTCACGGGCGATACGCATATCTATATCGCCGCAAAAATCGGGATTCCACAGATGAACAGGCGGCAACCCCTTCGACTTGGGAATCTGCGCGAATAGATCGTTGGCATTGCCGGGACCACTCATGCCTTTCTCCTTAGCGACTCATGCCTAACAGACTGCGAGCGTAGTCCTCCAGGGGTGGACCAAGCAAATCTTCGGGCTTGGTGTTGCGCAGTGTCAGCAATCCGCCGCGGGTGTGAATCCGTGCGGTATCGATCAAATAGCGGGTACTGGTTTCGATCAGCATCAGCTGAATCACGCCGCTGTCGACGCCCAGCCGATCCACGGCTTGCTGGTCGTGCCATTCGTCAGTGTTGCCAATCCTGTCGTCAGCTTTGGCGAAACGGGTGTACAGCAAATAATGCGCACCCGCCGCGCGCGCCTCGCTTAAGGCTGCATCCAGACCAATCGGCGCTCGGGCCCGACGAACCATAGGGAAGTATTCGACAAAGCCGTGAAAGGCTTCTTCCGCCACGACATTAGGCCGCGGATAGGCATTGCCGGGGGGAACGAATGAGCCCTGGGCAATATAGATAAAGGAGTCTGCCTGTATACGCAGATTGTTCGCGCGACTCGTGTTGCTGTGATCGAGTAAGCCCGCATCACTCAACTGATCGTGAGCGCCCTGCCCCATGTCACTGACACTCATGCAGCCACTCAACGCCAGAAGCGTCAGTAGCAAAACCAGACTACGCATCATCCACTCCCTCGTGCCGGTGACGGAAAACCGGCGAATGGGCACAAGATGCAGCTTCCGCGCCATCAAGCAGTGTATGAGCGACGATGATGGACAGTTTTACGTGGGAACGCCGGGATGCGAGAAGCTTAGCCGCCAATAATTTTCATGATCGTGGCGCCGCCGGAAAACGCGACTTCTTGCTTGTCGCCCAAGGCTCTGACCAGCAAACGCTGGAGCGCTGGCAACGCTTCGTGGCGTGGCTTATCCAACAGATCGCCTACGTAATGGCGGTTGCTGGAGGACAGGCAACCGTGCAACCAGCCCGTGGAAGAAAGGCGCAAACGTGAGCAGGTACGGCAAAACGGTACGCTTTCGTTGGCAATCACGCCGAAAAAACCAAGGTCGGGAATTTGATAGCGGACAGCTGTAGCATCGACTGGCGCGTCGGCTTGCAGGTACTCATAACGCTCGCCGATCAATGCCAGCAATTGTTGCAGACTGACAAACTGCTGCAGGAAGGCATTCGAATCGTTGGCCAGATGGCCCATGCGCATCAACTCGATAAACCGCAGCTCGTATCCGCGCTCAAGGCAGTAGTCGAGCATCGGCATCACCTGATCCAGGTTTTGCCCGCGCAGCGGCACCATATTGACTTTGATTTTGATCCCGGCGGCGCGCGCCTGATCCATGCCGTCCAGCACGCTGGCCAGATCCCCGCCACGGGCAATCTGGCGGAAGGCCACAGGATCAAGGGTATCGAGGGACACATTGAGCCGACGAATACCCCCATCGACCAGCAATGGCAGCTTGCGAGCGAGTAATTGTCCATTGGTGGTCAGGCTGATATCAGCCAGCCCCAATTGACCGACTCGCCCCATGAACGCTTCCAGCTTCGGGCTCACTAGTGGCTCGCCGCCAGTAATACGCAAACGCTCAATGCCCGCGGCTTCGATCAGATAGGCTACGCCACGCGCCATGGCATCGGCCGACAATTCATCCTGCGCAGCCACCAACCGCTTGCCGTTGGGCACACAGTAGGTACACGCATAGTTGCAGGCTGAAGTCAGGCTGATTCGCAAGTTGCGGAAACGCCTGCCTTGACGGTCAACGATCATGAGCGACTCCGGCTAAGAAATTAGGCCGGTAAAACATGACTGGACATCACGTTTCAACCAACCCCGGGGCCCAGTATATTCCCGCACCAACGATCCCTGCATTCACTACCTGACGCTATAACGGTACCGAATATATCAGCTGCCTGGCGGGGTATCGGTATCACGCTTGCGTTTGTTACCCATACGCACGCCGATGTCCATCAGGAACTGAAAAAAGCCCTCCTGATCTTCCAGCACATTGCTCCAGAACGGCGAGTGATACAGGGCCACGGCGCCATGCACCAGTGCCCAGGACGCACAGTAATGAAAATAAGGCGGCACATCTTCGAGCTTGCCTTCGCTGATCCGCCCCTTGATCAACAGGGTCAGGCGCTCGAAGTTCGACGCGCGAATCCGGTGCAACTCCTCGATCATCTCCGGCACCTGATTGCCCTTGACCACTTTTTCTTCCAGTCGATCGAACAACCGGTAGCGCTGAGGATCGCGCATGCGGAATTCGAAGTAGGCGCGGGATAAAGCTTCCTTATCCTTGTCGACGTCGGCAGAGTGGAGCAACTCGTTCAAATCGCGCTCGTAGTCGAGCATCAGGCGCAGGTAGATTTCCGCCTTGGACTTGAAGTGCTTATAGATGGTGCCTTTGCCGATACCCACGGCATCAGCGATCATCTCGACGGTGACACTGTCTTCACCTTGATCGAGGAACAGCTTTAGCGCGGTATCGAGAATTTCTTGCTCGCGGCGACGAAACTCACGGACCTTACGAGGTTCTTTTTGCATAAGAAAAGGTCTGTAGGGGTCAAAATCGAAGCCGCGTATTATGCCTAACTTGCGCCAAATTGCACGGATCATCCGACCATGTCTACGTTTCTTGATGAATTTGCACAGGCCCCGGGCCTGCGATATTTAAACCACGCTGCGGTCGCCCCCTGGCCAAAACGCGCCGCGACCGCCGTCAGCCGCTTTGCCCAGGAGAACGTTTTATTGGGCGCGAGGGACTATCCAGACTGGATGGTGGTAGAGCAACGCTTGCGTGAACGCCTGATGCGCCTACTGAACGCACCGTCGACCGATGACATCGCTCTGGTCAAAAATACCTCGGAAGCGCTGTCATTCGTTGCATTTGGACTGGACTGGAAAGCCGGCGACCAGATCGTTATCAGCGATGAAGAGTTCCCATCCAACCGCATCGTCTGGGAGGCGCTGGCGCCCCAAGGCGTCGAAGTCATCCAGGTCAGCCTCAAAAACGACGACCCTGAGGCGGCGCTGCTCGCCGCCTGCGGTGCTCGCACACGCCTGCTGTCGATCAGCGCGGTGCAATACGCTTCGGGCCTGCGCCTGGATCTGGAGCGTCTGGGCCAGGGCTGCAAACAACGCAGCGTGCTGTTCTGCATTGATGCTATCCAGCAACTGGGCGCCCTGCCCTTTGATGTTCAGGCAAACCAATGCGACTTCGCCATGGCAGACGGCCATAAGTGGTTGCTGGGCCCGGAAGGCCTGGGCGTGTTTTATTGCCGCAGCGAATTGCGACCACAACTGAAACTCAGTGAGTTCGGCTGGCACATGCTCGAGCACATGGGTGACTACAACCGCACGACATGGGAGCCCGCCCTGTCTGCGCGCCGCTTCGAATGCGGCAGCCCGAACATGCTTGGCACCATGGCATTAGAGGCCAGCCTTTCGCTGCTCGAAGACGTCGGCATGGACGCAGTGGGGAAGGCCATTGCCGAGCGCATTCTCTGGCTCGAAGACGGGTTGAGCGCCATTCCAGGTGTCCGCTTGCACACTCCAAAAAACCCTGAGAAACGCGCGGGAATCCTGAGCTTCAGCCTGGACGGTATAGCGAACGCCCACGTATTCGAGCACCTTAAACGGGAACAGGTGGTGTGCGTTCAACGTGGACCCGGCGTCAGATTTTCCCCACACTTTTATACTGAGTCGCGGGTGATCGAAGAGACATTGGCCATCGTACGCACGCTGGCGGCTCATTGAGAACTCAACAGAAGCGGATGTATTCCAAATCTGTTTAAAAAATGAGCATCTGCGACTGGACGCCCGCCAATCATGACCAATACTAAGATAGTTGACGCGACATCTCCCCCAAGTGACGCGTCAATGAAGGTGCCGATGGACCGAGCGCCTTTGTTTTACTCCTAATGGTCTTAACCCGGATTCCCCCCCCAGAGCCCGGGTTTTTTTTGCATGAAAATACCCTGCAGGGCAGCGCTCGAGAAAAGAGTGCCTAGCGCTTCACGTGCGCCAGAGGGAACAGCCGCCTAAAGTTTTCAGTGGTCTGCTCGGCAAAACGCTCGTAGGACTCACCACGCAACATCGCCAGAAACTCTGCCACTTCCCGCACATATTGCGGAAGGTTGGGTTTGCCTCGATAAGGAATCGGTGCCAGGTAAGGTGAGTCGGTCTCCACCAGTAATCGATCGACGGGCACCTGACGTGCCACGTCTCGCAGAGCATCGGCATTACGGAAGGTGACGATCCCGGACAACGAGATATAAAACCCCAGGTCCAGCGCCGCCCTGGCCATCTCCCAATCCTCGGTAAAGCAGTGCAGTACGCCAGCGTGCGGCAACGCAGCTTCTCGCAACAGGTTCAAGGTGTCGGCGCGAGCGCCACGAGTGTGCACAATAACCGGCTTGCCCGTGATGCTGGCCGCCTGCAGGTGCAGACGAAACGATTGTTGCTGAAGCTCGGCAGCCTCAGGCTCATAGTGGTAATCCAGTCCCGTCTCGCCAATGGCCACCACCCGCGGGTGATTCAGCTCATCCAGCAGCCAGTCCAGTGCCGGTGCCTCGCCCGGCTGCAGGTCCAGCGGATGAATACCCACCGAACAATCCACGTCGTCATAACGCTCAGCCAAGGCTTTGACCGCACCGGCATTCTCGGCGCTGACACCGATGCACAGAAAATGCCCGACGCCCCGCGCCCGTGCAGCGTCAAGGGCTGCATCGAGCGAACCTGCATGCACAGCGAGATCGAGACGGTCGAGGTGGCAATGGGAATCTACAAGCATGGCAGGATGGCAACTACATGGTATGGGTTGGACGGTCGGATTTCAGGGCTCCGGCCAGGTACGTTTCAATCTTGTTCCGGGCCGTGTTGTCGCCATCATTGAACTGGACGCCAACTCCCGCCGCCCGATTACCCTGAGCGCCCTTGGGCGTTATCCAGGCAACCTTGCCCGTCACCGGGATTTTTTCCGGCTCGTCCATCAGGTTGAGCAGCATGAACACCTCGTCACCCAGCTTGTAGCTTTTGCTGGTAGGGATGAACAGCCCGCCATTTTTGATGAATGGCATATAAGCGGCGTACAACACGGATTTGTCCTTGATCGTCAGGGACAAAATGCCGTTCCGTGGGCCTGGACTCAGCGGCAAGTTCATTGCAACTCCTGGGGACATGATCCGAATAATAGGGTCTGTTGACGTTTGTTGGCGAACCGCGTTGCGATGCCAACGTGTGCGAGGCAAGGCGCGGGATGCCGCTAATGGTTGTTCCCTTGGCAAATCCCGCAACGCAGCCTCGCGCACGTTGGCGCGCAACCCGAAGGGACGGGGCCCATTTGGCGCAGGGCTGCGTTGCTCGGAACTTATTTGGAACAACCAAACCGCGTTCCTCGCGCCTCGCCCTGCGCCAAATGGGCCTCCGTCGCGGTCGTCACCAAACGTCAACAGACCCTAGAGTCTAACCTTGTCCGAGCAAGCCTGCCCACTGCACCAACAACGCTTCGAGCAACAACACCCGGTTAAGACTGGCTTTGGACATGACTTTCTGACGCTGGGCCAGCACCCAGTCCTGAATCCCGAGGACCTTGCCCTGAGTGGATTTCTGCGCCAGGTATTGCAGCACCTTACGCATATCCCCCAAGCCTAGCCCCGCTTCATCCTGGGTCAGCTGATAGCGCAGAATCAGATGCGACCAGTCGCAGAACCAGTCGAACAGCAACAACAGCGGAATATCTTTCCAGCCTTCAGCCAGCTGAGTGGGTGATTGCTGGTGTTTAAGCAGTTTTTTCACACCGTCCACCACCAGCGCCCGCTGCTCCCGTACGCCCTGAGCCTGCAGGCTGACTGCCGCCAAGGGCGAACCGGCGGCCAGCGCCAGCAGTTCGACACGCTCATCCTCCGCGCAATCGGGCAACGCGCTGGCCAGCCAGTCCAGGCTCATCGCCTCACTGGGCAGCGGACAGGCCTGTTGCACGCAACGGCTTTTGACCGTCGGCAACAAACGGCTCGGCTGATGACTGACCAGCAACAGCACGGTATTGCCGGAAGGTTCTTCGAGACTTTTGAGCAATGCGTTAGCGGCGTTGACGTTCATCGACTCGGCAGGCTCGATCAACACCACTTTGCGACCGCCCATTTGCGCGGTCTGCACGACGAAGCTGACCAGATCGCGAACCTGATCGACCTTGATTGCTTTGTCCGCCTCTTCCGGCTCCAGCACGTAATTATCCGGGTGACTGCCCGCGACCAGTAGCAGGCAGGACTTGCACTGACCACACGCGTCCAGTCCTTCAGGGCGCCGACACAACAAGCGAGCCATGAGGCGCTCCGCCAGTGCGCGCTTGCCGATGCCCGCAGGCCCATGAAGCAAGTAAGCGTGCGCGTGCTGGCTACGCCCGGCCAGTTGCTGCCAAAGACTTTCTTGCCACGGGTAGGCCTCAGCCACGTTGAAGCTCCAGCAACTCGGGCAGCAAGCCATCAAGTGACTGCTGAACCTCCGACAGCGACAACGCTGCGTTAACCAGACGGTAGCGCTCAGGACTGGCGGCCGCACGTTTCAGATAGGTACTGCGCACGGCATCGAAGAACGTCCGACCTTCCTGCTCGAAACGGTCGAGCCGCCCACGGGCCGTCGCACGCGCCAGACCCACTTCCACCGGCAAGTCGAACACCAGGGTCAGATCGGGACGCAGATCACCCTGAACAAAATGCTCCAGGACGGCGATTCGCTCATGGGACAAGCCACGGCCACCCCCTTGGTAAGCGTAGGTTGCATCTGTAAACCGATCACACAGCACCACTGCCCCGCGAGCCAGTGCCGGACGAATGACTTCAGCCAGATGCTGGGCTCTGGCAGCGAATACCAACAACAGCTCGGTATCGGCGTTCATCGGTTCATCGCTCGGCGCTAACAACAGCTCGCGAATCCGCTCAGCCAAAGGCGTGCCGCCCGGCTCCCGGGTCAGCACAACATGGACACCATGGGCGCGCAGGCGCTCGGCCAGGTATTCGCGGTTGGTGCTTTTACCAGCGCCTTCCGGACCTTCCAGGGTAATAAACAAGCCAGTCACAGGCAGTCCTTAATCAAATTCATTGCGGGCTCTGCTCGCTTTTGTCATCTGGCGTGGCAGTGGGTGCGGGAGTCGGAGCCGGTACGACCTCTGGCTCCGACGTTGGCATGGAGCCCGGAGCGGGAACAGGCGCCGGACTGGAACGATAGTCCGCACGTCGTTTGAGCTGAAACTCGCGAACCGCGTTGTTATGGGCGTCCAGATCAGCAGAAAACACATGACTGCCGTCACCGCGAGCAACGAAATACAAGCTGCTGCCAGGCACTGGATTAAGCGCGGCATGGATGGCTTCGCGTCCCACCAACGAGATCGGGGTCGGCGGCAAACCAGCGATGACATAAGTGTTATAGGGCGTTGGCTCTTTCAGGGAAGCACGGGTCAACTTGCCGTTGTAACGCTCACCGAGGCCGTAGATCACGGTAGGATCGGTCTGCAACAACATCCCCATCTGCAGGCGCCGGACAAAAACGCCGGCGATTTGCGCACGCTCCTGAGGCACGCCGGTTTCTTTTTCGACCAGCGAGGCCATGATCAACGCATGATACGGGTCGACATAAGGCACGTCAGCCGCACGTTTGGTCCACTCCTCCGCCAGGACTTCATCCAGGCGGTTGTACGCCTGCTTGAGCAAGTCGACGTCGCTCATGCCGCGTACGTAACGGTAGGTGTCAGGGAAGAAACGACCTTCAGGGAATACATCGGCGTGGCCCAGCCTGGCCATCAACTCCGTGTCGCTCAACCCGGCCAGGTTCTGCTCAAGCTTGAGCTGCTTGGCCAAGGCCGCACGGACCTGACGGAAATTCCAGCCTTCAACCAGTGTCAGGCTGTATTGCACCACCTCGCCACGATGCCACAACCCCAGTAGCGCCTTGGCATTCATTGCGGGTGTCATGCGGTATTCGCCGCTGTGGAACGATTGATCCGACAGATTAAAACGCCAGTAAAGACGCAACCAGAAGGCGTCCTTGATCACCCCGTCGGCCTGCAAACGATTAAGCACGCCAGTGGGCGTGGAGCCTGCGGGGACGTCGAGTAACTGTTCCTGAGTCAGGTTCAAGGGCTGCTTCAGCGCTGCATCCTGTTGCCAGACAGACAGGCCCAGCAGTAACCCTGCCAGGACCAGACAACCTTCGAACAACACCAATAATTTACGAATCACCGATCAAACATCCAGAAGCGCGCGAGCAATGCCCTGCAGTTTACGGGTGAGCGGGCCAACCGGCCAGTTCAGCCGTGCAACCCCTCGCACGGGCCACACACCGTAGACACTGTTGCTCAGAAAAACCTCGTCCGCCTGCTCCAGATCGAGCCACTGGATGTCGCGTTCTTCAGTGCCAATGCCCAGCGTCCGGGCTTGAGCCAGCAGTTCTGCGCGCATCACACCGGCCACGCCGCAACGGCTCAGGTCGGCGGTCAGCAGCACACCCTCCTTGATCAGAAAGACATTGCTGTACACACCCTCGATTATCCGCCCGGAGGTATCGCACATCAGCCCTTCGGCGTATGCGCTGTCCTGCCACTCGCTACGCGCGAGCACCTGCTCCAGCCGATTCAGATGCTTGAGCCCGGCCAACAGGGGTTGTTCAGATAAACGAGTAAGGCATTCAAACAGGCAGATACCCTGCTCGGCATGAGCCGCCGGATAGGCTGGCGCCGCGCCGCCCTGAAGGATGCGCCGTGGCTCGGCCATGGGTGCGGGTGCGTAGCCACGCAAGCTGTCGCCACGGGTGAGAATCAACTTCATCACGCCCTCGCCCAACTGCGCAGCAAACGCCAGCAATTCGCTGCGGATCAATGATTGATCCGCAGCAATCGCCAATCGACTGCAACCTGTCGCCAGGCGCTGCAGGTGACGTTCGAACAGCAAGGGTCGCCCGGCCTTGACGGCAATGGTTTCAAACAAACCATCGCCGTAAGCCAGACCCCGATCCGTCACGGGCAGGGTCTCAGCTGGACGACCATTGATCCAGCTCGGCATCAATCAGCGTACCGACGGAACACCAGCGAGCCATTGGTGCCGCCAAACCCGAAGGAGTTGGAGAGCACGACATCGATAGGCATGCTTCGAGCCTCGTGCGGGACAAAGTCCAGATCGCAGCCTTCGCCCGGCTCATCAAGGTTGATCGTCGGCGGCGCAACCTGGCCGTTGATCGCCAGAATACTGAAGATCGCCTCGACCGCCCCTGCGGCACCGAGCAAGTGGCCGGTCATCGATTTGGTCGACGTGATGGCCAGCTTGTAGGCATGGTCGCCAAAGACAGTCTTGATCGCCGATGCTTCGGCCAAATCGCCCGCCAGGGTCGATGTGCCGTGAGCGTTGATATGCTGCACTTCATCGACATTGATCCTGGCGTCACGCAGCGCGTTGGCAATGCAACGTGCAGCGCCGGCACCGTCTTCGGGTGGCGAGGTCATGTGATAAGCGTCGCCACTCATGCCAAAGCCGATCAGCTCGGCATAGATGGTCGCGCCACGCGCCTTGGCGTGTTCCAGCTCTTCAAGCACCAAGGCTCCAGCGCCATCGGACAAGACGAAACCATCACGGCCTTTGTCCCACGGACGGCTTGCCCGTGCAGGGTCGTCATTGCGGGTAGACAGCGCCCGCGACGCACCAAAGCCACCCATGCCCAGACCACAGGCAGCCATTTCCGCGCCCCCGGCGATCATCACGTCAGCTTCACCGTAGGCGATGTTGCGTGCGGCCATACCAATGCAATGGGTGCCGGTGGTGCACGCCGTTGCGATGGCGTAGTTAGGCCCCTGTGCACCCAGATGGATCGACAGGAAGCCAGAGATCATGTTGATAATCGAGCCCGGTACAAAAAACGGAGAAATCCGCCCCGGCCCTTGCTCATGCAAAGAACGACTGTTGTTCTCGATATTGGTCAAGCCACCGATGCCCGCACCCATGGCAACGCCAATGCGCTCACGGTTAGCGTCGGTCACTTCAAGCCCGGAGTTGCGCACGGCTTGAAAGCTCGCGGCCAAACCGTACTGAATGAAAAGGTCGAGACGCCGCGCCTCTTTGGGCGCCAGATATTCCTCAACGTTGAAGCCTTTTACCGAGCCGCCAAAACGGGTGGTAAAGGCCGAAAGGTCCGTGTGTTCGATCAGACCAATGCCACTGCGACCAGCCAGAATGCCCTGCCAGGAACTCGGAACGTCCGTGCCCAATGGCGACAACATACCCATACCGGTGACTACGACGCGTCTACGCGACACAGCACTCTCCTTTAATCTATTGACGACTCTTTACATCACTTCTAAAGAAAAAACCGCACGCCGTGATGGCAGTGCGGTTTTTCCCGACAGCAAGCGACGACTACAAACCATTACGCCTGGTGGGCAGTAACGTAGTCGATAGCTGCTTGAACGGTAGTGATTTTTTCGGCTTCTTCGTCAGGAATTTCGGTCTCGAATTCCTCTTCCAGAGCCATCACCAGCTCCACGGTATCAAGGGAGTCAGCGCCCAGGTCTTCAACGAAAGAAGCAGCATTTGTCACTTCCTCTGCCTTGACGCCAAGTTGCTCCATAACGATTTTCTTGACGCGCTCTTCGATGGTGCTCATACCTTGTTTTAACTCCTAGTGGACAAATTCAGGCAGCTGGCCGGTGGGTAAGTGTATCGAAGAGGTTTTACGCATTTCAAGCTCAATGCTCATCCTCTGTAACCACACCCGCCTTCCGCCTATTAATAGATTGCAGCTTTATAACGGATTTTAGACCGCCCGTATGACATTTTTTTGAAGCGATCCGTCACATTCAACTCATGTACATGCCGCCATTCACCGGGATTGTAGCCCCGGTAACGTAGGCCGCACCTTCAGATGCAAGAAAAGCGACCACGTGTGCGATCTCTTGCGCCTGCCCCAAACGTCCCAAAGGAATCTGGGTAATCAATGCGTCACGTTGCGCTTCTGGCAGCTCGCGAGTCATATCAGTATCGATAAAACCAGGCGCAACCGCGTTCACGGTGACCGCACGCGAACCGACTTCACGGGCCAGGGCCCGGCTGAAACCTTCCAGACCAGCTTTCGCAGCCGCATAGTTTACTTGGCCTGCGTTGCCCATGGCACCCACTACCGAACCAATACTGATAATTCGACCCCAACGAGCCTTGGTCATGCCACGCAAAACACCCTTGGACAGCCGAAATAGACTGTTCAGGTTGGTGTCGACAACGTCATGCCATTCGTCATCTTTCATTCGCATCATCAGGTTGTCACGGGTGATACCAGCGTTGTTGACCAGAATCAACGGGGCGCCAACGCGCTCCTGAATCAATGCCAGTGTCGCACTGACCGACGCATCGCTGCAGACATCGAGCGCCAGCCCGAAGCCTTCAATGCCGTTTTCCTTGAAGGTCGCACTGATACGCTCGGCGCCGGACTCGGACGTTGCCGTCCCGACCACGGTCGCACCGTTACGTCCCAACTCAAGAGCAATGGCTTGGCCAATACCGCGGCTCGCACCGGTGACCAGTGCAACTTTACCTTGCAGGTTCATGCAAGCTTCTCCTAATCAGGCCAATGCCGCACGGGTGGCGGCGAAGGCGTCTGGGGTATTGAGGTTGTAGGTTGTCACACCTTCGGCGCAGCGCTTATTCAAACCCGCCAACACTTTTCCCGGCCCGCACTCGACCAACCGGGTCGCGCCATGGGCTGCCAGGAACTGGATAGATTCGACCCAACGCACAGGTTTGTACAATTGTTCCAACAGATCGCGCTTGAGGGTATCGAGGTCGGCCACCGATGACGCGCTGACATTCTGTACCAGCTTGATCTGCGGTGTCTGCCAGGCAATCGCCGCGATGGATTCGGCGAAGCGCTCAGCGGCCGGACGCATCAATTCGCAATGCGACGGCACACTCACAGGCAGTGGCAATGCACGCTTGGCGCCACGGGCCTTGCAGGCCTCAATGGCACGTTCGACAGCGGCGGCAGAACCGGCGATCACGACCTGGCCCGGCGAATTGAAATTCACCGCGCTGACGACATCGCCCTGGGCAGCCTCGGCGCACGCCGCCAGCACATCGGCATCGTCCAGCCCCAGAATGGCAGCCATACCGCCCTGGCCCGCAGGCACAGCCTGTTGCATCAACTGACCCCGACGCTCCACCAACTTGACCGCATCGCTCAAGGTCAGGCTGCCTGCCGCTACCAGCGCGCTGTATTCACCCAGGCTGTGCCCGGCGACATACGCAGGGCGCAAAGCGCTTTCAGACAACCACAGGCGCCACAGCGCCACAGAGGCTGTCAGGATCGCAGGCTGGGTTTTATCGGTTTGATTGAGTTGTTCTTCCGGCCCTTGCTGGGTCAGCGCCCAGAGGTCGTAACCCAAGGCTTCGGAAGCTTCACTGAAGGTCTCGAGGATCAGTTTGTGCTGAGCGCCCTGCTCGGCGAGCATGCCGAGGGACTGCGATCCTTGACCCGGAAAGACGAATGCGAGGGATGCAGACATTGATCAAGCCCCTAATGATTTGTCGTCGAAAATTGACGCCCAGCCAGGCCAGGCGCGAAACTCAAAATTAACTGTCCGTGAATGGACAGTTGGATGACTGACCAGTCACCAGCGTCACATTTGCGCAACTCGCGCCCGGAGACAGCCTAAAGCAGCCCCTCAAGACGCCCACCCAAGCGTTGCGGGAGGTTTTCCTGTATTTCGATCAGCGCTCGTTGAATCGCGCTCTGGAAGCCTTGCACGCCTGCGGCGCCGTGGCTTTTCACGACAATGCCCTGCAAACCCAAAAAACTCGCGCCATTATGCCGTGCAGGCGCCAGGTCGGCCCGCAAACGCTTGAGCATGGGCAACGCTAAAGCACCCACCACCCTTGTAAATACATTCTGCTGGAACAGCGATTCGATCCGTGCGCCGATCATTGTCGCCAGCCCCTCGCTTGACTTGAGCAGGATATTACCGACAAAACCGTCGCACACCACAACATCAGCCTCGCCACGGTACACCCCATCACCTTCGACGAAGCCGATGTAGTTCAAACCCGGCGCAGCCTGAAGCAGAGTAGCCGCCAATTTGACCTGCTGATTACCCTTGATGTCTTCGGTGCCAATATTGAGCAACGCCACCCGAGGCCGGGGAACGCCCAAGGCCTCAGCCGCGACAGCACCCATGACGGCGAACTGATAGAGGTTTTCGGCACTGCAATCGACATTTGCTCCCAGGTCCAGCAACTGGCAATAACCACGCTGAGTCGGGATGGCTGCGATCATCGCGGGTCGATCAATGCCTGGCAAAGTCTTGAGCACAAAGCGTGACAGCGCCATCAGCGCCCCGGTATTACCCGCACTCACACAAGCCTGAACCTGGCCCTCGGCCAACAACCCCAACGCCACCCGCATCGACGAATCAGGCTTACTGCGCAAAGCCTGCGAAGGCCGCTCATCCATGGCGATCACTTCGCTGGCGTTTACAACACGCAGACGTGAGCGATCCACACCGGAATGGCGAGCAATCAATTCTTCAAGAAGGGGGGCTTGACCGACGAGGGTCAGGTGCAGCGAGGGCGTAGCGAACAAACAAGCGATACTGGCCTGCACAATGCTGCGGGGACCGAAGTCCCCACCCATTGCGTCAATCGCGATGATCGGAGCGGACAAGAAATTACTCGTCAGCGCCCTTGTCGATCACTTTGCGACCACGATAAACACCTTCCGGCGATACGTGGTGACGCAGGTGAATTTCACCTGTGGTTTTTTCTACAGACAGAGTGCTTGCCACAAGAGCGTCGTGCGAACGACGCATGTCACGGGCAGAGCGGGATTTTTTGTTCTGCTGAACAGCCATAATTGATTAACTCCTAAACGTTTGGGTCACGCTTTAACTGCGCCAATACACTGAACGGGTTGGACCGCGTTACCTCGTCCACGCTCGGCTCGGACTCGTTAAGGTCCGCCGGCTGCTGGCATTCTTCCGGATGATGAGCAGGCACAATGGGCAAGGCGAGCAACAGCTCCTCCTCGATCAATGCCAGCAGATCCAATGGATCTTCGCCCAGTTCCAGCACGTCATAACCTTTCGGTAACGACTGGGTATTCGCACCCTCTTTCACCACAGCGTAACTGCATTCGCTGTGGATCGGCAGGGTGACCAGCTCAAGACAACGCTGGCAAACCATTTTGACCTCGGCGTCGATGGAACTGTGGATGACCACAGATCTGCGCTCGTCTCGCTCAAAAATGAATTTAGCCTGCACCGTACCGAGGTTATCGGAAAGCGGGTCGCAGAGTCTCTCCAAATCAGCCAGCAGTACTTCTCCCTGAAGAGTAGTGCCACGATCAGCTAATTTGCGCGGGTCAACGTGAGGTGGAATCGGGTCATTCAACATAGGCGCAGCATTCTAGGGACGAGCCCTCCCTCTGTCAAAGGAAATTCAGGCCTTTCAATCTGTTGAAACTACTGCACTCGGCAATGCTGCGTTGAGAGCAGGCTCGAAATGCTCATTTACAGCCCGTAAACTCCGCATTCTCGCCTGCTCTCGCCTTGCCTTGCCTTCGCTCGCTACGTTTCAGCAGACTGAAAGCTCAATATTGAGTGCTGACTAGAATGACCTTTCACCTTTCGGAGAACAGCATGCCACCCCTGCTACTCGCATCGAGCTCGCCCTACCGCCGTGAATTACTGGCTCGCCTGCGCCTGCCGTTCACCTGCTGCTCACCTGATATCGATGAAAGCCGCCGACCTGAAGAGCCCGCGATCGAACTGGTTCAGCGCCTGGCTCGAGAAAAGGCGCTGGCGCTTGCCGACAGCCACCCAGACCACCTAATCATAGGCTCGGATCAGGTCGCGGTCCTCAACGGCCAGATTCTAGGCAAACCCCACACATTCGAACGCGCCCTGGAGCAGCTGTCAGCAGCCCGCGGCGCCAGCGTGACGTTTCTGACCGGCCTGGCACTGCTCAACAGCCGTACAGGCCACTGCCAGGTCGATTGCGTGCCGTTCACCGTCCACATGCGCGATCTGGATCAGGCCAGCCTTGAGCGCTATCTGCGCGCCGAGCAGCCCTACGATTGCGCAGGAAGCTTCAAGGCCGAAGGGTTGGGTGTAAGCCTGTTTCGCAGCACCGAAGGCAGCGACGCTACCAGCCTGATCGGCCTGCCCTTGATTCGCCTGATCGACATGCTACTGATGGAAGGGATCGCGATTCCTTAATCGTTGAAATGAAGAAGCCCGACCAATGGCCGGGCTTCTTTGCACGTACCGCTGATTTCGTTAACGCAACGACGGCCCCTGGAAGCCCATCCACATCGCTATCTGGTTAGCCATGCTGACACCCAGCTTCTTGGAGAAGCGATCAAACGATGACTCTTCGATGGTGTAATCGACTATTTCCTTCTCACCGATGATCTCACGCGCCACATAGCTGGCACTGCCGAGACCATCAACCAGGCCTAGCTGTTGCGCCTGCTCACCGGTCCACACCAACCCGGAGAACAACTCGGGATGGTCCTTGTCCTTCAGGCGATCACCGCGACCCTGCTTGACGCTGGCGATGAACTGGCGATGAGTGGTGTCCAGCACGCCTTGCCAGAATTGAGTTTCATCAGCCTTCTGTGGCTGGAACGGATCAAGGAACGCCTTGTGCTCGCCCGACGTGTAGGTACGACGATCAACGCCCAGCTTGTCCATGATCCCGACGAAACCGAAGCCGGCCGCCGTCACCCCAATGGAACCCACGAGACTCGCCTTGTCGGCATAAATCTGGTCGGCGGCACTGGCAATGTAATAAGCACCCGAAGCGCCGAGATCGGTGATGACCGCATAAACCTTGATATCCGGCTTCTCGGCGCGCAGCCGACGTATTTCGTCATAGATGTAGCCGGACTGTACCGGGCTGCCGCCTGGACTGTTGATACGCAGGATCACGCCCTTGGTCTTCGAATCCTCGAATGCCGTACGCAGACTGCCAACGATGTTATCGGCGCTGGCCGTTTCCTTGTCCGCGATCATCCCCCGCACTTCAATCAACGCAGTATGGTTCTTCCCGCGAGAAACACCTTTTTCGACATCCATCAGCGGCGTAAACAACATCAACGCACCAATGAGATAAGCGAATGTCAGCAGCTTGAAGAAAATGCCCCAGCGTCGTGAGCGGCGCTGCTCTTGCACACCGGCCAACAAGGTCTTTTCCAGCAGTTTCCAGCTTTTGTCGTCGGAACTACCGCCCTCGACTTCAGCCTTGCTGCCTTTCCATTCGTCCGACATGTTCAATCACCCTAAAAAATCAGCGCGCGCCCAACCAGGCGTGCAACTCTGGAAAACTCTCGATAGCCAGACGCGGCTCGAATTCGCGCAGCGATGCCAGTGTTTGCGCACCGTAACCCACCGCCACCGAATCCATGCCAGCGTTCCGCGCCATCAATAAATCAAACGATGAATCGCCGATCATCAGCGCTTCCTCGGGTGCGACATCGCAGTGCCGAAGGATCTCGTGCAGCATCAAAGGGTCCGGCTTGCTCGCGGTCTCATCGGCGGCACGCGTGATCTCGAAGTAATCCTCCCAACCATGCGCGCTCAGCACCCGGTCCAGGCCACGGCGCGACTTCCCCGTGGCAACTGCAAGCTGATACCCCTGAACACGAAACGCCTCGAGCGACTGCACGACACCCGCGAACAACGGCGAAGGCTCAGCCTCCAGCGCGATATAACTTTGCGCATAGTGATCACGAAAAGCTGTCATCAGGCTCGGAGAAATTTCGGGGTACAACGTGCGAATCGCTTCAGGCAAACCCAGACCAATGATGCCCTTGATCGAAAAATCATCGCGCGCGGCCAGATCACTAAGATGCGCCGCAGTACGCATTGCCTCGACGATACGACCAATGGAATCGGCCAGCGTGCCGTCCCAATCGAAAATCAGCAATTTATAATCAGGGCGCACTCAAACGCTCCACGGTTTTGGCCCACATGTCATCGACTGGCGCTTGCAGCTTCAGCTCACCACCGTCGGGCAACGGCACGGTCAGCATGTAGGCGTGCAAGAACAGGCGCTTGCCGCCCAGATCACGAATTTCACGACTGAAGTCTTCATCGCCGTATTTGGTGTCGCCTGCGATGCAATGTCCGGCGTGCAAGGTGTGGACACGAATCTGGTGCGTACGCCCGGTGACGGGTTTAGCCTCGATCATGGTGGCAAAATCACCGAAGCGACGCAGCACCTTGAAAATCGTCAGCGCCTCCTTGCCCTCATCGTTGACCTCGACCATGCGCTCGCCGGACCGCAGGTTACTCTTGAGCAATGGTGCGTTTACGCGCTTCTGAGCCGTCTCCCAGCGGCCACGGACCAAGGCCATATAACGTTTATCAACACCATCACCGCGCAATGCTTCATGCAGATGACGGAGCATGCTGCGTTTTTTTGCAATCATCAGCAGGCCAGACGTGTCCCGATCGAGCCGATGGACCAGCTCCAGCTCCTTGGCGTCCGGACGCATCTGACGAAAGGCTTCGATCACCCCGTAATTCAGACCGCTACCGCCATGCACAGCGATGCCGGCAGGCTTGTTCAGCACGATCAGCGCCTTGTCTTCGTAGACAATGGCCGCCTCCAGGCGCTGTAACAGCCCCTGAGCCACAGGCACGGGTTCGTCACGCTCAGGCAGGCGCAAAGGCGGGACGCGAATGATGTCGCCACCTTTCAGCTTGTACTCAGGTTTGATCCGACCTTTGTTCACCCGCACTTCGCCTTTGCGCAAAATGCGATAAATCAAGGTCTTGGGAACGCCCTTGAGATAGGTGAATAGAAAGTTATCGATGCGTTGACCGGCAAGTTCCGGCGCAACCTCAACCAGCTGGACGCCGGAGGTTGGGGGGGCAATATTCGTCATGCGGCAAATCATAACAATTTTTATGGATTTGAAGCACTTAATGATTACTGTTATAGTCGCGAACGTCGCCAAAAGCGGCCTGGCCAGCGGACAAACGGTATAACCACCGGCCCTGACCATCGCAATTACAAGGACGCAAGGCCGTCCGACGGGGCTTTCGCTGGATAACGGAAGGTCTGGAAACGTAACGAGCGCAGGTGACATGAGGCCTGAAACAAGCCAGATCGCAGAGTTATCACTCGCCTTCGGAGCCCATATTCACGGCCAGTTCACAAAGTGCAGTCGTTTGCAGACACTCAAGCGAATGCTTCGGAAATAAAGCCTCT
Organism: Pseudomonas sp. MH9.2; assembly: GCF_034353875.1. Lineage (NCBI taxonomy): Bacteria > Pseudomonadati > Pseudomonadota > Gammaproteobacteria > Pseudomonadales > Pseudomonadaceae > Pseudomonas > Pseudomonas sp. MH9.2. The sequence goes on from NZ_CP133784.1 coordinate 1,680,178, forward strand.
AGCAATGATGCGCGATCTTCCCTATCGAAGACCGCGGTAAATGCCAACCCGTTGCGGATTCTGCGCGCGGCAGCACCCGAATTATCAGGGATACGTGCGGGGTGGAGACGCACAACCATCGGACCGTGTAGCACTAGGCTTTATTCAAGACGCTTCATATCGTCCGCTGCCGATGGTTGATTCCTCCTCCTGACAAAGCTTTTGCTGACAGGGTGTCTTTTGTCACCACAGCAAGCAGGAAACGTCGTCGCGACTCCGACCCCTCTGGTCGAAACTCGTTAGACACGGAGTGGCCAACCACTCCTGACGCGCCCTGACACCGACCGTGAGAAGTCGTGTGTGCCGAACGCCGTTTCCGGCAGCCCGGAAACCGACGGTACTACATGAAAAGAATGCTGATTAACGCAACCCAACCCGAAGAGTTGCGTGTTGCACTGGTAGATGGCCAACGCCTCTACGACCTGGACATCGAATCAGGTGCGCGCGAGCAGAAGAAGGCCAACATCTATAAAGGCCGGATTACTCGCATCGAACCAAGCCTCGAGGCTGCCTTTGTCGATTTTGGCTCTGAGCGCCATGGCTTCCTGCCACTCAAAGAAATCTCCCGCGAATACTTCAAGAAAGCACCTGAAGGCCGCGTCAACATCAAGGACGTCCTGACCGAAGGCCAGGAAGTTATCGTTCAGGTCGAAAAAGAAGAACGTGGCAACAAGGGCGCAGCCCTGACCACCTTCATCAGCCTGGCCGGTCGTTACCTGGTGCTGATGCCGAACAACCCGCGTGCCGGCGGCATTTCGCGCCGCATCGAAGGCGAAGAACGCAATGAATTGCGTGAAGCGCTGAATGGCCTGATCGCTCCGGCCGACATGGGCTTGATCGTGCGCACTGCCGGCCTTGGCCGCAGCAGCGAAGAAATGCAGTGGGACCTCGACTACCTGCTGCAACTCTGGACCGCTATCAAAGAAGCGTCGCTTGATCGTTCCGCGCCGTTCCTGATCTATCAGGAAAGCAACGTCATCATCCGCGCCATCCGCGATTACCTGCGCCAGGACATCGGCGAAGTGCTGATCGACAGCGTTGAAGCTCAGGAAGAAGCCCTGACCTTTATCCGCCAGGTGATGCCGCAGTACGCCAGCAAGATCAAGCTCTACGAAGACAGCGTACCGCTGTTCAACCGTTTCCAGATCGAAAGCCAGATCGAGACCGCTTTCCAGCGGGTCGTCGAATTGCCTTCCGGTGGCTCCATCGTCATCGATCCGACCGAAGCTCTGGTGTCCATCGACATCAACTCGGCGCGCGCCACTAAAGGCAGCGACATCGAAGAAACCGCACTGCAAACCAACCTGGAAGCGGCTGAAGAAATCGCCCGCCAGTTGCGTCTGCGTGATATCGGCGGCCTGATCGTCATCGACTTCATCGACATGACGCCAGCCAAGAACCAGCGCGCCGTGGAAGAGAAAGTCCGCGAAAGCCTGGAACAAGACCGTGCCCGCGTCCAGGTGGGTCGCATCTCGCGTTTCGGCTTGCTGGAAATGTCCCGTCAGCGCCTGCGTCCATCGCTGGGCGAAAGCAGCGGCATCGTTTGCCCTCGTTGCAACGGCACCGGCATCATTCGTGATGTTGAATCGCTGTCGCTGGCAATCCTGCGCCTGATCGAAGAAGAAGCCCTGAAAGATCGCACTGCAGAAGTTCGCGCTCAGGTGCCAATCCCGGTGGCGGCGTTCCTGCTCAACGAAAAACGCAACTCGATCACCAAGATCGAACTGCGTACTCGTGCTCGCATCGTCATCCTGCCGAACGATCACCTCGAAACGCCGCACTTCGAAGTGCAGCGTCTGCGTGATGACAGCCCGGAAGCCCACACCAACCAGTCCAGCTACGAAATCGCTGCGGCTGCCGCTGAAGTGGAAGAAGTGCCGCCAGCCCCGGCCGCGACCCGCACCCTGGTTCGCCAGGAAGCTGCAGTCAAAACCGCTCCGCCGCGCGCCAACGCGCCGATGCCGGTTGAAGCCGTTGCCGTTGCACCGACACCTGCTCCCGTTGCTCACGAACCAAGCCTGTTCAAAGGTCTGGTGAAGTCGCTGGTCAGCCTGTTCGCCACCAAGGAAGAGCCTGCAGCACCGGTCGTGGTCGAAAAACCAGCCGCTGCTGAACGTCCTGCTCGCACCGAAGAGCGCCGTAACGGTCGTCAGCAGAGCCGCAGCCGCACTGGCCGCCGCGATGAAGAACGCAAACCACGCGAAGAACGCGCCCCTCGCGAGGCCCGTGAAGAACGCGCACCGCGCGAAGAGCGTGCCCCTCGTGAAGAACGTGCGCCACGTGAAGTGCGTGAAGTGCGCGAAGAGACTACAGCCCCTCGCGAAGAGCGCGCACCTCGCCCGCCTCGTGAAGAACGCGCTCCACGTGCGCCACGTGAAGATCGCAAGCCACGCGAAGAGCGTCCGGTCCGCGAACTGCGCGAGCCTCTGGATGCTGTTGCTCCAGTTGAAGTCCGTAGCGAAGAGCGTCCTGAGCGCGCACCGCGTGAAGAACGCCAACCGCGTGCACCGCGTGAAGAGCGTCAGCCACGTGCCGAACAGGCCGTAGCTGTCAGCGAAGAAGAAGTGCTGCCTAACGAAGAGCTGTTGCAGGATGACAATCAGGATGACACCGAAGGTGATCGCCCTCGTCGTCGTTCACGTGGTCAGCGTCGTCGAAGCAACCGTCGCGAGCGTCAACGTGATGCCAACGGCAATGTGATCGAAGGTTCGGAAGGCGCTGAAGAAAGCACCACCGAAGAAACCACCTCCGATCTGGCTGCCGGTCTGGCAGTCACTGCCGCCGTTGCCAGCAGCGTGATCAGCGCACCGGCCGAAGCCGATGCACACCGTCAGGCTGAACGCGCCACTGCCGCAGTAGAAGCAAGCGATGCGCCAGCCGTCGAGACCCCAGTGGTTGAAGCGCAGGCCGCAGACGTTGCACCGAGCGCAGCAGAAGCCGCTCCGGACGTTGAAGTCCAGGCTGTAGTACCACGCGAAGAGCCCCCAGCACCGGTTGAACAACCAGCAGCCGCTCAGGCTGAACTGTTCAGCGCACCGGTCGTCGAGCACGCAGCGTCGTACCACAAAGCACCCGTAGCGCCTGTTCAGGAAGAGGTTCAGGCAAATGAATCGTCAGCACTGCCGACCGAAGCACCTGCTGCGCCGGCCGTCGCTGAACCTGTCATCGCCGAACCCGTGACGCCTGCTCCGGAAGTCAAAGCCGAACCAGCACCTGAAGCAGTGGTTGAAGCCATCGCTGAAGAAGCCCCGGCTCTTCCAGTCAGCAGCACTGGCCGTGCGCCGAACGATCCTCGCGAAGTGCGTCGTCGCAAGCGTGAAGCCGAGCGTCTGCTGAAAGAAGCTGAAGAAGCAGCTGCCAACGCTCCACAGGTTGTCGCTGTAGAACCGGCTCCAGTCGTTGCTGAAATCGAATCGACCCAGCACGTTGAAAGCACCGAACAAGTGCCGGTCATCGATGAGAACCTGCGTTCGATTGAAGACGTTGTGAAGCAGCACCCTGAAGTACTGGAAGAAAGCAAAGAGCCTAAACCGCTCGCTTAATCCCGGCTGATGAAAAAGCCCCCACCTGCGCGAGCAGATGGGGGCTTTTTCATGCCTGCGAAACGGGTTTACCCAGCGGACGCGAAGGTGGTAATCCAGGCACATCAGTCAATCAAGGCGTGAACACCAACGATGCAGGTGTATCGACGTCCCACAGCACGCCGGGGTCGTCGACCGGCACTTCCCGCACCCGCCCAGCCTGAAACAAGCGTCTTGCGCCCCGCTCGCCCGCCAATGCCATCAACGGCAGGCAAAACTGACGGCCGAATGCTACGGGATGACCGTATTCTCCAGCGCTGACCGGCACACTGACGGACCCTTCTTCCAGCGAGCCAATCACCCGAACCAGGGTGTCGGGCAAGATAAATGGCATATCCCCCAACACAACCAGCCAACCACGATGATCGGGCTGAGCGGTAACCGCCGCCGCGATGCTGTCGCCCATACCGCCTGACGCCAGCAACTCCACCTGGCAGCCATAACGCAGTCCCAGCTCAATGACCTCAAGACGCTCGGGACGGGTCAGTAGCACACAGTTATCCACAGCCCCTTTTTCCACAGCCGCTTGCAAGTTCAGCAACACCTGCTCAAGCACCGGGCGCACAATTCCGTCGCGCCCGACACACGGAGCCAGTAACTTATCTTGATCCGCACCGGCAACGGCCCGATAGCGACTGCCCTGCCCTGCGGCAAGCACCACAGCACACAGGGTTGTGCTCAATGCGCCGTCTCTGCGCTGAGGGGTTTTTTCTGCTTCAAGGGAATGCCGTTTTTAAGGGCCACGATCTCTGCCATCAATGACAGCGCGATTTCTGCGGGGGTATGGCTGCCAATGTGCAGACCGACAGGCCCATGCAAACGTCCGATAATCTCAGCATCCATGCCCAGTTGAGCAAGATTTTCCCGGCGCTTCTGGCTGGTGGCCCTCGACCCAAGCGCGCCCACGTAGAACGCGTTGGAACTCAATGCCGTGAGCAGGGCCATATCATCCAGGCGCGGGTCATGGGTCAGGGCAACGATGGCGGTGCGCTCGTCGGGCTCGATGGTCAACACGGCATCATCCGGCATTCCGGGCACGAAGCGCGCTTGCTGATCCTCCCAACCGTAGGCAAATTCTTTGCGCGGATCACAGATCAGCACGTCGAAATCCAGCAGACGGGCGATCTCGGCGACATACCGCGACAATTGCCCCGCGCCAATCAACATCAAACGCCAGCGCGGCCCATAGATTGTGCGCAGGGTCTGCCCATCGAACGTCACCCCCTCTTCACGACTGGCCGGGTGCAGGCTGACAGCGCCAGACTGCAGATTCAGCTCGCGAGCGACGATCTGGTGATCCCCGCAGCGCTGCAATACGTCGGCAACCCACTGCACATCGCCGACCCACTCTTCGGCCAAACGCAGCGTGCCGCCGCACGGCAGACCAAATCGGGCGGCCTCTTCGCGGGTCACGCCATAGGTCACCAGGTGCACGCCATTACTGGCGTGTACACGCCCCTCCTGCAAGCGCGCGATCAGGTCGTCCTCGATGCAGCCACCCGATACGGAGCCGATGACTATGCCGTCTTCGCGCAAGGCCAGCATCGCGCCGGGTGGCCGAGGCGCGCTGCCCCAGGTCTGCACCACGCTGTACAACAGCACGCGATGCCCCGCGCGGCGCCATTTGAGCACGCTGCGCAGGACATTCAGGTCAACGCTGTCCATCAGACTTTGGCCTGTTTCGCCTGCCAGCCGTTGAGCTGATGGCGAATCGGCAGGCTGCGGATCCGTTGGCCTGTGGCGGCGAAGATCGCGTTGCACAAGGCCGGCGCAATCGGCGGTACACCTGGCTCGCCAACACCGCCCAACGGCACCTCACCGGCAGGCGTCACCAGATGCACGGCGACGTGCTTGGGCGCCAGCGACATGCGCGCAACTTCGTACATGTGGAAGTTGTCCTGCTGAACCTTGCCGTCCTTAAAGCTGATTTCCCCCAGCACTGCGTTGCCCAGGCCCATCACGCAAGCACCTTCGAACTGCGAGCGAATCCGCTCCGGGTTGATCTGCGGCCCGCAATCCACGGCGATGTCGGCTTTGTGCACGATCAAGGTCCCGTCATCCTTGACCTCGACCTCGATCACTGCCGCCACATAGGTGACGAAGCTGTAATGCGCGGCCAGGCCAAGGCCACGGCCCTTGGGCAATTTACGCCCCCAATCGGCTTCCTTGGCGGCCCGCTCGATCACTGCACGCAAGCGCGCGGTATCAATCGGGTAACGCTCTGGCGATTCACCGTAATTCCACTCTTCACTGAGGGTACGTGGATCGATCTGCCGATCCGGGCCCAGGAGTTTGAGCTGGTACTTCAAGGGGTCTTGCTTCGCTTTGGCTGCCAGTTCATCGATAAAGCTCTGCACCGCAAACCCGTGGGGGATGTTCGATACCGAGCGGTACCAGCCCACACGGGTATGCGCCACGGCCTCGGGGTTTTCCAGGCGGACATTGGGGATTGCGTACGGCATGTTGGTGAAGCCCATGCCCAGTTCGAACGCACCTTCGTTCTTGACCCCCGGCGCAAACAGCGCGGTGATGCTCGGCGCTACGGTGCGGTGCAACCAGCCAGACGGCATGCCGTCCTTATCGAGGCTGGCCTTGAGGTATTCCGCCGACACCGTGTGGAAGTAAGAGTTATGAACATCGTCTTCCCGCGTCCATTGGACCCGCACCGCTTTACCGGGCATGGCTTTGGCAAGGATCGCCGCTTCGATCACGAAGTCCGGTTTCGACTTGCGCCCGAAACCGCCGCCCAGCAGGGTGACATTGACCGTGACCTTGTCGAAGTGGATGCCCAGACGGTCCGCGATCCGCGTGCGGGTCACTTGCGGCGCCTGGCTCGGCGCCCAGGCTTCGCATACGCCATCCTGGAAACGGGCAATGGCAACCATCGGCTCCATCGGCGATTGCGCCAGATGCGGCAAGTAATACGAAGCGTCGAGCGTGCTATGAGCCTTGCTCAGGGCGGCGTCGATATCACCCGTGCTGCGGACTACTTTGCCTGATTTCTGCGCGGCAGCTTCAATTTCCTTGCGGTAAGCGACCGAGTCGTAACTGGCGTTGACGCCATCATCCCACTCGATTTTCAGCGCATCACGGCCTTTGATCGCAGCCCAGGTGTTGCTGGCGATCACCGCCACACCGCCCAGCGGCTGGAACTCGGAAGGCAGCGGGCTGCTCTCGATTTCCATGACTTTGATCACACCGGGCACTTTCAGGGCAGCGCTGGAGTCAACGGATTTAACCTTGCCGCCATACACCCGTGGCCGCGCAATGGTGGCGTAGAGCATGCCGTCAAAATGCACATCAGCGCCATAAATCGCCCGGCCATTGACGATGTCATCACCATCAAGGGCGCGCGTTGCTTCCTTACCGATATAACGGAACTCGGAAGGCTGCTTGAGGCGCAAGCTGTCACGGGCAGGCACGGCCAATGCACCGGCCGCCGTGGCCAACTCGCCATAGCCCAACTCACGGCCTGTCGGCCTGTGGATAACTTTATGCAGCTGCGCGTGGCATTCGGCCAACGGCACTTTCCATTGATCGGCAGCGGCCTGTTCAAGCATGGTCCGCGCGGCAGCACCGCAGCGGCGCATCGGCTCATACCAGTGGCGCATGCTGCGCGAACCGTCGGTGTCCTGGTTGCCGAAGCGTACCTCGTCACCGGGTGCCTGCTTGACCTTGACCCGCGTCCAATCGGCTTCCAGTTCGTCCGCGACCACCATGCTCAGGCTGCTGCGAATACCCTGGCCCATTTCGGAACGGTTGCACGTCACCGTCACAGTGCCGTCGGCGTCGATGCTGACGTAGACCTTCGGGTCATCGATCCAGCCGTGCGGCATGCCGTCGGCGCCGAACTTCTTCTCATCGGCGAAAGCATCCTGCCAACCCCAACTGGCAGCCAGTACCAGCGCGCTGGTTGCGCCGACACCTTTAAGGAAGCCGCGACGGCTCAAATTATTCAGGGCGAAATCGTTCAGGGACTGGCTCATGCCTTGGCCTCCTTCAGGTGAGTCGCGGCCTGATGGATCGCGGTTTTGATCCGGTTATAGGTACCGCAACGGCAGATGTTGCCAGCCATATAGTCTTCAATCTGAGCATCGCTAGGTGCCGGATTGCTCTTGAGCAAGGCGGTCGCGGACATGATTTGCCCACCCTGACAGAAGCCGCATTGGGCCACGCCATTATCGAGCCAGGCTTGCTGTACCACTTGACCGACCGGATCGCTGTGCAGGTTATCGATGGTGGTGACCGGTTGACCGACCACGCTGCCAATCGGGGTGACACATGAGCGCGCCGGCTCACCATTGATGTGGATGGTGCAGGCACCGCACACGCCCATGCCACAGCCGAATTTGGTCCCGGTGTAACCCGCGATGTCCCGGATAGCCCACAGCAGCGGCATATCCTCAGTCGCATCCAATTGGTGATCTTTGCCATTGAGATTCAGGGTAATCATGGAGCACGCCGCCTATTTTATCAGGGGTTCGAGACGAGCGATCTTTCTCTGGATTCAGCTCTTTGGCTGAGGCAGATCGGCTCAGGCTAATACAGGACCGTGTCGCACAGCCCCTCGGTTCGGATGCATCAACAAGTCGCTCGCCTTACATCGATAGCAAGCTAACTAAAAAGCGTTTAAGCGAACGAGTCCGCCTCAGGGATTCTGATGGTTCTAATGAAACAGGAGCAAAGCGAGGGTAGAGAATAGCCCTAAAAACAACCGAACCTTAGTAAAGGTTCGGCTCCATTTCCAATTGCACGTTATAGCGCTGGGCAATGTCATTTTGAATACGTTGCGCCAGGTTCAGCAGCTGCAACCCGGTGGCGTTGCCATAATTGACCAACACCAGTGACTGCAGGCGATGTACCCCCGCCCCGTTGCCCGCGTCGCGATACCCTTTCCACCCCGCGTGCTCGATCAGCCAGCCCGCAGCCAGCTTCACTTGACCATCAGCCTGTGGATAAGCAGTCAGACCCGGATATTGGCGCTTCAGTTCAGCTGCCAATGAAGCGGGTACCAATGGATTTTTGAAAAAACTGCCCGCATTACCCAAGACGGCCGGGTCCGGCAGTTTTTCGCTGCGGATCGCACAGATCGCCAGACTGACATCCTTGGGCGTCGGCTGAACGATGCCCTGTTCATCCAGACGCTGACGTACAGGCCCGTATTCCAGATGCAGGTGCGCCGCGCGACTCAGTAAAAAGCGCACGCGCAGAATCACCCAGTGCCCCGTGTCGCGCTTGAACACGCTGTCGCGGTAAGCGAAAGCGCAGTCGCCAAGGGAAAACTCACGCAGCTCACCTGTCTGGCGGTCCAGCGCAGTCAGGCTGTGGAATACATCCTTGATTTCGACACCATAGGCACCAATGTTCTGCATCGGCGCAGCGCCCACGGTGCCAGGAATCAGGCTGAGGTTTTCCAGGCCGGACAGGCCCTGCTCAAGGCTCCACAGCACAAAGGGATGCCAAGCCTCACCCGCCTCGGCTTCCACGATGACCTGCTCGCCATCGTCGGCAAGTAGACGAACGCCGCGACTGGTCATGCGCAGCACCAGTGCCTGAATATCGGCCGTCAGCAACAGATTGCTGCCGCCGCCAATGACCAGCAATGGCAGCCCGTGTTCAGCCGAAAACGCCAATGCCTGGCGCACCTCATCGTCGTTGTGGGCTTCGGCGAACACTTTGGCGCTCACGTCCACGCCAAAGGTGTTGAACGGCTTGAGGGAAACCGCGGACTGCACCTGCAAGGCCATCAAACCTCCAGCAAGCGGCGCACGCGCTCAAGGTCTTCAGCGGTGTCGACACCGGCTGGCGGCGCTTCCACTGCATCGGCGACGTGAATACGCACGCCATGCCACAGGGCACGCAGTTGCTCCAGGCTCTCTGTATCTTCCAGCCAGCACGGGCCCCAACTGACGAAGTCGTGAAGGAAACCCGCACGGTAGGCGTAGATCCCGATATGTCGGCGATACGGGACGCCGGCCGGCAACTGATCGCGATCCTTGGCCAGGGCGTCACGCGTCCACGGCAATGGTGCGCGACTGAACGTCAGGGCCAGGCCATTGAGATCAGCCACGACTTTGACCACGTTCGGATTAAACAGGCTGGCCACATCGTCGATCGGTTCGGCCAGGGTCGACATCCGCGCTTCCGGGTGTGCCGCCAGGTTGTCCGCCACTTGATCGATCACCGCAGGCGGGATCATCGGCTCATCACCCTGCACGTTGACCACGATGGCGTCGTGCGCCAGGCCCAGTTGAGCGGCGACTTCGGCCAGGCGGTCGGTACCGGAGTTGTGGTCGTCACGGGTCAGCAGCACTTCGGCGCCAAAAGCACGGCAAGCCTCGACGATGCGCGCATCATCAGTGGCCACTACCACGCGCTCAGCGCTGCTTTTACGCGCCTGTTCCCAGACGTGCTGGATCATCGGCTTGCCAGCGATCATTTTCAGGGGCTTGCCGGGGAAACGGCTGGAGCCGAAACGCGCCGGAATAACAACCGTGAACGCTGCAGTCATTTATCCAGACGCTCTTCGGTGGACAGGGTGCGCGCTTCGCTTTCCAGCATCACCGGAATGCCATCACGAATCGGATAGGCCAGGCCCGCGCCTTTGCTGATCAGCTCGGTTTTGTCGGCGCTGAGCTTGAGCGGCCCTTTGCAGATCGGGCAAGCGAGGATGTCGAGCAATTTGGTGTCCATAAAAAATCCTGTGGTGTTGCTGTTATTTACGGAGAAAGTGGCGAAATGGGCAACAGGCGTAACAACTGCGAATCGAACCAACTGACGAAGGCGGCTGAAGGCTGCGCATCCACAGCCAGATACCACCAATCGTCAGCGGCGAAGGTCCGGCACTTCACGGCATCCTTCTCGGTCATGATCAGCGGCAACGACGGTGTGAACGTCAACGCCTGCGCACTGTAGACTGCGTGATCGGCGAACGCGTGGGGAACAGGCTGCCAGTGTAGCCCTTCGAGGGTGTTGAAGAAACGTTGTGGATTGCCAATTCCGGCCACCGCATGCAGCGCTTGTCCGGCCGGAAAGTGATCCAGCGGCAGACGCTCGCCGCTACGCAGGTTGACCAGGGCGGTGGGTTTGAGAACAAATGCGAAGCCGTCCTCGCGGTCGCTGGCGGCGCCGTTATAAAGCACCGCATCGACGCTGTTCAGGCGCTCCATCGGTTCGCGCAAGGGGCCTGCGGGCAGGCAGCGGCGATTACCCAGGCCGCGAACGGCATCGATCAATACCAGTTCCAGATCCCGGGCCAGGCGATAATGTTGCAGGCCATCGTCGCTCAGGATCAGGTCCAGCGGCTCGGCATCGAGCAAGGCACGCACGGCGCGACTGCGGTCCGGGTCGATCATCAGGGCTACGCCGCTGCGCTGCACGATCAACAACGGTTCGTCACCGGTTTCGCTGGCACTTTGCCCGACACGGACCCGCCACGGGAAACTCGGCGGTGTAGCGCCGTACCCCCGGCTGACCACCCCGACCCGCAGACCCTGGTTGCGACAGTGCTCGATCAACCACAGGATCATCGGCGTCTTACCTGTACCGCCCACCGTGACGTTACCCACCACCAGCACCGGGACCGACGCCTTATAGATGTCGCCTTCACCGGCCAGGAAGCGCGCCCGTTTTTTCTGCACCACTCGCCGGTACACCCATTCCAGCGGGCGTAGCAGGCCAAGCGCAGGATGGCCGGTGTACCAGGCATTGAGTAAACGGTCGGTCAGCGCCATCAGTTAGCCGTTGGCGCCTCGACGGTGGTCATGCGCAGGTGGCTGAAACCCAGCTTGCCCGCTGCATCCATCGCTGTGATAACGGCTTGGTGAGGGGTTTTTCCGTCGGCGCTGATCGAGAGCGGCAGTGTCGTATCACCAGCCGACTCCTTCTGCAGCGCATCGATCAGCGTTGCCAGATCATTCTTGGGCAGCAACCGGTTATTCAGCGAATAGACGCCATCGGCACTGATTGCGATGTCCAGGTGTTTAAGTTCTGAATCGGCTTCCGGAGTGCCGGTGACCGCTTGCGGCAATTCGACGCGCAACTGGGTCTCACGGGTAAACGTGGTGGTGACAACGAAGAACAGCAGCAGGATAAACACCACGTCGATCAACGACACGAGGTTGATGTCGATGATCTCCCGCGGTTTACGGCGGCGGAATTTCACGCTTTACCCTCGGTCAGATCGACGTCACGGTCGCCCTGCACCACTTCGACCAGCTTGATCGCTTCCTGCTCCATGCCCACCACCAGTTCATCGACCCGACTTTGCAGGAACCGGTGGAAGAAGATGGCAGGAATACCGACCATCAGGCCGGAAGCGGTACAGATCAGCGCTTTGGATATACCGCCAGCCAGTATCGCCGCATTGGTGGTCATGCCTGAGTTCACGAACGAACCAAAGATATCGATCATGCCCAGCACCGTCCCCAGCAAACCGAGCAACGGCGCCATGGCAGCAATGGTGCCCAACGCACTCAGGTAACGCTCGAGTTCATGAATGACCCGCGCCGCAGCCTCTTCGATGCACTCTTTCATGATCTCGCGACCATGTTTGGAGTTCGCCAGACCCGCCGCGAGAATCTCGCCCAGCGGTGAGTCGGCGCGCAGCTCTTTGAGCTTGTCGCTGTTAAGTTGCTTGTCTTTGATCCAGCGCCACACCTGACCGAGCAAATGCGGCGGGGTGATGCGGCTGGCACGCAACGTCCAGAGCCGCTCGATAATGATCGCGACAGCAGCGATGGAACTCAGAATGATTGGCAGCATCATCCAACCGCCTGATTTGACCAGTTCCCACACAGTGACGACCCCTTGAAAAAAGTGGCGTCACTCTACCATAGGGCCGCCCGCACGCCGAACCCCGCGATGAATAACCGCCCTGATCAATCGCGCCAGAAGCGCCGTCGGGCACGCTCTCCTTGCGCCTCACCGAATACCCCCAGTTGCAGACGAATCGCGCCCAGTTCGGCGCTGTCATAAGGCTGCACGGCCAAGGCTGCATAGCGCGCCATTACCTGCGGGTGCGGGTGCCCGAACGCATTGTTGCGCCCACGGGAGATCAATACTCTTTCAGGCGCCACCGCCTTGAGAAACGCCGTGGATGAGGAACTGCGGCTCCCATGATGCGGCGCCTGCAACCAATGCGCGCGAACATCGAACCCGCTGCCGAGCACGGCACGTTCGGCTCCGGCTTCAATATCGCCAGTCAACAACAAACGCTCACCATTGGCCTCGACCCGCAGTACGCAGGAAGCCTCGTTACTCTCTGTCGCGTGTTCCCAGCGCCAGGTCGAGAAATGCACACCATCCCACTGCCATTGCTCACCGTTCTGACAGGACTGAGCCTGCAAGAGTGGCGGCAACTTGGCTACCTCGCCAGCCAGTACGCGGGCAACAGGCAAGCTTTTATAGACGGCCTGCGCCCCACCCGCATGGTCGGCATGCGCATGACTGATCAACATCAAATCGAGCTGGCGTACGCCGGTCTTGCGTATCGACGGCAGCACCACGCGCTGGCCAATATCGAAATCACCGAAGCGCGGGCCTGCGTCATACAACAGCGTGTGCTGGCGCGTCCGCAACACAATCGCCAGGCCCTGTCCCACATCCAGCTGCATCACCTCGACCTGACCATAGGGCACGCTCTTCACTGGCGGGAACACGCACAGCAGCAACAGCGGCCAGCCCAACAGACGCAATGGCACGCCCTTGGGCAGCAGCAACAAGACGCCGCCAAGCATGCTCAGCCACCACGCCCACCACGGCACCGCACTGCCGATCCAGGCCGGGACCCACCCAGCGACCCACGCCAACCCCTGAAACAGCCACCCCAGCAGACCTCCAGCCAGCCACAGCAAACCCTCGCCAATACCGGGCACCGGCAATAACACAGTGCCGAGCAGCGCCAGCGGCAACACGACGACGCTGATCCATGGCACCGCGAGCAAATTGGCCAATGGCCCGCTGAGACTGACCGGCAGGTTCAACGCGAGCACTACCGGGAGCAACCCGATGGCGATCAACCATTGCGCACGGGTCCAGCTTTGCAGCCAGCTCCAGGCGCCCAGCCGACCACTGAATACCAGAATCAGGATCGCGACGGCGGCAAAGGACAACCAAAAACCGGGTTGCAAACTGACCAGCGGTTCGACGACCAGTACCGCGTTGAGTGACAACAACAAGGGCCACCACACACCCAGGTGACGGAAGCGCAGACGCCAGAGCAGGACCATACCGATCATCGTGCAGGCTCGGCGCACCGGCACTTCAAAACCAGCCAGCAAGCCGTAACCGAGCGCTGCGGCAAACGCCAGGCCACACGCACAGGGCAACCACGGCAAACGGCGCGGCCACAGCCCCCAACGCGCCAGCCCGGCGACCAGCGCGTAAATCAACCCGGCCAGTAACCCGATGTGCTGGCCCGAGATCACCAGCAGATGCACAGTGCCGGTGTCCTGCAGCACTTGCCAATCAGCCGGCGTCAGCCCTGAATCGTCGCCCAGCACCAGCGCCGCCAGCCCGCCTTGACGTCCTTGTGCATCGACTGCCAGCAACCGCTGACGCACCGCATCGCGCCAGGCTGAACGCGCAGGCGCGAGCAATTGCCCATCCGCCACGGTACCGGTCGCGCCAATGCGCTGCGCCAACAACCAGGCTTCGTAGTCGAATGAATCAGGATTAATCAGGCCCGCCGGACGTTTGAGCTTGACCGCCAGCCGCCAGTGCTCGCCGCTGCGCACACCAGAGCCGCCGTACCACGCCAGACGCATATGCTCAGGCAACCGGGCACGACGTGATTGCGCACCGTCGAGTTGAAAGCGCACCACGCCGTCACTCGACTGCGGCAAGCCGACCACCTTGCCTTGCACCCATAGCGTTTGGCCGTCGAGTCGAGGCAGCAGGCGATCATCCAGCGCCCATTGCGCCGACACACACGCCCAACTGAAGCCGAACAGAAAAAACGCCAGCGGATAACTTCGAAACGGCAACAGCATCAGCGCCAAGACGGGCGTCAACAGCAACAGCCAAAACGGTGGCAATGCCGGCATGAAACGAATAGCCAAAAGACCCAGCGCGAGCGCCACCATCCCTGTGCGCATAAGTCTGTCCTTGAGAAGTCCATCCCTTGGATTAGCGCACCCTGCCAGACCCCGCTTTTATTAATTGTCACAAAGTCTGAATTTGATGTAGGCAGAATCTAGGCATACTGACCCACACACCTGGGACGAGACCCCCTATGCCGCGTCGTCTATTCAAACGCTACATGCCTGACCCGACCCGCATCAGGGAACACAAATCCTTACGCTTTCTCGGTCGTCTTCTGCATGATCCGAACCTCTGGCACCTCAATCGCCACTCCGTCTCGCGTGCGATGGGCATCGGGCTGTTCGCAGCATTTATGCCCATTCCCTTGCAGATGTTGTTGGCGGCCATGCTGGCCATCGCGGTGCGCGGCAATATGCCGATTGGCGTCAGCCTGGTCTGGCTGACCAATCCAGTCACGATGCCTCCGGTGTTTTATTGCACGTACCGGATCGGTGCCTGGCTGATGCAATTGCCACCACGCCACCTGCCGCCTGAACTGTCCTGGGAGTGGATCAGCGGGCAGTTATCAACCTTGTGGCAGCCCTTCTTGCTGGGCTCTGTAGTGACAGGCATCGTATTTGGCACACTGGCATACGGCCTGACCCAGCTGTATTGGCGCTGGTGGGTCAGCAGGCAGTGGCGTTTGCGGAGAGAGAAGAGGAAGTGAAGCTGTCAGGCTGACGCAATCCGTGGGGGCAAATAAATTCGCTCCCACGGATTGAGTACACAGCCTGTACAGAGGAAGACTACTGACGCATCCCGCGCCCGCTGATCAGCAGACGCGCACAGCCCAGGTACAAAATAACGGTCGCCACGACCATGAACGTCAGGGCGATGCTGATGCGGATGTCCGACACACCCAGGATGCCGTAACGGAAGGCGTTGACCATGTGCAGCACCGGGTTGGCCATGGACACGGTCTGCCAGAACGGCGGCAGCAGGTTGATCGAGTAAAACACCCCGCCCAGGTAGGTCAACGGCGTCAGGACGAAGGTCGGAATAATCGAGATATCGTCGAAGTTGCGCGCAAAGACGGCGTTGATGAAGCCCAGCAGCGAGAAAATCGTTGCCGTCAGCACGACCACCACTATCGTGATCCCCAAGTGATGGACCTGCAGGTCAGTAAAGAACATCGACAACAGGGTCACGATCAGGCCCACCATCAAACCGCGCAGTACGCCCCCAAGGGTGTAGCCGATCAGGATGGTGTGCGGCGAGACCGGCGAGACCATCAACTCTTCGATCGAACGCTGAAACTTGGCGCCGAAGAAGCTCGACACAACGTTGCCATAGGAGTTGGTGATCACCGACATCATGATCAGGCCCGGCACGATGTACTGCATGTAGGTGAAGCCACCCATGTCGCCAATCTGCCGGCCGATCAGGTTGCCGAAGATCACGAAGTACAACACCATGGTGATCGCTGGCGGCAGCAACGTTTGCGGCCAGATACGGGTGAAACGACGGATCTCGCGATAGACGATGGTTTGCAGGGCAATCAGGTTGGGACGCAGCTCGGAGCCAGGATTGGAACTCATACCGCCACCTTCGCCAGGTTTTTTTCCACCAGAGAAACGAACAGCTCCTCAAGGCGATTGGTTTTATTGCGCAGGCTCAGCACTTCGACTTTCTGCGCGGCCAACTGACCGAACAGCGCGGTGATGCCAACGGTCTTGTCCACTTGCACTTCCAGGGTATGGCTGTCGACCAACTTCGCCGGGTAACCAATCAAGGTCGGCGCCACCTGATACGCATCCCTCAGATCAAGCAAAAACGTCTCGACGTGCAGCGTATTCAGCAGTTGCTTCATGCCCATGTTCTGGACGATGACGCCGTGATCGATGATCCCGATATTACGGCACAGGTGCTCAGCCTCTTCCAGGTAGTGCGTGGTGAGGATGATGGTGATGCCTTTCTCGTTCAGCTCGGTGAGGAAGGTCCACATTGAGCGACGCAGCTCAATGTCCACGCCCGCCGTCGGCTCATCAAGAATCAACAGACGCGGTTCGTGGATCAACGCCCGAGCGATCATCAGACGGCGCTTCATGCCGCCGGACAACGCACGCGATGGCACGTCGCGTTTGTCCCACAAGCCCAGTTGAGTCAGGTATTGCTCGGCCCGCTCTTTGGCGATTTTGGGTGGGATACCGTAGTACCCGGCTTGGGTTACCACAATGTCGAACGTCTTTTCGAACTGGTTGAAATTGAATTCCTGCGGCACCACACCGATGCACCGCTTGAGCGCTGCGGGCTCGCGATCCAGGTCATGACCAAAGATATTCACTGTACCGCTGGTTTTGTTGACCAGGGTCGAGATGATGCCGATGGTGGTGGATTTTCCGGCGCCATTGGGGCCGAGCAATGCGAAGAAATCACCTTCAGCGACATCCAGATCGATACCACTCAGGGCCTGGAAACCGTTGCCGTAGGTTTTGGTTAGCTGCCGGATGGACAGAGCGGAACTCATATCTGAAATACGCACCAAGAAGGGGGAAGGAAGAATAAATAAGGTCGAGCGCAATCAATAACAACTGCGGCCAACCGGACAATGGTGCTTGGCAACGCCGCGCAAGTACAGCGACATGTGTTGATAGTCAGTATTAACTCAACGCGGTCATCACTGCTTTTCGATAGGCCGGCCGCGCTTTCAAGCGCTCATACCAGGCTTGAAGATGGTGCATCGCGGGGCGTTCAATCGGCATCTCGAACCAGGCATATATAAAGCTGCCCAAGGGAATATCGCCCATCCCCAACACCTCTCCAGACAAGTAAGGCTGTTTGGCCAACGTGTCGTCGACGACGGCCAGCAACGCCTGACACGTTTTGATCGCACCGTTGATCTGCACCCAGTCCTGCTGATCCGCCGGGGTGCGCAACACGCCCCAGAACACGCTCTTGAAGGGTTCGGCAAACGTTGAGGTGGTCCAATCCATCCATTTGTCCGCCGACGCCCGCGCGGTCAGGCTGTCAGGGTACATGGCCGAGCCCGGCGCATAACGAGCGGCGAGATAGCGCACGATGGCGTTGGATTCCCAGAGTACGAAACCATCATCCTCAATGACCGGGATCCGGCCATTGGGGTTCATCGCCCGGTATTCGGGTTGATCGACAATGCCAAATGCGCCACCGGCATCAATGGCTTCATACGGCACCGCAACCTCTTCTGCACACCACAGCGCCTTGCGCACGTTGGACGAGTTTTTCCGACCCCAGATTTTCAGCATGCCATTCCCCTTGTCAAACCCGTGATGACTCAATCGTGCATCAGTTTAATCCGAGCACGCCCCTCTAAATCCAGCGATCTATTATAGAAATTGATCGCCTGCATCTCTGGGCTGGAGCTGAAACCGAGTTCATGCCCGGCGAACTCCGCCACGGCCGGGTGGTCACTATCGATGCACTCGCTGTTGTCGCCATCTTCACCTGATGCCGACTAAGCTCTTGATGGCGGATTTTTTGCCGCTGTCGTCACGGAGGATTACCTATGCTGTTGTTGTGGATACTGGTTCTGGTGGTCGGGGTTGCTTATCTGGCCCACCGACGCGTCGCACCCCTGCCCTGCTTGGGTGTGGTCGCTGTCTTTTTGCTGGCAATGGGCGCCTTCAGCCACGCGCCGGGTTGGCTGCTGGTAGTGCTCTGGGTGTTGTGGCTGGCAGTCGCAGTGCCGTTGGCCCTGCCAGATCTGCGCCGCACGTACCTCACTGCGCGGTTGTTCTCATGGTTCAAGAAAACCTTGCCACCTATGTCGCAGACCGAGCGCGACGCCATCGACGCGGGCACCGTCTGGTGGGACGGTGAACTGTTCAGCGGTCGCCCCGCCTGGAACACGCTGCTGGCCTACCCCAAAGTCCAGCTCACAGAAGAAGAACAGGCGTTCCTCGACGGCCCTACCGAAGAGTTGTGCGCGATGGTCAGTGACTGGCAGATCGGCCAGTCAATGGACTTGCCGCCTGAAGCCTGGGAACACATCAAGCAGCACGGCTTCTTCGCCCTGATCATCCCCAAAGAATATGGCGGCAAAGGTTTCTCGGCCTACGCTCACTCCCAAGTGGCGATGAAACTGGCCACCCGCAGCGGCGACCTGGCGTCCACGGTCATGGTGCCCAACTCCCTCGGCCCTGCCGAATTGCTGCTGCATTACGGCACGGACGAACAACGCAATCACTACTTGCCACGCCTGGCACGCGGCGACGACATTCCGTGTTTCGCCCTGACCGGCCCGCTGGCGGGCTCTGATGCCGGCGCCATGCCGGACACCGGGGTGATCTGCAAAGGCCAATGGCAAGGCAAAGAAGTCATCGGCCTGCGCCTGAACTGGGAAAAACGCTACATCACCCTCGGCCCGGTCGCCACCTTGCTGGGTCTGGCGTTCAAGGCATTCGACCCTGAGCACTTGCTCGGCGACAAGGAAGACCTGGGCATCAGCCTGGCGCTGATCCCGACCGATACCCCCGGCGTGGAAATCGGGCGCCGCCACCTGCCACTGGGCGCCGCGTTCATGAACGGCCCCAACAGCGGCAAGGACGTGTTCATCCCCCTGGACCTCCTGATCGGTGGTCAGGACATGCTCGGCAAAGGCTGGATGATGCTGATGAACTGCCTGTCGGTGGGTCGTTCAATCTCCCTGCCTGCGGTCGGCACTGGCGCAGCCAAGTTCACCAGCCTGGTCACCGGGCAATATGCGCAGGTGCGTGAACAGTTCAATGTGCCGCTGTCGGCTTTCGAAGGTATCCAGGAAGCCCTGGCGCGGATCGGCGGCAACGCCTGGCTGATGGACAGCGCGCGGATGCTCACCGCCAACGCCGTGGACCTGGGGGAAAAACCCTCGGTGTTGTCGGCGATCCTGAAATATCACCTGACCGAACGTGGCCGTGAATGCATCAGCCACGCCATGGATGTGCACGGTGGCAAGGGCATCATCATGGGCCCGAACAACTATCTGGGCCGCAGCTGGCAGGGGGCGCCAATCTTCATCACCGTAGAAGGCGCCAACATCCTTTCGCGCAACCTGATGATCTTCGGTCAGGGCGCGATTCGCTGCCATCCGTTCGTGCTCAAGGAAATGGCCCTGGCCGGCCGCGAGGATCACGAACGCGCGCTGGTGGAGTTCGATGGCCTGCTGCTCAAGCACATCGGTTTTGCGGTCGGCAACGCAGCCAGTACCTTCATTCTCAACCTTGGCCTTGGACGTTTCGAGACCGTACCGGGAGACAGCCTGAGCCAGGGTTACTTCCGCGCACTGAATCGCCAGGCCGCCGCTTTTGCCCTGCTGGCCGACTTGAGCATGATGCTCCTGGGCGGCGAGCTCAAACGGCGGGAACGGCTGTCTGCCCGTCTCGGCGATGTGCTGAGCCATCTGTACCTGGCCTCCGCCGCGCTCAAGCGTTACCACGACCTCGATTCGCCCGACCACATGCGCCCCCTGTTTCGCTGGGCCATGGAGGAAAGCCTTGGCGAGTCCGAGCGCGCACTGGATGAGCTGCTGAGCAACTTCCCGAGTCGAGTAATGGGTTGCCTGCTGCGTGTGGTGGTGTTCCCGTTCGGTCGTCGGCACACCGGGCCATCGGATGCACTGGATGCCGAGGTCGCCGAAGTGATTGGTCGCGCCAAAGGAGATCCGGCCCTGGAAGAACTGCTTGCTGGCTGCTATCGCCCGCAATCGATAGATGATCCGGTCGGCGCCCTGCAACACGCCAGTGACTTGCTGAAAGCCAGCCAACCGCTACAACAAAAGCTGCACCACGCACTGAAAAGCGGTCAGTTGAAACCGGCGGCAGGTGAGCACGTTATCGATGCCGCCCTGAGCGTCGGCGTGCTGCTACCGGCCGAAGCACAAACGCTACGCGTGGCAGAGGCGGCGCGGCGCACAGTGATCGATGTCGATGATTTCGATAAAGAGGAACTGACGCTGGCCGAGGGCAAGACTCGCTAGTTGACCAGAGGTAAGACAGCGGGCGCACAGGGCTTTATACTCGTGCGCCCGTTTTTGCTTTAGAGGACTCCATCATGGCCGACGCCACGCTCGACCACCAACTTGCCCTGCTCGCGCACCTGCGCAGCATCCTGGTCGCCCTTGGCGAGGCCGAACAAGTTCCCGAAGAAAGCCATGAGCTGTTCATGGAGCGCTTCGACGAACTGGTCGCGCTATTGCCGCAAGACCCCATCGAAAGCCAATACCTGGGCCAGGAAATGCTCTGCCAGGTCATTCAGCGCTACCCGCAAATTGCCCACCTGGTCCCCCGCGATCTGTTGTGGTTCTTCGCTGGCGACTGCCTGCACTTCATGCCCGATGATGAGATCGACCTGTATCAGGCACTCGAAGAACGCCGCTACGAAGCCGAGCAGAATGAAGAACCGTTCGACTGGAATCAGGAAAAACAACTGATGGCGCTCTCGCTACAAGACAGCAGGCACTGATTGATCGGCCTTCACCTTTGAGCGCCCACCCGCAATGAGCTGACGCGTAGTTACACGTCAGCTCCCGGGGCCACACCAAAAAACGCACACCAAAAAACGCACACACAAAAACGCCGCTCAATGAGCGGCGTTTTTGTTTGTATATGGAGCGGGAAACGAGACTCGAACTCGCGACCCCGACCTTGGCAAGGTCGTGCTCTACCAACTGAGCTATTCCCGCAAATGGCGTCCCCTAGGGGACTCGAACCCCTGTTACCGCCGTGAAAGGGCGGTGTCCTAGGCCACTAGACGAAGGGGACGCTGCCCGAAACATACTAGGTATGTTCCAGTGTCCAAAACATGATCCGAAGACCGTGCCCTGGTTTCACCAGCCCTGCCCGAAAGCAAGACTGCTTAAAAATGGAGCGGGAAACGAGACTCGAACTCGCGACCCCGACCTTGGCAAGGTCGTGCTCTACCAACTGAGCTATTCCCGCAATGGCGTCCCCTAGGGGACTCGAACCCCTGTTACCGCCGTGAAAGGGCGGTGTCCTAGGCCACTAGACGAAGGGGACACACGTACAACTTCACTACTTATCTGCGTTTCGCTGTGTGCTTTACGCTGTAAGTGGCGCGCATTCTATGGATGCTGGGGCAAGTCGTCAACCCCCATCTATAAATATATCTAAATCAACGACTTCCCCGCGCATTGATATCTTGGCCCACACGCACAGGCGCCTGAATTACCACGCCGTTAGTTTGACGAACGACCGTTACACCTATCGGCAAAAATGCTTAACCACTACACTCGACACAAACTACCCGAATGAGGTTTCAACGGTGACACCACTCATGATCACCCTGCTGATAGTCGCTGGCATCGTCATTCTGATTGCCATCGGCTTCCTCAACCACGTATCCGAAAACAAGAAGCTGGAAAAGGCTCGCCTTAAGGTCGAGCTGAATGATCGTCTGCGCCGCTGCGGAGAGATCACCGAAACTTTTCCCGGCCAGTTGATGACGCCCGCTCTCAAGCTGCTACTGACGCGTCTGGAACTGAACGTGAACCAGCGCCTGCTCGCTCTGAACAAGGGCAACAGCGCGCTCAAGGCACGTATAGATGAACTCGCGACACTGGTGAATCAGGGCGACGCGATCCCGATCAGCAACCCACCCGGCCCGATCCTGACCGAAGCCAAGGCCAAGGACGTGCGCTTTCTATTAGAAGCCATACACGGCCAGGTGACACGCGCCGCACACGATGGCTTCTTGCCTACCAACGAAGCCAAGTACTGGATCAAGGAAATCCGCAATATTCTGGTGCTGCTGCACATCGAGTTCTTCAATAACCTGGGGCAACAGGCGTTCTCCCACGAGCAGCCCGGTCAGGCGCGACTGGCGTTCGAACGCGGCGTGCAGTACCTGCGTAAACAGCCTGACCCAGCCGTTTATCAGGAACAACTCCGGTACATGGAAAGCATGCTGGCCCGCGCGAACTCAATGGTATTGACCAATACCGCGCCTGCCGAAGGCGAAGTAAACGAATTGACCGACGGATTGAAGACTGTCGAAGCAGACGGCGACTGGAAAAAGAAAGTGGTCTACGACTGAGGCTCTGACTACAAGGCAGACAGGCGCAAAGCCTGTCTGCCGATAAACTCACCGACTCTGCAACCGCCACACCATCAGGCAATCAATCGCACGTGGTCAGCCTGAGAAAGATGGCCACCAACTGTTCCATGCCTGCCTGATCCTGCTCGGAGAAGCGCCCAACACTTGGGCTGTCCAGATCCAGCACACCAATCAATCGCCCGCCCTTGACCAATGGCACCACCAGCTCGCTGTTCGATGCGCTGTCGCAGGCGATATGCCCGTCGAACGCGTGGACATCTTCGACCCGCTGAGTCTTGCGGGTCGCGGCCGCCGCGCCGCAAACGCCACGGCCGAACGGGATTCGCACGCAGGCGATTTGCCCCTGAAAAGGTCCCAACACCAACTCTTCGTTGCGCGCCAAATAGAAGCCAGCCCAGTTCAGGTCATCAAGCTGACTGAACAAAAAAGCAGAAAACTGTGCGGCATTGGCAATGAAGTCACGCTCGTCCGCCAGCAACGACTCCAACTGTGCGGCGAGCAAGCCGTAGCCGTTCAGGCCAGCGCCGGTGTTTTGTAAATCGATCATGCTTGTTGCTCCAACAATTTTAGCCCTACCCAATAACGCGCAAATTGATAAGCACAACGACCGTTGCGATTACCGCGCCCGGTCGCCCAACGGACCGCCGTGATATCCAGTGCCTCATCGCGCTGCCACTCAAGGCCCGACGCTGACGCCAATTGACCAATCCAGTGTTCGACCACGCTCAGAAAGTGTTCCTGAGTGAAGGGATAGAACGATAGCCACAGGCCAAAACGGTCAGACAAGGCAATCTTGTCTTCCACCGCCTCGCTGGGGTGCAGCTCGCCGTCGACCCGCTGCCAGTTTTCGTTATCGCTTTCCTTCTCCGGCACCAGATGGCGACGGTTGGACGTGGCGTACAACAGCACGTTGTCCGGCGCCTGTTCGAGCGAACCGTCCAGCACGCTCTTGAGCACGCGGTAATCGCTCTCGCCCGCTTCGAACGACAGGTCATCGCAAAACAGTACGAAGCGCTGAGGCAATTTCTGCAATTGCTCCACCACACGAGGCAGATCGCCCAGGTGATCGCGCTCAATCTCGATCAGACGCAAACCGCACTGATGATTTTCAGCCAACAATGCACGGACCAGCGATGACTTGCCGGTCCCTCGCGAGCCCCAGAGCAACGCATGGTTGGCCGGCAGACCATCAATGAACTGCCGGGTATTGCGCGCCAGTTGATCGCGCTGTTTATCGACACCGATCAGGTCAGACAAGCGCGTGTCCAGGCTGACGTGGAGTGGCATCAAGTAACCACTGCGACCTTCCTGCACCCAACGTGCGGCCAGGGAGTGCGCCCAGTCGACGGGACGACGAGGTGCCGGCAATAGCGGCTCCAGACGGGCCAGCACCGCATCGGCGCGTTCGAGAAATGCATTTAACCGAGAGTCCACGGTGTCTCCTTAATTAAACTGAATAAAGGCAAGGCCTGATCGGCTATGATTTCCCGGCGAAGAAACACGAGGAATGGCTTTACCCCATGGATATATCGTTCACCAACCGTCTGTCGTTCAAACAAGCGCGCCTGACAGTGCTGGTCGGTTTCGCGCTGGGAACCGTGCTTAGCCTGATTCAAATCACCCTCGATTATGCCAGCGAAGACGCCTCCATCGATCGCGAAATTCGCTCCCTGCTGGAAATCAGTCACAACCCCGCCTCGCGAATCGCTTACAACATTGACGCCGAACTTGCTCAGGAACTGACCCAGGGCTTGCTGCGCTCCCCCGCCATCATGGGCGCGAAGCTCAGTGACAACAATAATGTGGTGCTTGCCGACGTCGAACGCCCACGGGCGGAGAGTCGCTACCGGATGATCAGCGACTTTCTTTTTGGCGAAAGCCGCCAGTTCGAAGATATCCTGCACCTGAACCACATGCCCAACGACTCGATCGGCACCTTGCACCTGGATGTCGACACCTTCGCGTTTGGCAGCCACTTCCTGCAACGGGCCGAAATCACCCTGATCAACGGGTTTGCCCGCAGCCTGCTGCTGAGCGGCATTTTATTAGCGATGTTTTATTTCACCCTGACCAAGCCACTGGTGGGAGTGATCCGCGCACTGAGCCGTAGCGACCCGCACAGCCCCGAGCAAACCCGGTTACCGTGCCCGCCGTGTCATGAGCAGGACGAGATTGGCGTTTTGGTGCAAGTCGCCAATGAGCAGCTTGAAACAATAGCCAGCGAACTCGCCCAACGCCGGACGGCAGAAAACCGCCTCACCGACCACCTGAGCGAGCTGGAAAACATCGTTTCAGCACGGACGACCGAACTCAAAGCCAGTAATACCCGGCTCAGCCAGTCCAACGAGGAACTGCAGATAGCGCGCAGCACCGCTTTGGACATGGCCCAGGCGCGCTCAGCCTTCCTGGCCAACATGAGCCACGAAATCCGCACTCCGCTCAACGGCCTGCTGGGCATGCTCGCGCTGTCTCTGGACAGCCCCCTCAACGCCGAACAGCGTCAACAGCTGTCCATTGCGCATGACTCGGGCAAGGTACTGGTGGAGTTGCTCAACGATATTCTCGACCTGTCGAAGTTTGATGCCGGCCAGCTGGAGCTTGAGCATATCCCCTTCGACCTGGGTGCTTTAATCGAGGACACCGCCAACCTGCTGTCGCAAAACGCAGCACCCAGCGTCGAGCTGACCTGCCTGATTGATCCGCACTTCCCGGCATTGGTACTCGGCGACCCCACCCGGGTTCGACAAATCGTCAGCAACCTGCTGTCCAACGCATTGAAATTCACCCGCCTTGGCCGCGTCGATGTGCGCCTGAGCACCCACGCTGACGGCGTACGGATCGAAGTCCGCGACACCGGCATCGGCATCGCCCATGACGCCCAGGCAAAAATCATCCAACCGTTCATGCAGGCTGCAGCGGGTATCACCCGGCAGTTTGGTGGCACCGGTCTTGGCCTGGCACTGACCCACAATCTATGCGGTGCCATGAAGGGCTATCTGAGCATTGAGTCTCAAGTCGGTTTCGGCAGCCAGTTCAGCGCCGAGCTACCCCTGCCCAGCTACGCCCCGGCACAGGTGTTCGCACCGATCAAAGGGCAAGTGATTGTCGTCAGTCCTGCAAGCAGCGGCTTGGCGGAGTTGCTGAGCAGCCTGCTGCCCAGCTGGGGCATCGCATACCGGCGCTATAGTATCGGAGACAGCCTTTATGGCCTTGAACCCGACCTGCTGATCACCGACTGTCCGGAATGCCTGTTCGGCCTGCGTCCCGCGATCAAAGCACCGATCCTGCTGATCACGGCATACGGTAACTTCATGCCCCGCGACCAAGTCATAGCCCTCGAACCCCTGCAACAACAAGCCCGCCCGCTGGCACGCAATGCGCTGTACCAGACCTTGCGACGGGTGCTGCACGCAGACGAATCCGGCCACCGCGAACTGTCGCTCGGGAATCAGGCAACGGCGCGCAGAGCGCGAATCCTGCTGGTCGAGGATAATCCGGTCAATCAACTGGTGGCCAAGGGCATCCTCAGCAAACTCGGCTGCGAGGTGGTTGTCAGCGGGCATGGTGCCGATGCGCTCGAACGGCTTGAGCATCAGACCTTCGATCTGGTGCTGATGGACTGCAACATGCCGGTGATGGATGGCTACGAAGCCAGTCGGCAGATTCGCCAGTCCGGGCGTTGGCAACAGCTGCCGATCATTGCCCTGACGGCCAACGCCATGCCCGAAGAACGCGAACACTGTCGCGCGGCGGGCATGAGTGACTACCTGGCCAAACCCTTCCGCCGCGAAGAACTGATCAGCCTGCTGGACAAGTGGCTGCCCGTCGCCCCTGGCGGAGCCCCTCTGTAGACACCGGCCTGCCTGCGCCCTACAGCAATGCTTCGATTTCGCTGGAGAGATCCTCTGGCTTGGTCAGGGGTGCAAAGCGTTTGACCAGCTTGCCGTCCTTGCCAATCAGAAACTTGGTGAAATTCCACTTGATGCGTTTCGAGCCCAGCAGGCCCGGCGCCTGTTTTTTCAACTGGACGAACAATGGGTGAGCGTCGCTGCCATTGACATCGACTTTCTTGAACAGCGGAAAACTGACCCCGAAATTCAATTCACAAAACTCGGAAATAGCCCCTTCGTTCCCCGGCTCCTGATGGCCGAACTGATTGCAGGGGAAGCCCAGCACCACCAAACCTCGGTCCTTGTAACGCTGCCAAAGCTGTTCCAGGCCTTTGTATTGGGGGGTGAAACCGCATTTGCTCGCGGTGTTGACCACCAATACGGCCTTGCCAGCAAAATCTGCCAACGTCTTTTGCTCGCCCTTGATGGTCGTGCACGGAATGGACAGTAAATTTTCGCTCATGGCAAAGCCCTCAAAGGCTGGAGTGTGGGGGAAACATAGTGCGCAATTTAATTGCGCGCAATCTAATTCACCTCATCAATATCACAGCATAGGCAAATAGCCCGGCGGTGCGTTATTCCCGAGGAACCAGGTCCAGGCACACCGAGTTGATGCAATAACGCAGGCCAGTCGGCGGCGGGCCATCAGGGAACACATGCCCCAAATGGGCATCACATTTGGCGCAAACCACTTCGGTGCGAATCATGCCGTGGGTCATGTCGCGAATCTCGACGACCGCACTGCCCTCCAGGGGCGCGTAGAAACTTGGCCAGCCGCAACCCGAGTCGAACTTGGTCGAAGAATCGAACAATGCCTCATTGCAGCACACACAGTGATAGACCCCTGCGGTTTTGGTGCTGTTGTACTTCCCGGAAAAGGGCCGCTCGGTCGCTTTCAGGCGACACACGTTGTACTGCTCTGGATCGAGCATCGCTTGCCATTCTTCACGGGTTTTTTCCAACTTTTCCACGGGTACACCTCCACAGCTTAAAAAGCCCGATCTGTATCTTTTCCGCTGATCGGGCGGCACGTATCATTGCGCCTCGTTAGACGTCAGTCTGGCATCCGTGTTTCGCGCATACAAATCCATTTTCATGGCGCTATGCTCGGCAACCCAGGCTATGTGAATACAGTGGATCGTCCATTTTCGGGATCAATCGCCATGCAGGTCAGCAAATCGAACAAGCTCGCCAACGTCTGTTATGACATTCGCGGCCCAGTGCTCAAGCACGCCAAACGCCTGGAAGAGGAAGGCCATCGCATCCTCAAGCTGAATATCGGCAATCCCGCGCCATTTGGTTTCGAAGCGCCGGACGAAATCCTCCAGGACGTCATCCGCAATCTGCCGACCGCACAGGGCTACAGCGACTCCAAAGGCCTGTTCAGCGCACGCAAGGCCGTCATGCAGTACTACCAGCAAAAGCAGGTAGAGGGTGTCGGCATTGAAGACATCTACCTGGGCAATGGTGTCTCCGAACTGATCGTGATGTCGCTGCAGGCCCTGCTCAACAATGGCGATGAAGTGCTGATCCCGGCACCCGACTACCCACTGTGGACCGCCGCCGTGTGCCTCGCAGGCGGCAGTCCGGTTCATTACCTGTGCGATGAACAGACTTATTGGTGGCCTGACCTGCAAGATATCAAGGCCAAGATCACACCGAACACCAAAGCCATGGTGATCATCAACCCGAACAACCCGACCGGCGCGGTCTACCCCAAAGAAGTGCTGATGGGCATGCTGGAACTCGCGCGCCAGCACAATCTGGTGGTGTTTTCCGACGAGATCTACGACAAGATCCTTTACGACGACGCCGTGCACATCTGCACCGCTTCACTGGCGCCAGACCTGCTCTGCCTGACGTTCAACGGTCTGTCCAAGTCGTACCGCGTCGCGGGCTTCCGCTCAGGCTGGGTTGCCATTTCCGGGCCCAAGCACAACGCCCATAGCTACATCGAAGGCATCGACATGCTGGCCAACATGCGCCTGTGTGCCAACGTGCCGAGCCAGCACGCGATCCAGACCGCGCTGGGCGGCTACCAGAGCATCAACGACCTGGTGCTGCCACAGGGTCGCCTGCTGGAGCAGCGCAACAGGACCTGGGAACTGCTCAACGATATTCCCGGTGTCAGCTGCGTCAAACCGATGGGCGCGCTGTACGCCTTCCCGAGGATCGATCCGAAAGTCTGCCCGATCCACAACGACGAGAAGTTCGTTCTCGATCTGCTCCTGTCGGAAAAGCTCCTGGTGGTTCAGGGCACAGCCTTCAACTGGCCATGGCCGGACCATTTCCGCGTAGTGACCTTGCCGCGTGTCGATGACCTGGATCAGGCGATTGGGCGCATCGGCAACTTCCTCAAGACCTATCGCCAGTAAGCTAACGAGTCACGCACTGCCTTGCGTGGTCTGAACGGGCCACGCCGCCAGCCTACGGGGCTTTTCGCGCTAGCGGAGCCCTGGATCGCCCAGGTGTGGGCTATGCTGAATGGGCGAAGGGAACAGACAGATGACACAGTTTGAAATAGTCCCCCTGTTGAATAGCCGCGTGCATCCCCTTATATACCCCGCATCACGTTACATACTTTCATGAGGAGAACGTTTCAACCATGATGCGCATTTTGCTGTTCTTGGCCACTAACCTGGCGGTCGTGCTGATTGCCAGCATCACGCTGAGCCTTTTTGGCTTCAACGGGTTCATGGCGGCCAATGGGGTTGATCTGAACCTCTCTCAGCTGCTGGTTTTCTGCGCGGTATTCGGTTTCGCCGGCTCGCTGTTCTCGCTGTTCATCTCCAAGTGGATGGCGAAGATGAGCACCAGCACCCAGATCATTTCCCAGCCACGCACTCGTCATGA
This sequence comes from Pseudomonas sp. MH9.2, assembly GCF_034353875.1. Classification (NCBI taxonomy): domain Bacteria; kingdom Pseudomonadati; phylum Pseudomonadota; class Gammaproteobacteria; order Pseudomonadales; family Pseudomonadaceae; genus Pseudomonas; species Pseudomonas sp. MH9.2. The sequence goes on from NZ_CP133784.1 coordinate 1,709,651, forward strand.
GCAATGGCTGTTGCAAACTGTTGAACAGTTGGCACGCGAAGCGGGGATCAAGATGCCTGAAGTCGGCATCTTCCCGGCCTATGAAGCTAACGCCTTCGCCACGGGCTGGAACAAGAACGACGCACTGGTCGCCGTCAGCCAGGGTTTGCTGGAGCGCTTTTCGCCCGACGAAGTAAAAGCAGTCCTCGCGCACGAAATCGGCCACGTTGCCAACGGCGACATGGTGACCCTGGCGCTGGTACAAGGCGTGGTGAACACCTTCGTCATGTTTTTCGCGCGGATCATCGGCAACTTCGTCGACAAGGTGATCTTCAAGAACGAACAGGGTCAGGGCATGGCCTATTACATCGCGACCATCTTTGCCGAACTGGTATTGGGCTTTTTGGCTAGCACCATCGTCATGTGGTTCTCGCGCAAACGCGAATACCGGGCGGACGAAGCCGGTGCACGCCTGGCAGGCACCAGCGCCATGATCGGCGCCCTGCAGCGCCTGCGCTCGGAACAAGGCGTGCCGGTGCAAATGCCGGACAGCCTGGCAGCATTCGGCATCAACGGCGGCGTTCTCAAGCACGGTCTGGCGGGTCTGTTCATGAGCCACCCGGCACTGGAAGACCGCATTGAGGCGCTCCGTCGTCGCGGCTGATAAGCTTCAGGCAGTGTTACGAGAGGGCGACGCGAGTCGCCCTTTTTGTTTTATCCGGATCAGAGAATAAACCGTCATGCGCTCGCTCGCCCTCGCCCTCGCCTGCATCACCGTGTTCGCCCTGAGCGGCTGCCAAAGCGCGTACTTCGCCGCCATGGAAAAAGCAGGCATCCCAAAACGGCAAATGCTGGTCAGCCGGGTTAATGACGCACGCGACGCACAACAAGATGCCAAGCAGCATTTCAGCAGCGCGTTGCAGAACTATCGCAGTGTGGTGCAACTTAATGGTGGCGACCTGGAGAAACGCTACAACGCGCTGAATGATGATTACCAAGCCAGCGAAAAAAGCGCCGCCGCCGTACACCACCGCATCGGCGCCATCGAAACCGTGGCCGATGTGTTGTTCGACGAATGGAATGACGAACTCGATCAATACAGCAACAAAGACCTGCGCGCCGCCAGCGCCAAGGAGCTGGCTCGCACCCAGACCGAATACCGAGAGTTGCTACAGAAAATGAAAACAGCTGAAAGCCGCATCGAGCCGGTACTGAGCGTATTACGCGATCACGTCCTGTTCCTCAAGCACAACCTCAACGCCCAAGCGATTGGCGCGCTCAAGGGTGAGCACAGCAACCTGCAAGGCAATGTCGACCAACTGCTCAAAGACATGCAGCGCTCAATCGACGACTCCGATGCGTTTGTTCGCCACCTACAGGGCAGTGCGACGCAGTAGGCGATAGGCCCGCTCCTCAAGCCGCGTAACGCCACCCTGCAAAAATCTCCAGCTCTTGCCCAGCACATCGCACTCATCAAGGGTATCCAGCTGCCAGTCGGCTGCCAGCAACTGCTGTACTTCAGCATCAGGCACTGAAAACGGTGGTCCGTCGATTTGAGTCTGATCGTAATCCAGGGTGATCAATAACCCTTGGCACCCGCGAGGCAAAATCTGCGCGAGGTGTCGCGTATAGCGTTGGCGCATCTCAGGTGGCAGCGCGATCAAGGCCGCACGGTCATAAAGCCCGACACACTCGCCGACGTCGTCCGCCGTGAGCGCGAAAAAATCGCCGCACCACAGCTCAATCGACTCAACGCTGTAGACCTTGAACGGCCCGCGCTGACTGATCTGCGCATCCAGGTGCTGTTCGCTAAAGAAGTCCTCCACGGCCTTTTCCGACAACTCGACACCCAGCACGTGAAATCCCTGGCCGGCCAACCAGGCCAGATCCAGGCTTTTACCGCACAGCGGCACCAGCACCCGAGCATGCTTTTTGAGTTCAAGGTCAGGCCAGAAGCGTTGTAAATAAGGATTAACCTCGCCAAGATGAAAACCGATCTGATTGAGTGCCCAGCGCTTGTGCCAAAAGTCCGGCTGCATAAATACTCCTGATAATTCGATAAAAAGACGCGAAAACTTATATTAGATTTAGATCAATGTTCTGCCTGAAGATAACCCCATCTTAACGCTCAGGACTCTCGCTATGTTCCCCAGCTTATTTATCTCTCATGGCTCGCCGATGCTTGCACTCGAACCCGGCGAAAGCGGCCCTGCACTTGCTCGCCTGGCCGCCGAGCTGCCCAGGCCGCGAGCCATTGTGATCGTATCAGCCCACTGGGAAAGCCAGGAGCTGCTGGTCAACGCCAACCCGCATCCGGAAACCTGGCATGACTTTGGGGGCTTCCCGCCGGCCTTGTTTGCCGTGCAGTACCCGGCACCCGGCTTACCCGAACTGTCAACACAGGTGGTCGAACTCCTCACCGCTGGCGGCCTGGCGGCGAAAATCGACAATCAGCGACCGCTTGATCATGGCGTCTGGGTGCCATTGTCGTTGATGTACCCACAGGCCGATATTCCAGTGGTGCAGGTTTCGCTACCCACCCGCCAAGGGCCTGCCCTGCAAACCCAGGTAGGACGTGCACTCGCCAACCTGCGTGAGCTAGGTGTGCTGGTGATCGGTTCTGGCAGCATCACCCATAACCTGCGTGAACTGGACTGGCACGCAGGACCGGAAAGCGTCGAGCCCTGGGCCAAAGAGTTTCGCGACTGGATCATCGACAAGCTGAAGAACAACGACGAAACCGCTCTGCACGACTATCGCCGCCTGGCGCCCCACGCCGTTCGTAGCCACCCCAGCGATGAACACCTGCTGCCACTTTTCTTTGCCCGCGGTGCCGGAGGCGAATTCAGCATTGCGCACCAAGGCTTCACCATGGGCGCGCTGGGGATGGACATTTATCGGTTTGGTTGAGATAGAACCTGTGCAGGCTGAGCCACAGCGAAGCCCCGTATGGAGGGGCAAGCGTTTTTGGTTACTTTTTTGTGGTCCGGCATTCCGGCGCCTGTAAAAAGTGACCCTCCGTAAGGCCGGAACCGTAACCCCAGTACCCGCAAATGCTGGATATACACGCCGAATTCATCAATCCACAAACAAAAAAATCCCCGAACCAGTCGGGGATTTTTTTGTTCAGACGATCAGCTCAAGAGCAGATCAATCTTCGCGATAGCGACGCAGCTTCAACTGCTTGCCAGCAACGCGGGTGTCTTTCAACTTGGTCAGCAGACGCTCAAGGCCATCTTCCGGCAGTTCTACCAGACTGAAGCTATCACGCACCTGGATGCGGCCGATTGCTTCGCGGGCCAGGCCGCCTTCGTTGAGGATTGCACCCAACAGGTTTTTAGCAGCGATACCATCACGCGCACCCAGCGCGGTACGGCAACGAGCACGGCCTTCAGCCAATGGAACCGGAGCACGACGCTCACGATCAGCACCGCTGCGCTCAGGACGATCACCCGAAGATGAACGATCGCTACGCTCACGTGGCGCGCTGGTCGGAACCAGTGGGCGATCACGTTCGATGGCTGCCAGGGTCAATGCTTGACCGTTGGTAGCTTTGCGCAACAGAGCGGCGGCCAGGGCACGTGGGCTGCAACCGATATCGGCGGTCAGGCGATCAAGCAGATCACCGTGGGTCGATTCAGCATCAGCAACCAGTGGAGCCAGGCTGTTAGTCAATTTCTTGATGCGAGCATCGAGAACTGCTTGAGCATCCGGCAGGCGGACTTCAGCAACTTTCTGACCTGTAACACGCTCGATCACTTGCAGCATGCGGCGCTCACGTGGAGTCACCAGCAGCAATGCACGACCTTCGCGACCGGCACGGCCAGTACGGCCGATACGGTGAACGTAGGACTCTGGATCGTAAGGCATGTCCACGTTGAATACGTGGGTGATACGCGGAACGTCAAGACCACGGGCAGCAACGTCGGTCGCGACCACGATGTCCAGACGGCCATCCTTGAGCGATTCGATGACGCGTTCACGTTGGTTCTGAGCAATGTCACCGTTCAGCGCAGCGGCTTTGTAGCCTTTGGCTTCCAGGGCGCTGGCCAGATCCAGAGTCGCTTGCTTGGTCCGCACGAACATGATCAGTGCGTCGAAGTCTTCCACTTCCAGCAGGCTCAGAACAGCCGAGGTCTTCTGGTCAGCGTGAACCAACAGGTGAGCCTGTTCGATCGCGGTAACGGTCTGGGTCTTGGTCTGAATCTTGACGTGCTTCGGATCGCGCAGATGGCGCTCAGCGATGGCACGGATCGATTGAGGCAAGGTGGCCGAGAACAGAACGGTCTGGCGGGTTGCTGGCAAGGCCTTGAAGATAACTTCGAGGTCGTCCATGAAACCCAGCTTCAACATTTCGTCCGCTTCGTCGAGAACCAGGTGGTTCACGGTAGAGAGGACTTTTTCGTCACGGCGAAGGTGATCGCACAGACGACCCGGCGTGGCGACAACGATCTGCGCGCCATTACGGATAGCTTTCAATTGCGGGCCCATCGGCGCACCGCCGTAGACAGCCACAACCGTTACGCCCGGCATTTGCTTGGCGTAGGTTTCGAAAGCGGTGGCGACTTGCAGGGCCAGTTCGCGAGTCGGCGCAAGAATCAGCGCTTGTGGTTCGCGTTTGGCCGGGTCGATGCGATGCAGGATCGGCAGGGCGAACGCGGCGGTTTTACCCGTACCGGTTTGCGCCTGACCAATCATGTCGTGACCGGCCATGATGATCGGGATAGATTGCTGCTGAATAGCCGAAGGCTCTTCGTAGCCAGTCGCGATAACGGCTGCAAGAATATTAGGGTGTAGTTCAAAAGCGGCGAAGCCGCCGATTTCCTGGGTCATGGGTCTGCCTCTAGTGCATCCGCAAAGACCCATGTTCCAAAGCTGCGCGTGCCGTGTAAGACCCTAGAGTCGCCCTGGCTGCTTTGTCGGCGGGGATTTGCGAAAACGTTTGAATGAATGGATCGTCAAGGATAGTCCGCAGAGCGAACAAGCAGCCGAAGCTGGCTTCGGGAAATTGCAATACCTGTACGAGGGCCCTGTTAAAGGCCGGCGCGCACTATACCGGAATTACGCACGAAAGTGAGGGTTTTTTAACAAAATAATAGCTGCGCGTTCGTCCGTCGCAGGCTTTGCGCAAATCCATTGCAGTGTCTATTTTGCAAAGGCCCGGTATCGCGGGGCCACGCTGCTTAAACGGTTCACTGATCCAGGTGTTCACCGCACGTCCAATGCCACTCAGCGCACAAGGATTATGCCTATGCCCTCCTCCTCCACCGGCCGAGTCAGTCGCGAACAGCGGGGTCATATCATGTTGATCGGCCTGGATCGCGTCGCCAAACGCAACGCCTTTGATCTTGACCTGCTCAATGACCTGAGCCTCGCCTACGGGGAGTTCGAACGCAACGATGCGGCGCGAGTGGCCGTGGTGTTTGCCCACGGCGATCATTTCACGGCAGGCCTTGATCTGGCTGCGGCGGGACCGACCCTGGCCAGCGGCTGGGAAGTGCCCGAGGGCGGCTGCGATCCGTGGGGCGTGTTCATCGGCCCCAGGGTCAGCAAGCCGGTGATCGTCGCCGCTCAGGGTTACTGCCTGACCATCGGCATTGAGCTGATGCTCGCCTCGGACATCAACCTGTGCGCCAGCAACACCCGCTTTGCGCAAATGGAAGTGCAGCGCGGGATCTTTGCGTTTGGTGGCGCCACCTTGCGCCTGCATCAACGGGCGGGCTGGGGCAATGCCATGCGCTGGTTGCTGACTGGCGATGAGTTCGACGCACATGAGGCTTATCGAATGGGCCTGGTCCAGGAAGTGATGGCCAGCGAGGATTTGCTACCTCGCGCGATCAAACTGGCCGGACGCATCGCCGAGCAAGCACCGCTAGGGGTCAGGATTACCCTGGCTTCGGCCCGTCAGGCATTGCTGGAGGGGGAAACCGCAGCGGCGAAAAGCTTGCCAGAGCTCATTCGTAGCGTGATGGACAGCGAAGACGCCAAAGAAGGCGTACGGGCGATGCTGGAACGCAGGCCCGGCGACTTCAAAGGCAACTAGCAGCCCCGGACAATCACGTCGCCGGGCGGATGGCTTTGATCAACGGCAGCAGCGAATAACCGAGGCGCGGCGCGAGGGCTTCGGCGCGTTCGGTCAGATGCTGCAAGTCCAGCGTCTGCTCCAGATTCGCCGGCACCATCAGAATCACGTTGCCCTCCTTCACCGGCAGTTCCCAATAGTGGCGGTGATAAAGACCGCGCAACAGCGCAGCGCCCAAGGGTTTACCGTCATCGGTCGCCCATTGATTGATCACCAGCCAGCCACCCGGATTGAGGTGCTTCTGACAGTTTTCCAGAAATTGCCAGGCCAGATGGCCGACACCCGGGCCCAGATCGGTGTACAGATCCACGAAGATCAGGTCGGCGGTTTCGGCAGTGCCGAGCAATTCAAGGGCATCGCCAATGCGTATGTACAGGCGCGGGTCATCATCCAGACCGAGAAACTCGATGGCCAGCCGCGGTACGTCAGGGCGCAACTCGATGGCTTCGACGTCTTCGAGCGGCAAAAACTTGAGGCAAGCCTGGGTCAATGTCCCCGCGCCAAGGCCCAGAAACAGCGCGGTTTCCGGCGCTTCGTGGCACAACGCGCCAATCAGCATGGCGCGGGTGTAGTCGTACTCCAGCCAGCTAGGGTCGGCGGTGAACGTGCAGCTTTGCTCGATGGCGTCGCCGAATTCAAGGAAGCGATACTCGTCCACTTCCAGCACGCGAATCATGCCGAAATCATCGTGTACTTCAGCCAGTACACGCTCCACCCTCTCCTCAGTCATTGCCGCTCCTATCAAAAAACAAGTAACCAATTGAAAAATAAAGAATAAGTGCCATCAAATTCCCAGCAAAACGCTGCCCCCTGTAGGAGCGACCGAGACGTAGTCTTGTCTGCGATCTAGCCGGGGTCGCGTCCGACCGAAGCGCTAGCAAAAATAGTGAATTCACTGCCGTCGGAAGGTCGTTCCGACCTTTTCGCAGACAAGACTGCGCGTCCCGGTCGCTCCTACGCCCTCCGGGCAGAATCGAGACCGGGCTTGCTGTACGAAAGCGCGGATTGTCCGCGAACAAGGCCCGAGAGGTCACGTTAATTATTGATTGATCCTACGGCCCCTCCGCTGGCACCCAGGCACTGAACTGCTAACATGGCCGTCCGACCGTACTGACTTAGAGTTCACCATGAGCCAACCCTGGAGCCCCGACAGCTGGCGGGCAATGCCTGTTCAGCAGCAACCTCAATACCCCGACGCCGCGCACGTGTTGCGTGTCGAGCAGAGCCTGGCCGGTTATCCGCCGCTGGTGTTCGCCGGGGAAGCCCGAGAGTTGCGGCGTCAGTTTTCCGAGGTGACCCAGGGTCGTGCGTTCCTGCTGCAAGGTGGCGACTGCGCAGAAAGCTTTGTCGAGTTCTCTGCAGCGAAGATTCGCGACACCTTCAAAGTGTTGCTGCAAATGGCCATCGTCATGACCTTCGCTGCCGGCTGCCCGGTGGTCAAAGTCGGACGTATGGCCGGCCAATTCGCCAAGCCTCGTTCCTCCAACGACGAAACCATTGGCGGCGTGACGCTCCCGGCCTACCGGGGCGATATCGTCAACGGCATCAGCTTCGATGAAAAAAGCCGCGTGCCCGACCCAGACCGTCTTTTGCAGGCTTATCACCAGTCCACCGCCACCTTGAACCTCCTGCGCGCATTCGCTCAGGGCGGTTTTGCCGACCTGCATCAGGTGCACCAGTGGAACCTCGACTTCATCGCTAATTCAGCGCTGGCCGAAAAGTACAGCCAGCTGGCCGGCCGCATCGACGAAACCCTGGCCTTCATGCGTGCGTGCGGCATGGACACCTCGCCGCAATTGCGTGAAACCAGCTTTTTCACCGCCCACGAAGCCTTGCTGCTGAATTACGAAGAAGCGTTCGTGCGCCGCGACAGCCTGACCAATGATTACTACGACTGCTCGGCACACATGCTGTGGATCGGCGACCGCACGCGGCAACTGGACGGTGCGCATGTCGAGTTCCTGCGTGGGGTCAAAAACCCTATTGGGGTCAAAGTCGGCCCGAGCATGGACCCGGAAGACCTGATCCGCCTGATCGACACGCTCAACCCGGACAATGATCCAGGTCGCCTGAACCTGATCGCCCGCATGGGTGCGAATAAGGTTGGCGATCACCTGCCGCAACTGATTCGGGCGGTCGAACGCGAAGGTCGCAAGGTGCTGTGGAGTTCCGACCCGATGCACGGCAATACGATCAAGGCCAGCAGCGGCTACAAGACCCGTGACTTCGCGCAGATTCTCACCGAGGTCAAACAGTTCTTTCAGGTGCATCAGGCCGAAGGTACTTACGCTGGGGGCATCCATATCGAGATGACCGGGCAGAACGTCACCGAATGCATCGGCGGCGCACGCCCAATCACCGAAGACAGCCTGTCGGATCGCTACCACACCCACTGCGACCCACGGATGAACGCCGACCAGTCGCTGGAATTGGCGTTTTTGATTGCCGAGACATTGAAGCAGGTTCGGCGCTGATTGATCCGTTTCTAATGTAGGCGCTGCCCAAGGCTGGGATCGACGCTGGCGGCTGGCGCCCGTTGAATCCCTGGGCGGCCAGCGCCATGCGCCGTGCCTGTGAGCGATAGACCTGCGGACATACAGAACCTCCTGTTCAGTCCACAACGCTACCTGATCGACCGCCGTGCTGTCAGCGTTTCATTGGGTCATTCCAGAACGGCAGCTCTGCCTCCTGCTGGATATCGGCACGACTCAAACCCAAGTCCTTCAAAGCAGCATCGCTCAGGCTCGTCAGCTGCTGACGTTGACGATGCAGTTCATACCAGCGCAACAACTGACGCTTGATCATGCTGATCAGGCGTGTACCCGATGAACTGCGATTCACGCTGCCCCGCACCCACACATAACCTTTTTGACCTTTCATCATCTTGCCCTCCAAGTGGGGATGACTTAAGTCTCGCGTCAGCGCTAAGATCAATCCAACGAATGTTTCTTATGCGCTGCATCTGGGAGATTGATGAATGGCCACCTACCCGAGCATCGACAGCGAGCTGTTGCGCACCTTTGTCGCGATTGCCGATGAGGGTGGGTTCACCCGTGCCGGAGAGGTGGTCAACCGCACGCAATCGGCGGTCAGCATGCAGATGAAACGCCTGGAAGAAGACATTCTTCAGCGCTCGCTCTTTCAAAAGGACGGTCGCACCGTCAGCCTCACCGTCGAGGGTCAGGTGCTGCTCGGTTATGCCCGACGCATCCTCAAACTGCACAGCGAAGTGTTCAACACCTTGCGCGAACCGCACATGGTCGGCGTGGTGAAAATCGGTTCACCGGACGATTACGTGATGCGGTTTCTACCGGGGATTCTGTCGCGCTTCGCTCAGGCCTATCCACTGGTGCAGGTGGAAGTTCACTGTGAACCCTCCAAGCAACTGCTACAGCGCCAGGACTTGGACTTGAGCATCGTCACCCGAGAACCGGGCACCGAAATTGGCCAGATTTTGCGTCAGGAGCGCTTCGTCTGGATGGAGGCGCGAGGTTTTTGCCCTCACGAGCAAACGCCGCTGCCGCTGGCGATGTTCAATACCGACTGTTTTTGCCGGATATGGGCCTGCAATGCGCTGGACGCGATGCAGCGCGAGTACCGTATCGCTTACACCAGCGCCAGCCTGTCGGCGATCAGTGCCGTGGTCACCGCAGGCCTGGCGGTGACTGCGCAACTCGAGAGCTTGCTCACCCCGGACCTGCGCATCATCGGCGAGGCCGAAGGAATGCCGCAGTTGCCGTCCGCCAGCATCGTGCTGCTGCGCAATCCGAAAAACACCTCGCCGGTCACCGAATGCCTGGCCGAACACATCGCTGACGGCTTCAAACTTTAAACGCGAGCACCACGGCGCAGATCACCAGAAAGCCGCAGAACAACGAACGCAGGCGTTTTTCCGGCAGCGAATGGGCGAGCCTCACGCCCCAACTGATGCTCAGCAGGCCACCCACTGCCAAGGGAATGCCCATCTGCCAGTTGACGTGGTCATGCACCGCGTAAGTGACCAACGTAATGGCGGTACTGGGCGCTGCCAACGCCAGCGCCAACCCTTGAGCCGCCACCTGTGTCGCGCCGAACACGCCGGTCAGAATCGGGGTCGCCACCACCCCGCTACCGACGCCGAACAGGCCGCCTGTCATCCCCGAGCCGACACCCAGCAGCCATAGCCATTTAACATGACGCAATTCGCTGCTGGCCTGGCCCTTGTGCCAATACATTTGAATCAGGTTAAACAGCGTCAGCACAATCAAGAACGCGACGAAGCCCAAACGCATAGTGTGCGCATCCAGGCGCACCGCCCACAACGACGTCAGCCAGGCGAAGCAAAAACCGGGAATGATCAGCATCAGGGCATTGCGCAGGGAAATCCGGTTGCGCTGGTGATAACGCAACAATGCCAATAACACGTTAGGCAAGACCATGAGCAACGCCGTGCCTTGTGCCATTTGCTGATTCAGACCAAACAACACCCCCAGCGCAGGAATCGCGACCAGACCGCCGCCGATGCCAAACAACCCACCCAACGTCCCCATGACGGTGCCCAACAAAACATACATCCCGATTTCAATCACACCGCGTCCCCAGTCAATCCATGGGCGCATGCTACGCAGTCCGATGACGTAGGGAAACGCAAAGGCAGCCGCAGCGCCTTCACATTCCATGCACAGAGGCTTCGCCTTTCATGAATGCGACGGCGACTGACGCTGAGCCGTAGAATTTATCTGGTGCATTAAAGATCGCGGCACTAAATTAGAGCGCATTACCGCACACAGGACTCTCACATGAGCGCTGACGACAGCTCCACCCCCAACGCAGACAATGGCAACCATCTGCTGCTCGACAGTCAGCTGTGCTTCACCCTGTACTCGACATCGCTGATGATGACCAAGGTCTACAAACCTTTGCTGCAAGCGCTGGGCCTGACTTATCCACAGTACCTGGCGATGATGGTGCTCTGGGAACACGACGGCATGACGGTGGGTGAAGTCAGCACGCGACTGCTGACCGACCCGGGGTCCCTGACCCCCTTGCTCAAACGCCTTGAAGGCGAAGGCCTGCTGAGCCGCACCCGGAGCAAGGAAGACGAGCGTGTTGTCCACCTGCACCTCACCGAACAAGGCCGTACGCTGCGCGAAAAAGCCAAAAGCGTGCCCTCCTGCATCTTCGCCGCCACAGGCACAACACTAGACACACTGAAAAACCTGCAACGCGAACTGCTCGCCCTGCGCGGGAATTTGCACGACAACCTTTGATAAATCTGCAGGCGCTGACTTGTCTGCGAAGACCAGACTTCACCGATCAACGCATGCAAAAAAGCCCGACTCGATGGTCGGGCTTTCGTGTGTTGCGGAACAAGACAACGCTTATTTAGCGCGGCCTTTGTAAGAACCGCCATCACGTGTGTCGATCTCGATCCTGTCGCCGATGTTGACGAAGTCAGCAACGCTCAGCTCGGTACCGTTTTTCAATTTGGCTGGCTTCATCACCTTGCCCGACGTGTCGCCACGTGCGGAGCCTTCGGTATAGTCAACTTCACGAACGATGGTGGTCGGCAGCTCAACGGAAACCAGACGGTCTTCGAAGAAGATCGCTTCGCAAACGTCAGTCATGCCTTCTTCGATGAACGGCAGAACGGCTTCCAGGTCTTCAGCGTTCAGCTCGTACATGGTGTAGTCGGTGGTGTCCATGAACGTGTAGGTATCGCCGCTGATGAAAGACAGCGTGGCGGCCTTGCGATCAAGGATCACGTCGTCCAGTTTGTCGTCGGCGCTGTAAACGATCTCGGTCTTGTAACCGGTCAACAGGTTCTTCAACTTGGTTTTCATGATCGCGCTGTTGCGACCGGACTTGGTGAATTCAGCTTTCTGAACCAACCAAGGGTCATTCTCGAGCCGAATCACGGTGCCGGGTTTCAGTTCTTTACCAGTTTTCATTACGAATATCCGAATTTGGATGGATTTACAAATATCTAGGCCGCGCATCATATCCAATTTCGGTAAAACTGTACTAGAGCCGCTGCAAGATCTACCTGCGAAGCCTGTTCCTGACACCAATATTCGGCGTGCAGGGTGACTTCCGACCAGTGTTGCAGCACATCAGACCAGCTTTGACCCATGTCCTGTCCGGCATTCCAGGCTCGCCAAACATCCCTCAGTGCCTGGGCAGCCGCAGGCGAGAGGCCCTGGAGATAGAGATCGAGGAACGCGTCGAGCTTGACCCAGTGTGCATCGTCATCTTGTTCATAGATGTGCCAGAGGAACGGTCGACCGGCCCATTGCGCACGAACAAACGAGTCTTCCCCGCGCACGGCGTTGAAATCGCAGCACCACAGGAGGCGGTCATAGTCCTCCTGTCGGACGAATGGCAGCACGTGGACCGTCAGCGAATCACGGACTTCCAAGGCTCCCGGCCGCAAATCCTCGACGCCCAGCCAACGCTGCAGGTCGCCCATAATTCGCCCTTCCGGCACCAACAAGTGGGTCGGTCGGCTATCGGCGGCCAATGCATCCAGCCAACTGGCGAGCCCGGCGTTTTCATAGGCGAACAGCGACATCAGGCGCGCGCCTTCGTCCGGAACCACGCCCAAGCCTCGTAAAAAGTTTCGCTGCAGGGCTTGGTCCTGCTGGAAAGCGTGGCGCTGATCGAGCAAGCCGGCTTCGCGTAACAAGCCCCCGGTCGCCTGACGAAACCCGGGAAAGAAGAAAATCTTGCGCAAGCCGTTGGATTGCGGTGATGGCAACGCATGGCAACCGGACACCCACTCCTCGGCGCTGAGGTAGTCCAGATTCAGCCACAGCGGCGGGCGCATGCGCTGAGGCATGGCGTCCCGATAAGCCTGTGGCAAACGGCAGGCAAACGACTCGATCACCACGTCCGCCGGTTCGGTCGGCTGCCAGTCTTTGGTCCAATGGCAGACGCTGACCCCCTCCTGCCACTGCTGCGCGGCATCCACCTGAGCCCCCGGACACAACCGCACAAAGGGCTGCAAATCATCCACCCACAAACGTACCGCGAAGGGGTACTCTGCCGCCAATTGCCGGGCCAGACGCCACGTAACCCCGATATCGCCGTAGTTATCGACAACGTTGCAAAAAATATCCCAGGAGACTTTCATGCCTGGTTCCCTAAAGAAGAAACGCTAAAGCTGCTGATTGTCTGTCATAACGGCCTGCAAGCTCCAGCTTCGGCCGTCTGTCGTGCGACAATCGTTGGCATCGATGGTCACACCAGGAATTTTCAATGCTCTCTCACCCCCTGAAATTGATTATTTGCATTGCCGTGGGCGTCTGGCTCGGTTTCATTGCTATCGCGGTGACGGTGGGACTGGCTTACACCACGACGCTCGCCAGCCAGGTCAGCGCATTGAACAGCGTTGTCAGCCAGTTCAAGGCTTCTATCCTCAGCTCACGTCCTCCGGCGCAACCGGCGTCGGAAAACCCGATGTTCGACAAGTACAAACAAAACCTGCAGGACAGCCAGGCCCAGCAAGCCCAGGAACAGAATCAGGCCGCTCAGGAAAAACGCCTCAGCGCGCCGAAATGCCAATTCTGGTTACAGCAGGATCAAACTGCGCCCAGTGAAAAAACCCGGGCCAATGTCAGTCAGTTTTGTGGTTAGGCCTGATGCAATCAATCCTGAATAAGCAGTCTGTACTCGAACTGATCATCGCCAGACTCGTCATTGATCTGGACGTTGCGCAACGTGCAGCCCAGACCGCCTACGAAACCGCGACCCACGAAGAAAATATCGCCGAGAACAAGTACGACACCCTTGGCCTGGAGGCGTCGTACCTGGCAGCGGGTCAAGCACGGCGCGTCGAGGAAATCCGTCAATCACTGGTGCTGTTCCAGAACCTGAGCCTGCGACCTTTCGACGAGCAACGCGGGATTCAAATCGGCGACCTGCTCAGCCTGGAGGCCGGCAACGGCAGCCAGCAGCAATTGTTCCTCGGGCCCGATGCCGCCGGCTTGAAGATCTACCTGGGCGACGTATTGATCACCGTCATCACGACCCGCGCACCGCTGGGGCAAAACCTGCTCGGCAAAGCGGAGGGGGATGTTGTAGAAATCACCATCAACGGCGCGCGCCAATCGTTCGAAGTCACTCAAGTGATGTGAGACCTATCCGTTTGCAGGGTTGATCCCCCCAACTTTTTCTGGGTAAGGTGCACTGTCGCTACATCACCAGTGGCCTGGACAGACATCCGGGAACAAGGACTCAATACGCAAGGAGATTTTTCATGACGAACGTCATCACTTTCCCTGACGCCCATGAACGTGATCGCCTCAAGTCCGATGACCATCCTGGGTTGTTATATCTGAGTAAGAAAGAGCGCCTACTGATCGAGGAGCTGCGACTGACCAGCCATGCGGGTCGGCAATATGTGTACGACTATGCGCACATCATGCAGGTGTCCAAGCCCCTGCACCCTGATTAAGGCCGACCGGCGGTATCGGCTCGCCGGACATATCGAGGCGACTGGCGTGCGGCTATAGTGGCGGCAAGGGCGTTATTGCCCGTCCGTTTACTTGAGCATCAGGAATTTTTCATGACTGCCGCCACGCCCGACGCCCCCGTTTCCGATCCCGTCGCACCGATTGCGCCGAAGAAAGCGCAGGTCGATCATCTGCGCTTCCACAAGCAGCATGCGCACCTGTCGACAACCTTCGGCAACGACAGCTTTGCCCTCAAGGCTGAAGCATTCGCACGCTTCTTCGGCACGCCAATGTTTCTTGGCGGGCAAACGTTGATCGTTGTGTTGTGGATCGGGGTCAACCTGAGTGGCTTCACCCAATTCGACGTCTATCCGTTCATCCTGCTCAACCTGGCATTCAGCCTGCAAGCGGCCTACGCCGCCCCCTTGATCCTGCTCGCCCAGACCCGTCAGGCCGCACGGGACAAAGCCCACGCCGATGCCGATGCGCAGCACCGGGAAGCACTGGCGTTAGCCAATGAGCAACGCATGGCAATGGCCGCACAGAGCTCTGCGCAAATGCTCCAACTGCTTGAGCAGAACACCCGCCTGACCGAAATGACCAAAGCCCTGACCGAGCGAGTCGAGACCCTGACCGTGGAAATGCACGGGCACTTCGTCAAAAAGAAAGTGGACCCTGTGTAGCGCACTATTGCGCAGCAAAATCGGGCTGGATTCCGCCCAGAGAATCCAGCCATTTTGCGACTGCTGCGCAGCCGATCGCAGACAAGTCAGCTCCTACCTGTCAAAAGCATTGCAACTTGTCTGCGAAGACCTTCAACGAGGCCTGTCACTGCCAGCCGAAGCGTCGGATGTAGAAGCCTTTCACCGCTTGGGTCAGGCCCATGTAAGCCAGCAGAATCACCGGCAGGAAGACGAAGTACAGCGACGGCAACGCTTGCAGTTTGAAGTAATGCGCCAACGGTCCCATCGGCAGGAAGATCCCCACAGCCATGATGACGAAGGTCATCACCATCAGCGGCATGGCCGCGCGGCTTTGCAGGAACGGGATCTTCGGCGTGCGGATCATGTGCACGATCAAGGTCTGGGTCAGCAGCCCGACGACAAACCAGCCCGACTGGAACAGGGTTTGATGGTCTGGGGTGTTGGCGTCGAACACGTACCACATCAAGGCAAAGGTGGTGATGTCGAAGATCGAGCTGATCGGGCCGAAGAACAGCATAAAGCGCCCGACATCCGCAGGCTGCCACCGCTGCGGCTGTTTGAGCATTTCCTCATCGACGTTATCGAAGGGGATGGCAATCTGCGAAATGTCGTACAGCAGGTTTTGCACCAGCAGATGCATGGGCAACATCGGCAGGAACGGGATAAACGCGCTGGCCACCAGCACCGAGAACACGTTACCGAAGTTGGAGCTGGCGGTCATTTTGATGTACTTGAGCATGTTGGCGAAGGTCCGACGGCCTTCCAGTACGCCCTCCTCCAGGACCATCAGGCTTTTTTCCAGGAGGATGATATCCGCCGCTTCCTTGGCGATGTCCACCGCGCTGTCGACTGAAATACCGATATCAGCCGTGCGCAACGCCGGGGCGTCATTGATGCCGTCGCCCATAAAACCGACCACGTGCCCGTTGGCTTTGAGCATGCGCACAATGCGTTCCTTGTGCGCAGGCGTGAGCTTGGCGAAGACATTGGTGGTCTCCACCGCGACGGCCAATTCAGCATCGCTCATGCCCTCGACATCCCCTCCGAGCAGCAGCCCTTGTTGCTCGAGGCCCACCTCACGGCAGATTTTCGCGGTCACCAGCTCGTTATCGCCGGTCAATACTTTTACTGCTACGCCATGGGCGGCCAACGCCTTGAGCGCCGGAGCGGTGCTTTCTTTGGGTGGATCGAGGAATGCCACATAACCGATCAATGTCAGCTCTTGTTCATCCGCCAGACTGTACGTGTCTCGACCCGGCGCCATCGAGCGAGCAGCCACCGCCACAACCCGCAGCCCCTCTTCGTTGAACGCCGCAGTCACCTGACGAATACGCGCCAGCAGTTCAGCGCTCAGCGCTTCATCCTCATCGCCATGGCGAACGCGCTTGCACACCGCCAGCACTTCCTCCACCGCGCCTTTGCAAATCAACACATGCGCCTGATCCTGCTCGGCCACCACCACCGACATGCGCCGGCGGGTGAAGTCGAAGGGGATTTCATCGACCTTCTGAAACGCGGTGGCGACTTTCAGCTCGCGGTGCACTTCAACGTGCTCCAGCACCGCCACGTCGAGCAGGTTTTTCAGGCCCGTCTGGTAATAGCTATTCAGATACGCCATTTCCAGAACGTCGTCCGACTCATCGCCCCAGACATCAACGTGGCGAGCCAGGAAAATCTTGTCCTGCGTCAGCGTGCCGGTTTTGTCCGTGCACAGCACGTCCATGGCGCCGAAATTCTGGATCGCGTCGAGGCGTTTGACGATGACCTTCTTGCGCGACAGGAACACCGCACCTTTGGCCAGGGTCGAGGTGACGATCATCGGCAACATTTCCGGGGTCAGCCCGACGGCGACGGACAGCGTGAAGAGCAGCGCCTGGGTCCAGTCGCCCTTGGTGAAACCGTTGATGAACAGCACCAGTGGCGCCATCACAAACATGAAGCGAATAAGCAGCCAGCTGACTTTGTTAACCCCGGTCTGAAACGAGGTCGGAGCACGGTCGGTAGCGCTGACCCGTTGAGCCAGCGCGCCAAAATAGGTGTTATTACCGGTGGTCAGAATCACCGCAGTGGCGGCACCGGACACCACGTTGGTGCCCATGAACAGAATATTTTCCAGGTCCAGCGGGTTGTGGGTGCCTGCATCCTGCTGACGGGCGTACTTCTCGACCGGCATGGATTCACCCGTCATCGCCGCTTGGCTGACGAACAGGTCCTTGGCGCTGAGCACCCGGCAATCGGCAGGGATCATGTCACCCGCCGACAACACAATCAGGTCACCGGGTACCAGTTGCTTGATTGGCAATTCGATCCGCGATGCTCCCTGGACCGCTGCTGCCGCACCATAGAACCTGGCGAACATCGGCGTCGCCTCTTTGCTGGTCCCCCGACGCATGACGGTCGCGGTGTTGCTCACCATCGCCTTGAGGGCATCGGCGGCCTTGTTC
Organism: Pseudomonas sp. MH9.2; assembly: GCF_034353875.1. Lineage (NCBI taxonomy): Bacteria > Pseudomonadati > Pseudomonadota > Gammaproteobacteria > Pseudomonadales > Pseudomonadaceae > Pseudomonas > Pseudomonas sp. MH9.2. The sequence goes on from NZ_CP133784.1 coordinate 1,727,292, forward strand.
GACTTGGCTTCCTGCCAGAAACGCAGCAACGTCGAGAGCACCACCATCGAGAGAATCACGGTGGCAGCTTTCATGTCATCGGTCAGCCAGGAGATGACCGCCAGCAAGGTCAGCAGCAGGTTGAACGGGTTTTTATAGCAGTGCCACAGGTGAACCCACCATGGCAGCGGTTGCTCGTGCTCGACTTCGTTGAGGCCGTATTGCTCGCGCAGTACTTCAGCTTCGCTGTCGCTCAGACCTTCGTTGTGGCTGCCGAGCTTTTCCAGCAAAGCACCCACATCACTGTTGGCCCCCGCCACCAGGGTTTGTGCCAGGGTCGGCGGCACCTCGCGGCTGACGGGGGCATCGGTCAGGCTGTCCAGCAGTGCCAATCGACGGAAGTGCCGGGAGAAATGTCGAGTCCGCAGAAAGCCTGCGAAAAATTCTTTCAAAAGGGCGAGTTTCATCGCTATTCCCCTAACGGTTTACGGCAGGAACCTATTGGCAGGCTCGGCCGACCTTAAGCCCTGCTCGACTTGTCGGCAAGGCAGGTCTGGCCCGCATATCGAAAACGACACGCGCGTCCGCAGCACCGCGGTGATCGACTCGGGGCTGGTCGCGCCAAAACGCCCATATGAGCGCGATCCCCCCTGATACCGATCAGTCGATCAACGAATAAACCAACGCCGAAATCGCTACCAGACCGACCACGGTCACAAAAACGTTGGACGCCTTGCCAGCGTAACGACGCATCGCCGGGATTTTGTGGATGGCGTACATCGGCATCAGGAACAACAGCGCAGCAATGACCGGCCCGCCCAGGGTTTCGATCATGCCGAGGATGCTCGGATTCAAGGTCGCCACCAGCCAGCAGACCAGCAACATGAACGCCGCTGTCAGCCGATCCAGGGTGCGTGGCGCCGGACGATGCCCGGTTTTGACGACCAGGCCTTTAAGGCCTTCGCTGGCGCCGATGTAGTGACCCAGAAACGACTTGGTGATGGCGACAAAGGCAATCAGCGGCGCGACAAAAGCAATCGTCGGGTTGCTGAAGTGATTGGCCAGGTAGGACAGGATCGACAGGTTCTGCGCCTTGGCTTCGGCCAGCTGCAGCGGCGACAAGGTCAGCACGCAACTGAACACAAAGAACAGCACCATCACCACCATCAGCCCGTGGGCGCGCGCGAGAATCTGCGAACTGCGCACTTCGGCGTGGCGGCCGTACTGGCGTTTCTGGTCCACGGCGAAGGCCGAGATGATCGGCGAATGGTTGAACGAGAAGACCATCACCGGAATCGCCAGCCACAGGGTGTGCAGCAGCGCCGACGGTTCAGGCAGCGTGGTCGCGGTGGCCAGAATTCCGCCGTTCCAGTGCGGGATCAGAAACACCGCCAGGAACAGCAACGCAACGATGAAGGGGTAAACCATCAGACTCATTGCCTTGACGATTGCCTTCTCGCCACAGCGCACCACCGCGAGCAGCCCGACGATCAGCAAAAACGCCAGCAGCGCTCTGGGTGGCGGCTGCACATGCAGTTGATGCTCGAGAAAACTGCCCACGGTATTGGTCAACGCCACGCTGTAAATCAGCAGGATCGGGAACACCGCAAAGAAATACAGCAAGGTAATCAGCGCGCCAGCGGTCTTGCCGAAATGCTGCTCGACGACCTCGGTGATATCGGCACCTTCGCGTCCGGACAACACAAACCGGGTCAAGCCACGGTGGGCGTAGAACGTCATGGGGAACGCCAGCACCGCCAGAATCAACAGTGGCCAGAAGCCCCCGATACCGGCGTTGATCGGCAGAAACAACGTGCCCGCACCGATTGCGGTGCCAAACAGGCCCAGCATCCAAGTGGTGTCATGGTGGCTCCAAGAGGCAACGCCCGCTGGCACCGATTCAACGCGTTCATCGACGCTGGTGGCCTGGTCATTCATCCGTTCGACATCTCCGATAGCCAGTCATTACTGCAAGGTCGGGGCGGATCACAACACTGTACAGTCAGCGCCCCCAACCTTAAGAGGGGCGCGATTGTCCGGGATTAGGCTTAAGAATCAAAGCCCTGCCTGAGGAACGGTCTTCAGCGCGTCAGCACAACAGTGCTCAACGATTCGCGAAAACCCCTTACATCCAGCCCAACCACTTCCAGTAGGTCGCGCCGAACACCAGCATCAGCAGGTACCCAATCAGCGTCACGACCAGGCCGACACGGGCAAATTGTTTGGCGGTGAAGGTTTCCGTGCCCAGGCACACCATGTTCTGCGGTGCATTGACCGGCAGGATGAAGCCATAGCTGACCGCAAAGCCCAGCAGCATGGTCATGCCCAGTCGATTGAAATCGCCGGGCAAGGTTTGCAGCACGGCAATCAGGATCGGCAACATGGCCGAGGTCAGCGCGGTCGCACTGGCGAACCCCAGGTGAATCAAAATCAGAAACGCCCCGAGGATTGCGAAGACGCCCAGCGGGCCTACTTGGTCCAGGCCGGTATGGCTGACCACCTGAGTGCCGAGCCATTGACCCGCGTGGGTGGTCAGGAGCGCCGTACCGAGGCTGATCCCCACCCCGAACACAATCACCGTGCCCCATGGAATCCGCGACTGCACGTCCTTCCAAGTCATGATCCCCCAGCGCGGCAGGAGCAAAATTACCAACCCTGCATAAGTCGTCGAGGTGGTGTCGAAGCTGTGCAGTTTGCCCTCGGTGGACCAAACCAGGAGCAGCAGTATCGAGACGGTCAACAGACGTTTCTGCGCGCCGGTCATGGGCCCGATATCGGCCAACGACTTGGCAACCGCCTCCTTGCCACCGGGAATGCTGTCGCTTTCAGGCGGGAGCATCTTCAGCACCAGAAACATCAGTACGCCAGACATGATGATTGCCCACGGAGCGCCGGCAATCAGCCAGTCGATCCAGGCCACGCGTTGGCCGAGCATCTTGTCCATGAACCCGGCTGTCAGCAGGTTCTGCGCGGCGGCGGTCTGAATCCCGACGTTCCAGATGCTGGTGCCCTGCGCCACGATGATCATGATCGCGGCGGCGATATTCGAGCGCTTATCCACACCGAATGCCGCGATGACCCCCATCATGATGGGTACGACACAGGCACTGCGCGCCGTCGCACTCGGGACCACAAGGCTCAGTAAAATCGTCACCACGATGGCACCGAGCATGATGCGTCGGGTGCTGGTGCCGATCCGCGACAGCGTGACCAGCGCAATGCGCCGATCCAGCCCGGTATGGGTCATGGCCGCAGCGATGAACAGCGCGCCCACGACCAGCGCCAGCGCAGAGTTGGAAAACCCGGTCAAGGCCATGGTAATCGCGGCAGAAGAGCCGTAAATCACCGAAGGGTCCTGAAGCGTCGGCGCCGTCCCCAGCAAAAACGCCATGAGCGAGGTAATCATGATCGCACTGGCTTCGTACGACACGGCCTCGGTAATCCAGACAACCACGGCGAACGCCAGAATCGCCAGCATCCGATGGCCTGCGACGGGCAAGTCGGTCGGCAACGGCAAGAGCAGCACGCCCACCATTACCAGCGCGGCAACCACCAACCCCACAGGAAATTTGATGCGGGCCGCAGGCTGCGCCGGCACGGTCTCGGGTGCGTTCATGTCCATCCCCCTGATCCTTCATGACCTGACTCAGACAGACATCCGCAACACCGCGAGCATCCAGCTACCGCGCGCAGAATAGCAGCACACCCGCCGACAGGCCTTGACCCGAGTCAACGGGCCCGGACCTGAGCCCTGATCCATCAATGCAGGGGGCTACTCCGCCTGATTGCTCCGCAGTGGCACCCGCAGCTCGACGCGCAAACCATCCGGCTGACTGTCGAATGTCAGGGAGCAGGCGCAGCGCTGAACAATGGCCTGGACGATGGCCAGGCCCAGGCCGCTTCCAGGGCTTTTACCGTTGCGCCAGAAACGTTCGGTGAGGTGCTGCAGGTCCTCGCTCGCAATGCCAGGGCCGTGGTCGCGCACATGGAAGCAGGCGGTATGCACATCGGCCTCAAGGCTCAGCTCGACATGCGCATCGGCAGGCGTGTGGCGCAACGCGTTATCCAGCAGATTGCGCAACGCGGCAACGGCCAATACCGCGGGCATCTCCACCGCCGCGAGGGAGAGATTTTTCGGCATGTGCAGTTCGATGCGCGAACTATCGCCCGGGCTAGCGTCGTGGATGGCCAACCGCGCAACCTCTTCAGCACTGCACTGCACCCCATCATCAAACGACAGACTGCCCTCCACCCTGGCCAGTAACAGCAATTGCTCCAGGGTTCGGTGCAGACGGTCGGCCCCCTCTTCCGCGTGGGCCAATGAGCGATCCCGCACCGGACCTTCGGTCATGCGCGCCACTTGCAGGTGGGTTTTGATAGCGGTCAGCGGACTGCGCAGTTCATGGGCGGCATCGCCGGTCAGGCGGCGCTCGCGCTCAAGGGTCTGGGCGATGCGCTGGAACAATTGATTCTGGGTGTCCAGTAACGGCTGCAGCTCGCTGGGCAGATCGGGGACGTGCAACGGCTCGACGGAATCCGCACTGCGCCGCTTCAAGGCATCGCGCATTCGATTGAGCGGCGCCAAACCCTGACCAATGCCCAGCCACAGCAACGCCAGGCTACCGAACAAGGCCACCGCCACCGGCACCGACGCCGCGAGCAAGATGGAATGCTGGAGGGTGTCGCGTTCAGCCTGTCGATCCGCCGTGGTAATGCGCAGATCCCCCTGGGTCAGGGTGAAACTGCGCCAGTGTTCGTCATTGATCAATTGATCGTGAAAGCCGGACTGCTGGGCGTCGAGGGCCTGATCGGGGTCGGCATGACTGCGCACCAGCACCTCCCCCCGCAGCGAACTGACCTGGCACGCGAGCCCGCCGGGAATACCCAATTGCTCGGCACTCAGCGGCGTGCCGTCACTTTTGCCGGGGGTCGGCAACTGCTCGAGCAGACCGGCAACCATGTGCGCCGACGCGCCCAGACGCTGGTCGAGGGACAGCATCATCTGGCTGCGCAAATCGCAGAGCATCCAGGCCGCCGCCAGGGCCCAGATCAACACGAATACCGACCCGAGAATCAGGCTCAGGCGCACCCTTAAACTCATCATGGCGCCTCCGGCCCGGCGCTCTTGGCATCCGCAGGACCGAGTCGATAACCCAAGCCACGCACGGTTTCGACAATCGTGTGGCCCAGTTTTCGACGCAGGTGGTGAATGTGCACGTTGAGCGCATTGCTCTCCACGTCATCGCCGAAACCATAGACGCTGTCCTTCAGTTGCTCGCTGGACAACACCCGACCGCGGTTATGCAACAAGGCATGCAACAGCGCCTGCTCGCGACGGGAGAGGTCCACCGGCTGCCCAGCCAGCACGGTTTCGCGGCTGCTGGGGTCGTAGGTCAGGCAGCCGTGTTCGATCAGGTTCACCGAACGCCCCGCCACCCGACGGATCAGGGTGTGCAAGCGAGCGCTTAACTCGCGCAGATCGAAGGGTTTGAGCAGGTAATCGTCAGCCCCCGCCTGCAAACCGGCGACCCGATCAGTCACCGTGTCCCGCGCCGTGAGAATCAGCACGGGCAATTCAAGACCGTTCTGGCGCAGTTGGCGCAACAGCGTCAGGCCGTCTTCATCGGGCAAGCCGAGATCGAGAATCAACACATCGAACTGCGCCGCCAGCACCATCGCCCGCGCAGCCGCCGCCGTGGCGACATGGTCCACCGTCAGCCCTTGGGCATTAAGGCCCGCGACAATGCCGCTGGCGATCAAGTCATCGTCTTCGCAAAGCAATACGTGCATGGTGGACTCGGGAAAAAAAGCTATTAAAGCAGAACACGATTAACCCGCGATTAATGATCCCGTGTCCACCCACCCCTGCAGGAGACTCCGCGGCGTCGAAGACGGTGCCCACGCTCCGCCATTAACGCTCGCTTAATCGACATGCCGCATCCTTACCCCACCTGTCACTTCAAGGCTTTTTTGTTCATGCGGATTTTTTGGCTGTTTATCTTTTATCTGATACCCGCCCTGGCCCAGGCACTCCCGAGCACCGACCCTTTCGCTCAGGCGGACTTTCTGCCAGCGGACAAGGCGTTTACGTTCAGCTCCGAGCGCATGGCCTCGGGCGAGACGCGCCTGCACTGGCGCATCAGTGAAGGGTATTACCTGTATCAGCAGCGTCTGAAATTCGAGGGCCTGTCGCCAGACAACAGGCCCGTACTGCCTGAAGGCGAGCCCCACAGCGATGAGTATTTCGGCGCGCAGGCCGTGTATCGCAACACCTTGGACTTGATGATCCCCGCCGCTGCCAGCGGGCAAGTGAAGCTGAGCTGGCAAGGGTGTGCCGACGCCGGGCTGTGTTATCCACCGCAAAACAAAGTGCTCGATCTGGGCGGCAACAACAACAACAACAACAACAACAACAACATCAATTCAGGCATTTCTCAGGCGCCGGACCAAGCACTGGCAAGTAGCCTGCAGCAACGCGCATTCGGCTGGAGCCTGTTGATTTTCTTTGGCCTGGGCTTGCTACTGGCCTTTACCCCCTGCTCGTTACCGATGCTGCCGATTTTGGCCGGTGTGGTGGTCGGCAGCGGTGCGAGTCCCAAACGCGGGCTCGCCCTGGCCAGCAGTTATGTGCTGAGCATGGCGCTGATCTACGCAGGTCTCGGTGTACTGGCTGCGCTACTGGGCGCCAACCTGCAAGCGCTGTTGCAACAACCCTGGCTACTCGGCAGTTTCGCCGCGCTGTTTGTGATACTGGCGCTGCCGATGTTCGGCCTTTTCGAACTGCAACTGCCCGCCGTCCTGCGTGATCGGCTGGGAAGTGCCGGGCGCCAGCGTCAAGGCGGGAGTCTGGTGGGTGCCGGGGTGTTGGGTGCCTTGTCCGGGCTGATGGTCGGCCCTTGCATGACCGCACCGTTGGCCGGCGCGTTGCTCTACATCGCGCAAAGCGGCAATGCGCTGCACGGCGGCCTGGTGTTGTTTGCCATGGGCTTGGGCATCGGTGTGCCACTCTTGCTGCTGGTCACGATGGGCAATCGCTTCCTGCCGAAACCGGGCGCCTGGATGAACCTGCTCAAAGGCGTGTTCGGCTTTCTGTTCCTCGGTACCGCATTAATCATGGTACGACCGCTACTGGATGAGTCGCTGTGGGTCGGTATGTGCGGTGTTCTGCTATTGGTCGCAGCCTATGCCGCCGTGATGCAGGCCCGGCAACTCAAGCGCGCCGCGATCCTGTTCGGCCCCGGCGGACTGGTGATCGGGCTCTGGGGAACCTTGATGCTGATCGGCGCGGCAGGCGGTGCCGAAGATCCGTTGCGCCCATTACAGGTGTACAACGCCACGTCGGGGGCTACGGTGCAGAACGCCGTTGAACATAACGCGTTCACCACAGTCAATGAACCCGAAGCCCTTCAGCGCGAACTCGACGCTGCAAAGGCGCAAGGTCAATGGGTGTTCCTCGACTACTATGCCGACTGGTGCGTGTCCTGCAAGGTCATGGAGAAACAGGTGTTCGCAAAAGCCGAGGTGCTGGCCGCATTGAAAGAGGTCCGCCTGCTACGCCTGGACGTCACTGCCGACAACGCCGCCAGCCGCGAACTTCTCAGTCGCTATCAAGTACCGGGGCCGCCGAGCCTGCTGTGGATAAGTCCTACGGGCGAAGAACGGCGTGACCGACGCATCACCGGCGAGGTCGACGCCCAGCCCTTTCTGCAACACTGGCAAGCAACCCGGGAGCGTGGCTGATGTTGAGTTTCTCGATTGGCCCCTTCGCCCTCGCGATGAACCACGTGCTGCTGATCGCCGCTCTGGGGTTGGCAACCCTGGTCGGCTGGCGAGTCGCCAAGCGTGGCGGGATCAATCCCGAGTCAGCGCTCTTTAGCCTGTTCGTGCTCGGTCTACTCGTCGCTCGGCTGGGGTTTGTAATCGCTTACTGGCCACAGTTCCGCGAAGAACTCTGGCAGATCGTCGACATTCGCGACGGTGGTTTTCTGATCTGGCCCGGCGTGCTCGCAGTGATACTGGGCGGCCTTTGGCGCGGCTGGCGTCAGCACGCGTTGCGCCGACCGCTGGGGTTGGGCTTGAGCAGCGGCTTGCTGTTCTGGTTGCTGGCAACCATGGGCCTGAACATCTACCAGGAAAGCGCGCGCCTGCCTCAGCTGACCTTGCGCAATGCCGCCGGAGAATCGGTGCAGTTGGCCGATTACACAGGCAAACCGTTGGTAATCAACCTGTGGGCAACGTGGTGCCCCCCGTGTCGCCGGGAAATGCCGGTGCTGCAAAAGGCGCAGGCAGAACGTGAGGACGTGGTCTTCCTGTTCGTTAACCAAGCCGAAAGCCAGCAGACCGTCACCGGTTTTATCGCCGACCAAGGCCTGCATCTGCGTAACGTGTTGTTCGATGGCAGCGGCAAACTGGCGCAAAGCGTCGGCTCCATGGCCCTGCCCACCACCATTTTCTATACCGCCGATGGCCGTCTGCGCGGCAGCCACCTCGGCGAATTGTCCAACGCCAGCCTGGCGCGTTACCTCGATAACGTCGACAGCGATGCACCCTCTTCATACTCAAGGACTGCCCCATGACACTACCCCGTCACTTTTTAGCCGTCTCCATCAGTCTGCTCGCCCTGCAAAGCTCGCTGCTGCATGCCGAAACATGGCCCGAACCGATCCGGGCGATGGAAGCCAAGGGCGCGCGCATCGTCGGCAGTTTCGATGCCCCGGATGGCCTGCGCGGGTATGCCGCCGAGTATCAGAATCAAGGCATGGCGTTCTACCTGACAGCGGATGGCAAACATGTGCTGGCCGGCAATCTGTATGACGAAAAAGGCAAGGACTTGAGCAAGGCGCCGCTGGACAAGCTGGTGTATGCGCCGATGGCGAAAGAAGTCTGGAACAAGATGGAGAACAGCACCTGGATCGCCGACGGCAGCAAGACCGCACCCCGAGTGGTCTACCTATTCAGCGACCCGAATTGCCCCTACTGCAACATGTTCTGGGAACAGGCACGGCCGTGGGTCAAGGCCGGCAAAGTGCAGTTGCGGCACATCATGGTCGGTATCATCCGCGAAGACAGCGCCGCCAAATCCGCCACGCTCCTGGCCGACAAATCCCCCGAAGTCGCGCTGAACGCTCACGAAAGCGCTGGCAAAGGCAGCCCGCTCAAACCCCTGGCAACCATCCCGAAAGATATCCAGACCAAGCTCGACGCCAACCTGCAATTAATGACCGATCTGGGCCTGTCCGCCACCCCGGCCATCTTCTACCTCGACGACCAAGGCCACCTGCAACAGCAACAAGGCGCACCATCGCCCGAGACCTTGAACAAAATAATGGGCCCCAAATAAACCTGGCAGGATATGGAACTGACTTGCCTGCGAAAAAGCCGGGGTCGCGTCCGACCAGGAGCACCTTCATGCGATGGTGAACCCAGCTATTTTGCGACGGCTCCGCAGCCGATTCGCAGACAAGTCTGCTCCTACGGCCTAGCGGCCAGAGGCTGAGACAGTGTGGGCAATGCTTTTGATAGGTAGGAGCTGACCGGGACGCGTAGTTTTGTCTGCGAATAAGCCCGGCACGGGCTTCCAGCTAGCACGGCAGCGCGGGATTTTCCACAGAGGTCAGCGGCGTTTCAACGTCACCGACGGCAATTCACCAAATTGATTCTTGTAGTACTCGGCGAAGCGGCCCAGATGGAGGAAGCCGTAATCCAGAGCGATTTCGGTCAGGTTGCGCACGCCCTGGCTCGGGTCAGACAAACTGGCCTGAATGCGTTCGAGCTTTTTGCTGCGGATGTAGTTCATCGGGGTGGTACCGGCATGGCGTTCGAACAGCGCATACAGCGAACGAATGTTCATGTGGCTCAACTGCGCGAGTGACTCGACGGTGATGTCTTGCTTGAGGTTCTGCGCAATGTACTGGGCCAGTCGTTCGAATGGCGCGGACTGCACGTCAAGCGTCTCACGGTTGACGTTGGTGCCCAGCAGCGAGAGCAGTTTGCTCGCAATGATCTGGGTGTAATGCTCACGAACCCGAGGCAACACCAAGTCCGTTTCCGCTTCCTGACAGACCAATCCCAACAGGCTCATAAAACCATCGAGTTCGGCCAGCTTATGGCGATTGGAGGCAAAACGAATGCCTTCGCTGGGCTTATGCCAGCGTAACTCGGCGCAGGTCAGGTCGAGCAAAGGCAGCGGCAACTTGAGAATGAATTTTTCGCAATCGGCGGAATACATCAGGTCCACCGGATCGTCCGGGTTAATCAACAGTAACTCGCCCGGCGCGAAGTAATGCTCCTGCCCATAGGATTTGGACAGGCACTGACCCCGCAGTAGAATTTGCAAGTGATAGATAGTTTCAAGCGCGGGAGACGTCACGTGAACACTGGCGCCATAACTGATACGGCACAGGTCGAGACTGGCGAACTTAGTGTGATTCAGACTGGCCTGCGGTCTTGATGTTGCAGGCAGCCGGATGCAGTGGGAACCGACATGCTGATTGACGTATTCCGACACCGCGTAAGGGTCGGCGCGCTCAAACACCATGCTCTTTTCGTTAAGCAGAAGGCTTTGCATACACCGCACACCCATCTTGTTTTTATAGTTGCTCACAATGCCCGGAAGACCCGGGCATTGGCACTATCAAGAGGGTACTGGAGATAGCGGGCAAACAACAGACGACTGTCCGATCACCGAACACTCTCTGCAATCAACTGATAGCCGGGCAACTGTCCAGTGAATGTTTGATGCGGCATGTTACGCATCCATGTGAAAATGACATACACCATCTCACGAGCCCTAATCGGGAGGCTCCAGCAATGCGCTACTCGGAAGACCATAAAGCCCAAACTCATCAACGGATCGTCAACGAAGCGTCTGCGCGCTTTCGGCGTGATGGCATCGGCGCAACAGGCCTGCAACCGCTGATGAAAGCCCTGGGCATGACCCATGGCGGCTTTTATGCTCACTTCAAATCCAAAGATGACCTGGTTGAACAATCACTGCGCAAAGCTGCCGACGATGTGACTGTTCGTTGCAACGGCCTGTTCGCAGAGGAAAACCCGCTGGCAGCTTTTATAGACAGTTATCTGTCGTCTGAGCATCGCGCATCGCCAGATACAGGCTGCCCGCTGCCGACCATGTCCGCCGAGCTGGGCCAACGCGGACAGGCCAGTCCGACGACCGATGAATGTATCCAGTCCCGGCTCAAATCCATCGAAAACACCCTTCCCGATCAAACCAATGCCAGCGAACAAAGCATCGTCATGCTCTCGACCCTGGTCGGTGCATTGCTACTGTCGCGTAGCGCAAATGACCCCGCGCTATCCGATCGAATCCTCGACACCACGCGTGAGTGGCTGAAACAGCAAGCCACCGCATGACTATTCACTTACACCCACTCAATCATGCCAACGCCGAAACAGTACGCTCGCATTGACCCCGCCAAACCCAAAACCGTTGGACAAGGCATATTCAATGGCCATCGGTCGTGCCGCGCCATGGACAATATCCAGGCCCTGCGCCGCTTCATCGGGATTGTCGAAATTGAGGGTGGCTGGCGCAATTTGATCGCGAATCGCCAATGCCGTAAAAATCGCCTCGATCCCGCCTGCCGCGCCGAGTAAATGTCCGGTGGCTGACTTGGTCGACGTCACTGCAATCGACGCCTGATCACCAAACACCGCCTTGATCGCCGCCATCTCACCCAAGTCACCCACCGGCGTGGACGTGGCGTGCGCATTGAGATGCTGGATCTCGGAAGGTTGAATCCCCGCCTGACGAATCGCCGCCTGCATCGAGCGCCGAGCCCCACTGCCATCTTCCGGCCCGGCGGTCAGGTGATAGGCATCAGCCGTGGTGCCATACCCCACCAACTCGACAATCGGCTTGGCCCCACGCGCCAACGCATGTTCCAGCGACTCAATCACCAAAATCCCTGCGCCCTCCCCCATCACAAACCCATCGCGATCACGATCAAACGGACGCGACGCACGCTCCGGCGTGTCATTGAACGCACTGGACAGCGCCCGTGCCGCTGCAAATCCGCCAAGGCTCACGCGATCAATCGCCGCCTCAGCACCGCCACAGACCGCTATATCCGCCTCACCGCAACGAATCATCCGCGCTGCATCGCCAATCGCCTGAACACCCGCCGCGCACGCAGTCACGGGTGCGCCCAACGGCCCCTTGAAACCATGCTGGATCGAAACATTGCCCGCCGCGAGATTGACCAGAAACGAAGGGATCGTGAACGGCGACAAACGGCGTGGGCCACGGCTGTCCGTGATCCTCACCGCCTCGGCAATCGCACTGAACCCCCCCACGCCAGAACCAATGATGGTCGCCGTGCGCTCCTGAGCTTCTTCGCTGTCAGCAACCCAACCCGCCTGAGCCACCGCCTCCTTGGCCGCCGCCAGCGCGTACAGAATGAAGCGGTCCATCTTCTTCTGCTCTTTAGGAGGCGCAGCAGCGTCCACATCGAACCCAGCCTCCGCGTCATCGGCAATTAACGGCACAACCCCACCGACCTTGCCCGGCAAATCGGCCACCACCTCTTCCGGTAACCGAATCACCCCGGAGCGGCCCGCCAACAAGCGTTGCCACACCACCTCCACGCCACAGCCCAAAGGTGACACCAGGCCCATGCCCGTCACTACAACTCGGCGTTCGCTCATGCAATAACCCTCAACGTTGAAATAGAAGCTCAAGCAACCGGAGCTTCGTAACGAGCCGCATCAAGCTGAATCATACGATCCAGATCGCGCGCAACTAACAACAAATCGTAGCCGCGTTTGGCGAAACGGTCGGCATAAGTGTCGATTGTTTAATAGGACTGTCGCACAGCCAACCGGGGCGCGCTCAACTCGGACGACCTTCATCCGATGGTGAATCCAGCCATTCTGCGATTGTTTGATAGGAGGCCTCGCCTTGTCGCACCGCAAACACAACCTCGATTCTGCCCCGCGGGCGTAGGAGCTGACTTGTCTGCGAATAAGGGCGGCACGACCTTCATCCGGTGGTAAACCCAACCATTCTGCGACTGCTATACAGTCGGACGCGACCCCGGGTCGATTCGCAGACAAGTCAGCTCCTACAAATAATCTTATATTTAAAATGGTTATCGATTGTTTGATAGGAGGCCTCGCCTTGTCGCACAGCAAACACAACCTCGATTCTGCCCCGCGGGCGTAGGAGCTGACTTGTCTGCGAATAAGGGCGGCACGACCTTCATCCGGTGGTGAACCCAACCATTCTGCGACTGTTTCAGTCGGACGCGACCCCGGGTCGATTCGCAGACAAGTCAGCTCCTACAAATAATCTTATATTTAAAATGGTTATCGATTGTTTGATAGGAGGCCTCGCCTTGTCGCACAGCAAACACAACCTCGATTCTGCCCGGCGGGCGTAGGAGCTGACTTGTCTGCGAATAAGGGCGGCACGACCTTCATGCGGTGGTGAACCCAGCCATTCTGCGACTGCTATACAGTCGGACGCGACCCCGGGTCGATTCGCAGACAAGTCAGCTCCTACAAATAATCTTATATTTAAAATGGTTATCGATTGTTTGATAGGAGGCCTCGCGTTGTCGCCCAACAAACACAACCTCGATTCTGCCCGGCGGGCGTAGGAGCTGACTTGTCTGCGAATAAGGGCGGCACGACCTTCATGCGGTGGTGAACCCAGCCATTCTGCGACTGCTATACAGTCGGACGCGACCCCGGGTCGATTCGCAGACAAGTCAGCTCCTACAAATAATTTTCTATTTCAAATGATCATCGATTGTTTGATAGGAGGCGTCGCACTGTCGCGCAGCAAACACAACCTCGATTCTGCCCGGCGGGCGTAGGAGCTGACTTGTCTGCGAATAAGGGCGGCACGACCTTCATCCGGTGGTGAACCCAACCATTTTGCGACTGCTACGGTCGGACGCGAGGTGTCTTCTGACTTTTTTTGATAAAACCATGCAACAACCCCATTTCACACACCCATTAAAAAAGGCCAGTCAAAAGACCAGCCTTTCATCCACCGACGCCTGTTTAGTTAATGCCGACCTTGTCGCGATTTTTTTCAAGGATCGCTTTGCCGATGCCTTTCACCTCAAGCAGCTCATCAATCGACGTAAACTCGCCGTTGGCTTCACGGTAAGCCACGATGGCTTTGGCCTTGGCTTCACCCACTCCAGCCAATTCACGCTGAAGCATCTCGGCATCCGCAGTGTTGAGATTGATTCTTTCACCCTGCTCGGCCTGCATCATGGCTGGAGCGCTGGCAGGGACCGGCGCGGAAACCTCGGCAACAGGCGCGGCACTCACAGCGACCGAAGCAGTGGTGAACAAGGCAAACAAGAAGGACGAGAGGACAGAATTACGCATAAGTGACGCTCCATGTTATCCAGGGTGAGGGCAGCTTTCCGAAGCTGCCTCTCAAAGGTAGCCGAGCCCCGCCCCCCGTCAAAAACCGAAGCGTTACCGAATATTTGATCGCGCATGCAAAGCCATAGCGAACGTCAGCCCCGCCCAAAAACGCCCTTCGAGGTCATTTGAAACAATTATTTCTCGAACCAACGCTTTCCTCTGCTTGAGCGACGTAATTATGTCGAAGCACGACAACCCAACATCTTCCCGTGCTAGTACCATGAAATCATTCATTTAAATAAATGCCAAAAAACCGCCAAAACAGAAAAGCGTCAACTTGCCGGCAATCACACAACATCAACCCCAAAAAAAACAAACGAAGGCCGTTTTTTTGACGACAAAAATAATGGCTTTTAGCTTGAACAACTTAATTTTAGAGGTAAATTTAGTTCAGGAGTTTTTTGACGCTCAGCAAAAAAGGCTCAAATCCGCGTTTGTTCGGACAAAGAAATACCGAATCAGGAGCAGCAAAATGTTAACTTTTTTTCTGTGCTGGGGCGCTGCTTCGGTAGTCGGCACTTTAATCGCACTGAGCCTTATCTGGAGCGGGAAACGCGCCAGTCAAGAAAGCAGCGAACTATCATCACGTACTGCCGCTAATTCGGCGGTGGCGCCAAGAACGTTGCGGGCCTGAACATCTAGCTTTCAACTTCTGCAATTTCATTGATGATTCATTAAACAATAAGCCATCAGTTGATACTGGGCGGCACTCAGCTCCTGCAACCGTGGTCGGTTACGCCAAAGATCAAATCCGTCGAGCAGCCAGTTCAATTCCTGGACAGTTAACACTTCGGCCTACAGGCGCTTGAGCCAAAAAAAGAAGCCGTTGCGCTGCCAGTAGAGGATTTTCACCCGGTTATGGTGGCTACTCAGAAAAACGAAAAGCACCGGGGCGAACATGGCAACGTTGATACCCAGCTCCACCAGCGCAGCCAAGCCGTCGATGGATTTTCGGAAGTCCACCGGCGTGGGGTAGAGGTATACATTTCGACTTTAGCGTCGGAGCGCATCATGGTTGTAGGCTCCTGAAAGAGATCAAGAGCACAGCATCAGGCTTCAACTGGCACGGCGCATCGCTTACCGTGGAACTGCACGCCGCAAACTCCAAGATAGCCATAGATCCCCACCGTTAAAGTGTCGGGATTTATAGAGTACCTATAATGAATTAGCCGTACAGTCAACTAGACCGGCAGCGGGGCATTAGCATTTTAATTAATGTTTATGGCTCCAGGCGCCGCTTTTGATATATCCAGTCAACAATTTCACCGTCTGGCGCATAACCACTCACAGTTTCCCGTAGTAACTGTCGGACCTTGGTGTAGTCGTCCTCATTAACGGCGAAGACCAGTTCCGATAGCTTTTGCTTGAGTACATCCCATTGAAGGTAATCTTCATGGGCGCTCATAATCATCGGATGTCCGGTGGCAGTGGCGTTATCACCAATCAGCAACTCCTCGTATAACTTTTCTCCAGGACGCAGCCCAGTGAACTCTATGGCAATATCGCCATGAGGATTTTTCTCAGAACGAATACTAAGGCCTGATAAGTGCACCATCTTCTCCGCTAGCTCAACGATCTTCACTGGCTCCCCCATGTCGAGCACGAATACATCGCCACCCAACCCCATCGAGCCAGCCTGGATGACCAATTGAGCAGCCTCGGGAATGGTCATGAAGTAACGGGTGATTTTAGGATGGGTGACAGTGATCGGCCCGCCTGACTTTATTTGCTTGTGGAAAAGCGGTATGACGGACCCTGATGACCCCAAGACGTTGCCGAAACGCACCATAGTAAAACGAGTTTTGTTGACTCTGGAAACATTGCTCTTATCGCCGAACATGACCGCTGCACTTTCCCGGCTCAAGGCTTGCAGGGTTAACTCAGCCAAACGCTTGGTACTGCCCATGACGTTGGTGGGCCGTACCGCTTTGTCAGTGGAGATTAATACAAAGTTCGCAACGCCTGCTTTTAACGCTGCCTGAGCAGTATTAAGCGTGCCAATGACGTTATTCAAGACACCTTCTGCGATGTTGTGTTCGACCATTGGCACATGTTTATAGGCCGCAGCATGGTAAACAGTATCTATATTCCACGTCTTCATGACGTCAACCAACTTTGACTCATTACGCACAGAGCCTAAAATTGGCAGCACCCTCACCGGCAAAGACTCGCGCGTTACACGCTGTTCAAGCTCCGACAAGATGGTGTAGAGGTTGAATTCGCTGTGCTCAAACAACAGTAGGGTTGTCGGCTTGAGCATTAGAATCTGCCGGCACAACTCAGACCCAATTGAGCCGCCCGCTCCAGTCACCAAAACTGACTGGCCAGAAATGCATCGCTCCAACAAGTGTTCCTGCGCCGGTACAGCATCACGCCCGAGAAGGTCAGCGATATCGACTTCCTGAATATCGTCGACCTTGACCCGACCACTAGTCAGATCCATAAACCCTGGAACGCTTCGGACATGCAGCGGAAATTTCTCGAGAAACCCAAGTATCTCCCGACGCCGAGTACGACTCGAAGATGGAATCGCCAACAACACCTCTTGGGCGCCTGTTGCTTCAATCATCCGTTGGATGTTCCGCGGCTTATAGACGTGTAGTCCAGAGATTACTCTGTCAACAATACTCGGATCATCATCAATGAACGCGACCGGTCGCATTATACGGCCCATACGCAACGCTGCGACCAACTGATTACCCGCCGCACCTGCGCCATATATCGCCACGCGGGGAAGACCATTGTCACGATTGGTAAACGGGACATGTTGCGCTGCAGCGAACCAATCGCCGAGAAAGTACTGGCGCATGCCCAAACGCAGCCCGCCGATCATGATCAAACTCAACCACCAGTAGTTGAAGATAATCGAGCGAGGAATGACATTCTCATGGTTGCTGTACCAATAAACTACCACACCCAGAATCAGCGACGAAAGACTCACCGCCTTGACTATCGCAATCAGAGCATCGTTACCGAAATAGCGCATGACCGCCCGATACATGCCAAAACGGACGAAGAGAGGGATTGCTACGACGGGAGCAGCCAGAAACAGCCACAGGTGATGAGCTATCGGATTCACCATCTCGTCAAAGCCAAGACGAACCACAAACGCCAACCACATCGCGCCCCAGACCAAAAAGAGATCCGCTACCACTTGTATCAGGCGTTTTTGATGACGTGGCAACGCCAACAAAAACGTCCGAATCCGGGTCATAAAGCCATCCATCGTTCAATTCCATTCTGCTAGCAGACCCGCATCGCAGGTCTTGTATTGAGTTAACTGCCGATCAAGCTGACGCTTCCAACTGCCCAGCCTTGTATTTGAAGGCCAACGCAACAAGAGGAATATACGCCAGCACTAACCCTAATGCGCCGTCGAGGTGGTGCAAGCCTACGCTCATCGCAATCGGAAGTAACCACACCAGGTTGATGCCGGTGACGGCAAGTGTCACCCGTTTGTGGCTGCCATAAGCCCTTGAGGCGAATTGATAAGCATGGCTGCGATGAGCTTCGTATACCTTGTCGCCCCGAACCAGACGACGAGTCAGCGTGAACGTGGCGTCAACCACAAAAACACCCAACATGATCAGCCATGCAAAAAAATACTCGGAGCCAGCCCACGCAGCCTGAATAGACAAGCAACCCAAAATGATACCCAGAAAACCGCTACCGGCATCCCCCATGAATATCCTTGCTGGCGGAAAGTTCCAAAATAGAAACCCTCCAACCGCCATCGCCAACAGCAACGGCGCCCATATCGCACTAGTCTGCCCCACCAGCCAGTAAATCAGACAAAGCCCTAGGCAACTACAAATCGCTTCAAGACTGGCAATGCCATCAATACCGTCCATGAAGTTATACAAGTTGAGCATCCAGACCAAATAAAAGGTAGCCAGAACACCGCCAATCCAACCGAGGTCAATGCTCAAGCCAAAAGTGCTGACGGGCGGCATGCCGCCTAGCCAAAATAAGGCCCAGGCAGCCGCTAGGAAATGTCCTAATAATCGCCATCTGGCCGCAATGTGCCCGTGATCGTCCATGAAGCCAATAAGAGCAATTAACGTTCCGGCACCTAAATAAGCCGTAAGAATCGGCCATACTTCAATACCAAAAACACCAAGCAACACCAACGCGAGCAGAAAGGCGATCACAATTGCAACGCCTCCCCCTCTCGGTGTTGGCACAGAATGCGAGCTTCGCGCGTTAGGGATATCGATAATGCTGTGACGCAGCGCGTAACGCCTGAGGACTGCCGTCAGCAATAAGGATAAAATCATAATGGCAGGCAATACGTACCAAAATCTCATTTAACACGCTCATTCAAGAAGTAGTCGGCGGTCTTTTTCAAACCTTCGTCCACAGTGACCACAGGTTGCCAACCCAACAATGAACGGGCCTTATGGATATCAACCTGCAGCGATCCGCACAAACGCTGGGACAATGAGTTTTTCCCAAAAAGCCCCGCTCCTAGAGCAAGTAAACGAGCGGGAACAGGCAACAATCGTGCTGGAGAGTGCAAAGCACTGCCCAACCTCTGAAGCAGCTCGGTAGTCGATACGTCTTGCCCGTCGCTGATCAGAAAAGTCTGGTCAGCGGCCGCAGGATGCTCAGCGCATACCTTGATGAAGCTGACCAGATTATCTAGCGCCACTAGGCTGCGTTTATTGTTCAGCGAACCAAAGGGTAAAGGAACGCCTTTACACAGCCATTTCATCATGTTCTCGAAGTTAGCTTTGACCCCTGGCCCGTATACCAAGACCGGACGAATGATGACGACTTGCAACCCCGTCTGCGAGGCGATGGTTTTCAAACCCTTTTCCGCTTCCATTTTGGAAATGCCGTACGGATCAGCGGGTGCCGGGGTATCGGATTCACGATAAGCCTGGCCTGGCGCGGTCCCTTCACCGTTTACCTTTACCGAACTTACAAACACGAATCGCTTCACACCAGCTGCTGCTGCACTGCGCGCCAACTGGAGCGTATGCCCAACATTTACACGTCGAAAAGCCTCGAGAGGGTCGGGGTCGCTATCGTTCATGATGTGAACGCGAGAGGCCAAATGCACGACAACCTGGATGTCTTTCAATGCAGGGTGTAAAGCGTCGATCTCTGCAAAATCGGCGACCACGACGAAATCGTCAGGTGCTGGTGCCTTCTCAGGGAGGCGCCGCACCAGCATTCGGATATCTGATGCAGGATCTTCGCGCAGGTGAGCAACCAGCTGCCTGCCGACAAATCCAGTACTGCCGGTGATCAATAATTTGGTTTTCATTTCTTATGTTTCACCAAAGCGAGTGCAAGACAAAGACCAGCAAACACAAGCTTGTCTCTCGGCCGTCTGCGACATCGGGAACTGTTCAACGCCAAGCGCAATAATTGAATACGACCCAGATTGATCCAGTCCCGGACGAAAGGCTGATCAGACACACCTACCAAATTAGCGATTCGCACGGCCTGATTTAAATACCAACCGTCGAACACTTGCGACAAACGAGACCTGAAAGCCTTGATACCACGATTGACGCCAACTTGATTGCTTGCGTGCTGCCGGTACTGCATGCCCGGAACATTATCGATGTGCCAACGATAGCCCTTTGCTCGACTGAAGGCGTAGAAATACCAATCATGGAGGGTTACCTCCTGCACCCCTGCAAAGTGACCTACGACGTGGTTCTGCAGTTCGATAAACAAATCTCGAGTGAACACATACGTACATCCCGGGCCGGCGGCTTCAAATAGAAAATCATAAGAAACTTGTGGTTGCGACTTGACGATTGCATTAGTACGCCCATCGGGCCAGAACGCGGTCACATCACCGGAATAGCCGTCTACTCGTTGCGAGTTGATCACGTGCACGGCACGGCTGAATTTGTCCGGATGCCAGATATCGTCCTGATCTGCCAATGAAAAATAGTCAAAGTCTGCTGAAGATGCGTCTTTGATAAGGCGGAAAAAATTGCGCGCTGCCCCGCCGAATTTTTCTCCAAACGGTAATGCGATCACTCTCGTGTCACGCGTTGCCATCTCAGCGACCCACTGCTCTGTACCGTCAGTGGAACTGTCGACACTGATCAGCAACGTGACAGATACATTCTGCTGAGAAAGAATTGATTCAACCTGCTCTGAAATCCATTTCATGCCGTTGTAAGCGGCTAGCAGTACCAAAAAACGCGGCTGCATAAATCTACCTTAGATATCCTGGCGACCTCGCGGTCCAAAATGGGAAACTCGATGGTTAGTGGACAGGACCCAAGCTCGTTTTGAGACCATGCCGGATGCCTCGAACCATCATGCGAAGCGACTTGGCGCGGTCGGTATCAATAAGAAGGTTCACAGCAAAGCGTAGCATCAGCGCCATGATCATCCTGCGTTTCCAGCAGCCAGGCGTGTGCTTCATGCGGCAAACAGCAACCGTGTTGCGGAAAAAGAAATAGCGGCGAACGGGAGAGTAGCGGAAAAAGCTGAGCCCCAGAATTTTGACGGGGGGGGCATCGGAAAGCGCATGGCCCATTTCGACTTTTAAGCAGCCATAAAGACTAAAACCGCGATCACGGACTCGAAAACACCACTCAGTATCGGTGAAATCAACAAACATGCCGTCGTCGTATTTGATGCCCTTTTTCCAAGCGCGGGTATCGACTAACATCCCCGACGTAATTAAAGCGTCAGCCTTGACGAGGCCGTGTTCGTCGTCGCTTTGAAATATGGCCCTAATGGCACCGCTGCTGGAGCTGTAGAAAGGAAACTTTATTTGTTTCCCGTCTCGACGATCAAAAAATGTAGGACTTACGGCGATAGCATTACCATCCATTAATTTCGCTTTACACATCGCTTGGTGCAACGTGGAAATAAGATCAGATTGCGCATGACTGTCTTGATCGAACGTAACGACATAATCATTTCCTTCGTCAATAGCGCAAGAAAACCCAATATTTAGCGCAAAGCCTAATCCTTTATTTTCTCCCAATGGAATATAGCGTATCCGATCACGAATGGTTGGTGATGATTCAAGAAATAATGACGCGCCGCCATTATCCACTAACACCAGCAAGTCAACCTGATCGACTAATGAGGCCAACAGACTATCCAATACTTGTATATCTGGATTGTACCCAACCACTACTGCTGCTACACCTTTCAAATTAACCCCCTAGGTTGCGGCATCAATGCTACTGTGGGCTGCCCCTTGATGATTACTGACCAGTACCACAAAATCACTAAGAAGCCGAATGAATTAAATAAAACAGGGTTACTCATCGACATCAATAAATAAAGCAGCATAATAATCCCCGTTGGCCGAAGCTCTTTCGATGCAAAGATTTTTTTGACTGGAAAAAGAATTGAACCGAGTAATAAGACAGAAAGGGGGACGCCTACAAACCTTACGGAGTCCATCCAGGTGATTTCAGTCTGTGATACAACCGTTCCATATCCCTCCGTATAAAAATAGGATCCCAACCCCTTTCCAAAAAAAAGCATACTCCAATCAGCCGTATTAAAAAAAGAAACAACGTGACCTATCTTTATATTGTTTGACTGTTCATCCGCACTTAAAACACTCGTCTCATTCACCAGGTACGTAAACGCTGATAGGCCTAAAGGAACCGCAGCCATCAAGATCAAAACCCTAAGAGGCCAAGTCTTATAGTTAAAATACAAAACAAATAGAGATATGGCGGCCATAGCCATGAGTGCGCGAGAAGCAGAACAAACTATAGAGACCAAGATCAACCCTATAAAAAACAATGTCAATAACTTACGAGAATTCAAATAATCCATGAAGAGTAAAGACAAGGGAACGAGAAGAAATGGAGAAGATCTGTGATGCAGCATGAAAAGCTGTAGATTACCAAAGTTACGCACCCCATAATATCCAAGCTCATTAGCATTATAGTATTCTAAAAGTACATCGCCCAAGAAAAATCCTGGCATCATCATAAGCATGAATGACAAACCACACATTATAGCTGCCAAGGTTACACCAGACGCTTTCAAAGCGAGTCCCATGTCGACATTATAGGCAATAACTACATAAATCAGAAACAGCGAGAAAGCGCCAAGAAGCATCTGGCGACCCAGAGCCAAATCGGCTTCACCTGTCAAAGAAATAACAAATCCGTATAAAAAAATCAGAATTACTATCCATGGAGCCAATGTCTTTATTGGCTTCAAAAACATGAGTACTACAGACAAAAAAAACAACGGAAAAAACAATAGTTTATTCAAAATAAACACAGGCACTAAAACTGTAGCAAGGCAATAACCGAGCATCAAAAAACGCACAATTTTAGAATTCATATTACATCCAATCTAGACGACCTAGTTTTTTTATATTTTGCCAATAAAACCTTCAACAGAAGTTTTAACTTTTTATCAAATCGCAGACTCAAAAGCAACTTGATAGCGAGCCTGTAGTTCAACTTCTTCAATGCAAAGTAAGCTGAAGTTGATACATCGACTGCTAGAGCACCATCTTTCTGTCTAAACAACCCTACATCACCGCTCCAGTCACAATATGAGTCAAGCAAATTTTGACAAATTATTCCGTCCTCAACACAGCGAAGATATCGGGATTCCACATTAGCTGTTGAATTCACCTTTACGATCAGATCGTGAATTTCTGTTGAAAATTTATAATCTGCAATTGAGTTCATGACTTGATCGACAGTTGTTCTTTTCAACCTATCAGCCGGCGAGTAGCCTTGTAATGGCGATACAAGCCCTACGCACCGACGCCCTAAAACAAACTGTTCGGCGAACGCGGTACCGCCTGGTATAGGATAGCTATCCACAAAAAAATCGGCTCCCTGCATTGTAGCCAAGTATTCAGAATGCGGCATGATCGGAATAACTAAAAACCGTTTTTTATACTTAACTTTAAGCAACCACCACCAATAAGCAGTCTTAATGTTAGATCCAATAACGGAGACTTTACAGTTAGGATATTCAGTTAAAATCCTGTTTAACAGTACAGTCAAACTCAAACCTTTGACAGGTTTGAATTTAATATCGCTAGCGGCAGTAATAAAATGTAATGATTCACTATTAAGATGCACCTTGGCTGACTCATATTTTTTTTCAGGTACGTCAATTGGAATACCTAAAAAACTTTTTACGCCTTTGATTTTTTTCAGTGCATCCAAACGACGACCGTAACTGCTTAACTCAAAATAGTAGTCTGCAACCGAACAGCCAAAAGAAAAAACGTGATCCGCATGATTCACGAAAAATACTTTCTGCTCAGCCCTGCGATTTAGAAGTCCGCATGCTACAACTGTATAGATATCATCCGGGTGAAGATGGAGAACAATTTTTTCATATCTTGATAGGACGTCTGTAGTTTTAAAAACCCGTTCAAGAGGAGTACACAAACCAATCTGGACGACACTTTTGAAATATCTAGAAACGCGATCTAATGCAGCCTTTGAAGCCCTTTTAGTGATAAGCAAATCAACGGGGCGGTCATGCATGCCAGCGAGCTTCTCCATCAATCTGGTATGGCCACCGGTTACATACGGTTCAGTAACTACATGAATTACGGCCCCCCTGACAACTGCATCTACGTCAACGACAACCCGGTTCGGCGTAGCAGTGCATCTCGATATCAACTCTTGCTCAAGATCTGACGCGTCGTAAATCCCAACGTCTGCGAACCACAGGAGATTTCCATAGATGTGCGCTAGCTCCAGAGCTGCATCCAATTCCGGCTCGGATAGTATTGCACTTTGAATCTCTGTAAATATCATATTCAAGCCTCAACACTTAACTTAGCATTATTTTTCTCAAGGCTTAAATAAACAAAAAAATACATCATCAAACAATATATAAAATAGTTAAACGCATAAGCCCAGGTAACAGCTTCAACTCCCCACACCTTGGTAAAAATAAGGGTAAGCATATATAGAGAGGCACAGGAAATAATTTCCGTTATGATAAACCGCTTAACCATAGCTTTACTAAGCATAACGTAGGCGATTATCCAGCTGACTATTTTCAGACTATCTCCTATGACTTGCCCAGCAAAAAAAATCCGCATCGGATGAAACGCTTCGGTAAATAATAGCGAAATAATAAAATCTCGGAACAAGTACGTCATTAGACCTGCGAACATTGCGACCGGAAGTATGTACTTGTAACCTTGTATGATCTCCGCCCGGATATCGCCAGCGACTTTTAACTCCGAGAGTTTTGGCAAGTAATAAACGCTCAATGTAGTCGTAACTAATAGGAGATAGGCGGCACTTAGCCGTGACAGCGCTTCCCAGTATCCGGCAACTTCCCAGCCGAATGTATTACCCAGGTAATTCCTGACCAAAATCTGGCCAATAGGAATGCTTGCCGCAGATACAACAGCCATCAAAAAATAGGCAAGAAGTTTTTTCGCGACTACTTTATTGAACGAACCAAACATATAGCTAAACTTAAACCATGACATACGATTACAGACAAGCAGAGTTACAAAAAAACTGAACGACTGGTACATAACTAACGCAATCAACGCGCCATGTAGCCCATAAATAACAGTTAAAGCTACCGTCAACCCAAGCGCTATCAAGCTCCCTGCGATATTTGAGATAACATAGAGTAGTATTTCCTTTTTTCCATTTAAAATAGCCAATAAAAACGTATTTAAAGAAAAAAACAAAATCCCAGCAGCAAACCAATAAAATATGTCACGCAAGTTTTTATCGTGAAGAAAAAAACCTGCGAGTTCGTGGCTAAAAACGACTACCAGAATTGCAACTACTAAACTACTAAGTATAGTAATAGTACCCGCAACTTTCCAGATCTGACGTTGAGCCTGTTCGTTATCGGCATATTCGGCCGTATATTTTACAACGCCGTTAGTTATCCCCCCTCCGGTCAAAGTTGTTATCATTTGTAATGCGTTTTGAAATTGGCCAATTGCTGCGAATCCCGTTGGACCGATGTAAACCGCCAATATTTTATTTAAGCCCAACAGCGTCAACATTTTAACAACTACAGCTATGCCATTCAGCAAACTGGTTTTAATCAGGTTCATAGTTTTCCTGACTGAAAGCTATTGCATGCCTGAATGACGGTTTCTGCATCCGCGGTAGAAAGCGTCGGGCCCATAGGAAGACTCAATATCTGACTATGAATCTTTTCAGACACAGGGAGCGAAAGTCCCGCCCACTCTACGTAAGCTGCCTGATGATGCGGCGGAATTGGATAGTGAATTAGCGTTTGAACGCCAAGATCTGCGAGGTGCTTTTGCAGTGCTTCTCGGTCATCGCAGAGCACGGTGTAGACATGCCACACATGTCCTTCATTGGTAGCAGCATGGAACGCCAGGTCAACGGGGAGCTGGATTGAGGGGTTGTTTATGCCTTGAGTATACAGCTCCGCTATTTGGCGACGATGCTCGGTTTGCTCGTCGAGGTATTTCAATTTCACGGAGAGGCAAGCGGCTTGCAACTCGTCTAGCCGGCTATTTACGCCACGATAGAGGTTCTCGTATTTCTTGTGAGAGCCGTAGTTACGTAAAGCCCTCAAAGTACTTGCGAGCAAATCGTCGTTTGTTGTGATAGCACCCGCATCGCCCAACGCACCAAGGTTTTTGCCAGGGTAGAAACTGAAGCCTGAAGCATGCCCCCAGTTACCTGACCTTTTTCCATCGATGCTTGCGCCATGAGACTGAGCAGAATCTTCGAGCACCAACAGGTTATACCGGTCGGTCAGCGCCATAATCGCGGGCATGTCGGCAAGACGACCATAAAGGTGCACAGGCAAAATCGCCTTGGTTTTGGACGTTATTGCAGCTTCAGCGTTGACAGGGCAAATGTTGAACGTAGATTGATCAGGTTCAACCAGAACTGGAACCAAGCCGTTCTCGGATATGGCCAGAATACTTGCGATATAGGTGTTAGATGGCACAAGAATTTCATCGCCAGCCTGCAGATAACCAAGCTCTTTCCACGCACGGATTACCAGCGCTAAAGCGTCCAAGCCGTTTGCAACACCGATGCAGTGCTTGGTGCCACAATACTCAGCAAAACTGTCTTCGAACGTCTTAAGTTCTGCCCCGCCGATGTACCAACCAGAATCAATAACGCGAGTGCAGGCTGCGATTAACTCATCCCGGCAACCACTATTGACTTCTTTCAAATTTAGGAAACTTATCATTTATTCACATACCTAATAACTTTGGCGGGATTACCCACCACAACAGCACGGTCCGGCACATCGACCACCACTACGGCCCCGGCACCGACCATGGCCTCTGTGCCGATAGTCACGCCTGGCAATATGGTCGCATTAGCACCGATGCTAGCACCCCGTTTAACTGTGATTCCGGAGAACTTCTCTGGATAAATTTTTGAGCGAGGCATCGCATCATTGGTAAAAGTCGCATTCGGGCCAATAAACACATCATCGGCAATGACGGTGCCTTCCCAGAGATATACCCCAGACTTGACAGTAACATTGTTGCCGACTGTCACGCCTTTTTCGATTAGTGTGTGTGCGCAAATATTGCAGTTCTCTCCAATCACGGCACCGTCGAACACCACCGCGTATTGCCACACGCGAGTATCTTTGCCTATATGGGAGCTTTTCACATCGGAAAGCGGATGTATTTTAGGCATGCTTGATTATCTCCAAGAAACTAGAGTACTCGCGTATGTAATCCGCCTCATCGTAAAAGTCACTCGCTAACACAAGCAATACGCAGTGCTGACTAAAATCATGCATCTCGTGCCATATCATTTTGTCAATAATGATCGCCTTATTAGGAGCGTCGAGCCAGACTTCTTCTTGATTGATACCGTCGTCCATCTTCATAAGACATCGGCCGGATACACAAACTGCGACCTGAACGAGTTCTTTGTGCGCATGGAAGCCGCGCGGCACGCCCGGCTGCGTATCAGTCAGGTAATAAACGCGTTTTACGTCGAACGGAATATTTTTGTTGTTTTCAAGCACAACCAAATGCCCGCGCTCATCACCTAAAGTCTTTAGATCAAGAAAAGTAATCAGACTCATGAGTTTATCGCCGGCAAACTATCGACAGCAGGAGCATCACTGTCTTTTTCATTGATTATAAAATCGCTTGGCTGAGGCCATTTAATACCTAATGCTGGATCCTTCCAAAGAAGAGCACCTTCCGACGACTTATCGTAGTAATCCGTAGTTTTGTACATAAAGTGCGTATCGTCTTCCAGTGCAACGAAACCGTGAGCAAAACCCTCTGGAATCCATAACATACGGTTGTTTACAGCGCTCAACTCGACCCCGACCCACTGCAAATAGGTGGATGAAGCTGGACGTATGTCCACGGCCACATCATAAGCAGCACCCTGAATGACACGTACAAGCTTGCCCTGAGCATGAGGCGCGCGTTGATAATGCAACCCGCGCAAAACACCTTTGGCAGAGCAGGAATGATTATCCTGAACAAAAGCTCGAGGAGTCGGTAAATCTAAAGCTTGTAGCGCCGTATGAAATTTCGCCTCATTAAAACTTTCCATAAACCACCCTCGGTCATCACTGAACACTGTGGGCTCAATAATGACGACGTCGGGCAGAGAGGTCTGAATCAATTTCATGCGCTTTCAGCCTCAGCCAACAACTTCAGCAGATACTGACCATAACCTGTTTTTTTCAGTTTCTCGGCCTGCTCTTTCAACTGCGCAGGCGAAATCCATCCGTGAGCGAATGCAATTTCTTCGAGACACGCGACCTTGAGGCCCTGCCGATGTTCAATCGTGTGTACGAATTGGCTAGCCTCCAGCAAGGACTCATGGGTACCCGTATCTAGCCAGGCAAAACCACGCCCGAGCATTTCGACCGTGAGCGACTTGTCTTCAAGATACACCCGGTTAACGTCCGTGATCTCAAGCTCACCGCGATCCGACGGCTTGATACGCTTTGCAATGTCCACCACACGGTTGTCGTAGAAGTAGAGGCCAGTCACCGCATAGTTGGACTTCGGCGTCGAAGGTTTTTCTTCGATGCTCAATGCCCGCCCAGTACTGTCGAACTCAACCACGCCAAAGCGCTCTGGATCGGATACGTGATAGCCAAACACCGTTGCGCCTGACGTCTGGGACATTGCGGCGCTCAGGTTTTCAGAGAAATGGTGGCCGTAAAAAATGTTGTCCCCGAGTATCAGGCAGCAAGGATCCTGACCGATGAACTCTTCACCGATTAAAAACGCCTGCGCCAAGCCATCCGGGCTCGGCTGCTCTGCGTAGGTCAACTCGATTCCGTATTGGCTACCGTCCCCCAACAGCTTTTTGAAACACGGCAGATCTTCTGGGGTGGAGATGATCAAAACTTCCCGCATGCCCGCGAGCATCAACACCGAAAGCGGATAAAAAATCATTGGTTTGTCGAAGATCGGGAGCATTTGCTTCGACACGCCAAGTGTCAGAGGGTGCAGGCGTGTGCCTGAGCCGCCAGCGAGAATGATGCCTTTGCGTTTGATGACCGTCATCTGACTAACACTTCCTTCAACATCCGGGTTACTCCACTCTGCCAATCGGGCAGGTGGATAGAAAAAGTCCTGCACAGTTTATCTGTGTTGAGCCGTGAGTTCAGCGGCCGACGCGCCGGCGTCGGGTATTGTTCCGTTAGGATAGGCGTGATGCATTGAACAGCTAGAGTTTCCTCGGCGGCGCGACCGCAGTCGATGACCAGTGTCGCGTATTCATGCCACGAAGTGAAACCCGACGCTGCAAGATGATAAATGCCACACACCTTGTCGTCACCACGCGCGTGACGAATCGCAACAGTAGTTACGTCGGCGATCAGGTCTGCCCCTGTTGGTGCTCCAATCTGATCAGCAATGACGTTTAATTGAGTACGATCAGTGGCTAGCTTCAACATCGTCTTCGCAAAATTGTTACCTCTTGCACCGTAGACCCAACTGGTCCGAAATATAAGGTGCTTGCAACCTGAAGCAAGGATCGCCTGCTCACCAGCGAGCTTGGTTGATCCATAAGCGTTGACAGGAGCAACCTGATCTTGCTCCTGCCAAGGCTCCGAACCCGAGCCGTCAAACACGTAGTCGGTAGAGAAGTGAACCAGCAGACAACCCAGTCGGGCGGACTCTTGCGCCAGAAGTTCCACCGCGTCAGCGTTTATCAACCTTGCGGTATTGTGATCAGACTCAGCCTTATCGACCGCGGTGTAGGCCGCGGCATTCACGATAACGTCAGGGGCCACGTGCCGAATGGTCTCACGTAAAGCCTCAAGATTTGCGAGATCACCGCTGAGCCCGTTTCCCTCATGCCGATCCAGTGCGACGAGGTCGCCAAGCGTCGCCAATGATCGTTGCAGCTCCCAGCCGACCTGACCGCTTTTGCCAAGCAATAATACTTTCATATCAGTTCGAACGCTTTGCGTAGTTCTGATCAATCCAGTTCTGGTAAGTGCCGCTTTTTACGTGTTCTACCCACGCATGGTTGTTCAGATACCACTCAACCGTCTTGCGGATGCCTGAATCAAAGGTTTCGGCAGGCACCCAACCGAGTTCACGCTGGATCTTGCTTGCGTCAATAGCATAGCGCTGATCATGGCCCGGCCGATCTTGAACATAGGTAATCAGTTGTGCGTGCGGCACAAACTCTGAGGCCGGACGTAGTTCATCCAGCAATTCGCAAAGTTTCAGAACGACGTCGAGATTTTTCTTCTCGTTGTGACCACCGATATTGTAAGTCTCACCGTCCACGCCTTCTGTTACTACACGGTATAAAGCCCGAGCATGGTCCTCCACGTAAAGCCAGTCACGTACTTGGTCACCTTTGCCATAAATAGGCAGCGGCTTACCTTCCAGTGCGTTGAGGATAACCAGGGGAATCAGCTTTTCCGGAAAATGGTAAGGCCCGTAATTGTTCGAGCAGTTGGTCACTACCGTTGGCAACCCGTACGTGCGACTCCAGGCGCGTACCAGATGGTCAGAGCTGGCTTTGCTTGCAGAGTATGGGGAGCTGGGTTGATACGGGGTCTGCTCAGTGAAGAGATCCTCAGGCCCGTCAAGATCGCCGTATACCTCGTCGGTGGAAATGTGGTGGAAGCGAAAATCGTTTTTCTGCTTCTCAGCCAACCCGTTCCAGTAGGCCCGAGTAGCCTCCAGCAATGTGTAGGTTCCAACGATGTTGGTTTGTATGAAGTCAGAGGGACCGATGATCGATCGATCCACGTGTGACTCGGCGGCCAGGTGCATGACCGCATCAGGACGATGATCCTTGAAAACCCTGTCAAGCTGCTCTCTGTCGCAGATATCGACTCGTTCGAAGGCATAGCGCTCGTTTTCGGCAACGTCCAGCAGCGACTCGAGGTTGCCTGCGTACGTTAGCTTGTCCACGTTCACTACCGAATCAGTGGTGTCGGCGATGATGTGACGCACAACTGCCGAACCAATGAAACCTGCACCGCCAGTTACTAAAATCTTCAAAGCATTCATCCTGGTGTCAATTACGGACGCTTGCGCTGTCCGTCGTTAGTTTCTGCACGACTGGCCACGACTTTCTGACAGCTCTTCGCCGGGAATGCCTATGGCATTTCCGCAGCACGAACATTCAGGAAATATGGGCAGTCTTGCTTCGATCCTTTTAAACAGGAAAAGCGAGAACTCTGCGTATATCGCCTAGTTGATACTTACAGTTATCGTCCCTATACAGAAACTGGTAAACCAACCCTTACGGGAATGCTGACTACCGAAGAAGCCTCCTTGAGGCTGATTTTTCTGTACAGGACTTCACACAAAACGTTCTTCGAATGAGCGTCACCGTGGACGAGTCGGATTTCCGATGGCCATTCAGGCATCCCCTCGACAAAAGCGACTAGTCCTTGCTGGTCGGCATGCGCCGAGTAGCCGGCCATCGATGTCACGCCAGCGTTGATCGTGTAGCGTTCCTGTTCTAGCTCAACATATCCGCCTTTTGGTCCATAGCTTTGAATTGCGGCACCCGGCGTGCCTTTGGCTTGATAGCCCACAAAAAGCACATTATGCCTGCTGTCACCGAGCATGGCTTTCAGGTAGTTGACGATTCGACCACCGGAGCACATGCCGCTGCCCGCGATGACGATAGCGGGGCGGCCGCTGCTGGCAAGGTAGTTGACCGTTTGCATATGCTTTGCATGGGTGTCGATGGTAATCAGTTGGTCGAATCGTAGCGGCTCGCGCCCGTTGTCTAGTCGCTGTTTAGCTTCGGCATCCCAGAAGTCATCAAGTTCCTGATAGACCTTGGTAAAACGGCTGGCCAAGGGTGAATCCAGGATGATCGGTAGCTGAGGCCAATCGATGGGTAGGGAGCTGCCTGGATCTTGCTCGGATGCGGGGCTTTCAAACGCCACCCCCTCATTGGCGGTGTTTGGGTTCCGCAGCGCTTTGCGATGGAGAATATCTTCGATTTCGTAGAGCAATTCCTGAGTGCGCCCGATGCTGAATGCGGGAATCAGTACCGTGCCATGATCTGCCAAAGCCCTGTCAATGACCTCTTCCAGTCGCGACAGGCGTGTAGCCCGGTCTTCATGCAGGCGATCACCATAGGTGCTTTCCAGCACCAGTACGTCCGCGCGTTCTGGGGATTTTGGACGAGATAACAGTGGCGTGTGCGAGGCGCCCAGATCACCCGAGAAAACGATACGCTTATTGCGGCTTTCGACGGGGTAGTCGATATCGCATTCGACATAAGCCGAACCAAGAATATGCCCAGCACGCTGCAGACGAACTCTGCAAGAAAGCTCAGGGGTTTTTGCCAGGCTAAACCAGGTGTCGAAGGGCAGCGCAATGATCCTCGACTCGATTAGCTTGAGATAGCGCTCGACGTGTTGTTCGTCTCGCCCGTATTCGAGCTTGTAGGCGTCTTCCAGCACCAGCGGCAACAATTTAGCCGACGGCTCGCTGCAGAGAATCGGACCTTTAAAGCCAGCGGTCAGGAGATTAGGGATACGCCCGACATGGTCAGCGTGCACGTGCGTAACGATCAGGGCTTTGATGGTTTCGATGGAAAAGTCGATGGCCGATGAATCGGCCCCGACGATACCCTGCTTGCTGGTTTCCAATCCCTGAAATAAGCCGCAGTCGATCAGCAGGCTGCTTGTTGCATCCAGTTGCAGTTGATGGCAAGAGCCTGTGACACCCTCAATGGCGCCGTGGTGGATGATTTCCGGGTAAAGCATGAGAGTCCCTCTCGGTCTTGCTACATGAAAGACGATGTTCGCCCATAAAAAAACGGTCCAGCTTAGCCGGACCTTGGGCGTTGATCAGTCTTTAACGTTTTGCAAACCTTGTCCGTTGCTGCCTTGCAGGGTGCCATTCAATGCAGGTGCTAACGCCTGATGATGAACAACCGATAGGCGCCGTGCGCTGACGAAATGGCGGATCAATGCCAACAGTACACCCAGCATCGCGCCCATTATCAGGCCAAGAATGACAATCAATACCTTTTTAGGTTTGACGGGCCGTTGAGGCTCCAGAGCCTTACGGTCGATAGTGACCAATTTTAGGTTCTGCAGATCGATGTTCAAGTTACGCAGTCGTGCACCCTCTTCACGTAGAGGCTCGATGCCGGTCAAGAAAATGTCTTCGTTTTCACGCTTGCTCAGCACTTCAACCTGGCGGTTGTTCTGCAGCAGTAGCAGTTCCTTGGCGATCTCGGCAATTCGGTGTTCGGTGAAATCGTCAGATTTACGCTGCTGCAAGGCATTACGCTCCGCCTCCAAGGCTTCTGTGCCCATGAAGTACAGGGGAATTTGCTGATTATTGACTTCCGTACGCATAACACTGTTAGGGCCTGTGCGCTCAGTGTCACCCAACGAGGACGGAGTGGTAGGTCGCTTGATACCCAATGATTTGGCAATACCTATGGCTTCACTCAACTGAGCCATTCGATCACCGCGCTGGGTTTTTAACTGCAAGCGTAGGGCTTTTAGCTCGTCCTGCAGTTGCGCACGCTTTAGGTTATCCGCCTCAAGCAGCACCGCGATTTTCGATTCTTTGTCGGTATCGTAGCTGGCACGCGCGGCATCAATTTTGCCTTTCAACTCATTCAGACGGTTATTGACGATCACATCCATGTCCGCCGAAATCTGCTCACGCTCAGCCTGAATCCCGTAGTCAATAAAGCCGTTCAGGATTGCAACACCATCTACACCTTTCGGATAGTTCAACTCCAGGCCAATAGAAGCGCTGAGGACATCCACTCTCTTGGGGTCTGGCAAAACCAGCCTGATTGAGTCGCGGTTGAACTCCTCAAAGCTTTGCTCAAGGGTTTGACCTGGGCGCTTGAATTCTTTGAATAATCCTTGATTTGCGCGGAAAAAGCCTAAACGTGTGTCATAAGATTCCAACGAAGCCCCCACTTTGAGAAGGGCATCTTTAGGAGGAAGCTTGTAGATATCCGAGCGGTTCAGGGCATCGAGTTCGTTGATCGCCGCCGGGCGCAGAACGCTGCTGACTTGATATTCCGGGGTAGTAAGGAACGCGTAGGCTGCGGCGATCAGACCGGCGACGATAGCCACTGAGACGATCAGCGCTTTCTGACGCCAGATGGCATGAACTAACGCAAATAGATCGATTTCATCGTTAGGGGTAGTCGAGGGAATACGGGTAATGCTACTCACAACCAAGGCCTGCCTTCAAAAGAGAAACTGCGGGCTCGTTATGCAGACAGATAGCTAAGTGCTAGTAGTTATTATTAATTCTGGTCATTGACGCGAGCTTCATGCTCGCGTCAATGACGCACAAAAGACTGACTGGTAATCGAGAACTTGCGGCATTCTGCCACTAACCTAGCTCATTACAAGTCTTGACAATTTGTAGGATAGTTCCTACAAAACGAATCGGCATGAGGATTTGAGTCTAGATGCTTCAAACCCTACCTTTCCTGGTCAGTACGAAATGGCGAACCAGCGCGATCATGAAACCCACCATGCCACCCACGACCAGCCCTAGCAGTATGATGAGGCCTTTTTTGGGTTTGATGGGACGATCAGGCTGCTCAATGGGACCATCCTGGCGATAGACAGAGACGGCGTCTGGGCTTACCTGTAAATCTGTGTAAAAACTTTGCTTGATTTGCAGTGCTCTTAAGTTCCCCGTGAAAGGATCGTCAGATTTACGACTTTCGAGGTTCTGAATTTCTGCTTTCAGCGCTTTGCTGCCACGCATATATGTCAACTGCCCGTCCATGCTGGCAGAGACTTCCGCTGAAATATTGCCAGAAACGATGGGTGGATTTTGCAGGCCAATGGCCTCAGCCACCGCCAACGCCTCACGCAGCTGGGTGATGGAGTCCTGACGAATTCGGCTTTGTGTTTCTTGTAAGGTAGTGATCTGCTGGCTAAGGTTACGCGCCCGCACTTCGGCTTCACGGGTAACGTTGCTGATCATTTCTTTTTCCGCTGCGGCACCCGCTCTGGCTGCAAAAGCCTTCACCCAATCGGCGGCTTGGGCAGGATCCTCGCCTTCAACGATAACGGAATAACGATCTGGCTGCTCTTTGCTCGGAAGACCTATGGTCAATGTTCTTAAAAAATTGGCGTACAACACATCTTGCGACCCGTTACGCACGGACGCTGGTAGCGAAGGCAAATAAACTTCATTGAAGAAGGCTCGTCGCAATGATTCACTCTGTAAGTTACGGGTGAATACCTCGTACACATCTTTGGTCGTAAAGGGCGTGAGCTCTGCATCTCTGGTTCGGCCGTAGTTGAAATCAGCGATGCCGTTCAAGGTTGGCGGCTGCAAATAAACACGCGCTTCATAAATAGGCTTACTGAGAAAAGCATACGTTGCTGCTGCCAGGGTTGCGACCAAAGCGACACTGATTATCAGAAGCTTCTGAGCCCATAACGCCACAACCAATTCAAACAGGTCGATCTCATCCGCGTCCTGCGTCGTTGCCGGGGTGTTCGCCATATCAGGTCTAACCTTTTCAATTTTTATAGTGGGTTGGTCGACGCTCTGAATATCTTGAGCGTCCTTGCCAAGCATGACTATTTGAGGTTAGACAATACTTTGATGTTCTGAGTGTCGAAGGTGTAAACAATTGAGATCTCTTGAAGAGAACCCGGAAAAAGTGCGCACTCCGCGCCCTCTTTCTCTTTCCGCTCGCTGATCATCCAGAATCCGGACTGAACTCAAACCAATCGAGGCGGTTTTTGTTTTCTCCGGAAGCTCACAATCCAGCCAAGCAGCGGGCCGATCATCATCCCGATCAGCAAGGCTACAATCACAGGGACAGCCACCGACAGCTCTGGCGCTGACCAGCCGAGAAAGACCAGAGAAACGGGTTGCTGATTTTCCAGCACGAACACTACCGTCGCCAAAACGATCAGCAGGATGATTACGACCAACATTACGCGCTTGAAGTTCCGCATCTGCCGCTCCTTTTGTTGGGGGCGTTAGACGCCCTCTTCTTCGTCTTCGTTGACTCGATCACGCAATTCTTTGCCCGGTTTGAAGTGAGGGACGAATTTGCCGTCCAGGCTCACGGATTGGCCGGTTTTTGGGTTGCGTCCTACGCGCGGTGAGCGGTAGTGCAGAGAAAAGCTGCCAAAGCCCCGAATCTCGATGCGATCACCGGTAGCGAGGCATTGAGACATTTGCTCAAGCATGGTCTTGATAGCCAGCTCGACATCCTTGGATGAGAGCAGCCCTTGATGGGTAACAATTCGATCGATCAACTCCGACTTCGTCATATTTTTCCCTTCTTTTTCAAGCAGCTAGATAAGCGCTCCGAAGGTTTTAGCATGACTGGAAGGATTTGAACAGTCCGAGTATTGACTTATGTGAAGGATGATTGGCGGCCCGTGAAGTTCCCTTCATTTATGACATTTTCTGGTGCATATCCAGGATTAAAACGCTCAATTACAGACCACGAGCATGCTCCTGGTGAAATAGCCGGCTGGATTCCACCCGAATGGATAGTCCTCTGGATCTTCTTTGACGTCGCTGGATTTGCCGAGGACTTTAAAGCCACCCGGTTTGCATTCACGGGTAGCGCGGGCGTAGCAACTGTCCCAACTGGAGTTCATGCCGGAGCATTCGACCATCAATCCGCTTTGACCACGTATTACTTTGGTTTTATGGGAGGTGGCACAGCCTGTGAGGGCCAGCATGGCGACAACAATGATGATGCGGCGCATGTATTTCCTTATGCGGGGCGCGTGCCCTGCGACAGCTCGTAGACGATTCAGTCTAGTCTCGGCTTGAAGGGCTTGTCTTGTTGAAAAGACAGGAGGGGGTGATGTGTTGGTGGTATGACCGTGTGGGGCAATGACAGACGCGAAAGACATGGTGCATTTCACGGCGAAAATCACCTATGGCAGGAGGTTGATCGGGATCGAGGGGCAGCAGGTAGACCGCGCCGCATGGTCTTCGCAGACAAGTCTGCTCCTACGGCCTTGGGGCCAGAAGCGGAGACCGTATGGGCAATGATTTTGATAGGTCGGAGCTGACTCGTCTGCGAATAAGCACGGCACGGGCTTCCGGCGGGTTTGGGCTTGACCCTGCAGCCACGATCGGGATCGAGGGGCAGCAGGCAGACCGCGCCGCATGGTCTTCGCAGACAAGTTGTCAGTACCGATGCAAAACTGACCCACCGGGGATGCGGCGGAAATCTTGGACTACCTGGAGGTAGTTCATGTATTCATACGAAGACCGTATCCGAGCGGTCAAGCTCTACATCAAACTGGGCAAGCGAACCGGGGCAACTATTCGTCAGTTGGGCTACCCGACGAAGAACTCTTTGAAGAGCTGGCACGCAGAGTATGAGCGATGCCTCGACCTGCCGCGTGGCTACGAGAACTCGAAGTCGAAGTACTCACTGGCCCAAAGGGAAAAGGCTGTCGGGCACTATCTCGAATACGGTCGCAACATCGCCGCTACCATCAAGGCGTTAGGCTACCCCGCGCGGGATTCGTTGCGTGCCTGGATTTACGAAATGCACCCCGAGTTGCATACGCGTGTTGTCGGTCGATCAGACGGGTTAGCCCGGCCGCCAGCGGTGAAGCAGGCAGCGGTCATCGCGCTGTGCACGCGAAAAGAAAGTGCGAAAGCCCTGGCTCAAAAGCTGGGCGTGTGCAGGCCGACCTTGTACAACTGGAAAAACCAGCTACTCGGCCCAGAGGTATCCCCATCCATGAAGTGTCGACTTGAACCCTCATCGTCACCGGAACGAGAGGAGTTGCAGCGGCAACTCGAATCTCTCCAGCTCGATGTTCGCCGTTTGCAGCTTGAACATGACCTGTTGATGAGGGCGAATGAACTCATAAAAAAAGAGACGGGCATCAACCGGCAAGTCCTGACCAATCGGGAGAAGACATTGCTGGCTGATGCCCTGAGGCAGACATACTCCTTGTCAGAGCTGCTTGAAGCACTGGGCTTGGCCCGAAGCTCCTATTTCTATCATCGAGCCCGAATGCAGGTCGCGGAAAAGTACACCGAAGTGCGTCGTGCCATGGCGGACATATTCGAGCGCAATCATCGTTGCTATGGCTACCGTCGGATGCGAGCTTCGTTAAGCAGGCAGCGTGTGCGCCTTTCAGAGAAGGTGGTGCAGCGCTTGATGAAGCAGGAGTGCCTAGTCGTCGCCAAGCCGAAACGGCGTCGATATGCTTCCTACCTCGGGGAGATCAGTCCGGCGCCGGAAAACCTCCTCAACCGCGACTTCACGGCTCTAGCTCCGAATGAGAAATGGCTGACCGACATCTCGGAGTTCCAGATCCCGGCCGGTAAGGTGTACCTGTCCCCCATGATCGACTGCTTCGATGGAAAGGTCATCAGTTGGTCGATCGGCACGCGTCCCGACGCCGAGCTTGTGAACACGATGCTGGATGCCGCTATCGAAACGGTGGCCAGCAACGATAAACGGCCTGTTGTTCACTCCGATCGTGGCGCTCACTACCGCTGGCCCGGCTGGTTATCGCGCATCGCTGATGCGAAGCTGATTCGTTCGATGTCGCGCAAAGGCTGCTCACCAGACAACGCGGCTTGTGAAGGTTTCTTCGGCCGACTGAAAACGGAACTGTTCTATCCTCGCAACTGGCAGTCAACGAGCATCGAGCAGTTCATTCAGGCCTTGGATTCATACATTCGCTGGTACAACGAAAAACGTATAAAGATTTCCCTCGGCGCGCTCAGTCCCATTGAGTATCGTGAAAGCCTGGGCTTCGCGGCATAACCAGTCCAAGTTTTTGTCCGCATCCCCGGTGGGTCAGTTTTCAACCGGTATTGACAACAAGTCTGCTCCTACGGCCTTGCGGCCAGAAGCGGAGACCGTATGGGCAATGATTTTGATAGGTGGGAGCTGACCGGGACGCGTAGTTACGAGTCAGCTCAGCGGCTGGGATAGTGTGATGTTAAAGCCATATGGCGTCCCACAGTGGGTAGTCACCTATTCGCTTGACCAGCCCGGCTCGCAGGGGGTTTGCGACGATGTAGCGGGCGAGTTTTTTTAGGTCGTTTTCGGGGCGGAGGGTTGTATCGTGGTATCCGCGTTGCCATACACGGTTTTGGCTTGGGTGGCTTTGTTGATTGCGATAGCGCTTCGGGCTTTGATTTGTTGCATGACGCGGGAAAGGGAGTTTTGCTTTAGCTCGATGAGCCAGTGCAGGTGATCGGGCATCACTACCCAGGCTAATGACTGAACCAGGCTTTGCTCTTCGGCGCGTTTTAGTTCGGAGACGACCAACCGTCCCAGGCGCCAGTCTTTGAAGAGGGGGTGGCGGTTTTGGGTGACGGTGGTTAACAGGTAAATTTGGCTGATTTCAGAGAGTCGGCCATGGCGTAGGCTATGGCTGTGCGCGTGTTTGGGCATTCCGTTGCCCCTCCCGTTGGGTAATCAGGTGTATGTCCCAGATTAGCCAAGTGTGGGGTGGTGTGCAGGGAGGTATGTTTGGCGAGGTGTGTCAGAGGGATCGTGATGGGCTTTTCGCAAGCACAAAAAAGGGCGACCGAAGTCGCCCTTTTTCTATGGTCAATCAGAACTTAGTTCTGTTTTTCCATTTGTGCGCGAAGCAGGTCACCGATGGTGGTAGGACCTGTGCTTTCCGCAGTTTCTGGCTTGGCGCGCAGGCTTTGGATAGCTTCTTTCTCGTCTTCAACGTCTTTCGACTTGATGGACAATTGGATTACGCGGCTCTTGCGATCAACGCTGATGATCTTGGCTTCAACTTCTTCGCCTTCTTTCAGAACGTTACGCGCGTCTTCAACGCGGTCACGGCTGATTTCGGAGGCTTTCAGAGTAGCTTCGATGTCGTCGCCCAGAGTGATGATGGCGCCTTTGGCGTCAACTTCTTTAACGATACCGCGAACGATAGCGCCTTTGTCGTTGACCATCACGTACTCGGAGAACGGATCGCTTTCCAGCTGTTTGATGCCCAGGGAGATGCGTTCACGCTCTGGATCAACAGACAGGATCACGGTGTCGAGCTCATCGCCCTTCTTGAAGCGACGTACGGCTTCTTCGCCAACTTCGTTCCAGGAGATGTCGGACAGGTGAACCAGGCCGTCGATGCCGCCGTCCAGACCAATGAAGATACCGAAATCGGTGATCGACTTGATGGTGCCGGAGATTTTATCGCCCTTGTTGAACTGGCCAGAGAAATCTTCCCATGGGTTAGATTTGCACTGTTTGATACCGAGGGAGATACGACGACGCTCTTCGTCGATGTCCAGAACCATAACTTCCACTTCGTCGCCAACTTGTACGACTTTCGAAGGGTGGATGTTTTTGTTGGTCCAGTCCATTTCGGAAACGTGTACCAAGCCTTCAACGCCTTCTTCCAGCTCAGCGAAGCAGCCGTAGTCGGTCAGGTTGGTAACACGGGCTGTTACGCGAGTGCCTTCTGGGTAGCGAGCTTTGATAGCGACCCATGGATCTTCGCCCAACTGCTTCAGACCCAAGGAAACACGATTGCGTTCGCGATCGTACTTCAGGACTTTTACATCGATCTCATCGCCAACGTTGACGATTTCCGATGGATGCTTGATGCGTTTCCAAGCCATGTCGGTAATGTGCAGCAGGCCATCGACGCCACCCAGATCGACGAATGCGCCGTAATCGGTGAGGTTTTTGACGATACCTTTGACTTGCTGACCTTCTTGCAAGGATTCCAGCAGAGCTTCGCGCTCAGCGCTGTTCTCGGCTTCAAGGACGCTACGGCGGGAAACGACAACGTTGTTGCGTTTCTGGTCGAGTTTGATGACCTTGAATTCGAGCTCTTTGCCTTCCAGGTGAGTCGTGTCACGCACTGGGCGGACATCAACCAGAGAACCAGGCAGGAACGCACGGATGCCGTTAACGTCGACAGTGAAGCCGCCTTTAACCTTACCGTTGATAACGCCCTTGACCACTTCTTCAGCTGCGAAAGCCGCTTCCAGAACAATCCAGCACTCAGCACGCTTGGCTTTTTCGCGGGACAGCTTGGTTTCGCCAAAGCCATCTTCGACCGCGTCCAGTGCAACGTGCACTTCGTCGCCGATCTTGATGGTCAGCTCGCCAGCGTCGTTGTGGAACTGCTCCAGCGGGATGAGGCCTTCAGATTTCAGACCGGCGTGAACCGTAACCCATCCAGCCTGGTAATCGATATCAACGATGATCGCGGTGATGATCGAACCGGCCTGAAGGTTGAGGGTCTTTAGGCTTTCTTCAAAAAGTTCTGCAAAGCTTTCGCTCATTTTAATTCCTGTTGATCAAGGGCGAAGAATACGCCCATCTGCCACGTTCCAGACAACGTGGGTTTCGTTCAAATAAAAGAAGGCCTGTGGGACTATGCCTGGTCTCCCACACGCTTCCTTGTCATCCGGCGAGATCGCGAAGTGCGATTTCACTCAAAATGCGTTCCAGCACCTGCTCGATGGATAATTCAGTGGAATCCAGCTGTATGGCGTCATGCGCCGGCTTGAGCGGGGCTACCGCTCGCTGGGTGTCACGCTCATCGCGTGCACATATCTCATCTAGCAGACTCGACAGACTAACATCATCGCCTTTTGCCTTCAACTGCAAGTAACGGCGACGTGCACGTTCCTCGGCGCTGGCGGTCAGAAAAATCTTCAGCGGCGCATCCGGGAACACCACAGTGCCCATGTCGCGACCATCGGCTACCAGGCCCGGCGGCTCCTGAAACGCGCGCTGGCGCTGGAGCAAGGCATCGCGCACCGCGGGCAGTGAAGCCACTTGCGAGGCGCCATTGCCGATCTGTTCGTTGCGGATGGCGTGGGTGACATCTTCGCCTTCCAGAGTAATCCGCTGCCCGTGATCATCGGTGCCGACGTTGAACTGCACATCCAGATGAGCGGCCAGCAGCTTCAGGGCCTCTTCATTCGTCAGGTCGACGCCGTGGTTACGCGCGGAGAACGCCAGCAAACGATAGAGCGCTCCGGAATCCAGCAGACACCAACCCAGATGCTTGGCCAACCGGCCAGCAACGGTGCCCTTGCCTGAACCGCTAGGTCCATCGATGGTGATGACTGGCGCTCGAACTCTCATGACTGCGCCTCTTCTGCTACACGCATGCCGACTTGAGCGCAGAGCGCGAGGAAGTTGGGGAATGAGGTCGCGACGTTGGCGCAATCATGGATGCGGATCGGTGCCGATGCGCGCAGGGAGGCCACGCTGAAAGCCATGGCAATCCGGTGGTCGCCGTGACCGTGAACTTCGCCGCCGCCGATCAGGCCGCCATCGATAATGATGCCGTCCGGGGTCGGCTCGACTTTGACGCCCAGCGCCAGCAAGCCGTCGGCCATGACCTGGATACGGTCGGACTCCTTGACCCGCAGCTCTTCGGCGCCGCGCAGGACGGTGCGCCCTTCTGCACAGGCTGCCGCCACGAACAGTACCGGAAATTCGTCGATTGCCAGCGGGACCAGCTCTTCAGGGATTTCGATGCCCTTGAGTTTGGCCGCGCGTACACGCAGATCTGCCACGGGTTCGCCGCCGACTTCGCGCTGGTTTTCCAGGGTGATGTCGGCGCCCATCAGACGCAGAATATCAATGACGCCGGTACGCGTCGGGTTGATGCCAACGTGCTCAAGCAACAGGTCAGAGCCTTCAGCAATAGACGCGGCGACCAGAAAGAAGGCTGCCGAGGAGATATCAGCAGGCACTTCAATGTGGGTCGCGGTGAGCTTGTGACCCGACTCTACGGAAGCGGTGCTGTTCTGAACGCTGACCGGGTAGCCAAAGCCGCGCAGCATGCGTTCGGTATGGTCACGCGTCGGTGCAGGTTCGGTGATGCTGGTCTTGCCATCGGCATACAGGCCAGCCAGCAGCAGGCAGGATTTCACCTGTGCGCTGGCCATTGGCAAGGTGTAGGTCAGGCCGGTCAGACGATGGCCGCCGCGAATGATCATCGGTGGACGACCTTCAGCGGCGGTCTCGATCACGGCGCCCATTTCACGCAATGGATTGGCGACGCGGTTCATCGGCCGCTTGGACAGCGAGGCATCGCCGGTCAAGGTGCTGTCGAAGCTCTGCGCGGCCAGCAAACCGGAAAGCAGGCGCATCGAAGTGCCGGAGTTGCCCAGATAGATAGGGCCCGGCGCGGCTTTCAAGCCATGCAGGCCAACACCATGGATGGTCACGCGGCCATTTTGCGGCCCTTCGATCACAACACCCATGTCACGGAACGCCTGCAAGGTTGCCAGCGCGTCTTCACCTTCGAGGAAGCCCTCGACTTCGGTCGTGCCTTCGGCCAGCGAGCCGAGCATGATCGAGCGGTGGGAAATCGATTTGTCGCCTGGAACGCGGATACGTCCGCAAACGCGTCCACCAGGATTAGCCAGGAAAATCAGGTCGTTGGTGTTCATAGCGTCCACATAAGCCCGGCGGGCAAGGATTTTACTGAAATGCTCGCGAGCAACACGGGCGCGAGTGAATACGCCCAGTAATTGAAGCCCATCCCCTGCATCGACCGCGTCGCGCAAGGCGTCGAGGTCTGTGCGAAATGTATCCAATGTGCGTAACACCGCCTCGCGATTAGCGAGAAAAATGTCGTGCCACATCACCGGGTCACTGCCCGCGATCCTTGTGAAATCGCGGAAACCGCCCGCTGCGTATCTAAAGATGTCCAGATTCTCGTTGCGCTTAGCCAGTGAGTCCACCAGGGCAAACGCCAGCAGATGCGGCAAATGACTGGTCGCCGCCAACACTTCATCGTGGCGTTCGACCTGCATATGCTCGACATCCGCGCCCAGCTCAGACCATAAACGGTCAATCAGGGCCAACGCTGCCGGATCGGTTTCGGCCAGCGGTGTCAAAATCACTTTATGCCGACGGAACAGCTGGGCGTTGGAGGCTTCCACCCCGCTCTGCTCGGACCCGGCAATTGGATGCCCCGGCACGAAACGCGCGGGCAAACCGCCAAACGCCAGACGCGCAGCGCGCACCACGTTGCCCTTGGCGCTGCCGACATCGGTCAGCACAGCATTGCCAAGATCAAGGGTCGCCAACAACGTCAGTAACTTTTCCATTGCCAGAATAGGCACAGCGAGCTGGATAACGTCAGCGCCGCGACAGGCGGCAGCGATATCTTCCTCGCACCGGTCGACCACGCCCTGCTCTACCGCCAGCTGGCGCGAGCGCGGATTCAGATCGACACCCACCACTTCCCGGCACAGGCCACTTTCACGCAGGCCTTTGGCGAACGAACCACCGATCAAGCCGAGGCCGATCACCACCAGGCGCCCGATCATAGGTTGAGTTGATTGCACGGGCATGACATCAACCACGTGCCAGAACCTTGGCCAAAGCCTCAAGGAAGCGCGCGTTTTCGCCCGGCAGACCGATGCTGACCCGCAGGTGGTTTGGCATCCCATACCCCCCGACCGGGCGCACGATCACGCCTTCACGGAGCAGGCCTTGATAGACCGACGCACCTTCGCGACCGAGATCAATGGCAAGGAAGTTGGCCTTGGACGGAATCCAGCTCAGGCCCAACACACGCAGACCTTGTTCAAGCTGTTGCATCCCGGCTTCGTTCGCACGGCGACTTTGGGCCACGTACTCGACGTCATCCAGCGCAGCACAAGCCGCCGCCAGCGCAAGACTGTTGACGTTGAACGGCTGACGTACACGGTTCAGCACATCAGCAACAACCGGCGAAGACACGCCATAACCGACGCGCAGCGATGCCAGGCCATAGGCCTTGGAGAAGGTGCGCGATACCAGCAGGTTTGGGTAATCCGCCAGGTAGTTCAGGCCATTTGGCAGTTCCGCGCCTTCGGCGTATTCGATGTAAGCCTCGTCCAGCACCACCAACACGTTTTCCGGCACGGCGGCGAGGAAGTCAGCCAAGGCACTCGGACCGAACCAGGTCCCGGTCGGGTTGTTCGGGTTGGCGATAAACACG
Source organism: Pseudomonas sp. MH9.2 (assembly GCF_034353875.1). Taxonomy (NCBI): domain Bacteria; kingdom Pseudomonadati; phylum Pseudomonadota; class Gammaproteobacteria; order Pseudomonadales; family Pseudomonadaceae; genus Pseudomonas; species Pseudomonas sp. MH9.2. The sequence continues at coordinate 1,772,001 of NZ_CP133784.1, forward strand.
ACGCGGGTGTTGCTATCGATAGCCGCGAGCATTGCCGGCAGGTCATGACCCCAGTCTTTGGCGGGCGCAACGCGAGCGTCGGCGCCAACAGCCTGAGTGACAATAGGATAGATGGCGAACGCATGCTCACTGAACACCGCATTCAGGCCCGGCGCCAGATACGCACGAGCGACCAACTCCAGAATGTCGTTGGAGCCATTACCCAAGGTGACTTGATTGGCTTGCACACCGCAGCGCTCTGCAAGACGCGCCTTGAGATTGAAACCATTACCGTCCGGGTAGCGGGTCAACTCGGCGAGTTCGTCGCGAATCGCGGCCAAGGCCTTAGGGCTGGAACCCAGCGGGTTTTCGTTACTGGCCAGCTTGATGATCCGGGCCGGATCGATGTCCAGTTCGCGCGCCAGTTCGTCCACGGGTTTGCCCGGGACGTAAGGCGAAAGTTTTTGCACGCCCGGCTGTGCCAGGGCGAGGAAGTCGACGCTCATGTAGTGCTAACCCCTTTAGAGAACCGCTTTCGGGTAGGAACCCAGCACCTTGAGTGCCACCGCTTCCTGACTGATCTGTTCCAACACGGCCTTGATCAATGGATCACGGTGATGGCCGACGAAGTCGATAAAGAACACGTAGGTCCATTTACCGCTGCGTGAAGGTCGGGTTTCGATACGGGTCAGGTCGATTCCGTTCTCATGGAAGGGCACCAGCAATTCATGCAGCGCGCCTGGTTTGTTGCTCATCGACACGATGATCGAGGTCTTGTCGTCGCCAGTCGGCGGGACTTCTTGACTGCCGATGATCAGGAAACGCGTGGCGTTATCCGGGCGATCTTCGATTTTTTCTGCGATACGGGTCAGGCCGTACAGCCCTGCCGCCATATCGCCGGCGATGGCCGCCGAGTTCCACTCACCCTTGACCCGCTTGGCCGCTTCGGCGTTGCTGGCAACGGCGATGCGCTCGACATTCGGGTAATGCGCGTCCAGCCACTTGCGGCACTGGGCCAGCGACTGGGCGTGGGAGTAGATGCGGCTGATGCTGTCGGTCTTGGTATTTTCACCGACCAATAAATGGTGGTGAATACGCAATTCGACTTCGCCACAGATGACCATGTCGTGTTCGAGAAAGCTGTCGAGGGTGTGGTTGACCGCGCCTTCGGTGGAATTTTCCACCGGGACCACGCCAAAATTCACCGCGCCGGCTGCGACTTCACGGAACACTTCATCAATGGCACCCATCGGCAAGCTGATGACAGCGTGACCAAAGTGCTTCATGGCTGCAGCTTGGGTGAAGGTGCCTTCAGGACCGAGGTAAGCCACTTTCAGCGGCTGCTCCAGCGCCAGGCACGAGGACATGATTTCGCGGAACAAGCGCGCCATTTCCTCGTTGCCCAACGGCCCCTTGTTGCGATCCATGACACGCTTGAGCACTTGGGCTTCGCGTTCTGGACGGTAGAACACTGGCACTTCGCCTTCAGTGAGCGTGGCCATTTTCACCCGCGCAACTTCTTGCGCACAGCGCGCACGCTCACTGATCAACTCCAGGACTTTCTCGTCCAGGCTGTCAATGCGGATGCGCAGCGCCTTGAGTTCTTGCTCAGACATTAGCCGTGTTCCTTCTCGAACTCTGCCATGTACGCCACCAGGGCGTTGACCCCATGGATGTCGACGGCGTTGTAGATGGAGGCACGCATGCCGCCAACCGAACGATGGCCCTTGAGGTTGAGCAGACCACGTGCTTCGGCGCCGACCAGGAACGGCTTGTCCAGACGATCATCGGCCAGACGGAACGGCACGTTCATCCACGAGCGATCGGGTTTGTTGATCGGGTTGCTGTACAGGCCGCTGGCGTCGATGAAGTCGTACAGCGTGCGCTGTTTGATGTCATTGAGCTTGCCGATGGCTTCGACGCCACCCTGCTCTTTGAGCCATTCGAACACCAGTCCGGACAGGTACCAGGATAGAGTCGGCGGGGTGTTGTACATCGACGCGTTGTCGGCGGCGACTTTGTAGTTGAGCATGGTCGGACAGATTGTACGGGCACGACCGAGCAGGTCTTCGCGAATGATCACGACGACAATACCGCTCGGGCCGATATTTTTCTGGGCGCCCGCGTAGATCATGCCGAACCTGGAAACGTCCACGGGGCGCGACAGGATGTCCGAGGACATGTCAGCCACCAGCGGGATATCGCCGGTTTCAGGAATCCAGCTGAATTCCAGGCCGCCAATGGTTTCATTGGGTGCGTAGTGAACGTAGGCAGCGTCTTTGGACAGCTTCCACTCGTTCTGGCCAGGAATGGCGAAATAGTCGTAAGGCTTGGCGCTGGCAGCGATGTTGACGTTGCCGAAGCGCGATGCTTCTTCAATTGCTTTCTGCGACCAGATACCGGTGTCGATGTAATCGGCACTGGCGTTTTCCGGCAACAGATTGAGCGGAATCTGGGCAAATTGCTGGCTTGCGCCGCCTTGCAGAAACAGCACTTTATAGTTTGAGGGGATGCTCATCAGGTCGCGCAGATCTTGCTCGGCCTTGTTGGCAATGGAGACGAACTCATCACTGCGATGACTCATTTCCATGACGGACAGGCCTTTGCCATGCCAGTCCAGGAGTTCTGCCTGGGCACGCAGCAGAACAGCTTCAGGGAGCGCAGCAGGACCTGCGCAGAAGTTAAAAGCTCGCTTGCTCATATCCACTCTCGTCAATGCTTGGGTCTGTACGCGTTGCACGTGTATCAAATCTGTAGGAGCTGACTTGTCTGCGATAAGCCGGGGTCGCGCTCGACTCGGTACGACCTTCCGACGGTAGTGAATTCACTATTTTTGCTAGCGCTTCGCACTAGATCGCAGACAAGTCAGCTCCTCCAGGAATTCGTGTTCGGCCGGGCATCTGTTTCTGGCCGAAGGCCGTAGGAGCTGACTTGTCTGCGATAGGGGCATACCTGATAGATACACCGCGTCAAACCATTCGCAGACAAGTCTGCTCCTACAGGTATCGCATTACTCTTCTTCCGGGGCGTCGACTTGCTGGGATTCGTCGATGTCGCTGACATCCAGCACTTCGCCTTCAAGCACTTCGCCTTCCAACACCTCACCCTCTTCGAACTCTTCGCCTTCGACTTCCGATGGCTCCTGAACACGCTCCAGGCCGACCAGTTTTTCGTCGCTGGCGAGTTTGATCAAGGTTACACCCTGGGTATTACGACCCAAACTGGACACTTCATCAACACGGGTACGAACCAAGGTGCCCTGGTCGGAAATCAACATGATTTCTTCGCCGTCGAGCACTTGTACCGCACCGACCAAACGGCCATTACGGTCGTTGCTGACCATGGCGATAACGCCCTGACCGCCACGTTTGTACTCAGGGAACTCGGTAATCGCAGTGCGCTTGCCGAAACCACGCTCGGACGCGGTGAGAATCTGGCTGCCTTCTTCCGGGATCAGCATGGAAATCAGCTTCTGACCTTCTGGCAGACGCATGCCGCGCACACCGCGAGCGGTACGGCCCATGGCACGAACGTCGGACTCTTTAAAGCGTGTCACTTTGCCGCCGTCGGAGAACAGCATGACTTCGCGTTCGCCGTCAGTGATGGCGGCGGAAATCAGGATGTCGCCTTCGTCCAGCTCCAGCGCGATCAGGCCAACACTGCGTTGACGGCTGAATTGCACCAGCGGGGTTTTCTTCACGGTGCCGTTGGCAGTCGACATGAAGATGAACGGAGCTTTCTTCCTGTCTTCCGCCTTGATGCGGGCCTTTCTGTCTTCTTCGCTCTCGTCGCTTGCTACGTCGTCCAGTTCTGGAGTGATGACATCGTCACCGCCTTCTTCTTCGGACTTCTTGCGCATGGCTTCCATGTCTACCGGCAGCATGGTGGTGATGTATTCACCCTCACTCAGCGGCAACAGATTGACCAACGGACGACCACGGGCAGCACGCGACGCTTCCGGAATTTCGTATGTCTTGAGCCAGTACACCTTGCCTTTGCTGGAGAACATCAACAGCGTGGTGTGACTGTTGGCGACCAGCAGGTGAGCAATGTAGTCCTCATCCTTGACGCCGGTAGCCGATTTGCCTTTACCGCCACGGCGTTGAGCCTGGTAGACGGCCAACGGCTGAGTCTTGGCATAACCACCGTGAGAGATAGTAACGACACGCTCTTCTTCGGTGATCAGGTCGCCGAGGGTCAGGTCCAGACGCGCATCGAGAATCTCGGTGCGGCGCACATCGCCGTATTCAGCGCGGATCAGCTCCAGCTCTTCGCGGATGACTTCCATCAGACGTTCGGCGCTGTTGAGAATACGCAGCAGTTCGCCGATCTGGGTGAGGATTTCCTGGTATTCGGTCAGCAGTTTTTCGTGTTCGAGACCGGTCAGACGGTGCAGACGCAGTTCCAGAATCGCCTGAGCCTGTTCCGGCGACAGGAAATACTTGCCGTCACGCAGGCCATATTGCGGGTCAAGGTTGTCCGGACGGCAGGAATCTGCGCCGGCACGCTCAACCATTTCCACAACAGCACTGGATTCCCACGGTGTTTCGATCAGCGCTGCCTTGGCTTCAGCCGGTGTCGGCGAAGCTTTGATCAACGCGATAACCGGGTCGATGTTCGACAGGGCGACCGCTTGACCTTCGAGCAGGTGACCACGTTCACGGGCTTTACGCAGTTCGAAAACGGTACGGCGGGTGACGACTTCGCGACGGTGGCGAACGAATGCTTCCAGCAGATCCTTAAGGTTGAGGATCCGCGGACGGCCATCGATCAGCGCTACGATGTTGATACCGAAAACGCTTTGCAGCTGGGTCTGGGCGTAGAGGTTGTTGAGGATCACCTCAGGCACTTCGCCACGACGCAGTTCGATCACTACGCGCATGCCGTCTTTGTCGGACTCGTCGCGCAGTTCAGTGATGCCTTCGAGCTTTTTCTCTTTGACCAGCTCGGCGATCTTCTCGATCAGACGTGCTTTGTTCAGCTGGTACGGGAGTTCGGTGATGACGATCTGCTGACGACCACCGACCTTGTCGATGTCTTCGACCATCGAGCGGGCACGCATGTAAATGCGCCCACGACCGGTGCGATAGGCTTCGACGATACCGGCACGACCGTTGATGATCGCGGCCGTCGGGAAGTCAGGACCCGGGATGTATTGCATCAGCTCATCGATGGTCAACTCAGGGTTGTCGATGAGCGCCAGGCAACCGTCGATGACTTCACCGAGGTTGTGCGGCGGAATGTTGGTCGCCATGCCCACGGCGATACCGCTCGAGCCGTTGACCAGCAAGTTGGGGATACGGGTCGGCATGACCGCAGGGATCATTTCGGTGCCGTCGTAGTTCGGCACCCAGTCCACGGTTTCTTTATGCAGGTCGGCCAGCAGTTCGTGGGCCAGCTTGGTCATCCGGACTTCGGTGTATCGCATGGCTGCGGCGTTGTCGCCGTCCACCGAACCGAAGTTGCCCTGGCCGTCTACCAACAGGTAGCGCAGGGAGAATGGCTGAGCCATCCGTACGATAGTGTCGTAAACAGCAGTATCACCATGCGGGTGGTACTTACCGATAACGTCGCCGACCACACGGGCAGATTTCTTGTACGGCTTGTTCCAGTCGTTACCCAGTTCGCTCATCGCGAAGAGTACACGCCGATGCACGGGCTTCAAGCCATCACGCGCATCCGGCAGTGCCCGTCCGACGATTACGCTCATCGCGTAGTCGAGGTAGGACTGTTTCAGCTCGTCTTCGATATTGACCGGGAGGATTTCTTTGGCCAGTTCGCCCATGAGAAGCCTGATTCCTTTTTCTGGTGAAACCTCGTCACATCCATGCGGGACGAACGAAGCTCGCCGCTGCAGGCATTTGCCATGCAACGACTTACGACAAATCAACGAGTTATGCCATGGATCTGCGCAGTAAAGGCAGGCGCATCGCGCTACCCTGGAAACCGCCGAATGTTATCACAAACGCGATCAGGGACCTATCCCCTGGATAGCCTGCCAAAACACTAATCGACCAACGATCGGCCTTTATAGCGCCTCTGAGGGCCCTGCATGCGTTTTGACGATCCCGCCCTGTGTCGATTTCGATTCTGATCGAAGGTCTGCAGGAGGGCCCATATAAGATCAATGCAACCGCTTGCGGCACATCAGTTGCGCCATTTTGGCGGTGTCGGGGCGCTCGACGATGCCTTTCTCGGTCACGATGGCGTCGATCAAGTCTGCTGGCGTCACATCGAACACCGGGTTGAACGCGTCGACATCAGCCCCTACACGCTGGCCGCCGAGCTCCAGCAACTCTCGACCGTCACGCTCTTCGATGGGGATGTCTTCACCACTGGCCAAGGCCATGTCGATGGTCGAACTCGGCGCCACTACCATGAAGCGCACGCCGTGGTGCATGGCGGCAACGGCCAGTTGATAGGTGCCGATCTTGTTCGCCACGTCACCGTTGGCGGTGATGCGGTCGGCGCCGACGATGACCCAGGTAATGCCTTTGGTGCGCATCAGGTACGCCGCGGCCGAATCGGCAGTGACGGTGACAGGGATGCCCTCATTCGCCAGTTCCCAAGCCGTCAAACGCGAGCCTTGCAGCCATGGCCGGGTTTCATCGGCGTAAACGCGCTCGATCATGCCTTCCAGGTACGCCGCACGGATCACCCCCAGCGCGGTGCCGAAGCCGCCAGTCGCCAGCGCGCCCGTGTTGCAGTGGGTCAGCACGGTTTGCAGATTGCCCTGATGCTTGCGGATCAGGTCGGCACCGAGCTGGGCCATAGTCAGGTTGGCTTCGCGATCACTCAAGTGAATCCCCACTGCTTCCGCTTCGAGCGCCGCCAAAGGTGATTCGCTGCCCTTCAAGCGCTGCAGACGGTCGCGCATGCGATTCAGCGCCCAGAACAGGTTGACGGCGGTGGGCCGCGACTCGGCAAGCACGGTGAAGTCTTCTTCCAATGCTGCCTGCCAGTCGCCGCCAGCGGCAAAACGCTCGCGCGCTGCCAACACCACGCCATAGGCCGCACTGATACCGATGGCGGGCGCACCGCGCACGACCATCGAGCGAATGGCCTCAGCCACGCCCGCCGCGCTGGTGTACGTGTGCCAGGTTTCCTCGAAGGGCAACACGCGCTGATCAAGCAGATGCAGAGCGCCATCCCGCCAATCGATGGCCTTCACCTTCTCCGCAGCCAATAGTCGATCGCGCATTCCACACCCCATGTACTTAAAAATAGAAAGCCAAGATCGAGAGCAAAGCATAAAAAGCCGCTGATTATAGCGAGCCGCCCAAGAAGACGCTCGGGTATACTTCGCCGGCCCTGAATATAAGCTCTGGATGTCCTGCCATGCCCAATCCTGCTGCCCCGCTCGACCTGCTGCTCCTGCCCACCTGGCTGGTGCCGGTCGAACCTGCTGGCGTGGTCCTCAAAGAGCACGGCCTGGGCATTCGCGACGGCCTTATCGTGTACATCGGCCCCAGAGCCGAAGCGTTGAAGCAAACCGCGCTGCAAGTGCGCGAACTGCCTGGCATGCTCCTCAGCCCTGGTCTGATAAATGCCCACGGGCATGCTGCCATGACCTTGTTTCGCGGTCTGGCCGACGACTTGCAACTGATGACCTGGCTGGAGCGGCATATCTGGCCTGCCGAAGCCAAATGGGTCGATGAAGCCTTCGTCCGCGATGGTACTGACCTGGCGATTGCCGAGCAGTTGAAAGGCGGCATCACCTGCTTCTCTGATATGTATTTCTTCCCCAAGGTGGCCAGCGAACGTGTGCACAACAGCGGCATCCGCGCACAAATCACCGTGCCGGTCCTGGACTTCCCTATTCCCGGCGCACGCACCCCCGAGGAAGCACTGCACACTGGCGTCGAGTTGTTTAACGACCTCAAGCATCACCCACGAATAAACGTCGCCTTCGGCCCCCATGCACCCTATACCATCAGCGATGAAAACCTGGAAAAAATCCGGGTCCTGGCTGACGAACTCGACGCGATGATTCACATGCACATGCATGAAACCGCGTTCGAAGTTGAGCAATCCGTCGAGCACCGCAATGAGCGGCCTCTGGCACGTCTGGGCCGACTGGGTCTTTTGAGCCCACGCTTTCAAGCGGTACACATGACCCAGGTCAGCGATGAGGACATGGCTTTGCTGGTAGAAAGTAACGCCAGCGTGATCCACTGTCCGGAATCGAACCTGAAACTCGCCAGCGGCTTTTGCCCGGTAGAGCGCTTGTGGCAGGCTGGAGTCAATGTCGCGGTGGGCACCGATGGCGCAGCCAGCAACAACGACCTGGACCTGCTCGGCGAAACCCGCACTGCGGCCTTGCTGGCCAAGGCTGTCGCGGGGTCGGCTACCGCACTGGACGCGCACCGCGCCCTGCGCATGGCCACCCTGAACGGCGCCCGCGCCATGGGTATCCAGGCGCAAACAGGCTCGCTGGAGATCGGCAAGGCTGCGGATCTCGCCGCCTTCGACCTGTCCGGGCTGGCCCAGCAACCGGTGTATGACCCGGTATCGCAGCTTATATATGCCACCGGGCGCGACTGCGTAACCCACGTCTGGGTCGCTGGCAAGCAACTGCTCGAGGACAAGTGCCTGACGCGGATGGATGAACAAGCGCTTATTGAAACGGCTAAAAGCTGGGGCCAGCGCATTCATGGCCATAAAGAGCAGCAGAAAACAGAATAAAGACCGTCCGAACCCTCGTTCGAACGCTCGCCAGCATTATCAAGTTTAAGAGGACATCCCATGAGCAACGTTGACCACGCTGAAATCGCCAAATTCGAAGCACTGGCCCATCGCTGGTGGGACCGCAACAGCGAATTCAAGCCGCTGCATGACATTAACCCGCTGCGGGTCAACTGGATTGACGAGCGCGTCCAGCTGGCCGGTAAAAAGGTGCTGGACGTCGGTTGCGGCGGCGGCATTCTCAGTGAAGCCATGGCCCTGCGTGGCGCCACGGTAATGGGCATCGACATGGGCGAAGCGCCGTTGGCGGTCGCGCAGTTGCACCAATTGGAATCGGGCGTGACCGTCGACTACCGGCAGACCACCGCCGAAGACCTCGCGGAAGAAATGCCCGAGCAGTTCGACGTGGTGACGTGCCTGGAGATGCTGGAGCACGTCCCGGACCCGTCGTCGGTGATTCGCGCCTGCTTCCGCATGGTCAAACCGGGTGGCCAGGTGTTTTTCTCCACCATCAACCGCAACCCCAAGGCGTACCTGTTTGCCATCGTCGGCGCGGAGTACATCATGGGCCTGTTGCCACGCGGCACCCACGACTTCAAGAAATTCATCCGCCCTTCCGAGCTGGGTGCCTGGAGTCGCGAAGCCGGTTTGCAGGTCAAGGACATCATCGGCATGACCTACAACCCGCTGACCAAGCATTACAAGCTGGCGTCCGATGTCGACGTCAATTACATGATCCAGACACTTCGAGAGGCATAAGGACATGCGTTTGAGAGCGGTTTTATTCGACATGGACGGCACGTTGCTCGATACCGCGCCGGATTTCATCGCGATCTGCCAGAGCATGCTTGCCGATCGCGGCCTGGCGTCGGTGTCGGACAAACTGATTCGCGATGAAATTTCCGGCGGCGCCCGGGCGATGGTCGCGGCGACGTTCGCCCTGTCGCCGATGGAACCTGAGTTTGAAGCGCTGCGCCTGGAGTTTCTCGAGCGCTATCAGACCAACTGTGCCGTCCACAGCACGCTGTTCGATGGCATGGCCGAGTTACTGATCGACATTGAGAAAGCCAATCTGATCTGGGGTGTGGTTACCAACAAGCCCGTGCGCTTTGCCCAACCGATCATGGAGCAACTGGGTTTGGCCGAGCGCTCGGCAATCCTGATCTGTCCGGACCACGTGACCAACAGCAAGCCACACCCGGAGCCTTTGATTCTGGCGTGCAGCATGCTCAACCTGGACCCGGCCAGCGTGCTATTCGTCGGCGATGACCTACGTGACATCGAGTCCGGACGCGACGCTGGCACCAAAACCGCAGCCGTGCGTTATGGCTACATTCACCCCGACGACAACCCCGATCATTGGGGTGCCGATGTAGTGGTCGATCATCCACTGGACCTGCGCAAGGTGCTGGATAACGCATTGTGTCGCTGCTGAAGAATAGACTGATCTGCTTCCGGCCATAGGCTGCAGGAGACGGGTGCCTTTTTAATTGTTGAGGTTTTTAATGTTTGATTATTCCGCTCGTCCCGAACTGCTCAAGGATCGGGTGATTCTGGTCACCGGCGCTGGCCGTGGCATTGGTGCGGCTGCCGCCAAGGCCTTCGCTGCACATGGCGCCACGGTATTGCTGTTGGGCAAGACCGAAGCCAATCTGACTCAGGTCTATGACGAGATCGAAGCCGCGGGCCATCCTCAGCCAGCCGTGATCCCCTTCAATCTGGAAACTGCCCTGCCGCACCAGTATGACGAACTAGCCGCGATGATCGAGACTGAATTCGGCCATCTGGACGGTTTGCTGCACAACGCATCGATCATTGGCCCGCGCACGCCGACCGAACAGTTGTCCGGCGAGAACTTCATGCGCGTGATGCACGTCAACGTCAACGCGATGTTTATGCTCACCAGCACCTTGCTGCCACTGCTCAAGCTGTCCCAGGACGCCTCGGTGGTGTTCACCTCCAGCAGTGTCGGGCGCAAGGGTCGTGCTTATTGGGGCGCTTACGGGGTGTCCAAGTTCGCCACTGAAGGCTTTATGCAGAGCCTCGCCGACGAACTGGAAACGGTCTCTTCGGTGCGCGCCAACAGCATTAACCCGGGCGCCACACGCACCAGCATGCGTGCGCAGGCTTACCCAGGTGAAAACCCGCTGAACAACCCGACCCCCGAAGAAATCATGCCCCTCTACCTGTACTTGATGGGTCCTGACAGCACCGGCATCAACGGCCAGGCTTTCGACGCTCAGTGAAAGCCGTTGCGCTGTAGCAAAGCAAATCCAATCGAAGAATCGGGCTTGATATTGAGGTGACATAATTCTGTCACCTCAATCAGTTTGGTGGCCGAAGGCTACCAATCGAGTCAAGGAACCGCCTACCCTGCAACACCTCCCCGTTTTATAGTTCCCTAACTAGCTGAATATCAATGCATTTAATTAAATGAACTGTTTGGCACGACTTTCGCTCTAAAACACCAGCTAAGACTGCGTTATGTGTTTTAGGAGTAAAAACATGAATTCTTCTACCCAGACCAACGCAATCGACTTCGACAGCGCTAAATTGCAACGACTGGGATTTGGCCAACAACACAACGCCGCCCAGCGGCCTGTCGATTTGGCACAATTGCGCCATCAGCTTGGCCTGCAATTACAAACCAGCCTTGAACCGGAAAGAATCCTGACGATTTTTTTTCGCGGCATTCAGCGCATGATCCCGCTCATGGCACTGAGTTACGAACACCGCGCCAGCGACCTGCACCTTAAAGTGGGTGAGCGTGGGCACCATCGTGTCAGTTACAGTTTGAGCAATGAAGGCGAACACCTGGGCGAACTGGTCTTTCAGCGTAACCAGCGTTTTTCCGAACGCGAATTGGCCCAGTTTGAATCTTTGCTGCCTTGCCTGTTATTCCCTCTGCGAAACGCCCTGCTCTATCGCGAGGCGACACTGAGTGCCCTGCGCGATCCGTTGACCTGTACCGGCAACCGAATCGCCATGGATCAAACCCTGTCTCGGGAAATCGAAGTCGCCCACCGTCATAAACACCCGCTGTCCTTGCTGATGCTCGATATCGACCACTTCAAGCGGGTCAATGACGATTACGGCCATAGCACGGGCGATGAAGTGCTCAAAGCCGTCGCAAACTCAATCAAGGCCCAACTGCGCAATATCGATATGGTGTTTCGTTTTGGGGGTGAGGAGTTCTTGATCGTGCTCTCGAACACCGGGCGCGAAGCCGCTGCAATGGTCGGCGAGCGCCTGCGTCTGGCGGCGACCCATCTGACCTATCCAATGCTGGATCACCCGATTGAACTGAGCGTCAGCCTGGGGTGCGCCACGCTGTTGCCGGCCGAGTCGGCCGAAAGTATTCTGCGCCGCGCAGACAGCGCGCTGTACGTAGCCAAGCGTCAGGGGCGCAACCGTCTGGCGATGGCGGGCTAAGCTCGATTAACTCGTTTGCCAAGCCTGCCCGTCACTCAGTTTTCAACCAGCATCATGTGTTCACGCGACTGCGTCGCCTGCTCCAGCTGCATGCAGCGTTCCAGAAACAGGTACATGTAGTCGTAACTCTTGGTGACTGCCTGACGCAGCTCAGTCTGCAATTGGATACTGGGGTTGTTACCGGCCAGCGTGCAGATAATTTCCAATGCTTCCCAAGGATGCGAGTCGTCATATTGAGCGTGCATTTTCAGCCATTTCATGGCGCGCTTACGCTGATCTTCCGGGAAAGCGTCGGCATACACCCCGTTTGAGCAGACAAGTGCCGACCATTCACCGGTGGCGCCTTCAATGGCATAGTTAGTCGCCGCAATAGCGACGATCAGCGAGTCAGACGAACTGGAATGCCAACACCAATGGCTCAGAGCATGCAATTCAGGTGGAACTTGCTGGGCCTGCAACTCTTCAAGGCTGACCCCGTGGGCCAGGCTCCAGTTCACCCAATAATCAGCATGATTGAGTTCGACGCGAATATTGCGCATTAACCAACGACGCGCCATGTCCTCACCCGGATGACGGGCGAAGCGGGTTTTTGTCAGGTTCTGCGCCATGTACAGGGCGAACTGTTCAACCACCGGCCAGCCACCGATCAAGTACTGCCGCATGGTTTTCGAACTCAGGCGGCCATCGCGCATCCGCTGATATAACTCATGCCCTACCACTCGGCGCTTGGCTTCACTGCACTCTTGAATCAACTGCTGTGCCCACGCCGGATAACTGGTTGCTTCCATGAGCGGACCAGTTCTGCAGAAAGTATCGATCACTGTTTTGGCCTCCTTTTTTTGTGGTGTCATTGTTCGGTCGCGCACTGCGTTTTAGCGGAATGCTCCTGGCACCCTGAACAACAAAGGTGCTGGGCGAACCGGCCGGGAATACAGACTTTCACACGTAAACACTTGCGGGCGCTGGATGATATAGCCCTGCGCGAAATCGACGCCGATCTCTAGCAGTGCCTGTTCAATCTGCGGCGTTTCGACAAACTCGGCAATGGTCCGTTTGCCCATCACATGCCCGATATGGTTGATCACTTCAACCATCGCGCGATTGACAGGATCATCCAGCATGTCCTTTACAAAACTGCCATCGATCTTCAAAAAGTCTACTGGCAGATGTTTGAGGTAGGCGAACGACGACATCCCCGCACAAAAGTCATCCAGCGAGAACAGACATCCCAAGCCTTTTAGCTCATTAATAAAGCGGATGGCACTGCCCAGGTTTGAAATGGCACTGATCTCCGTGATCTCAAAACAAATCAGGTCGGGCGGTATTTGGTACGTATCGAATTGCTCTTTCAGGTACGCCAGAAAAGCATCATCGCCAATACTGGTCCCCGACAGGTTGATCGCGCATATCGCCATCGGCCCGCTGTGCTTTGCCTCGCGCAGGCATTGCGCGATGACCTTGAATACGTTCTGCACCACCCAGCGATCCAGCGTGGTCATCAGGCCATAGCGCTCGGCAGCCGGAATAAAGCTGTCCGGCAGAATCATCTGACCTGTTTCATCGCGTAGTCGCAGGAGAATTTCGATGTGCCCTCCCGCATGTTCACCGACATTCCCCAAGTCGGCGATTTCCTGGGAATACAGGCAGAAACGATTCTCTTCGAGGGCCATGTGCAGCCGCTGCACCCAGGCCATTTCGCCGAAACGCATGGACAGCTCAGAGTCGTCTGCGTGGTAGACCTGCACTCGGTTGCGGCCCTTCTCTTTGGCCATATAGCACGCCATGTCGGCCGTACGCAGTGAGGCCTCGAGGGTAGTCGGCACATGGGTAATGTGCACCAACCCAATACTGATGGTGGTGACGAAAGGCCGACCCTTCCAGACAAAATGCAGGCTTTGCACGGTTTGGCGCAAGCTTTCAGCAATGATTTCGGCTGTTTCCTGCGGGCAGTTCTCCAGAAGGATGCCGAACTCATCACCGCCCAGTCGCGCCAGGGTGTCGCCTTCGCGCAAGCCCTGTTGCAGCAAGGTACAAATGTGCCGTAGCAACTCATCCCCCGCAGCGTGACCACTGGTGTCATTGACCAGCTTGAATTGGTCAAGATCGAGAAACAACAGCGAATGGCGACCGGCATGACGCGCCAGATTACTGAGCGTCTGCTCCAGTCGATATTCAAACTCGCGCCGGTTGGCCAGCCCGGTCAATGCATCGTGGGTCGCCTGCCAGGACAGATTGGCGATGTATTGCTGCTCTTGGGTCATGTCATGCAGAACCAGCACGGCACCGCTGACTTTGCCGCCGGACTGGATCGGCGACCCCACCAGCGCTACTGACACCGTGGAGCCGTCCAGACGCTGAATAGACTGCGAATGTTCGCTGGCGCTACTCAGCTTGCCGCCCAGGATGTGTTCTATCAGGGTGAAACTGTCTTTCTGGTCGTTCTCATCCAGCAGATTGAACAGCGCAGCCAGCGGCAAACCACTGGCCTGCTCGCTCTTCCAATGGGTCAGGTGCTCGGCTGCCGGGTTCATGTAAGTGATCGAGCCCTCGACATCGGTGGTGATCACCCCGTCGCCTATGGACTCCAGCGTGATTTGCGCCCGCTCTTTTTCCAATTGCAGCGCACTGGCGAAAGCGTGCCGCTGTGTCAGCAATTTATGCGTGCGCAGCAGGGCCAGAAGAATCAGCACCACCGCCGTTGCCAGGTTGGTGATCAGCAACAGGCGCAGAATGAACCGCGAACCCTCCCCCAGCGCATCGCTGAAGGCTTTGGCTGCGGGAGTCACACCCTCATTGATCGCATTGATCTGAGACTTCCAGCCACGCACATCATCGTTGGTCGCACTGCCCTGGCTGATACGGGTGTGCATCTGCCGGGCAACGGCATCGAGTTGTACCAGGTAGCCGTCACCGACTTTCCACAACTCAATGGCTTTTTCCATGTAGCTGAAATGACGAAAGTTCAAATACAGCCAGATGATACTCGGGACGTCATCCGGGTGGTTTCCACCTTGCAGAATACCGAGACGAGCTGCTCCGATCTCAGGGATCGGTCCGTCGAGCGCGATCCGTAGATCATGACTACCCTGCGGAATGGCAATGGCTTGCTGGTACTTCTGATAGTGCTGCTCATCCCGACTGTTGGCATACAGGTTGAGGTAGTAAATGGCATCCTTTTGCCCTTTGGACCACATGCTCTCGCCGGCGACATACCCGCGAACGGCAGACAGCACATACAAGCTCACGCACCCCAGAAGCGTCTGGAACAGCACGACCGCTATAAATGGCCAAACAATGCCCAGCAAACGGGGCCTCTCCAGAATCCGCTTTTTCTTCATGGTTTCCCTTACATGAGCGTTTCTGATACTCACCCTGCAGCTTGAGTGATAGTCCTGGAAAGAGCCTAGGCTAAAACCGGACAAGACGGCAGACCATTTTCTCAAGTTTGAGACGCAATACCGCCCGGTGGCGCCCTTTCGTTGGCAGTCTATATAGAAGATAGAGGATGTATAAGAAATTCGTAGCGCTACGATTTATTTATAACCGGGTCTTCAGCAAGACCGTTTGGTTATTATATTTGCTGCAGATGACCGTACAGCTTTGCGTACAGGCCGCCCTCGGCGATCAATTGGTGGTGGTCGCCCTCTTCGGCAACGCGTCCGCCATCGAACACCAGGACCCGATCTGCCTGTTTCACCGCTGACAAGCGGTGGGCAATGATCAGGGTTGTCCGGCCGCTGAGGAAGTGCGCCAAGGCTTGGTGCAGGTTGTATTCAGTCGCTGCGTCGAGTGCCGAGGTGGCTTCGTCGAGAATCACCACTTTGGGGTCGGCCAAGACCATGCGCGCAATCGCCAGCCGCTGACGCTGACCACCGGACAAGCGCACGCCAGAACGCCCGACGATGCTGTCCAGCCCCTGCGGCAGGGCGCTGATGGTGTCGTCGAGCTGGGCGATTTCCAGCGCACGCCAGCAGGCTTCATCGGTGCGCTCACGGCCCATGGTCAGGTTGGCGCGTACCGTGTCGTTGAACAACGCCGGATGCTGGAGCACCACCGCGACGTGTTCGCGCACGGTTTCCAGACCGATCTCCTGCTGGCTTGCGCCGCCAAACCGGATGCTGCCCGCTTGAGGCGTATACAGTCCCAGCAGCAATTGGACCAAAGTGCTTTTGCCACCACCACTGGCGCCTACAATCGCAACCTTCTCTCCTGGGGCAATCGACAGGTTCAATTGATCCAGCACCAGTTCTTCGCCATACCCAAAACTCAGGCCACGCACCTCGATATCGACCGTTTCCCGCCCCGTGAACGGGTCTGTACCGCCAGGGTATTGCGGCTCATCGGCGCGCGCCAGCAACTGATTGATGCGGGTCAGCGCTCCGCCTGCGGCGTAGTAGGCGTATTGCAGATTGAGTAGTTGTTCCACCGGGCCGATCATGAACCACAGGTAGCTGAACACCGCGAGCATCTGGCCGATGGACAGGTCGGAAAACAATACGGTGAGCATCGCTGCCGCGCGGAAGATATCAATGCCGAACTGGAACAGCAGCCCGCTGGCCCGGCTTGAAGCATCGCTTTTCCATTGGGAGGCGATGGCGTAGTTGCGAACCTCTTGCGCCCGCACCCCCAGGCGCCCCAGAAAGAAGCCCTGGCGATTGCCGGCACGCACTTCCTGAATCGCATCCAGGGTTTCGGTCAGCGCCTGGGTGAAGCGAGAGGTGCTGTCGTTCTCGAGTTTTTTCAGGTGTTTGACCCGCTTGCCCAACTGCACCGTGGCGTAAATCACCAACGGGTTGAACAGCAGGATCAGCAGCGCCAACTGCCAATGCATCCAGACCAGAATGGCGGCGGTGCCGGTCAGGGTGAGCGTGGCGACGAGGAAACGGCTCAGGGTTTCGCCAACGAATTTGTCCAGGGTGTCGAGGTCGGTCACCAAATGCGTGGTGACCGTGCCGCTGCCCAGACTTTCGTACTCGCTGAGGGAGATGCGTTTGAGGCGCTCGATCAGACGTATCCGAATGCGGTAAACGATGTCCTTGGCCAGCCGGGCAAACAGGCGCGCCTGCAGCACATTGAACACCAACGCCCCCAGGCGCAGGGCAAACGTCACCAGCAACATCAGGCCGATGTAGCCCACCGCCTTATGCAGGCTGTCGGGCAGCAGGTGGTTCATGAATTTAAGCGCTGAATCGCCATGCCCGAGCAGCACTTCATCGACCAGCAAGGGCAGGAGCAAGGGGATTGGCACACTGCACAAGGTCGCCAGCACAGCCACGCCGTTGGCGATCCACAATGCCTTTTTATGATGAAGTGCCAGACGGCGAATTTCGGCCCAGCTTAGTCGATCAATACGAGGTGCAGCTTCAGGCAGGCTCGGTTGCTCATGCACAGGCAGCGCGCTCCAGCCAACGGCCGAGCAACGGAGCTAATTGGTCAAGAGGTTGATAACCGTTGGTCAGTAACGCCAACTGACCGTTGCGCTCGGCGAGCAACGTCGGAAAACCGGCGATGCCCAGATCCTGTACCCAGGTGAAATCCGCTGCCGTGGCCGCGCGCTGTTCAAGACTGTCGAACGCTTCAGCAAATTCGATTCGGGGCAAACCGGCCTGTTCCGCCAGCTCCACCAGAACCGAGGCGCGGGTCACATCGCGGCCTTCGACGTAGAACGCCTGCTGAATCAATTTGACCAGCGTCCAGGCGCTCTCCGGATCGAGGTCTCGCGCCGCGACCAGTGCGCGGCAAGCCGGCTCGGTGTCGTAGACAAAACCGTCCGGCAGCGCGCCCTCAAAACGAAATGGCTGACCGGTGGTGTTCGCCACCGCTTGCCAGTGTTCGAGGATATAACGCTTCGTGGTGGGTTCCAGCGCGGCACCGCTGCCCGTGCGCAACCCACCCGCTACCAGATGCAATGCAACGCCCGCCGCTTTCGCCTGCTGCACCAGAGCCTCGGCCACCGGAGCAAAGCCCCAGCACCATGAGCACATGGGGTCCATCACGTAGAGCAGGCGGGCTTGCATGTCTCAGGCCTCTGTTGGCAGTCGGTAGTTGCGACCAATCGGGTGCGGTTGATTGCGTGCCTTGGCCAATTCGATCTGCTTTTGCCGATCAATGGCGCTGCGGCGGGTCTTCTCGCTTAATTTATCCCAGCAGTGCGGGCAACTGATACCCGGTGCGTAGTGTTCGCTGGCACGGTCCTCAACGCTGATCGGGGTCCGACAGGCGTGGCACTGATCGTAATCGCCTTCGCTCAAGTCGTGGCGCACGGTGACGCGGTTGTCAAAAACGAAGCAGTCACCACGCCATAAGCTGTCTTGCTGCGGTACTTGCTCAAGGTATTTGAGGATGCCGCCCTTGAGATGATAGACCTCATCGAAGCCCTGACCGAGCATGTAGCTCGAGGCTTTTTCGCAGCGAATGCCACCCGTGCAAAACATGGCGACTTTCTTGTGCTTGGCTGGGTCGAAGTGGGCTTTGATGTAGTCCGGAAACTCGCGAAAACTGGTGGTTTTCGGATCGATGGCGCCTTCGAAGGTGCCAATCGAGACTTCGTAATCATTGCGGGTGTCGATCAGCAGGACTTCCGGATCGCTGATCAGCGCGTTCCAGTTTTCCGGATCGACGTAGGTGCCGACACTCTTGTTCGGGTCGACGCCTTCGACGCCCAAGGTGACGATTTCTTTCTTGAGTTTGACCTTGGTGCGATAGAACGGCTGATCATCGCAGTACGATTCTTTGTGATCGATATCGATCATGCGTGGATCGTTTTTCAACCAGGCCATCAAGCCGTCGATGCCTTCGCGGGTACCGGAAACGGTGCCGTTGATGCCTTCTTCAGCGATAAGCAGGGTGCCTTTGATGCCGTTATCGACCATCGCCTGCAACAGCGGCTCGCGCAGGGCGACGTAATCGGTGAGGGTGACGAATTTATACAAAGCCGCCACGACAATCTTTTGATTCATGCTGCGTCTCCAGGTGGGTGCTCTCGCAAAGAGCCGACCCGATGCAAAAAAAACGCGCCGGCTAATGCGGCGCGTTGTGGATTCTAACAAAACTGCAGAGGCATGGCTTGTTTCAGGTCATCGCGTGCGACCCGATTGGACCCGAGTCTGATACTGTCCGTCGGAGTCTTCTGTCAAACAACCTATAACCATCTGAAATATAAGATCATTTGTAGGAGCTGACCTGTCTGCGAATAAGCCCGACACGGGCTTCCGGCGGGTTTGGGTTTGACCCTGCAGCCATGATCTGGATCGAGCGGCAGCAGGTAAACCGCGTTGAATGGTCTTCGCAGCGGGACGCGTAGTGACAAGTCAACTCCCACGCCGGGCAGAAGCGCGACAGCAACGATCTGTCAGTGTTTGCTACCACCGGCGCAGGTCGGTGAATCTGGGGCCGCGCCGGTTTTCGCCCATTCTTCAGGCGTGTAGGTGTGCAGCGCCAGAGCGTGGAACTCGCTCATCAAATCACCCAGCGTGGCGTAAACCTTCTGGTGACGCTTGACTGCATTCAACCCGGCGAACTGATCACTGACCAGTACCGCCTTGAAGTGGGTCTGCAGACCACGGCTGTGCATGTGGCTTTCATCAAGCACTTGCAGATGCTGCGGCTGCAAGGCGGCCAAAGCCGCCTCGATTCGCTGTTGCATGGTCATGTCTGCCTTCATTTACGCCAACTGCGCTTATGGCTTTTTGGCCGGAGCAGCAGGAGCAACGGCTTTTGCCGGTTCCAGTTCTGCGGTCATGTCAGCCAGCAATTTGTTGACGACAGGCACTGCGCTTTCCAGTTTGCCCTGGGTCAATTGAGCCGACTGCTGAGTCAGTTCAGGCATCTTGGTCAGCACTTTCTTGCCCAATGGGGACTGATAGAACGCGACCAGATCCTTCAACTCGCTTTCGGTGAAGTTGGCGGTGTAGAGCTTGACCATGTCTGGCTTGAGCTTGTCCCAGCCGATAGCGCGGTCCAGGGCTGCGTTGGCTTTGGCCTGATAGGTCTCAAGCAGGGCCTTTTTCGACTCAGGGGCTTTGGTTTCGGCAAAGCGCTGCTGGAACATTTGCTGCACTTGCATGTAAACCGGTGTGCCCAGTTTGTCGGCATGAGCCAGCTTCAGGAATGTTTCAGCACTGGCGTTGTGGCTGGCGGTGTCGGCAAAAACCTGGCCGCTGGCGCATACCAGAGCAACCGCGGTACAGATGGCACGAAGACGGGTCATCGAGTTTCCTTATCATCTAGCAGGCGAGGCAGAACCCCAAGACCGGTCATTCTGCGCCCATGTCTGCTTACGGCTCAACCCCCGACTGGCGAGCGGTTAAAAACGGAGCTTAGGGAACCCAACCCGGTTAACTGAGCCTAAACTTCGCAATCAGACCTTAAGGAGTGAGCCCGATGAGCCGTATCGAGACCGACAGCATTGGCCAGATAGACGTACCTGACGATGCTTACTGGGGGGCACAGACTCAACGCTCACTGATCAATTTCGCGATTGGCAACGAGCGTATGCCGCTGGCCGTGTTGCACGCCCTGGCGCTGATCAAGAAAGCCGCCGCGCGGGTCAACAACCGCAACGGCGACCTGCCTGTCGACATCGCGCGCTTGATCGAACAATCGGCTGACGAGGTACTCAGCGGTCAGTTGGACGAGCAATTCCCCTTGGTGGTCTGGCAGACCGGCAGCGGCACCCAGAGCAATATGAATGTCAACGAGGTGATCGCCGGCCGCGCTAACGAGCTGGCCGGCAAAGGGCGCGGCGGCAAGGCGCCGGTGCACCCCAACGACCATGTGAACCGCTCCCAGAGCTCCAACGATTGTTTCCCGACGGCGATGCACATTGCGGCGGCGCAGGCGGTTCAAGAGCATCTGCTACCCGCGATTGCCGAGTTGTCTGGCGGGCTCGCCGAACAATCGGCGCGACACATGAAGCTGGTCAAAACCGGGCGCACCCACCTGATGGATGCCACACCGATCACCTTCGGCCAGGAGCTCTCGGCGTATGTCGCACAGCTCGATTACGCCACACGGGCAATTCGCAATGCATTGCCTGCCGTGTGTGAACTGGCTCAAGGCGGCACCGCTGTCGGTACTGGCCTGAACTCGCCACACGGGTTCGCCGAAGCGATTGCCGCCGAACTGGCTGCCCTTTCCGGTCTGCCGTTTGTTACTGCGCCGAACAAATTTGCCGCGCTGGCCGGTCATGAGCCGCTGACCACGTTATCGGGCGCCCTGAAAACCCTGGCCGTGACCCTGATGAAAATCGCCAATGACCTGCGCCTGTTAAGTTCTGGACCCCGTGCCGGGCTGGCCGAAGTGAGGCTCCCGGCCAATGAACCCGGCAGTTCGATCATGCCCGGCAAGGTCAACCCGACTCAGTGCGAGGCATTGTCGATGCTGGCCTGTCAGGTGCTGGGCAATGACGTAGCCATCGGCTTCGCGGCCAGTCAGGGCCATCTACAATTGAACGTGTTCAAGCCGGTGATCATCCACAACCTGCTGCAATCGATTCGTCTGCTGGGTGATGGTTGCAGCAATTTCCAACAGCATTGCGTTGCCGGCATGGAACCAGATGCCACGAAAATGGCGGAACACCTGGAGCGCGGTTTGATGCTGGTAACAGCACTGAACCCCCATATCGGCTACGACAAATCGGCGCAGATCGCCAAGAAAGCCTACAGCGAGGGACTGACCTTGCGCGAAGCGGCCCTGGCATTGGGTTATCTGACCGAAGAACAGTTCGACGCCTGGGTGCGTCCGGAAAATATGCTGGAGGCAGGCAGCAATGGGTGATCCGAAAAGCGGCGCCACTCCACTGGAAGGGGACGGCAAACGCATCCTGATGATTTTTGGTACGCCGAAAACCATCAGCCTCTGCCACGCATTGGGCGAAGCATATGCCCGAGGCGCACGCAGCGAGGGGCATGTGGTGCGGATGCTCAAATTGGGTGAGTTGGAGTTCGATCCGGTGCTGCGTTATGGCTATGAACAGAGCCAAACCCTGGAGCCAGATCTGCTGGAGGCTCAACGACAGATTCATTGGGCCCAACACGTGGTGTTTGTTTACCCCATCTGGTGGGGTGGCCTACCAGCGTTGCTCAGCGGTTTTTTCGACCGGGTATTTTTACCCGGATTTGCGTTCAAGGCCCATGGTCGCAAACACCCTTCGAACGAGCTGCTCAGGGGGCGCACCTCCGAGATATTGGTGACCATGGACACCCCGCCGCGCTACTTTCGCTGGGTCTATGGCGCCCCGGCGCACCGGCAGTTGGTGCGTACGATTCTGGATTTTTGCGGGATCAAAAACCAACGCTTGAAAGAGTTCGGCCCGGTGCACAGCTCGTCTGAAGAGCAACGACAGAAGTGGTTGCGAGAAGCTGAACAGTTGGGCCGGGTTTAGGAGGCGGCTTTTTCGGGAAGCCTTCACGAAAGGACCAACACGCCCCACCTGATACCGATCAAACCCCGGCTATCCTGGCCCGCCGTGCCCGCAAGCCCGCCATCAACGACGGACCGAGGGCCGTGAGGGCTGAGCCGAGCACCACCAACACCGCACCGCTGTAGCCCAACCCATTGATGTCTTCGGCCTGGACATAATCAGGCCATAACCAGGCGGCGGTCGCCACGGAAGCAAAGGTCACCAACGGCGTAATCGCCAACGTCGCACTCACCCGAGACGCTTCCCAATGGGCCAGCGCTTCGGCGAAAGCACCATACGCCACCAGCGTGTTCAGGCAGCAGGCCAGCAATAACCAACCTTGCAACGGACTCAGCTGTAACGCCTCCATCGGATGCGCCCACGGCGTCACCAACAGTGCGCAGAACAGGTAAATCACCATCATCACTTGCAGTGAGTTCCACACCGTCAACAATTGCTTCTGGCTCAAGCCATAAAACGCCCAGACAGCCGACGCCAGCAGCACCGTGAGAATCCCGGCCGTGTAGTCGCCCAACGAGGTCAGCAACTCGATCAGCCGCTGGTTGAAGAACAGGCCAAAGCCGATCAGCAGGACCAGTAAGCCTACCCCCTGCCCCAGACTGAAACGCTCCTTGAACAGGAAAATACTGCTGATCAGCAGCAGGACCGGCCCCATCTGGATCACCAGCTGTGTGGTGCCGGGACTGAGCATTTTAAGGCCGATCAAATACAGCACGTAGTTGCCCACCAACCCGCACACCGCAAGCGCCACGAGCCCTTTGCCCTTTCGCCCCAGCACGTTGAAACTTGGCAGGCGCCCCACCGATGCCAGCCAGATAAACAGCAGCGAGCCGGAAACCAGTAGCCGAAACCAGGTCACCGTGACCGGATCCATCACTTGCAATACTTGCTTGAGCTTGACCGGCAGGATGCCCCACAGCACCGCGGTCACCAACGCCAGTGACAGGCCGTACAACCAGCGTCCAGAAGAGACATGCATCGCAGATAATCCTATAAACGAGCCGTGAAAAGGCAGTACAGCAGAGCCGCTATTCTAGACGCGGTTTGGCCTGCGACACAGGGACAGTTGCGCGCAGAGATTTCCGGAAAGTGTGTTAATTGATGGCCGCCGGCCACTTATCCGATGTATTCCTGCCCGCTATTGGCAAGATTTAAACTAGGCTTTGTCCGCCACCACAGCTGTCCACTACGTCCAATCCCAGGAAACGACCATGTTCGGAAAGCGCGCACAAGATCCAAACCCGACCGTCCACTACCGCTGTGATCGTGTTTCGCTGGTCAATGGGCAGTACTTTTTCAGCACCCGGGAAAACACCCTGGAAGGCCCATTCCCAAGCCGCACCGATGCGGAGCGTGAAACCGATGCCTATATCCAGCGAATGCAGCGGATCAAGGCAGAGCACAGTCCTCACTGAACGGCTGATGCTCAAAGATGGTTGCGCTGATAGGTGTCCTCGCCCATCGCTGCAATTTGCCCGTCGATCAGGGCCTCGAAAGGCCGCAATAGCGCGTCGAACGTTTTTGGCGCCTCCAACGTCTGCAATGCCTGGACAATGGCTTCTACTGTCGACAACGCACCCGGCCCCGGCGCTTTACGCAGTCGATAGCGTGAAGGCACGGTTTGCGCCAGGGTCACCCGGGGCAAGGCCGCCAGCAGTGGATTGAGGTGCAGTAACTTGCGCGCCTTGCGCCAGGTGCCGTCCGGTACGACCAACAACATCGACATACTTCCCGTCTCACCGCCTTCGCTCCGGTAAGCCTCCAACGGCTGCGCATCGTCGGCGGGGAACAGCAGCCTTGCCTGATAACCGGGCGGGTTCAGTAGTGCAGGCAAGTCATCGAATACTTCCCCCACAATCAATTCGGCATTGTTCAGCCCAAGCGCCGCCAGCCGTGCGGTGTTCAGGGCGTGATTGACTTCGCTCGGGTGCTGCAAAATCAGCACCCGGGTGCGACTGTCGAGTTGCGGGATCAGCGCGCACAGGCAATGAGTTTCAGGTCGCAGGCAGCGGGCGCATTGGGCGCGGGACATGGTGTTCTCCTCAGCTCTGATTGAGCTGTGCCTTGAGCAAGTCGCGGAAAGTCTGGATCAACGGTTCGCGACTGCGCCCACGGCGCACGATCATCGAGAACGGCGCCTGGTAGCCGAACGTCGCTGGCAACAAGACCCGCAGATGACCGGAGTCTGCCCAGGCTTGCGCGTAATGCTCCGGCAGGTAGCCAATATAGGCGCCGGACAGCACCAGAATCAGCTGTGCTTCCATACTTTCCACGGTCGCGGCGCTGTGCTTGAAACCATGCCGCGCCAGCTCGGCCTGGCTCCAATAACCACGCCCGACCATGCGCTGCTGAGTGATGACTTGCTCGGGGATGCGCCGCTCGGTAAACAATGGGTGGCGATTGCTGCAATACAGCCAGTGTTGCTCGCGGTACAACGGCTGATAGACCAGCCCACTCATGCGCGTGGAGAAGGCGCCAATGGCCAGATCGAGGCGATTGTCCTGCACGCCGAGCTGCAATTCGTAGGGACTCATCACTGACAAGTGCAGATGCACCGCCGGATACTCATGACTGTAGGCGCCAATGGCTTCGGCGAACGGCAGTGCGCGATCACTGACGGTGGAGTCGATTACCCCGAGGTTGAGCGTGCCACGCAGTTCGCCTTTGAGGGCGGCGGCGTATTGCTCGAAATCCTCCAACTCGCCGAGCAGACGCAGGGTCTCCTGATGGAACAGCTCGCCCTTGCTGGTCAAGCTGAAACCGCCCCGCCCACGATGGCACAACACCAGCCCCAAGGCCGCTTCGAGCTGACTCATGTAGGTGCTGATGGCCGAGGTCGACAAGTTGAGTTCCTGCTGAGCGCTGGCAAAACCCTGATGCCGCACCACGCTGACGAAGATGCGTAACAGTTTCAGGTCGGGTAACGCGTTGGCCATGAGGGTTCCGGGTGATTAGCAGGAAGACACATATCCCCCTGTAGGAGCTATGTCACAGTTTAAGCGATAGTTTAGAAAACTCTGAACTAAGTATTTTGCCTCAGCGATTCTTTCAATCCTTTGTACTTTGCAAAATCCGCCTAAATCACAACAACGATGAGGCAATCCCGTGGAAAAGATTTTTCACCAACCACTGGGCGGCAACGAAATGCCGCGCTTCGCCGGCATCGCCACCATGATGCGTCTACCCCACCTGCAATCGGCTGCTGGCCTGGATGCGGCCTTTGTTGGCGTCCCGCTGGACATTGGCACGTCACTACGCCCTGGCACCCGTTTCGGGCCGCGTGAGATTCGCGCCGAGTCGGTCATGATTCGTCCGTACAACATGGCCACCGGCGCTGCGCCTTTTGATTCCCTGTCCGTGGCCGATATCGGCGACGTGGCGATCAACACCTTTAACCTGCTGGACGCTGTGCGCATCATCGAAGAGTCCTACGACAAGATTCTCGAACACGATGTCATCCCTCTGACACTGGGCGGTGACCACACCATCACCCTGCCAATCCTGCGCGCCATCCATAAAAAACACGGCAAGGTTGGCCTGGTGCACATCGACGCCCACGCTGACGTCAACGATCACATGTTTGGCGAGAAAATCGCCCATGGCACAACCTTCCGCCGCGCAGTAGAAGAAGGCCTGCTCGATTGTGATCGTGTGGTGCAAATTGGTCTGCGCGCTCAGGGTTATACCGCAGAAGACTTCAACTGGAGCCGCAAACAGGGCTTCCGTGTGGTTCAGGCCGAAGAATGCTGGCACAAATCCCTCGCCCAACTGATGACTGAAGTCCGTGAAAAAGTCGGCGGCGGTCCGGTGTACCTGAGCTTCGATATCGACGGTATCGATCCCGCGTGGGCACCCGGCACCGGCACCCCTGAAATCGGCGGCCTGACGACTATCCAGGCAATTGAAATCATCCGTGGCTGCCAGGGCCTCGACCTGATCGGTTGCGATCTGGTAGAAATCTCGCCACCTTACGACACCACCGGCAATACCTCGCTACTGGGCGCTAACTTGCTGTACGAAATGCTCTGCGTACTCCCCGGCGTTGTGCACCGCTGAGGGATGACCATGAGCGACCGCGATGATGTCCTGCAAGCCGCCGCCGACCTGGTGACGGCGTTTGTAAACAATGATCGCAGCCTATCAGGCGTTGTGGGACAGCTGGCGGCTGGAGGGATTTGAAGTACTCCGCTGCGTTTCCAGTAATGCTCACGTCATTCTGCAAGGCGACGTCGCGATTTTTATCCATGACGTTGCCACCGAGCTGCGCATGCAAGGGGAGCAAAGCCTTAGCCAAGAGCGCGAAACCATTGTGTTCCGCCGACAACACGCCACTTAAAAACAACAAGAAGGCCGCTGGCTGGCCTGCCACGAACATTTGTCCGCACTCCCTTAAGGCTGCCACCCCCTTAGCCCAATGAAATGATCGGAGCAGATCATGAATAACAACAAAAACGACCAAAGCATCAACAGCATCGAGACGTTCGGGGTTGAACAGATCCCCGATCACGCACGTACCGCAACCCCCCGCGACCTGTTCCAGATGATTTTTGGTGGGTCCAATACCTTCTGGTTTGTTCACGATTCTAGTGCTGACCGTGTGCATCTATGGCTTCCGCTTCCTGCTGTGGGTCAACAAGATCGCCGTGTGGAGCGCCAGCCTGTTATTCCTGCTCGGCATCTTCGCCTTCGCCGGTCCATTCGACATCAACTTTGCCGGCAGCGTCAGCCTCGGCAAAGAAGGCTTCTGGGCAGCCTTTATCGGCTCTGCATTGGTGGCCATGAGCAACCCGATTTCCTTTGGCGCGTTCCTCGGCGACTGGTCGCGTTACATACCCCGCGACACGTCGAAAACCAGAATAATGCTGGCCGTGATCATCGCTCAGGCTGCCACGCTGATTCCATTTCTGTTTGGCCTGGCATCGGCGACCCACGCCGCCAAGACAACAAAGCCGCTGATACCGCCACACTGCGACAAACCGTCTGATCCATCAACGCTCGCGGCGAGCCTGCCTGTGTGACCCTGCCCGCCGCGACGCCGCGTCAGATTTGCGCTTCAACATAAAAAAAATAATAGGAAACCCTCCATGGCTTTAGATATTTTCGTCGTCCTCATTTATGCCGCTGGCATGCTGGTGCTCGGCTGGTACGGCATGCGCAAAGCGAAAACCCACGAAGACTACCTGGTCGCCGGGCGTAATCTGGGCCCAACCTTATACATGGGCACCATGGCGGCCACCGTCCTCGGCGGCGCGTCCACCGTCGGCACTGTACGGCTGGGATATGTGCACGGGATTTCCGGTTTCTGGCTGTGCGCGGCCTTGGGCCTGGGGATCATCGCGCTGAACCTGTTCCTCGCCAAACCGCTGCTCAAACTGCGAATTTTCACTGTTACTCAAGTGCTGGAAAAGCGCTATAACCCGATGGCCCGTCAGGCCAGCGCGGTGATCATGCTGGTGTATGCACTGATGATCGGCGTGACCTCAATCCTCGCCATCGGCACCGTGATGCAAGTGCTGTTCGGTTTACCGTTCTGGGTATCGGTATTACTCGGCGGCGGTGTCGTGGTGGTGTACTCGGCGATTGGCGGCATGTGGTCGTTGACCCTGACCGACATCGTTCAGTTCGTGATCAAGACCGTTGGCCTGATGTTCATCCTGTTGCCGATCTGCCTGTACCGCGTTGGCGGCTGGGATCAACTGGTCGCCAAGCTGCCAGCATCGAGCTTCAGCTGGACCACCATCGGCTGGGACACCATCATCACGTACTTCCTGATCTACTTCTTCGGCATCCTGATCGGCCAGGACATCTGGCAGCGTGTGTTCACCGCACGCACTGACAAGATCGCCAAGTACGCGGGCTCCATCGCCGGGGTTTACTGCATTTTTTACGGTCTGGCCTGCGCCCTGATTGGCATGGCCGCTCATGTATTGCTGCCGGACCTGGACAACGTCAACAACGCCTTCGCCGCCATCGTTAAAGTCTCGTTGCCCGACGGTCTGCGTGGCCTGGTCATCGCCGCAGCCCTGGCCGCCATGATGTCCACCGCCAGCGCCGGTTTACTCGCAGCATCGACGACCCTGACCGAAGACCTGCTGCCACGCCTGCGCGGCGGCAAACAGTCGAGCCTGGGCATCAACCGCCTGTTTACCCTGCTCACCGGCCTTGTGGTACTCGCCATCGCGCTGGTCGTGAACGATGTTATCAGCGCCCTGACCCTGGCCTATAACCTGCTGGTAGGCGGCATGCTGATTCCATTGATCGGCGCAATCTACTGGAAGCGGGCAACCACCTCGGGGGCGATCACCAGCATGGCACTGGGCTTCCTGACCGCGCTGGCGCTCATGCTCAAGGACGGTTTCGACGCCAACACGCCGATCTACTACAGCCTGTCGGTCGGTTTGATCAGCTTCGTGGTGGTCAGCCTGTTGTCACCCCGGCCCGTGACCATGGCTAATACGGTCAAGCCCCGCGCGGCGTGAATCCGGATTACCTTGAGCGGGTGGACCGATCCGCGCGGTGCACCGCGGCCACTTCCCAAGCTTTTCAGGGGCGCGCCTGCGGGAGTTGATCGACCTGTGGATGCACGAGCACGCGGCCCGGTAAATCCTTGCACCTGATACAACGCGGATTGAGCTAGCCTGATGGAGTAGTGGTCTACCCAAGCGATGGACCGCGCACGATCCCCTGGTTTCGGCAGTACCGGGTTAACTCTCTGGACATCGCAGAAACAGGGGCTTTCATGGAGCGGCCAGACATTCAGCAACGCGTCTACAACACCTTGGGTGTCATGCTGATCGATAAATCCGAGATACGCGAAAACGCAACGCTCAGAGACTTGGCGCTGGACGATCTCGAGGTAGAGGATTTACTCGATCAGCTGGAATTTGATTTCGACATCATCTTCCCGGCCCGCATCAAAGACCGAATCTACAAAGTACCGGAGCATCTGACCCTGCAAATCCTGGTCGACGTGATTTTGGTGCTAAGCACAAACGATTGAAATCAAAAGGATTTTTGCGAGAGATTTTAACGTAAGGGCCTGGTTCTGCGATTGATTTAATCAACAGCGAAACCGGGCCTTTTTAATGCCTGCAGATGAAGCACTGTGACAATGAAACCGTCGATCACTTACCGACGCGGGCGCCGCCGTTCATCATCAGTGCGGATAGGAATGGGCTGGAGTTTTGGCCGTTCGATCAGGCCCAGGGCAACTCCGAGGTCATGGAGCCATTCTTGCAATTTACTGTTCATCACGCCCCCCTTCAGGGAAATACTCAACGACTGACATCCGCTAGCCGCGTCTTATTCATCATAGTTCCGGGACCTACTTTACGCCTGCTACAGAGTATCGCGGAAAAGAATTTGTGACATATAACCTCATTTTACGCAGTGCTCGCCGTTTCGCAGTTCAAGGCGTCTGTCGCAGAGAGGTAAGCCCGGTCTTTCTGATCACCTGGTCAATCAGGCCCAGGGCTTAAACCGGCGGCGTATCCACTGCTCGCCGCTGACCAGCGTAATCCCCAACAGCACCAACACTGCTCCGATCACGAAGTTGAAGCTCAGCGGTTCATTAAGCAGCAGCACGCCGAAGGTCACGCCAAACAGGGGTGTCATGAATGAGAACACCGCCAGATTTGACGCCAGGTAACGGCGCAGCAGCCAGAACCAGATCAAATAGCTGAAGAAGGAAACAACCAGCGCCTGAAACAGCACGCTGGCGACTGCGACAGGCGTCAGGGTCACATGACTGACCTGCCCATTGCTGACGGCAATCAGCAGCAAGGCGACAAAGCCGACCATCAGTTGATAGAACAAGGTCAGCGTCACCGGTGCTTCAGACAGCCGCGACGCCCGCACCACCACCGTGGTTGCGCCCCACGCCATGCCCGCAAGAACACCCAGCGCGTCGCCGATCAGCATATTGCGGTCCATGCCACTCAATGACAGGCCGCCAACAAAGGCCGTGGTGATACCTGCGAACGCGAGAAAAATGCCCATCCATTGCAAGGTGCGCAAGCGTTCGCTGGGCAGCAACCAGTGCAGGCCCAACGCAGTGAATACCGGAGCGGTATAAAGAAACACCGACATGTGCGCCGCCGAGGTCAATTGCAGGCCCTCGGAGATAAACAGAAACTCCAGTGCAAACAAGGCACCGGCGAGTAGACCGCCGCGCCAGGTACTGCTCATGTGCCGCAGACCACCGCGCCAGACCATAAGAATGCCCACCAGCAGCGCGGCAATACCCGAGCGGCCAGCAGCCTGCATGATGGGCGCGATATCCGGCGCAGCCCACTTGATAATCACTTGTTGCACGCCCCAGATCAGACAGAGGCCCAGCATGACTTGCAGGGCAAAAGCATCGGCACTTTTACGCGGCACACTCATGATTGAAGGTGATACAAGCTGAACATGGCAGATCCAGATAGGCAAAATGTTATGGATTATTGATCAGTCGGTCGGAAAATGTATGGGCAAAAGCGACATCAGTTTATTTAAAAGGATCGATTACGACGGAGGAGATTGTCTTCGCGCACTGGCTGTCACTCTCTCCCAGGATCATTCAGGCAACTGCACCACCCCATCATCATCGGTCATGGCCCTTTCAAGCAGGTCCGCTGGCAGGTTTTTACTGGCGCGGGCGCCCAGTAGTTTCAGTTGCTCGCTGCGGCTGACCAGATTGCCGCGCCCTTCGGTGAGTTTGTTGCGGGCAGCACCGTACGCTTTGTCCAGCTGTTGCAGGCGATTGCCAACTTCGTCCAGGTCCTGGATGAACAGCACAAACTTGTCGTACAACCAACCTGCCCGCTCAGCGATTTCCCGCGCATTCTGGCTCTGACGTTCCTGCTTCCACAGGCTATCGATCACGCGCAAGGTGGCAAGCAAGGTGGTCGGGCTGACGATCACGATGTTGCGATCGAACGCCTCTTGAAACAGGTTTGGCTCCGCCTGCAACGCGGCGGAAAAAGCCGCTTCGATGGGCACGAATAGCAACACGAAGTCCAGGCTGTGCAGGCCTTCGAGTCGTTTGTAATCCTTGCCCGACAGGCCTTTGACATGGTTGCGCAAGGACAGCACATGCTGCTTCAACGCGGCTTGACCAATCACCTCGTCATCGGCGCTGACGTACTGTTGGTAAGCGGTGAGACTGACCTTGGCATCGACTACCACTTGCTTGTCGCCGGGCAACATAATCAGCACATCCGGCTGAAAGCGCTCGCCATCCGGGCCTTTGAGACTGACTTGCGTCTGGTACTCACGCCCTTTTTCCAGCCCTGCATGCTCAAGCACCCGCTCAAGAATCAATTCCCCCCAATTACCCTGGGTCTTCTGGCCCTTGAGTGCGCGCGTCAGGTTGGTGGCTTCATCGCTCAAGCGTTGATTGAGCTGCTGCAGGCGCTCCAGCTCTTTGCCCAACGAAAAACGCTCGCGAGCTTCTTGCTGATAGCTTTCTTCGACACGTTTTTCGAAGGACTGAATCCGCTCTTTCAGCGGGTTGAGCAATTGCCCCAGTTGCTGTTGGCTGGTTTCGGCGAAGCGCTGTTCGCGCTCATCGAAGATTTTCCCGGCCAGCTCGGCGAACTGCGCACGCAATTCATCACGCGACCCTTGCAGGTCGCTCAGACGCTGTTGATGGCTTTCCTGCTGCTCGCGCAATTCGGCGCCCAGCGACGCGCAGCATGCGTCAAGACGGCGCAGTTCGGCTTCTTTGCCGGCACGCTCCAGGCTCCAGCCTTGAGCGGCTTCATGGGCGTTATCGCGCTCCTGACGCAGCAACTCGACTTCCCGGCGCACCGCCGCAAGGTCAGCCTGTTTGGCCGCATTGGCGTGGCTCAGGTCACTGATTTCATCACGGCTGGCGTCGAGCTGGGCGCCAAGACCATCTTGAGCCAACAGCGCAGTACTCAGACGCTCGTCGAGCAACGCCGCGTCGGCCTGCTGCCGTGCCAGCCGTCGCTGCAGCTGCCAAGCCAAGGCCAACAACGGCAATGCCGCGCCAGCAAGGCCAAGCAGGAGGCTGGTCAGGTCCAATGCCATAAAAACTCCGGGGGTTATAACGTCTATGCACTGAGGGGTATCGTGCCGGGCATTATGCTTAGAACAGACCGCCACGGCGACAGTCGGTATCCTCATCCGAACCTGTTAATTCCAAAAAGAAATAGCAAACACCGCTGATAAACGATCCTCTTCATGGAGGATTTTGTGAATTCCCCTACGCCAACCATGGCACCCGCGGACTAGAGCAAGCGCTTGGGACAATCCACAGAAGCTGTGGATAACTCAGTGGACAACCCACCGTGAACCTTCGCAAACGCCTATAGAACGTGGCCTGCGTTCAAACTGACGCTTTTTTCACCAATGAAAAAAAACGATGTTTTTCATTGACTTAATAATTCACCACAAGAAATCAAGCGCTTGGGATCGGATGTGACAGTGGCATGACAGGTTGTTGCGCCAGTGTGTACAACTCGATCACTGGCAGTTATAACGCGACCCTCGTTTTGACCCAACATCTGCATAGAACTCGGCGGACGACATTGCCCCCTATCTCAGCCTGCCCCACACACCTGCAATTAATTTTATTAGCTGGCTTCCAATCCAGGACTCGATCCGCTATCATCGCGGCAGTTAGTACCAAGCTGAAAGTCAATTCTGGTCGAAACAGTCCCCCGGCAAACGCTTTTCCAATGTGAAAGTGTTGCCGACCACACGGGATCGACCACCTAGATGGTTTCCAGGCATGAACTCGACACACGGCCTTCCTCAATGACGGGAAGGGTGTAGCGCAGCTCTCATGCTCTGACTCAACCAACCTGCAGATTGATCAGGAACTTCACCCCGGGCCTCGAACCTTTGCCCTTGTTGTGTTGCCTGCCCTCCTAAGTACCTACCAGTCAGCCCAAGCGCCATACGATAAAGCGCGCTTCAAACTGTCTGCTTTGTTCCAGTCAGGTTCTTCGCCCCGCCGTGCCTTGCACTGGCCCGCGGTTTACTGGAACGTTTTTATTTTGCACGGTCTTATACCGTGTCGCTTGTAGGAAACACCCATAACCATGACTACTCATATCCAGACTCAGGATGCCATTCGCACCCTAACCAGCGCATTTGCTCCAATGAATTGCCTGATCATGGCCGCTCGCAAAGGCTGCTTCAGCTTCACCATCGTCAACGAACACGGCATCGCTCGTCACAGCGAACGTCTGTACCCCGATCAGTATTCCAGCGCCGAGCCGCTGCAAGCCGTGATCGAGCGTACACGCCAGGCACTGGTTGCCTGACGGAATGCCAGCCGCTGGCTGAATCGCCCCATCAAAAAACCTCGCCTTTCAAGCGAGGTTTTTTATTGCCTGTGATTTACCCAGCGCCTGGACTGGCGGTTTCCAAGCCTGCTTTCCGCCTGGATTTTTGATCCTTTATCACCCGAGCAATAAGCATGAGCTAAGCACAAAGGGATATATACGCCATAAGCCGCCGGCACAAATATTTTAAAAACAGCCCTTTACGCCCGAAATATGACACTACACTTCAACTCAAGCGGCCCTGGCTGCTTCCGGCGAGCCTGATCCGATTCACCGCTGCCACGCGCCACGGCCTCGCCGGCTCTAATTGCTTTACAAGGGATGTCACGAGGGCTTTATGGGAATCGCCGCCAGTGAACTGTGTCGATATGTGATCCGCCCCACGCTGATCTATCTTGGACGTTATTGCTCTACTGCCGAATCCTTGCTGCTCGGGGTCGCCGCCAGCCAATCGGCACTCGGCGAGGCACTGGACAGCCGGCGCGCTCATGGGCTGTACCGCATCACCGAAGTTCGTCACCAACATCTCTGGGATGACTACCTGGCACTGGACCCGGAACGAGCCAGTCTCGTTCGAGGCCTTGCAAGTCAGCATGCATTTCTCAAGGGACCGCACCTGGAACTGACCGTTAATCTGCGTTATGCCACCGCCATCGCCTGGCTGTTGATCGAAGCACAAGGTAAACCCTTGCCCGCTGAAAACGACGTGCTGGCCATGGCAAGAATTTGGCGTCAAACCTTCCAGCCACAGGGTCGTTTACGCGATTTCACTGCGGCCTGGCACTCCTGCGTAGCCCCTCTTCATCACGTTGCCTGAGTTTTTTCTCCAGCTGCAAGATCGCTGCAGATCGACGCACTTGGACAAATTGTCCTACAAGAAGGCTCTATCTCGGGCCATCTAGGCTATGGCGCTTAGACGAAAATGTTGGTAATTTCCGACCCGTGATCAACACGGAGTTCTAATAATGAAAAAAGTAATGCTCAAGACCACACTTAGCCTCGCCATCGGCATGGTATCCACTCAAGTTTTTGCCTCAGGCTTCGCGGTCAACGAGCAGAGCGTCAGCGGCATGGGCACGGGTTTCGCCGGTCGCTCTTCTTCTGCCGAAGACGCCAGCACTGTGTTCGGTAACCCGGCCGGTATGTCGCGCATCAAGCGTGAACAGGTCAGCCTGGGCGCTGTAGCTCTCGACGCAAAAACCGATATCCATGACGGTGTCGGCCGTCCATTCGGCGGCAGCAATGATGGCGATATGGTTCCACTGATCGCCGTACCCATGGGTTACTACGTAAAGCCTATTGATGATCACTGGACCTTTGGTGTCGGCATTTACGCCCCCTTCGGCCTGGTCACCCAGTATGAACATGGCTTCGCCGGTCGCTACTACGGTAAGAAAAGTGACGTAAAAGTCGTTACTTTGCAGCCTACTGTCAGCTATGCGTTCAATGACAAAATCTCCATCGGTTTTGGTCCGACCATCAACCGCATCGACGGCGAATTGACCTCGGCCACCCCGACAGTCACCCGTGCAGGCGTAGGCCCTGACGGCCAAGTCAGGATCAAGGGCAACGACACCGCCCTTGGTTACAACATCGGTATCCTCGCTCAAGTCACTGACCGCACCCGTGTAGGCCTGACCTACCACTCAGTGGTCGACTTCAAACTTGAAGGCCATACTGAGATTGATGGCGCAGGCTTTGGCCCGTACAGCGGCAGCAAGTACGACGCTTCACTCAGCCTCAAGACACCTGAGTCCACGGACTTTTCGGTCACTCACGAATTGAACGACGACTGGACCCTCTACGCAGGTACCACCTACACCCGCTGGAGCCGTTTGCAAAACATCACCGTGAAGAACAGCGGAGTCGCAGCGGCGTTGGGTGGCAGCGCAGGCCCGATCGGCACGATCACCGAGGAGCAGAACTGGCACGACACCTGGGCGCACGCCATCGGTGCCGCGTACAAGCTCAACAAGCAGTGGACCCTGCGCACCGGCTTCTCGGTTGACCAGTCGCCCACCAACAACACCGACCGCTCCCCGCGCATCCCGACGGGTGACCGCAGGGCCATCAGCTTCGGTGCCGGTTATAGCCCGACAGACGATTTGACCATCGACGTGGCTTACTCCTACCTCAAGGAAGAAGACACCACCGTCAATCTGTCTAGCCCGACCAAGGGTACCTATAGCTCCACCTACAACAACAGCGCCCACGGTTTCGGTACGTCTGTGACTTACCGCTTCTAATGAGCCCGTTCGCGACGAGCTGAAAGGCTCGTCAGCCGAATACGAAAAAGCCCTGCAGTTCAATAATGGATGCAGGGCTTTTTCATGGTTGCAGCTTAAGGCTCAGACCATCAGGGTTTGGACGCAATGGCTTTCTCGACAGCCGCAACGAAAGCGGCATCATCGGGTTTGGTCAGGCTGGAAAAATGGGCGATTACGTGGCCTTGACGGTCAATCACGTACTTATAGAAATTCCAGCGCGGCTCGCTGCTCTGCTCGGCCAGCACCTTGAACAGGTGGGTGGCATTCGGGCCTTTGACCTGTTGTGGCTCGATCATGATGCCTAGCAGGTACTCATGCCCAATTGCAGCGCACCCAGACCAACGTGCTGCCAGCCCCACCACACCAGCGCCAGCAGCAAAAACCCGAGGGTTATGCCGCCGAGCCAAGGCCAGACGCTGTTCACAGCACCACGCCCTGAACCTGCAACCGCGCCACCGGCCGCTCGCGCACCGGCCAGTTCAGGGCAGCAGCCAGCAGGCTGAGCAGGATCGACACGTGCCAGATCAAATCGTAATTCCCCGTGCGGTCATACACCACGCCACCCAACCAGCCACCGAGGAAGGCACCCAATTGGTGGAACAAGAAGACGATACCACCGAGCATCGACAGGTTGCGCACCCCGAACAGAGTGGCGACCGTACCGTTGGTTAGAGGCACGGTGGAGAGCCACAGCAGGCCCATGGCGACGCCAAACAGGTAGGCCGTGGTCTCACTCAGCGGCACCCACAGGAACAAGGCAATCACCACAGCGCGAATCAGGTACAGGCTGGTCAGCAAGCGTGGTTTGGACATACGCCCGCCCAGCCAACCGGCCGTGTAAGTACCGAAGATATTGAACAGACCAATCAGGGCCAACACCGTGGTGCCGACTTTGACGGGCAGGTGTTGATCGACCAGATACGCAGGTAAATGCACACCGATGAAAACCACCTGAAAACCACAGACGAAAAAACCCAGGGCCAAGAGCCGGAAACCCGAGTGGGTACAGGCTTCATGCAGGGCTTCACGCAGGGTTTGTTCGCCTCCAGTGAGTGGCGTCGGCACATCTTTGATCATTGCAACCAGCGGCAGAATCATCGCTACCAGCACGCTCAGCACCAGCAATGCCCCCGACCAGCCAAGCCAGCCAATCAGGCCGAGGGAGCCGGGTAACATGGCGAATTGACCGAATGAACCGGCCGCACTGGCGATGCCCATGCCCATGCTGCGTTTCTCGGGTGGCAGCGCTCGACCGACCACGCCCAGAATCACCGAAAATGAGGTGCCGGACAAACCGATACCGATCAACACACCGGCGCTCAGGGATAGGGACAACGGCGAATCGGCCATGCCCATGCATGCCAGGCCCACGGCATAAAGAATCCCGCCGACAAACACCACTTTCGCCGCACCGAAGCGATCCGCCAGTGCGCCTGCGAACGGCTGGGCCAGGCCCCAAATCAGGTTCTGGAATGCAATCGCAAAGGCAAATACCTCACGCCCCCAACCGAACTGAGCACTCATGGGCGCCAGAAACAAACCGAAGCCATGCCGCACACCCAGGGACAACGCGAGGATCAACGCACTCCCCAGCAAAATCCAACCACTGGTACGCCAGACCGATGTCATTCTTATTCTCCGGCTCGCTCATCAAGCCCTGCAAAGTAGGCGTATTAGGCCCGTAATCCAACCGACGAAAACTACGCTTCACGCACAACGACTGTCAATGCATCAGACAGAGAGGGAGATGTGACTGGCGAGACGCCTTCGCAGCGGGACGCGTAGTTTTGCTTGCGAATAAGCCCGGCACAGGCTTCAGGCGGGGCTGGGCTGGGTCTCCCACAGAGAATGCGATCAACCACACAATTTGAGCTGAGACAGGAACACTGTGGAATCAGGCTTGCCTAGGCATAAACCAGCGCCAACACCACCAGCACTGCCACTTCCAGCAATTCCAGGAGCGCGCCGGCGGTGTCGCCGGTGGTGCCGCCGAGTCGGCGTAGCATCAGGTGGCGTAGCCAGAAGAAACAGACACACGCCACCAACAGGGCAATCAGACCGCTCACTCCCGCCACGAGCACGCACCCCACGGCGCTCAACAGCAAAACCTGCTGGCCCAGTGTGCGTGGCAGGTGATCGGCCAGTGCTTGTCCCAACCCACCCGCCCGTACATACGGTGTGCCCAGAAACAAGGCGAGCATGGCGCTGCGCCCGATCAATGGGGCCAGCAATAAGGCCACGCTCTGCCGGTGTTCGATCACTGCCAGCAGGGCACAGAATTTGAGCAGAAGCACCAGCACCAGGGTAACGACCGCGATCGGTCCACTGCGCGGGTCTTTCATGATGCTCAGGGTGCGTTCGCGGTCACCAAAGCCACCGAGCCACGCATCAGCGCTGTCGGCCAATCCGTCCAGGTGCAGGCCGCCGCTGAGCACTACCCAGGCGGTCAGCAGCAAGGCCGCATGCAACATCGACGGCGTACCGCTCAACAGCGCATTGAGGCCCATCAGCACCAGCCCGAACAGCAGCCCCACCAACGGATAAAACAACAACGACCGCCCTAACGCTTGCGGCTCCGGCATGCCCGGCAGGCGAATGGGCAGGCTGCTGAGAAACTGCAGGGCAATCCAGAAGGGCGACAGGTTCATTCGCTCAACACGCAGCCGCTGCCGACCTGAAGCGTCAGCAGTGCACCATGCCCAACTTCAACCTGAAGCAGTTGCTCACGGGGCAACCCCCGAGCCTGAGCCAGCAACAGGCGCATCACCCCGCCGTGACTGATCAGCAACACGCGCTGACCGGCATAGGCCTGATGCAAACGCTCGACCGCCGCCAATACCCGCGAGGAAAACGCCGTCAGCGGTTCAGCCTTGGGCGGGGTGAACGCATAAGGATTGGCCCAGAACAGCCCCAAACTCTCCGCGTCGGTCTCCATCAGTTGGGCAGCGCTGCGCCCTTCCCATTCACCGAAGTGCAGCTCCTGCAGATCGGCGTCCATGTGCAGTGGCAGGGCCAACTGGTCAGCCAGCTCTTGGGCAAAGCGTGCGCAGCGTTGCAGCGGCGAGCTGACGATTCGATCCCACGGTCCACCCTCAGCCACCGCCACGCGCATCTGCGCCCAGCCAGCAGCCGTCAGAGCGTCGTCCAGGCTGCCACGCAGGCCACCGCCGAGCTCGGTTTCGCCATGACGCAGCAGATCGAGGCGCAAGGTCATGCCGGGCGGTCCGCCACTGCCGCCTCGGCGAACGTCGCCATGCCGTTGTGCAGTTCACAGGCCAGACGCAGCAAAGGCACAGCCAACGCTGCACCACTGCCCTCACCCAGGCGCAAGCCCAGGTCGAGCAAAGGTTCGGCCTGCAAGACTTCCAGCACGTGCCGGTGGCCTGGCTCGGCGCCCCGATGGCCGAACAACAACCAGTCACGACACGATGGATTCAAGCGCACCGCAACCAACGCCGCAACGCTGCAAATAAAGCCGTCGACCAGCACCGCGATACCTTCCTGAGCACAGGCCAGGTAGGCACCGACCAGCGCTGCAATCTCGAAGCCGCCCAGACAGAACAAAGTGCGCAGCGGATCGCCAGCATGCCCGGCATGCAGCGCCAACGCACGCTCGATGACCAACGCTTTGTGCGTGACGCCCGCCGCATTGAGCCCAGTGCCCGGCCCAACCAGCAACTGTGCCCGGCATTCGAGCAAGGCGCATCCCAATGCGCTGGCCGCTGCGGTGTTGCCGATGCCCATCTCGCCGCCAATAAACAGCTCCGCGCCCGACGCCAGTGCACGGCGAGCACTGTCACGCCCAGCCTCCAGCGCGAGCAAACCCTGCGCCTCGGTCATCGCCGGCCCTTCGACGAAGTTCGCGGTGCCCGCACCCAACTGCAAATGCCGGACACCCGGCAGGTTCAACGGCGATACCGTGCCCAGATCAACCACTTCCAACTGCGCCGAAAGCTGACGGGCCAGCACGCTGATTGCCGCACCGCCAGTCACGAAGTTATGCAGCATTTGCCCGGTGACTTCCTGCGGAAAAGCCGAAACCCCTTCTGCAACCACGCCATGATCGCCCGCAAAAATGGCGATCCACAGGTTGTCGACACTGGGCTTGAGCCGCCCCTGCAACCCGGCGAGCTGCACCGCTACCCGCTCTAGCTGCCCGAGAGAGCCGGCCGGTTTGGTCAACTGCTGCTGACGGGCCAGAGCCTCTTCACGCACCTGACTATTGATTGCCTGCGCCGGCTTCAGCCACCAGGAATTGCTCATATTGCGGGTCCTTTCAAGGTCAAGGGCAGGCCAGCGACGGTCAACACCACGCGTTGGCAACGTTCGGCCAGGGCTTGATGCAGCCAGCCGGCCTCGTCGACGTAACGCCGGGTCAGTTCACCGAGGGGCACGACGCCCATCCCGGTTTCGTTGCTGACAAAAATGATTTCACAGGGCAACCCGGCGAGGCAGTTCAACAGCGCCTCGCGCTCAAGGGCCAGGCGCTCAGGGTCTTCGAGCATCAGCAGATTGGTCAGCCATAAGGTCAGGCAATCCACTAACAGGCACCGCTGGGCACTGGCCTGCTCGACCAGGACACGGGCCAGTTCGAGCGGTTCTTCAATCAGGCCCCAGCTGTCGGGGCGGCGCTGACGATGGATCGCCACGCGCTGGCTCATTTCGCCATCCAGCGCCTGGCTGGTAGCGATATAGATGACGTCGAGGCTACTGTGGGTGGCCAACTGCTCGGCCAGTCGACTTTTGCCCGAACGAGCGCCGCCTAGAATAAGTTGCAGCATGTCAGTTGCCCTCTAAACCAGCGTCGTCCAAACCACACAGGGTTCGCAAAAGCGCGCCGTCCAAGTGGTTCTCAACCAGGTCCGCCAGTCGCTCGATGTCGCGTTCGCGCAGCGCGTGGTAGTCGACGTGCTGCACATTCTCCAGGCCCGCCCAGCGCAGTAATGCAGCACACGCTGGCGGCGACTCGAACAGGCCGTGCAGGTAGGTGCCGAGAATTTGCCCGTCGGCACTCTGTGCACCGTCATGGCGACCATCATCAAGGCGCACGGCGGCATGCTCCAGCGCCGCGCCAGTGGTCACCCCCGCGTGAATTTCGTAACCGCTCACGGGCGCGTCTTCAAGCGCGAGATGGCCACGCACATTGCGCAGTTGTTTCTGTTCTTCCAGCACGGTGTTGATGTCCAGCATGCCCAAACCGGCGCTGGAACCGGGCGCGCCTTCGAGCCCCAGCGGGTCATGCAGCTGCTGACCGAGCATCTGCAAACCACCACAAATGCCCAACACCTTGCCGCCATAGCGCAGGTGCCGGGCGATGGCGATGTCCCAGCCGTGGCTGCGCAAGAACGCCAGATCGCTGCGCACGCTTTTCGAGCCAGGCAGGATAATCAAGTCCGCAGCCGGGATCGGCTGGCCAGGACCGACGAACTGCAGATTCACCTGTGGGTGCAGGCGCAACGGGTCAAAGTCCGTGTGATTGCTGATACGCGGCAATACCGGCACCACCACATTCAGCACCTGCTCGACCTTGTCGGTCTGGCGCTGATCGAGACCATCTTCGGCCTCGAGGTGCAAATCCATCACATACGGCAGCACGCCGATCACCGGTTTGCCGGTGCGCGCTTCCAGCCAGTCGAGGCCCGGTTGCAGTAAGGCGATATCGCCGCGAAAACGATTGATGATGAAACCTTTGACCCGCGCCTGCTCACTCGGGGACAGCAGTTCCAGGGTGCCCACCAAGTGGGCGAAGACCCCGCCGCGATTGATATCGGCAATCAACAGGACAGGGCAATCCACCGCTTCGGCGAAGCCCATGTTGGCGATGTCGCCAGCACGCAGGTTGATTTCGGCAGGCGATCCGGCGCCTTCGACCATGACCACCGGATAGGCCGCACTCAAGCGTTGGTGCGAGGCCAGCACCGCCTGCATCGCGACCTCTTTATAGCCGTGATAC
Organism: Pseudomonas sp. MH9.2; assembly: GCF_034353875.1. Classification (NCBI taxonomy): domain Bacteria; kingdom Pseudomonadati; phylum Pseudomonadota; class Gammaproteobacteria; order Pseudomonadales; family Pseudomonadaceae; genus Pseudomonas; species Pseudomonas sp. MH9.2. The sequence goes on from NZ_CP133784.1 coordinate 1,814,037, forward strand.
GCCACCGCGTTCATGGTGGTCACCGCCCGGCCGTGGATGATGACCTGCGCGCCCGTGTCGCTATTAGGCTTGAGCAACACCGGATTCATGTCGGTGTGTGGCTCGAGCCCAGCGGCCTGGGCCTGCACCGCTTGCGCTCGGCCGATCTCGCCACCGTCCGCCGTCACTGCGCTGTTGAGCGCCATGTTCTGCGGCTTGAAAGGCACCACGCGAACGCCCTGACGGGTCAACCAGCGACAGAGCGCGGTCACCAGCGTGCTTTTACCGGCGTCTGACGTCGTCCCCTGCACCATCAAGGTGGTCATGGTATTTCCTTGGTGTAGTCGCTAAGAGCTCGTTCGAACCGTTGCCAGTCGACTTCTTCAGCCGGCAGACCGAAACGCAGGGCGCTGTGGTGGGGACTGCCGGTGTTCAAAAACAGCCGCAGCAGAATCCCGCGCCGGGCACAGAACTCATAAACCTGAACAGCGTGCGGAGTCGTCAACCATTGAAACAGCGCGCAACCACCCTGAGGTTTCAAGCCATACTGGCTCAGCAGTTCAGCCAGGCGCTGGCTGGCGTGTTCGGTACGCAGGCGTTGCAGGCGATGACCTTCGACATCGCTCAGGCACACTTGCCCCAGCACACGCGTTGGCCCGCTGACGGCCCAAGGGCCAATCTGCCGCGCCAGCAATTTGAGCAGCTGTGGTTCGGCAATCACAAAGCCCAAACGCACGCCCGCCAGCCCGAAGAACTTGCCGAACGAACGCAACACGATCAAGCCGACGCGCCAGGCTTCGGCGGTCAGGCTCAACTGCGGCGTGTTGTCCATAAAGGCTTCATCGACCACCAACCAGCCACCGCGCTGGGCCAGGTGCGCGTGCCATTCCAGCAGGCGCTCCGGGGCGATGCTCAGCCCGGTGGGGTTGTTCGGATTGACCACCACCAGCACATCAAGGCTGTCGATGAAAAAATCCACTTCGTGCTCGAACACTTCGCGCACCCGAAAGCCGTTGGCACGCCAGGCTTCGGCATGTTCGGCATAACACGGCGATAACACACCGACCTTGCCCGCACGACGCAAACGCGGCAACGCCTGAATCGCGGCTTGCGAACCGGGCACCGGTAGCACACGAGGGGCGCCATAGTAGGCGCAGGCTGCCAGTTCCAGGCCATCGTCGGTTTCCGGCAGCCGCGCCCAGGCTCGCGCCGGGATTTCCGGAATCGGCCAGGGCCAGGGCGAGATACCACTGGACAGGTCCAGCCACTCGGCTTCAGCGATGCCGTAGTGCAATGCCGCATCTCGCAAGCGACCGCCGTGCTCAAGCATACAGTTCAGCCCCCACGCACAGGACCAGCAACCACAACCAGACACCGCGCTGGACCAGTTGCCAGCCACGATCGATCGACTGAGCATCAGCCGGCGCGCCTTCGCCCAATTGCGGACGCTGGTGCAGTTCACCGTGATAAATCGCTGCCCCACCCAACTCCACGCCTAGCGCGCCCGCACCGGCGGCCATCACCGGACCGGCATTCGGACTGTCCCAGCCAGGTGCTTGAGAACGCCAGCAGCGCAGGGCCAATCGGGTGTTGCCCAGCAGCGCGTAGGTCAACGCCACCAGGCGTGCCGGAATGTAATTCAAGACATCATCGATTTTTGCCGCCGCCCAGCCAAACCGTTCGAAACGTTCATTGCGATAGCCCCACATAGCATCCAGGGTATTGCTCAAGCGATACAACACCACCCCCGGCGCACCCGCGACAACAAACCAGAACAAGGCGGCGAACACTGCATCGCTGCCGTTTTCCAAGACTGATTCGGTGGCCGCGCGGGCGACTTCAGTCGAGTCCAGCTCCGTTGTCTGCCGACTCACCAGATAGCCCACGCGACGACGGGCTTCGTCCAGGTCACCGCTGCGCAAGGCCTGCGCCACCGGCTCGACGTGCTCGCCAAGGCTGCGCAAACCCAGCGCGCAATACAGCGCCAGAACCTCCACCCACCCGCCTATATAGGGCAACCAGCTGAAAAAAGTCACCAGCAGCGTCAACGGGATCACCGCGATGAACCAGGCGGTGACCCCATGACTGCGCCAACCGCGCCCAGCCGAATTGAAACGCTGTTCGATCCGGTCGGCAAAGCGCCCGAACGCCACCAGCGGGTGCGCCCGTTTCGGCTCGCCCAGCAGCGCATCCAGCGCAACCCCGGCGACGCTCAACAACGCCATGCTCATCGACTCACTCCCCACTGGTTTTCGTAGAGCAATTCGCTCAGCGGACGCGCCTGCGCCCACCCTTCCAGCACCAGCATGGGCGCCGGGTAAAACTCGGCCACCGGTCCCAGACACAGAATCGCCAAGGGTTTTGCCCCCGCCGGCATGCCCAGCAGGTCGGCCAGCGCTTGCGGTTCGAACAGTGAAACCCAGCCCATGCCCAACCCTTCGGCACGCGCTGCCAGCCACAAATTCTGAATCGCGCAGGACAAGGACGCCATGTCCATTTCCGGCAAGGTGCGGCGCCCGAAGATATGCCGCTCGCGATCATCCATCAGCGCCGCGACCAGCACTTCCGCGCAATCGTTAATGCCTTCGACTTTGAGCTTCATGAAATCGTCGGAGCGCTCACCCAAGGCTTCTGCGGTAAGAATCCGCTCTGCCTCGACCTGTGCCTTGATGCTCTCCCGCAGCGACCGGTCACTGATGCGAATAAAGCGCCACGGTTGCATCAACCCGACGCTGGGCGCCTGATGCGCCGCTTCGAGCAATCGCGCCAGCAGCTCCGGCGCCACGCTACCACCGATGAAGTGGCGCATGTCGCGACGCTCGGCAATCGCTCGATACACCGCCGCACGTTCGTCGGGGCTGAACGCCTGATCATTCATGGTTTGAAAAGCGCCGCAACCGCTTGAGGATTAGAAGGGAAATAGAAGTGTACGTAAGACGCGGTCATGCGCCCGTCACGATAGACCGCCTCGGCGCCGCGCCCACCGTTGGGGCTCACGCCGCGAGCGATGGGCTGCAACTCAGTGCTGGTCAGCGAGTGGTGATAGGTGTGTCCACGCAGCAAGCCTTCCGGCAGCTCGACCGCTTGCAAAGCCAGCGCCGCCAAACGTTTCTGCATCACGGCTTCGCCAGTCAGCAGCCCCACCAGCTCCGCTCGCTGACCGTCGACATCGGTCAAGGCATCCAGCAGGTAAAGCATGCCGCCGCACTCAGCCAGCAGGGGTTTACCTGCTGCATGATGGGCGCGAACGGCGGCCAGCATCGGTAGGTTTTGACCCAGCGCGACGTGGTGCAGTTCGGGGTAACCGCCCGGCAGATAAAGGCTGTCGGCATCGGGAATGAAGGTGTCGTGGATCGGCGAGAAAAACGACAACTCGGCGCCCATGGCCCGCAGCAGGTCAAGACTGGCGCCGTAGGTAAAGGCAAACGCTTCGTCCCGAGCCACGGCAATGCGCACCCCCTCAAGCAAGGGTTCAGCCTTGACGATGTCGGGCGCGGCGAATTCGACAGCCGGCGGCAAGGACACCTCGCACGTGCTGCCTAGGGCGGTGGCGGCGGCGTCGAGGCGTGCATCCAGATCATTCAGTTCGCTGGCCTGGACCAGGCCCAAATGACGGCTCGGCAACTCGATCCCGGTTTCTCGTGACAACGCGCCGTACCAGCGTAAGCCCTCGGTCAGGCTGCCTTCGAGCAGTTGCGCGTGGCGCACGGTGCCGACGCGATTGGCCAAGACCCCGGCAAACGGCAGGTCCGGCTGATAACGCGCCAGGCCCAGGGCCAACGCGCCAAAAGTCTGGGCCATCGCAGTGCCGTCGATCACGCCCAGAACCGGTACGCCGAAATGGCGCGCCAAGTCTGCGCTGGACGGCGTACCGTCGAACAAGCCCATGACCCCTTCAATCAGAATCAAGTCGGCTTCGCCCGCCGCCTCCCACAACAGTCGGCGGCTTTCATCGGCGCCGACCATCCACAAATCCAGCTGATAGACCGGCGCGCCACTGGCGCGTTCGAGAATCATCGGGTCGAGAAAGTCAGGGCCGCATTTGAACACCCGAACCTTGCGCCCTTGATTGCGGTGCAGTCGGGCCAACGCGGCCGTCACGGTGGTCTTGCCCTGGCCGGAAGCCGGCGCAGCGATCAACACCGCCGGGCAGTGACGCGGCGCTCTCATGAAGGACTGCTCATAGCTCGATGCCTTTCTGCGCACGGATACCGGCCTGAAAGGCATGCTTGACCACGGCGATCTCGGAAACCGTGTCCGCCAGATCAATCAGCTCGGGTTTCGCGCCGCGGCCCGTCACCAGCACATGCTGCATCGGCGGACGACTTTGCAGGTCGCTGAGGACCTGCTCCAGATCCAGATAACCGTGTTTGAGGGCGATATTCAGTTCATCGAGCACGATCAGGCCGATGTCTGGGTCGCGCAGCATTTCCCGGGACACTTCCCAGGCAGCTTCGGCGGCGGCGATATCGCGCTGGCGGTCCTGGGTTTCCCAGGTGAAGCCCTCGCCCATGACGTGATAACGCACCTGCTCGGGGAAACGACGGAAGAACAGCTCTTCACCGGTGCTGTTGCGACCCTTGATGAACTGCACGACGCCACACTGCATTCCGTGGCCCATGGCGCGGGCAAGCATGCCGAACGCTGAGCTGCTTTTGCCTTTGCCGTTCCCCGTCAGGACCAGCAACAGCCCGCATTCATTCGGCGAACTGGCAATGCGCTCGTCCATGACGGCTTTTTTACGCAGCATGCGCGCCAGATGGCGTTCGTCACGTTCGGGGGATTCGTTCATCTCAGCTCTCCGTTTGAGCAGGGCACGCGAAAGCAAACGGAAGGCACAGGAATTGACTGCCAGCACGGTCAAAAAAGACCCTGCGCAGAGCATCGCCCGCCGTGATGCTGTTGGATGGTTCAGGCCGGTCTCCGGACTCATGAGCGGGCTTTGCCCCCACTGCGCGCCTTCCCACATTTTTTACGATGCAGTGACTGAATGCGCAGCTTTGACTCATTTACCGTTGCGGGGGCAGCGCCGGAATCGGTCGCTGGACGCGTCCTCACCGGCTTCCCTGTTTCACTCAGCCCATCAGCGATGGCTGAGCACCTGAAACACGTCGCGAAGGGTAGAGGGTTGGGGATAGAGCGTCAATCGAAGCGCCCTTTCCTTTCGCGTAATAAAGCTGTTTGACCCGTGCGAGTCATATCGATTGATATTAAACGACAGCCATCCCGCGCCACCTACTAAGCTTGCTGACTATCAACTCACCTGCAAAAGGTTGAACCTCAACAGCCCACCCTCCTCTACTGCTTTACGCGCACTTTTCGCTTTTCATGGAGATCGTCATGTTCACACTCAGACCTCAGTTGGCAGTACTGCTTGTACTGATGACCGGCCTTACCGCTTGCGGCGAGACTGCCAGCCTGCAAGTAGCGGAAGGCACGGGCCCGCAGCCGAAGCTGCCTGAACCGAACAAAACACTGATCCCGACCGTGAACATCGCCCCTGCCGTGGGCTGGGCAAAGGGTGCAAAACCTGTCGCTGCACCAGGCACTCAGGTGTCAGCGTTTGCCGAAGACCTGGATCACCCGCGCTGGCTGTACGTGCTGCCTAACGGCGATGTACTGGTCGCTGAAACCAACTCGCCGGCCAAGCCCGATGACAGCAAAGGCATTCGGGGCTGGATCATGAAAAAGGTCATGGGGCGTGCGGGGGCGGGCGTAGCGTCCGCCAACCGGATCACACTGCTGCGCGACAAAGACCATGACGGTGTTGCTGAAACCCGTACCGTGTTCCTGCAAAACCTTAATTCACCCTTTGGCATGGCCCTGGTCGGCAACGACTTCTATGTCGCCGACACCGATCAACTGCTGCGTTTCCATTATGAAAACGGGCAAACCTCGATTACCGGCAAGCCAAGCAAGGTGACAGACCTGCCTGCAGGGACACTCAATCACCACTGGACCAAGAACGTCATTGCCAGCAAAGACGGTAAAAAACTGTACGTGACCGTGGGTTCCAACAGCAATGTCGGTGAGAACGGCCTGGACAAGGAAGAAGGTCGAGCCGCGATCTGGGAAGTCGATGCCGCGACGGGCGCGCATCGGATCTTTGCCTCTGGCCTGCGCAACCCCAATGGCATGGACTGGGAACCGCAGACAGGCACGCTGTGGACCGCCGTCAATGAGCGCGACGAAATCGGCAGCGATCTGGTACCCGATTACATTACGTCAGTGAAGGATGGCGCATTTTATGGTTGGCCTTTCAGCTACTACGGCCAGCATGTGGATGTGCGCGTCTCACCCCAAAACCCGGCTTTGGTGGCCAAGGCCATTGCACCGGATTACGCCGTCGGACCCCACACCGCGTCGTTGGGTCTGACCTTCAGTGACGGAAAATCGCTGCCGGCACCGTTCACCCAAGGTGTATTCATCGGCCAACACGGTTCGTGGAACCGCAACCCCCACAGCGGTTACAAGGTGATATTCGTACCGTTCACCAACGGCAAACCCAGCGGCGCCCCCGTCGACCTGTTGACCGGTTTCCTCAACGCAGACGAGAAGGCCCAGGGGCGTCCGGTGGGCGTGATCAATGATCAGCATGGCGGAGTGCTGGTGGCCGATGACGTGGGGAATAAAATCTGGCGGGTGACGGCGGCAAAGGCGCAGTAAGCCCCGCTTTCGACGGGGCAGGATTTACTGCACGATCACATCAAATCAGGGGTTATTACGCGCCAGATGCTCTGGCTGAATGACGCGCTTGGCGTTGAGGTAGGTTTTTTGCCAATAGCTGTTGTCGAGGCTGTCCAGGCGCACTGTGCCGCCCGTTGCCGGCGCATGCACAAAGCGCCCTTCCCCAACGTAGATCGCGGCGTGACTGACCTGCGAGCCGCCTGACGTGGCGAAGAACAACAGATCACCAGACTGTAAAGCGTTGCGCCCGACGTCCGGCGCGCGCATCACAATCATCTCTCGGGTCGAGCGTGGTAGCGCGATACCGGCCGCGTCACGGTAGACATAACCAATCAACCCACTGCAATCGAAGCCCGAATCAGGCGTATTGCCGCCCCAGCGATAAGGCGTGCCGACCAAACCCAGCGCGCGAATTAGCACGTCTTCAGCAGCAGGCGAGGAATAATCGGAAGTCATTGGCGCAACGGGTCGAACAACCCATTGTTTTGAAGGGGGTGGAGCGTGGCTTGCGCAAGCGCCAAGAAGCGCAGCAGCCAATGTAATCAACCCTAGGCGTACCGTAATCGACATAAACACAACAACCTGATCTGGATGCGGCTTACTCTGCCGGGAGCCCGAACTGCGTGTAACTTGAGTTACACGCTCCGGTAATGACTAGCGTTGGCTTTGGATTGTAGTCGGCGCCATCGCTAACGCACGTTTAGCTTCGATGAAGGTCTTCTTCCAATAGCTGTCATCCAGGCTATCGACCCGAACACCACCGCTGCGGCTGCTGCTGGAATGGATGAATTGATCATCGCCCAGATAGATGCCGGCATGGCTCACACGACCGCGACCCTTGGTGCTGAAGAACAGCAGATCACCCGGCTTCAGGTTGTTGCGAGCAACCAGTGGAGCCTTCAAGTTGATCATGTCGCGAGTGGAGCGTGGCAACGTCATGCCCGCTTCTTCACGGAAAAGGTAGTTGATGAATCCGCTGCAATCGAAACCTGCTTCGGACGTACCGCCTACGCGATAACGGGTACCGATCAGGGACATGCCGCGTTCCAGGATGCTGTCGGCAAGAATCGGCATGCGGTACGGCTTGCTGTCAGCAAACTCGGCCAGTTCTTTTTCGGTGATCAACTCTTCGGACAACACGGAGTCAGATCCGTCGGCCATCTGGGAGGAGCGTGCAGACTGCGCAGTAATCGAGGCATGAGCCTGATTCTGGACCTGCTGCTGGTTCGAGGCAGGCATGTTAGCCGCGCAACCAAAAAGGAGTGAAACCAGTGCGAGGGGCACGAGGGGTGCGAAGCGATTTAGCATGGGCACGACCGTGGCTAGTGATGTAAAGGAGATGAGACTATGCCTTCTATCACCCTGATTTGCAAATTCAATCGATCTAAATGTGACTTACCAGTTCCTCCATAACTTCTAAGGCTCTACAGCCCAGGAAAACATCCATGGCGGCGCTGTGGTCGGTCGGCGTCGGATTTATCTCGGCGGTAAAGCCCCCCGACACCCGCGTACGCAGGACCGGCTCGTGAATATACGGGAAGCTGGCAGTGGTGCCGATGCTCAATACAGCGTCGAAACCCTTGGCCATTTCTTCGTACAACGTTTCCAGCGCCCGCTCGGGCAACATTTCCTCGAACAACACCACTCGCGGGCGCAATACCCCATGGCAGTGCTTGCACAAGGGCGGCAATGGCCGTTGCAGGTGCTCGCTCAGTTCCGGGTCGATGGCGCCACAGGATTGGCAAAACAACGGCGCCAACTGCCCGTGGATTTCAATCAAGCGCTCAGGTGGGCTGCCAGCGGCACGATGATAGCCATCGACGTTCTGCGTCAGGACCCAGCATTCAGGCTTGAGTCGCTGCAACTGAGCGATGGCGTAATGGGCGGCATTCGGTTGCGCACCGAGACAAGCCTTGCCCAGTTCGGCGATATATTTCCAGCACAGCGCAGGGTCGCGGCGCAACATCGGGCCAGACAGCGCCATTTCGATGGGCAGCCCGTCCGAGGTCTTTGCGTTATACAGCCCGCCAACGCCCCGGTAGGTCGGGAGGCCCGAGTCGGCCGACAAGCCAGCGCCGGTAATAATCAGGATGCGCCGGGCATGACGCAACGCCGCTGCTGTTTGCAGCAATAGCTTGCGATCTACCACGGCCGCGCTACCAACCCAACGTTTCCTTCAGGAAAGGAATGGTCAGCTTGCGTTGCGCTTGCAGTGACGCTTGATCGAGACGTTCGAGCAAGTCGAAGAGCGCACTCATGCTGCGGGTACCGCGAGTCAGGATGAAATGACCGACCTCATCAGTCAGGTGCAGGCCACGGCGCGAAGCGCGCAACTGCAAGGCGCGCAGTTTGTCTTCATCGGACAGACCACGCATCTGGAACACCAGGGCCATGGTCAGCCGTGATTTGAGGTCGAGAAGTTTGACCGGCAGCTCCCGTGGAGACTGGGACGCGGCGATCAACAGGCGACGGCCGCTGTCGCGCAGGCGATTGAACAGGTGGAACAGCGCCTCTTCCCACTCCGGCTTGCCAACCACCGCTTGCAGGTCATCCAGGCAAACCAGCTCGTACTGCTCCAGATTATCGAGCAGCTCAACGCCTTGATCCATCACATCCGCCAAGGGCAAGTAAACCGCCAGCTCGCCCAACTGCTCGAAGCGCAGGCAAGCGGCTTGCAGCAAGTGAGTACGCCCGACGCCATCCTTGCCCCAGAGATAAATCAGGCTTTCGGTCCAGCCAGCATCGGCTTCGCACAGACGCTCAACATAGCCGAGTGCTGCGGCATTGGCGCCGGGATAGTAATTGATGAAGGTGGCGTCATCACGCAGACGCACACCCAAGGGCAGCTGAATCGGTTTCATGCTGGCTGAACGGCTCAAGCGAGCCGCTAGGGGCCTCAGTATAAAGTGGGCAAAGTTTATACCGGTGACGCTGGGTGCACAATGCGGCAGACCACAAGCAAAATCAAAGGTTTGCGTTTACTTCCGGTCATGCGCCGCATCGGTGCACCTGATCCAGTGCGAATAGACCAGGATCCGACGTAACAGGCAGATCACCTACAGATCAGGATCTACCGTGCCACCGTAAATATCCGACTCTTTATAGAGGTCATGCACATGGCGCACCAAAACCATGATGACGGCCGCCACCGGTAGCGCCAGTAACACACCCGTGAAACCGAACAGCTCACCGCCCGCTAAAATCGCGAAGATCACCGCCACCGGGTGCAGACCAATCCGGTCACCCACCAGCAATGGGGTGAGAACCATGCCTTCCAGGGCCTGACCGACCATGAACACCGCGACGATACCCATCATGGGGTACACGTCGCCGCCAAACTGGAACAGCCCGGCGATGACGGCGGCACCGATGCCGATTACAAAACCCATGTACGGCACAATCGCCGCAAGACCCGCAATCACTCCGATCAGCAGGCCCAACTCCAGGCCCACCAGCATCAAGCCGGCGGCATAGATAAAGCCCAGCGCAACCATGACCAATAGCTGACCGCGAATAAAGGCACCGAGGACTTCATGGCACTCGCTGGCCAGCTTGACGATCTGCCCTTCACGATGGCGCGGCAACAGACTGCGAATCCTGGCCATCATCAGGTCCCAGTCGCGCAGCAGGTAGAAGCACACCACCGGGATCAGCACCAGATTGGTCAACCAGCCGATCAACGCCAGACCGGATGCCGTCGCCTGAGCCAACACCACACTGACAATATCGCCCGTCTGCCCCATGTGCTCGGAAATGGCGGCCTTGACCTTGTCGAACTTCCAGAAACCATCAGCCAGGCCCAGCTTGGCCTGGGTCCATGGCAATGCCGTGTGCTGCAACCAGTCGAGTATCTGTGGCGCCAGTTCATACAGGCGGAACAACTGTTTGGCCAGCATCGGCACCAGGACCAGCAGCAGCGCCATCAGAATCATCGTGAACAAACCGAACACCGCGACCACACCCAAGGTGCGCGACAGCCCGGCAGCTTCCAGCCGATCGACCAAAGGGTCGGCCATATAGGCCAAAAGCAGCGCAATCAGAAAGGGCGTCAGAATCGGATGCAGCAAAAACACAAACACACACAGCAGGACAACCCCGCCAATCCAGAACCAACGACGTGAGTCAGCCATTACCGCCCCTCAAACCCAAGAATAAAAACCAACCCGAAGCACCGTCCCGCCGTTACCAACGAAAGTGCAACTGCGGTGCAGAAGACGGTTGAGTCACGGGGGCAACGCCATCGACCGGAGGTTGTTGTGCCGGCGTTGCAGCACTCACCTCGCCCGCTGGAACTTCCTGCAATTTGGCCAGGGACAATTGCGAACGAAGTTGATCGGCACTGCCATTGACCTCGTAGGTAATGCGATCACCGCTCACCGTTTTCAGCTTGGCGCCAAATGGATCGAGCAAGCGACTCAACTGAGCGTAACGTTCAAGGTTCATGCCCTGCACTTCCAGCACCAGCGCGGTCGACGCACCGGGCTTGACCACATAGCGCGGCGCCAGACGTTCGCTGACCGCCAGCAGGACAGCATCGGCCAAGGCTCCGCTGTCCGCGCCGGTGGCCGTGCCCTGCTCACTCTGCTGGCCCAGCCACAAACGCCATTTACCCTGCCATTGACCGTTCTCTTCACGGGCATGCACCGCCAGCAAACCATCGGCGCCATACCGCTCGGAAGCGGCCCTCAACGGCGCAGAGTCGGTGCCTTCGATGTTCTTGGCCGTTCCTACAATTTGCTCACTCAAATCCGCCAAAGGCAGACGCAGCGGCAAACCCCGGTGCTGCGCCGCGCGACGCAAGGGTTCGGCCGCGCTCTGACCATCACCCACCAGATTGGAGCCATCAGTGGCATCACTCAACCACCAACCAAGGATCGTCGGACGATTGCTGCCCCACACAGACAAGCCTGCCTGATGCAGCGAGCGCTCGGTACTGGCTGGATCGAAATCAACCAGCAAGCTCTCTGGCGGACCCGCTTCGTAGCCGTACTTGGTGATGATCTGTTGCGGGTCCTTACGCAACCCGGCCAGGCCAGCGCTTTGCGGGGCCTTGGGATCACCTGTCAGCCGCAGAATCAAGGTTTCCAACGCGTGTTGCGTGGCCTGAGTGCGCTCATCAGGGGTTTGCCCACTGACTGTTTCACGCACTTGGTACAAGTTGCTCATGGTTTCAGCAACGCTGGGCAGACTGATCAATGACAGGCAGCCCACAAACAACAATTTAGAAAGACGCATGGAAGGTTCCCGACGAGCAAAAGCGGCATGAAAAAAGCCGCGTGAAAACGACTGATATGGTTGAGACCACACATCGAGCCGAATCATTCATACAGAATCATAGCGACACCTTATACAGCCGCCGACAAACGAGCCAGCTTGAGCGCATGCATCGATTATTTTGGGTTCTAATAAGCCTGCCCGTCGGCCTAAGGATGGCCGCTGCCCTGTAAGCCTGATAAAATCGCGCGCCTTCGCAGACTGGCGATGGCGGTGGCCCCTGAAAACGCAGCATTCCTTGTATGCAGCGTTTTTCGAGAGGCCCTGCCGACTTCGGTCGACCCCCCGAATCCCCTTAAAGGCCTGGATTATGAGCAAGCAACCCTCCCTGAGCTACAAAGACGCCGGTGTAGACATCGACGCCGGTGAAGCATTGGTCGAACGCATCAAGAGCGTGGCCAAGCGCACCAAGCGTCCGGAAGTCATGGGCGGCCTGGGTGGCTTCGGCGCCCTCTGCGAAATCCCGGCCGGCTACAAGCAGCCTGTACTGGTCTCCGGCACCGACGGCGTGGGCACCAAGCTGCGCCTGGCGCTGAACCTGAACAAACACGACACCATCGGCATCGATCTGGTCGCCATGTGCGTCAACGACCTGGTGGTTTGCGGCGCAGAGCCATTGTTCTTCCTCGATTACTACGCCACTGGCAAACTCAACGTCGAGACCGCGACTCAGGTCGTGACCGGCATCGGCGCTGGCTGTGAGCTGTCCGGCTGCTCGCTGGTAGGCGGCGAAACCGCAGAAATGCCCGGCATGTACGAAGGCGAAGACTATGACCTGGCCGGCTTCTGCGTCGGTGTCGTGGAAAAAGCCGACATTATCGACGGTTCGAAAGTCGCCGCCGGTGACGCCCTGCTCGCCCTGCCGTCTTCCGGCCCGCACTCCAACGGTTACTCGCTGATCCGCAAGATCATCGAAGTGGCCGGTGCCGACATCGAAAACATCCAGCTCGACGGCAAACCGCTGACCGACCTGTTGATGGCGCCGACTCGCATTTACGTGAAGCCATTGCTCAAGCTGATCAAGGACACTGGCGCAGTGAAGGCTATGGCCCACATCACTGGCGGCGGCCTGCTGGACAACATCCCGCGCGTACTGCCAGCAGGCGCTCAGGCGGTGGTCGATGTCGCCAGCTGGCAGCGTCCTGCCGTGTTCGACTGGCTGCAACAGCAAGGCAATGTCGCTGAAACGGAAATGCACCGCGTCCTGAACTGTGGCGTGGGCATGGTCATCTGCGTCGCTCAGGAACACGTCGAAGTGGCCTTGAACGTGCTGCGTGAAGCCGGCGAGCAACCTTGGGTCATCGGTCAGATCGCCACCGCTGCCGAAGGCGCTGCACAGGTCGAGCTGAAAAACCTCAAGGTACATTGATGTCAGTGCAGATACCTGCAACGTGTGACGTGGTGGTGCTGCTGTCTGGCACCGGCAGCAACCTGCAAGCCATGATCGACAGCTTCAAGGGTGTCGACAACCCTGTCCGTATCCGCGCGGTGATATCCAATCGCGCCGATGCGTTCGGCCTGCAGCGCGCCAGGGACGCAGGCATCGAAGCCCGCGTCCTCGATCACAAGGCGTTCGAAGGTCGAGAGGCCTTCGATGCTGCGCTGATCGAGCTGATCGACACCTTCCAACCCAAGCTGGTGGTGCTCGCCGGATTCATGCGCATATTGAGTGCGACATTCGTCCGTCACTACCAGGGCCGCCTGCTGAATATTCATCCTTCTCTGCTGCCGCTTTATAAGGGCTTGCATACTCACCAGCGAGTGCTTGAAGCTGGTGACAGCGAACACGGCTGCAGCGTGCATTTCGTGACAGAGGAACTCGATGGGGGTCCACTGGTCGTACAGGCAGTAATCCCGGTAGAGTTGAACGACTCGCCAGCCACCCTGGCACACCGGGTTCATGCTCAGGAACACGAGATTTATCCGCTGGCAATACGATGGTTTGCCGAAGGAAGACTAAGCCTCGGCGAACAGGGCGCATTACTGGATGGCCAGTTACTCCCGGCCAGTGGCCACTTGATTCGAATCTAGGAGATATTATGCGTCGCGCTTTGCTCTTCGCTTTCGCTCTGCTCGCACTGCCAGCTGTTCAGGCCGCAGACCTTCAGCCGTTTTCCGCCAGCTACACCGCTGACTGGAAACAGCTGCCCATGAGCGGCACCGCCGAACGCAGCCTCACGAAAAACGCGAACGACACCTGGACCCTGAGCTTCAAGGCTTCCATGATGATCGCCAGCCTGACCGAGGTCAGCACCCTGCGTGTCGACAAGGGCACCCTGCTGCCACAGTCCTATAACTTCGAACGCGGCGGTCTGGGTAAAACCAAAAAGATCGACATGGCGTTCGACTGGAGCAGCAAGGTGGTAAGCGGCACGGATCGCGGTGACGTGATCAACCTGCCCATCAACCCCGGCGTGCTCGACAAGTCGACCTACCAGCTGGCGTTGCAAAAAGACGTGGCTGCCGGCAAGAAGAGCATGAGCTACCAGGTGGTCGATGGTGACTCTGTAGACACCTACGACTTCCGCGTACTCGGCTCGGAAAAGGTCGATACCAAGGCTGGCAAGATCGACGCCATCAAGGTCGAGCGTGTACGCGACCCGACGCAAAACAAACGCATTACCGTGATGTGGTTCGCCAAGGATTGGGATTACCTGCTGGTTCGCCTGCAACAGGTCGAAACCGACGGTAAGGAATACAACATCATGCTGTTGAACGGCACCGTCAATGGCAATGCGGTCAAAGGCAGCTAACAGGCCTGAGTTCGCCAGCAAGACCCAAGCCTCCGCTTTTCAGCGGGGGCTTTTTATTGCGCGCGCTGCGCAGGACCAAGGCAAAACTGAACGTAACCTGTCCGAGACGCCGACACCCCACACCCGCGACCTCCGCGACACCCATACCGTCCGCGCCCCGGAGTTATTCCTTCACTTTATGCAAAGGTGTGTTACAGATTTCAGTCATTTACTTAGATAGCTAGCTAACGATATAACAGAGGCCTGCGACGTGTTGCCGCAGCTACCTAGAGTCAGGAGCTTACAAAGATGACCGTAAAAGTTACTGAACGCGACGCTTCCCATATCTCCCACGAAAGCAACGCCGCGGGCGTGCAGATATGGGATGTGCACCAGCAGGATTTGCTGGTCGGGATGTTCCATAACGAGACGGACGCTCATCAATACAAAGCCGAACTGGAAACACTGGAAAGCCAACGCCCCCAGTAAGACGCCCTTTAGGAATCGCTGTAAAAACAAAACCGCACAGACTGTGTGAAAACGCAGCGAGCGAAGGCAAGACAAGGCAAAAACAGGCGAGGAAGCGGAGTCTACGTGTTGTAAATGAGCATTCCGAGCCTGTTTTTAACGCAGTATTGCCGAGCGCAGTAGTTTTCACACAGCCTGAGCAGAAGCGGGTTTTGTTTGTCCAGGACCTGGGCTTACCACATCAGGTCGTCAGGCACCTGATAAGCCGCGTACGGATCATCGGCATCCGGTGCTTCGGTCGGTGTATTGAGCAGCACGACCCGGCGTGGGTCGCGTTCCTGGATCTTCAGCGCGGCTTCACGCGGGATGATCTCGTAACCGCCGCCATGATGAACGATGGCCAGTGAGCCGCTGCTGAGCTTGTTACGCATCAGCGTGTTGACCGAGATGCGCTTGACCTTCTTGTCGTCGACGAAGTTGTAGTAGTCCTCGGTAGTCAGCTTCGGCAGCCGAGAGACTTCGATCAACTGTTTGACCTGAGCGGTACGGGCTTTGAGCTCGACCTTTTCCTGCTGCTGGCGATTGAGTTCCTGATCACGCTTGGCTTTTTCGGCCATGGCGTCCTGCGCCGCACGCTTTTGCGAGTCATCGGCTTCGATCTGGCCCTTATGCACCAGACGTTGTTCTTTTTGCTTGTCTTTGCTGACCTGCTTGGCCTGCTTTTGGTTGACCAGACCTGCTTTGAGCAACTGGTCGCGAAGGGAAATGCTCATGATGCGTTCTTTTCCTGACGTTTGGCTTCGCCCCAGAGAGCGTCCAGTTCTTCGAGGGTGCAATTTTCAATGGGACGATGGGTCTGGCGCAATGCCTGTTCGATAAATCGGAAGCGTCTTTCGAATTTAGTGTTCGCCGCACGCAAGGCGCTTTCAGGATCGACCTTAAGGTGCCGGGCCAGATTCACCACCGCAAACAGCAGGTCACCGACCTCATCCGCGATGGCCGGGGCGTCATTGTCCGCCATGGCTTCCAGCACTTCATCGAGCTCTTCACGCACCTTGTCGACCACCGGCAAGGCGTCTGGCCAGTCGAAACCGACCTGCGCCGCGCGCTTCTGCAACTTCGCCGAGCGGGACAAGGCTGGCAGCACGCCGGGGACATCATCGAGCAGGGACAACTGCTCAGGCACGTCAGACTTGGCCGCTCGCTCTTCGGCTTTGATTTCCTCCCAGCGCTGCTTGACCTGGGCCTCGTCCAGCTGCGGCGTTTCCAGCGGCGCATACAGATCGCCAGTAGGGAACACATGCGGGTGACGGCGAATCAATTTTCGGGTGATGCTGTCGACCACGCCATCGAACTCGAAGCGCCCTTCTTCGCGCGCCAACTGGCTGTAATAAACCACCTGGAACAACAGATCGCCCAGCTCGCCCTGCAAGTGATCGAAGTCACCGCGCTCAATCGCATCGGCGACTTCGTAGGCTTCTTCAAGCGTGTGAGGCACGATACTCGCGTAGGTTTGTTTGACATCCCACGGGCACCCGAACTGCGGGTCACGCAGTCGGGCCATCAGGTGCAGCAAGTCTTCGAGTGTGTACATCAATTGTTCTCATTCAAACCAAAGCTGCAAGTACTCAGGGTGTGCGGTTACGCCGTGTCTCGATGATGTTCGGCAACTGGGAGATCCGCCCCAGGAGTCGTCCTAGCGCATCCAGGCCCGGAATTTCGATGGTCAGCGACATCAGCGCGGTGTTGTCTTCCTTGTTCGAGCGGGTATTGACCGCCAGCACGTTGATCCGCTCGTTGAGCAGAACCTGAGAAACGTCACGCAGCAAACCGGAGCGATCATAGGCACGGATGACGATGTCCACCGGGTAGGTGAGCACCGGCACCGGGCCCCAGTTGACCTGGATGATCCGCTCCGGCTCGCGACTGCCCAGCTGCAGCACTGCCGCGCAGTCCTGGCGGTGAATGCTCACGCCACGGCCCTGCGTGATGTAGCCCACAATGGCATCGCCGGGCAGCGGTTGGCAGCAACCGGCCATTTGCGTCATCAAGTTGCCGACGCCCTGAATCTGGATATCGCCACGCTTGCCGGGCTTGTAGCCGGTGGCTTTGCGCGGGATCAGCTCCAGTTGTTCGTTGCCGCGTTCCGGCTCGACCAGTTGCTGCGCAGCATTGACCAGCTGCGTCAGACGCAGGTCGCCAGCACCCAGAGCGGCGAACATGTCTTCGGCGGTTTTCAGATTGGCTTTTTCGGCCAATTTGTCGAAATCCACCTGTGGCAATCCCACGCGCGCCAGTTCACGCTCCAGCAGGGTTTTACCCGCCGAGACGTTCTGGTCACGCGCCTGCAATTTGTACCAGTGGACGACCTTCGCCCGCGCCCGCGAGGTGGTGATATAGCCAAGGTTCGAGTTCAGCCAATCGCGACTCGGCGTACCGTGTTTACTGGTGATGATCTCAACCTGCTCACCGGTCTGCAGGCTGTAGTTGAGCGGCACGATACGCCCGTTGATCTTGGCGCCACGGCAGTTGTGACCGATTTCGGTGTGCACCCGATAAGCGAAGTCCAGCGGCGTCGAGCCTTTGGGCAGATCGATGGCATGGCCATCCGGGGTGAACACGTACACCCGGTCGGGCTCGATATCGACCCGCAGTTGATCTGCCAATCCGCCGATATCACCCAGCTCTTCATGCCACTCGAGCACCTGCCGCAGCCAGGAAATTTTCTCTTCGTATTGATTAGAGCCGGATTTGACGTCGGTGCCTTTGTAGCGCCAGTGCGCGCATACGCCCAGCTCTGCCTCTTCGTGCATGGCGTGGGTGCGGATTTGCACTTCCAGCACCTTGCCTTCGGGGCCAATGACCGCAGTGTGCAGCGAGCGATAGCCGTTTTCCTTGGGGTTGGCGATGTAGTCGTCAAACTCCTTGGGGATGTGCCGCCAAAGCGTGTGCACGATGCCCAGCGCGGTATAGCAGTCGCGGATTTCAGGCACTAACACGCGCACGGCACGCACGTCATAGATCTGGCTGAACTCCAGACCCTTGCGCTGCATTTTGCGCCAGATCGAATAGATGTGTTTAGCCCGACCGCTGATATCGGCTTTCACCCCGGTACTCAGCAGTTCGTTTTCCAGTTGGCCCATGACCTCGCTGATAAAACGCTCGCGATCAAGGCGGCGCTCATGCAGCAATTTAGCAATCTGTTTGTACTGTTCGGGTTCCAGGTAGCGGAAGGACAAATCCTCCAGCTCCCATTTGATGTGCCCGATACCCAAGCGGTGCGCCAGTGGCGCATAGATGTCGAACACTTCCCGGGCCACGCGGTTGCGCTTTTCTTCGTCGGCATTCTTGACCGCACGAATCGCGCAGGTGCGTTCGGCCAGCTTGATCAGCGGGACGCGCACGTCATCGACCATCGCCACCAGCATCTTGCGCAGGTTTTCTACCTGGGCCTGAGACCCCATCACCAACGACTCGCGAGGGCTCAGACTGGAACTGATCGCCGCCATGCGAAGCACGCCGTCGATCAGTTTAGTCACTGTCTGACCAAAACGCTGACTGACGTCCGCCAAGGGGATCTTGCCCTCGCGCACGCCACGGTAGATCACGGCAGCGACCAGTGAGTCCTGATCGAGCTTGAGATCTGCGAGGATCTCGGCGATTTCCAGGCCAGACTGGAAACTGGAGGCCCCTTCTGCCCATAAATTCTTTGAGGCGTTGTCCTGTTGCTCGGCATGGCGGGCAAACTCGCAAGCCTCTTTCAAGGCCTGTCGGTCCAATGCAAGGTCAACGCTGACTATATGATCGAGCCATGCATCAAGATTGATACTGCCATCGGTGTTGATCGGCTGGTGCGCTCTCACCTGTACCATGTTGCTTACCTTCCCTACGGCGCGATAAAAAGCGCCTTCAGTCGCTGGGCTTCTTGAGCAAACGCTCCTTGCTGGGCAGGCAAGGGCTGTGCGTCCGCGGTCCAGTCGGATTAAACGAGATTCCCTGTGAGCGGCTGACTCATTTCCTTAAGCCGTGTCGCTCACTTACTCGCTTCAAATAAAGCCATCGCCTCGACATGAGCCGTTTGCGGGAACATATCGAGAATTCCGGCGCGTTTTAATCTATAGCCCTGCTTGATCAATTCGACCGTGTCGCGCGCTAAAGTTGCAGGGTTACATGAAACATAAAGTAACCGCTTGGCACCTAATGTCGACAGCTTGCGCACCACCTCAAAAGCACCGTCACGCGGGGGGTCCAAAAGTACCGCAGAAAAGCCGTTTTCGGCCCAGCTCGCGTGTGCCAACGGCTGCATCAAATCGGCCTGAATGAACTGCACATTGTGCAGTTCATTGCTCATTGCATTACCCGTGGCACGTTCGACCATGGTCGCAACGCCTTCTACCGCCACCACTTCACGGGCCTGTCGGGCCAATGGTAAAGCGAAGTTACCCAGCCCACAGAACAGGTCCAGAACCCGCTCGTCCGCCGTGGGCGCCAGCCATTCCAATGCCTGCGCAACCATCGCGGCATTAACCGCGGCGTTGACCTGAATGAAATCCCCCGGCCGGTAGGCCAATTGCAAATTCCACGGTTCCAGTCGATAGCCCAATTGCTGACTCGGGTCGACCGGTTGCGGCTCACCCTCGCCGTGCAGCCAAAGCTGGGCATCGTGGGTCTGACAGAAAGCGATCAAGGTCGCCAGATCGGCCTCGGCCAACGGCGCGGTATGGCGCAGAAGCACCGCCGTCGACGAACCGCTGAACAACTCGACATGCCCGACGACCTGCGGCTTGCTGAAACGACGCAGCATGGCCGGCAACTCGGTCATGATAGGTTGCAAGGCCTGTACCAGAACCGGGCATTCGTCGATGGCGACGATGTCCTGACTGGCCGCGGCCCGGAATCCCACATCAAGCCGTTTGGCCTTGGCATCCCAGCGTACGGCGATGCGCGCCCGACGTCGGTAGGCGAACTCTGGACCGGTCAAGGGGGCTGCCCACTCTTCAGGCTCGACACCTGCAACCCGGGTCAACTGCTCGGCGAGCATGCGCTGTTTCAGGGCAAGCTGTTCGCTATGGGGCAAATGCTGGACGCTGCAACCGCCACACCGACCGAAATGCACGCAGGGTGCCGGCCGGCGCAGAGGACTGGGCTGGAATACACGCTCAGTGCGGGCTTCCACGACTTTGCCGTGGGCGTTGAGTACCCGCGCCTCGACCTCTTCACCGGCCAGACTGCCGGCCACAAACCAGGTGCGGCCTTCGACGAATGCGATACCGCGTCCGTCATTGGCCAGGCGCTCGATGGTCAACCGCTGCTTCTTCCCAGTCGGCACCTGGGGCACCTTTGTGCCGCCAGTGGGCTGGAAGCGCAGGCCTCTCTCTTGCTTAGCCATCAGTTAGGCACATCGTAGACGCCGGTCGACAAGTAACGGTCGCCTCGGTCACAAATGATAGCGACCATGACTGCATTCTCGACTTCGCGGGACAAGCGCAACATCCCGGCAACGGCACCACCGGACGACACACCACAGAAAATGCCTTCTTCGCGGGCCAGTCGGCGCATGACGTCTTCGGCTTCGGCCTGGGCCATATCGACGATCCGGTCGACACGGTCGGCCTGGTAGATCTTCGGCAGATATTCTGTCGGCCAACGACGGATACCGGGGATGGAGGCCCCGTCCATCGGTTGCAGGCCAATGATCTGCACCTTGGGGTTTTGCTCCTTGAGGTAACGCGAAACACCCATGATGGTGCCCGTGGTGCCCATGGAACTGATGAAATGGGTGATGGTGCCGCCAGTCTGCTGCCAGATTTCCGGGCCGGTGCTGACGTAATGCGCTTCCGGGTTATCCCCGTTGGCGAATTGATCGAGCACCTTGCCACGGCCTTCGGCCTGCATGCGTTCAGCCAGGTCGCGGGCACCTTCCATGCCCTCGTCCTTGCTGACCAGAATCAGCTCGGCGCCATAAGCGGTCATCGCCGCCTTGCGTTCGGCACTGGAATTATCCGGCATGATCAGAATCATCCGGTAGCCTTTGATCGCGGCGGCCATGGCCAGCGCGATGCCGGTGTTGCCGGAAGTCGCTTCGATCAGGGTATCGCCCTGATGGATCTGCCCGCGCAATTCGGCGCGAGTGATCATCGACAGCGCCGGGCGATCCTTGACCGATCCGGCAGGGTTGTTGCCCTCAAGCTTCAACAGCAAGGTATTAGTAGTCTCACCCGGCAGGCGCTGCAAACGGACCAGCGGGGTGTTGCCGACGCAGTCGGCGATGGTTTGATACTGCAGGGTCATGACGTCTTCGCAATCCAGACTGCGGGGGCGCCTATCATAACGGCAAACGCCTAAACCCCATATCACGCAAAGTGCGCTGCATAGGGCGAAAAGATATAAGCAGTCAATACGGGCTCAGCTGCGTTATATAAATAGCCTTCGCGAATGAAACAGCCGACCGTGGTGGCTGCCTAGAGCGTGCCTTCCCATTTGGGCCGACGTAGAAGTGGGTAATTTGCCGAGATTGCCCGCGAGCAACTCGCTACACTGCCGGAATATCGATCGCTGGATGCGGTCTTGAACAAAGTGGCGTGGCTGCTGGAGAAATAGCGTGCTGAAAAAGCTGGGTATCAAAGGCCGTGTGCTGCTGTTGACCATTGTCCCCGCTCTGCTGATGGCAGTGGTGTTGGGCGGTTACTTCACCTGGATGCAACTGTCCGACCTGCAAAGCCAGCTGCTGCAACGCGGTGAAATGATCGCCGAAGAACTCGCACCGCTGGCCGCCCCGGCGCTGGGCCATAGCGACCGCGCGCTGCTCGAACGCATCGCCGGGCAGGCGCTGGAGCAAACAGACGTGCGCGCCGTGTCCTTTCTCGGCCCCGACCGCGATCTGCTGGCCCATGCCGGGCCGAGCATGATCAACCCGTCCCCCATTGGCAACAGCACTCACTTGCTGCAGCGTTCCGGGAACGACGCCACCCGCTATCTGCTGCCGGTGTTCGGTCGCCAGCGCCACCTGAGCGGTGCTCTGATCCCTGAGGAGGCCGACCGTCTGCTCGGCTGGGTCGAGCTGGAGCTGTCCCATAACGGGACCTTGTTGCGCGGCTATCGCAGCCTGTTCGCCAGTCTGCTACTGATCGTTACGGGGTTGGTGTTGACTGCGATTGTGGCGATCCGCATGAGCCGAACCATCAACGAGCCGATCAGCCGGATCAAATTGGCGGTGGCGCAACTCAAAGACGGCAATCTTGAAACACGCCTGCCGCCACTGGGCAGCCTGGAACTGGATGAGCTGGCTTCCGGTATCAACCGCATGGCCGCGACCTTGCAGAATGCCCAGGAAGAATTGCAGCACAGCATCGATCAGGCCACTGAAGACGTGCGGCAGAATCTGGAAACCATCGAAATCCAGAACATCGAGCTGGACCTGGCGCGCAAAGAAGCGCTTGAGGCCAGCCGGATCAAATCCGAATTCCTCGCCAACATGAGCCACGAGATTCGCACCCCGCTCAATGGCATTCTCGGCTTCACTCATCTGCTGCAGAAAAGCGAGCTGACCCCGCGCCAACTGGATTATCTGGACACCATCGAAAAATCTGCCGACAACCTGCTGGGCATCATCAACGAGATTCTCGATTTTTCGAAAATCGAAGCCGGCAAGCTGGTGCTCGACAGCGTTCCGTTCAACCTGCGCGACCTGCTGCAGGATGTCCTGACCATCCTTGCCCCGGCCGCCCATGCCAAACAGTTGGAACTGGTCAGCCTGGTGTACCGCGACACACCGTTGTCGCTGCTCGGCGATCCGCTGCGGCTCAGGCAGATCCTGACCAATCTGGTCAGCAATGCGATCAAATTCACCCGCGAAGGCACCATCGTCGCCCGCGCCATGCTCGAAGATGAGCAAGAAGACAGCGTGCAACTGCGCATCAGCGTGCAGGACACCGGCATCGGTCTGTCCAGCCAAGACGTGCGGTCGCTGTTTCAGGCGTTCAGTCAGGCAGACAATTCGTTGTCGCGGCAACCGGGCGGCACCGGGTTGGGACTGGTCATTTCCAAACGACTGATCGAGCAAATGGGCGGCGAAATAGGGGTCGACAGTACGCCGGGTGAAGGTTCCGAGTTCTGGATCAGCCTGAACCTGCCCAAAGCCCGCGATGACCTGGAAGACCTGCCATCCCCGCCCCTTCTCGGGCGTCGGGTCGCGGTGCTGGAAAATCATGAACTCGCACGTCAGGCCTTGCAGCACCAGCTGGAAGATTGCGGTCTGGAAGCGGTGGTTTTCAACAACCTGGAAAGCCTGATCAACGGGGTCACTGCTGCGTATCAAACAGCACAGGCTATCGACCTGACGGTGCTGGGCATCACCGCCCACGAACTGCCGCCCGAACGGCTGCGCCAGCATATCTGGGACCTTGAAAACCTCGGCTGCAAGGTCCTGGTGCTGTGCCCGACCACCGAGCAGGCGCAATTCCAGTTGGCCGTGCCCAACGCCCACAGCCAGTTACAGGTAAAACCGGCCTGCACGCGCAAGCTGCGGCGCAGCCTGTCCGAACTGATCAGCCCCAAACAACAGCGCATCGATACCTCTACCCCCCTGTCCAGTCGGCCACCGCACTTGCTCTGCGTCGATGACAACCCGGCCAACCTGTTGCTGGTGCAAACACTGCTTGAAGACATGGGCGCCAAAGTGCTGGCCGTCGACAGTGGTTATGCCGCGGTCAAGGCGATACAGAAAGAAACCTTCGATCTGGTGCTGATGGACGTACAGATGCCCGGTATGGACGGGCGCCAAGCCACTGAAACGATCCGGGCCTGGGAGGTCGAACAGCAAAGTACTTCGCTACCGATCGTGGCCCTCACCGCCCATGCCATGGCCAACGAAAAGCGTGCCCTGCTGCAAAGCGGCATGGACGACTACCTGACCAAGCCCATCAGTGAGCGGCAATTGGCCCAAGTGGTGCTCAAATGGACCGGTCTGGCACTGCGCAATCATGTGCCGAAACGTCACAGCGAAAGCACACATCACGGCATCGACCTGCAGGTGCTCGACCCTGAAGAAGGCTTGCGCCTGGCAGCGGGCAAGCCTGACCTGGCAGCGGACATGCTAGCGATGCTTCTGGCCTCGCTGGACACCGACCGTGACGCCATCCGCGATGCCCGCGATGCCCACGACAAACTGGCACTGATCGAAAGGGTCCATCGCCTGCATGGCGCAACCCGTTATTGCGGGGTGCCGCAACTGCGCGCAGCCTGTCAACGCAGTGAAACCTTACTCAAGCAGGATGCACCCGAGGCCAACGCCGCCCTCGACGAACTGGACATGGCTATCACACGGCTGGCCGTCGAAGCACGAGTGACCGCTTGAAGGGTGATCCGTTTGCATGAACGTCCTTCTGACGTTATAGCGGGCAAGCGGGCTCCTGCAAGGGAGCATCGCCACAAGGAGATTTTATGCGCATCCTTTTATTCAGCAGTCAGAACTATGACCGCGAAAGCTTTCTCGCGGCCCGTTTACCGGCGGGTGTGGATCTGCATTTCCAACCGGCACGCCTGAATCTGGACACGGTTGCCCTGGCCAACCACTACCCAGTGGTCTGTGCCTTCATCAATGACGACCTCAGCGCGCCCGTACTCGAACAACTGGCCGCAGGCGGTACGCGCCTGATCGCCTTGCGCTCGGCGGGTTATAACCATGTAAACCTGGCAACGGCGCACGCCCTCGGGCTCAAGGTCGTGCGCGTGCCGGCCTACTCTCCGCACGCCGTGGCCGAACATGCCGTGGCCTTGATTCTGGCCCTTAACCGTCATCTGCACCGTGCGTACAACCGCACCCGCGACGGTGACTTCACCCTGCATGGGCTGACCGGCTTCGATCTGGTGGGTAAAACCGTGGGCGTCGTCGGCACCGGGCAGATCGGCGCGACCTTCGCCCGGATCATGTCCGGGTTCGGCTGCACGCTGTTGGCTCATGACCCCTACCCTAATCCGCAGGTCGAAGCCTTGGGCGCGCGCTACCTGAGTTTGCCGGACTTGCTGGCGCAGGCGCAGATCATCAGCCTGCACTGCCCGCTGACCGCGCACAGCAAACACCTGATCAACAGCACGTCCCTGGCGCAGATGCAGCCCGGTGCGATGCTGATCAACACCGGTCGCGGCGCGCTGGTCGACACACCGGCGCTGATCGAAGCGCTAAAAAGCGGGCAATTGGGTTATCTGGGGCTGGATGTGTATGAAGAAGAAGCGCAATTGTTCTTCAAAGACCGTTCCGACCTGCCACTGCAGGACGATGTGCTGGCTCGCCTGCTGACGTTTCCCAACGTGATCGTTACCGCTCATCAGGCTTTTCTGACCCGCGAAGCGCTGGGAGCCATTGCGCAGACCACTCTGGACAATATTGCCGCCTGGGCCGAGGGTTCGCCGCAGAATCTGGTCGAGGGTTAATAACAGGCTGCATGATAGGATGCGCGCAGATTTGGAGGACCCATGGTCGAACACGATTTCCGCTACACCCTGTTTAACCCACAACACACGCTGATCGAATGCCGCGCGCTGGCCCCTGGTCGTTATCAAGTCACCGGCAACGGCGGCTCGATCCACGCGGATGACGTGCTTTTGGTCACGCTCAAAGGGAGTAAGGACTTGTCCATGCGCCTGACCGTGGAAAAAGTCCGGCACCTGATCAACCCTCGCGGCCAATGGGTCGCGGTGGCGCAGGGTCCGGTCTTCGCTGAACTGGCGATTCATCAGTGGAAGGCCAGTTGCAACGGTTGCGCGACCGAGCTGAACGTCGAGTTCGCGGTCGATGCCAAGCTCGGCATCAAAGCACAAAAGCCGGCTGCCGCCGCTCGCATTGCCGAGCTGGGCTGGAAAACCGAAGGTGACAAGCACTTTTGCCCGAAATGCCAGGAGAAAGCCGCATGATTCGCGCCGTCCTGTTTGGCCTGCTCGGCAGCACCCTGATGGGCTGCGCCGCCAAGCCGGTAGAATTGACACGCGATCGGGGCTACATGCTGGAATGGATCGGTGAAAATCCGCTGATCGACCGCAGCCACCTGACCATGACCCTTGGTGAGGACGGTCGTGCCTACGGCACTGCAGGCTGCAACCATTGGTTCGCGCCGTATACGGTGGAGGACGACACGATCAGCTTCGGCATGGTCGGCAGCACCCGCAAGATGTGCGCGCCCGCCCTGATGGAGCAAGAACAACGCTTCCTCGACGCACTGACCAAAGTGCAGCGCTGGGACATCTCGCCGATCGACCAACTGCGCCTCTGGCCTGCCGAAGGCAAACCGCTACGGTTTTGGCTGGAAGACAGCTGATTCAATAGCGGCTGTACCGCCTTCTCGAATAAATTCACTCTCGCACAGATACCCAATCTCGCGGGCGTGAATTCATTCGCGAACGGCTCGCGGTGACTGACCTGCGTTACCCCTCGCCCCGCAATACCGCCAACCGCTGACTCACACCTGCCGCGGTCTGCTCACCAAGCAATTGCTCCCGCACCTTGCCCTTGTCATCAATGATGTACGTCACCGGCAGCGCTTCGCTGTGGGGCAGGTCGAAACGTTCGGCCGGGTCCAGAGCCAGGACAGTGAAGGTGATACCCAGCGCGGCAGTGGCGGACTTCAGGTCTTCGCCTTGCAGGCCGTCGAAGTTGACCCCGAACACACTCACCTGCCTGTCTTTGAGCTGATCGGCCAACGCGTTGAGTTCCGGGATCTCCGTCCGGCATGGCCCACACCACTCAGCCCAGTAATTGATCACCAGCCAATGCTTGTCGACACGCTCGCTGGCAACCTTCTGCCCGTTTTGATCAGGCCCCAGGTCTGCGCCACAACCACTGAGCAGCAAACTGCCGATGAGCGCTGCTATCGCTGCCAATCGCCTTGTCATGTGCCCTTCCTTATCCAGAGATTCACTTTAACTGCGACCAATCACCGCCCAAGGTTCAGGAGCAGTCCTCACACAGGTAGAATAGCCGCCACCTTACGCAAGATGCGACCCGCAAATGACCGATCTGACGCTTTATCACAACCCGCGCTGCTCGAAATCTCGCGGCGCGCTGGAACTGCTTGAGGCCCGCGGCCTGACGCCGACCATCATCCGCTACCTGGACACCCCGCCAGACACCGCGCAATTGCGCGACCTGCTGGGAAAACTGGGCATCGGCGCCCGGGAACTGCTGCGGACCGGTGAAGATGAATACAAAGCCCTGAGCCTGGCGGACACCCACCTGAGCGACGAGCAACTGATTGCCGCCATGGCCGCCCACCCGAAATTGATCGAGCGGCCGATTCTAGTGGCTGGCGACAAAGCCGTCATTGGCCGCCCACCAGAACGCGTGCTGGAGATCCTGGCATGAGTGCCCCGTACATCCTGGTCTTGTTCTACAGCCGCAACGGCTCGACCAGCGAGATGGCTCGGCAGATTGCCCGGGGTATCGAGTTGGGTGGCATGGAAGCGCGACTGCGCACCGTGCCCGCGATCTCGTCCGAAATCGAAGCGGTCGCGCCAAGCATCCCCGAGCAAGGCTGCTTATATGCCAGCCTCGACGACCTGAAAAACTGCTCCGGCCTGGCTCTGGGCAGCCCGACGCGCTTCGGTAACATGGCCGCGCCGCTGAAATACTTCCTCGACGGCACCAGCACCCTGTGGCTGACCGGCGCCTTGGTGGGCAAGCCCGCCAGCGTGTTCACGTCCACGGCCAGCCTGCATGGCGGCCAGGAAACCACGCTGATGTCGATGCTATTGCCGTTGCTGCACCACGGCATGCTGGTCGCAGGACTGCCCTACAGTGAAGCCGCGTTGCTGGAAACCAGCGGCGGTGGCACGCCTTATGGCGCCAGCCACCATGCCGGTGCCGATGGTAAACGCGCGCTGGATCAACACGAAATCACCCTGTGTCGCGCGCTCGGTCAGCGCCTGGCTAAAACCGCTTTATTGTTGGAGACGCCTCGTGGCTAAAAAGCCTAAAGTCCTGCCCGCGCTGGAATGGCTGGAGCCGCGAGTGCGCCTGAGCCGGATCGCCAGCCTGATCTGTTTTTTCGGCCTGATCTTGCTGCTGGCTGCGTACTACCTGATCTTCGCCGACCTGCATGGCGCGCGCCCCTGGGTGATCCTGCTCATCGAACTGGTGCCATTGATCCTGCTCGCTCCTGGCATGATCAGCGGCAGCGCCCGCGGCCATTCGTGGACCTGCTTTGTGATCAACCTGTACTTCATCAAAGGCGCACTGGCCGTTTACGACCCGAACCGCAGCCTGTTCGGTGCACTGGAGATGCTTTCGAGTCTGGCAGTGTTCGTCAGCGCGTTGCTGTATGTGCGCTGGCGTTTTCAGTACAACCGCAAGCTGGCGGGGGAAGGCGCCGTCTGACAGACCGTCATCGCGAATGGCTTGATGCGATGTCAGTGGTTGACCGTATACGCCAGCATCAACGACAGCTGACACATCGGCCGCCCACTCTCTGCGTGCCACTGGTTGAACGCACCTTGCACGGTGGCGAGGTCCTTGAGGCTGGTGGGCACTTTGTCGATGATGCCCTGTGCGTTGAGCCCGGCGACCACGTCGTAGGTCGGGATGAACGTGTCCTTGCCGACCATGCGCAGAAAACTCGGCGCTGACATCCCGCCCAATTGATGCCCGTGTTTGGCCAGGTACTTCCACAGGCCGACGATATCGGTCACTGGCCAATCGGCGATGAAATTACCAAAGCTGCCCTTCTCCTTACTGATGTCCAGAATCATCTGCGCATTGCGTGGCACACTTTTCAGTTTGCCCAAATGGCGAATGATTCGTGCGTCCTGCATCAGGCGCTCCAGGTGCTCGGCGCCCATCAGCACGACCTTCTCGGGATCGAAGCGAAAGAACACTTCTTCGAACATCGGCCATTTGGCGTCTACCAGGCTGTGCTTGAGGCCGGCGCGAAACACCCGTCGGGCGAGGGCCGACAGGTAACGGTCATTGCTGATTGCGCGAAGTTGCGCCGGGGAATTGGGCACGGGCAGATGTGCTTCAAGCGCCGAGGCCGAGCCAAAGCGGTTCAGGCAATATTCATGAAGCCATTTGTAATCGCGCATGCCCTTTCCTACTGACAATTGATAGAGGTCTGACATTTCGCCGAGGCTAGGTGTCAGGCAGCAAATAGAACAGAGTGTCGAGATCGATCAGAGGTTCACGACATTGACGAAGCGCGAGGCTGCGGTTTCATCGATCCGCAGGTTGGCGAAGTCGAACAGAGTACGGTCCGCCAGTTGCGACGGCTGCACGTTCTGCAACGCACTGAAGATGCTTTCGGTACGGCCTGGGGTCGTGCGTTCCCACTCCGACAGCATGTCCTTGACCACCTGACGCTGCAGGTTTTGCTGAGAACCGCAGAGGTTGCACGGAATGATCGGAAACGCTTTCAGATCGGAAAAATCCTGAATATCACGCTCGTTGCAGTACGCCAGCGGACGAATCACCACATTACGACCATCGTCAGCCCGCAGTTTGGGCGGCATGGCCTTGAGCGTGCCCGTGAAGAACAGGTTGAGAAAAAAGGTCTCGATGATGTCGTTGCGGTGATGCCCCAGCGCCATCTTGGTCGCGCCGATTTCATCGGCAAAGGTGTACAACGTGCCACGGCGCAGGCGCGAACACAGCGAGCACGTGGTCTTGCCTTCGGGGATAAGCTTTTTGACCAGCGAATAGGTGTCTTTTTCGACAATGTGGTACTCCACACCCAACGCCTTGAGGTACGCAGGCAGTACATGCTCGGGGAAGCCTGGCTGTTTCTGGTCCATGTTGACAACGACGATATCGAATTTGATCGGCGCCACTTTCTGAAAATGCAGCAGCACATCAAGCAGGGTATAGCTGTCTTTACCGCCCGACAGACACACCATGATCTTGTCGCCTTCCTCAATCATGTTGAAGTCGGCCACTGCTTCGCCCGCGAGCCGACGCAGACGTTTCTGCAGTTTGTTCTGATTGACTGAAAGGGTGCCCATGGCGCAGATATCCGCTAACGATGACTCGGTAAAAGGCCGGCATTTTACGCGACAAGGATCATAGGCGCATGCCGATTTATTGTTGGCACTCAAATAGCGCATTGCGATTAACAGCAGTCTCTCGAGCACAATTTACTCTAAAGGGCTGCGTCTTCCCTTCCTATACTGCGTCATAGGGTCGCACCCATTCCTGTATCGAGGCTGTGGCCTTACACCTGCCGTGGCACTTAGGCCCGACAGGCGCTCCGCTGGGGGGCGACGGTAAAACAAAAAGGAGTGACCGGCATGATCCATCACGTTATCGGACTGTTCACCCATCCTGATCAAGAATGGCAGCAAATACGTGGCGAAAAAGAAGAAAGCATCGGCCACATGTACCTCACGCATACCCTGATTCTTGCGGCGATTCCCGCAGTTTCGGCTTATATCGGCACCACTCAGGTGGGCTGGGTGATTGGCAGTCGAGCGGCGGTCATGCTGACCCCCGTAAGCGCGCTGTGGATGACCATCATGTCCTACATTGCCATGCTGGCTGGCGTGGCCGTCATGGGAGCATTCATCCACTGGATGGCGCGCACGTACGACGCCAGTCCGAGCCTGGCGCGCTGTGTCGCCTTCGCCACCTACACCGCAACACCGCTGTTCATTGGCGGGCTGGCGGCCCTGTATCCGCATATGTGGCTGGGAATGATCGTCGGCCTCGCGGCCGTTTGTTACACGGTCTATCTGCTATACGTCGGCTTGCCGACGTTCATGAACATCCCTTCCGATGAAGGCTTCATGTTCTCAAGCTCCGTATTGGCCGTGGGCCTGGTGGTGCTGGTTGCCATCATGGCGTTCACCGTCGTCCTGTGGGGCGTCGGTGTAGGGCCTGAATATACTAACTGACTGACAGTTAACCGTTGACCATGAGCCGCCTTTGAGGCGGCTCATGCGTTTAACCATGACCATTGGGCGCCTTCAGTTTTCGGCAGGCCAGGGCTTTACGGCATACTGGCCACCTCTGGAGAGCCTTTAAGAATGCCCGAGCAGCTCAATACCCGCGTCGAAGTCTGTTATCAGCAAGCCGAAGCCTTTTTCAAACGCCCCTTCAAACGGCCGGTGGTCAGCCTCAAGCTGCGCGGTCAAAAAGCGGGTGTTGCCCATCTGCACGAGAATCTGTTGCGCTTCAACCCG
Source organism: Pseudomonas sp. MH9.2 (assembly GCF_034353875.1). Lineage (NCBI taxonomy): Bacteria > Pseudomonadati > Pseudomonadota > Gammaproteobacteria > Pseudomonadales > Pseudomonadaceae > Pseudomonas > Pseudomonas sp. MH9.2. The sequence continues at coordinate 1,845,335 of NZ_CP133784.1, forward strand.
CAGCTGTACCGGGAAAACAGTGAAGATTTTCTCAAGCAGACGGTCGCCCACGAAGTCGCGCACTTGATCGCCCATCAATTGTTTGGCGAGCGTATTCAGCCCCACGGCGAAGAATGGCAATTGATCATGCGCGGGGTATACGAACTCCCGCCCAATCGCTGCCACACTTACGCGATCAAACGTCGCCGCATGACCCGCTACATCTACCGCTGCCCCTGCGCAAACAGCGATTTCCCGTTCTCCGCCCAGCGCCACCTGCTGGTCGGGAAAGGCCGACGCTATTTGTGCCGTCGCTGCCGGGAGACCTTGGTGTTCAGTGGAGAAGTGCGGGTCGAGTGATGAGAGAGTCAGGTACTCCGCGCACAGCCATTCTCGCCTATCAAAAAACCCATAACCATTTGAAATAGAACATTATTTTTAGGCGCTGACTTGTCTGCGAACAAGCCCGGCACGGGCTTTGAACTGCGCCTGTGTGCAGGCGGTGTGGGTGAGTTCACTCGCGAAAGCGGTCAGGCAATAACCCCCGCCGCCCGCAATTCAGCGATCCGCTCAGCGCTGTAACCCAACCCCGCCAGCACTTCCTCACTGTGCGCACCCAACGTCGCACCGATATGCCGGGGCTCGGGCAGGCCGTCGGAGAACTTCAGCGGGCAGGCCATCTGCGCCTGCAAGCTGCCGTCTTCACGGGGCACTTGGCAGACCAGCTCACGCGCCTGTAATTGTGGATGCTCGATTGCCTCGGCAACGCTCAGCACCGGTTCGACACACGCATCCAGACCGGCAAAGCACGCGCGCAGCTCTTCAAAAGAGCGTTTCTCGAATTCAATTTTCAGCTCGTCCTTCAATGAGGCCTGCACCTCGGGGCTCGACGACAGGCCGAGCGCGGCCAACTCCGGGCGACCCAGCGCGACGCACAAGGGTTGCATGAACGCTGGTTCCAGGCTGCCCACGGAGAACCAGCGGCCATCTCGACAGCAGTAATAATCATAAAAACTGCCGCCATTGAGCATCTGGCTTTCCCGGGCCGGCTCCACACCGCACGCCAGATAACCCGCCCCGGCCATGGCATTCAGACTGAACACACAGTCAGTCATGCTGACATCCACATATTGCCCGAGCCCGGTTTGCTGGCGTGCGACCACGGCGGCCAGCAGACCCACCACTCCATGCAGCGACCCTCCCGCCACATCCGCCGCCTGAATGCCCAACGGCACCGGACCACTGTCCAGGCGCCCGGTGTAGCTGGCGATGCCCGACAGTGCAAGGTAGTTGATGTCATGCCCGGCGCGATCCCGATAAGGGCCTGTCTGGCCATAGCCGGTGATCGACACATAAATCAGTTTCGGGTTGATCGCCTTCAACGCCTCGTAGCCCAGCCCCAGGCGTGCCATGACACCCGGTCGAAACTGTTCGAGCACGATGTCGTATTCAGCCACCAACTGGCGGATCACCTCGAGCGCCTGCGGTTGCTTCAAGTCGAGGGCGAGGCTGCGCTTGTTGCGATTGAGGTAGGCGTGGCTGGCTGACGTCCCGTGATCGTGAGGCGGCAACAGTTTCAGAAGGTCCATGCGCGTCGGCGATTCGATGCGCAATACGTCGGCCCCCATGTCGGCGAGCAGCAACGAAGCGAACGGTCCCGGCAACAAGGTGGAAAAATCGAGAATCTTGAGCGATGACAATGGCCCTTGCATGCTTACTCCCTTAGCAGTTCTGTAACCAGACCTTACACCTGAGGCCTTCAGAGTAAGCAACCACGAGCCACCCTTCAATGGCCGCGCCACTCATCGTCGCTGACTGATTCGATCAATCGGCAGGTATAAAAAAACCCATCCGAAGATGGGTTTTTTTATACCTGCGCCGCGTTATGCAGTTTTAGGCGCGGTGCTGGATACCGTCGCTGGAATCGGGCCTTCATTCACGCCCAGATCATCTTCTGGACCTGTGTTGGAGATCCCGCGACCACCGGAAGCCAGTTCGATTTGCAGCTTGTCTTCGTCCAGCTCGTTAACCCACTTGGCCACAACCAAAGTCGCAACAGCGTTACCGACCAAGTTGGTCAGTGCGCGGGCTTCGGACATGAAGCGGTCGATACCCAGGATCAGCGCCAGACCGGCAACTGGCAAGTGGCCAACGGCGGACAGGGTGGCGGCCAACACGATGAAGCCACTGCCGGTAACGCCGGCTGCGCCCTTGGAGGACAGCAACAACACCACCAACAAGGTGATCTGGTGAGTGATGTCCATGTGGGAGTCGGTCGCCTGGGCGATGAACACGGCAGCCATGGTCAGGTAGATCGCAGTACCGTCCAGGTTGAAGGAGTAACCCGTCGGAATAACCAGACCGACAACCGACTTCTGCGCGCCCAGGCGTTCCATCTTGATCAGCATGCGCGGCAGAGCGGACTCCGAAGAAGACGTGCCCAGCACGATCAGCAACTCTTCACGGATGTAGCGGATCAACTTGAGTATGCTGAAGCCGTGAGCGCGAGCGATACCACCCAGCACAATCAGTACGAAGAGTGCGCAGGTGATGTAGAAGCACAGCATCAATTGACCGAGTTGCACCAGCGAACCGACACCGTAAGCGCCGATGGTGAAAGCCATCGCGCCAAAAGCACCCAGCGGAGCCAGCTTCATGATCATATTGATGATGTTGAACATCACGTGGGCGAAACGATCGATGAAGTCGAGCAGCGGTTTGCCGTAGGCACCCAGGCGATGCAAGGCAAAACCGAAGATCACCGAGAACATCAGTACTTGCAGGATATCGCCCGTCGCAAAAGCGCCAACGATAGTGCTTGGGATAACGTTGAGCAGGAAGCCGACGATGCTCTGGTCAGCGCCTGCAGCAACGTAGGCCGCGACCTTGGAAGCATCCAGCGTCGCCACGTCGATGTGCATGCCAGCACCCGGCTGAACGAGGTTAACCACGACCAGACCGATCAGCAGCGCGATGGTAGAAACGACTTCGAAGTACAACAGCGCATAACCGCCGGTTTTACCGACTGACTTCATGCTCTGCATGCCAGCGATACCGCTGACGACCGTGCAGAAAATGATCGGAGCGATGATCATTTTGATCAGTTTGATGAACCCGTCACCCAACGGCTTGAGCGACACACCGGCTTGAGGGTAGAAGTGGCCGATCAGAATGCCAATGACAATGGCTACGATGACCTGGAGATACAGGGATTTATACAGCGGCTGACGAGTCGTCATTGCAAGTTCCTCAAGAGCATCGCCGGTCATCATCCATCTGATGCGTGCGACGCCATAAAGCGCTAACCCTCCTGCACTGGAGGGATTTGTTTTGGCGAGTTGCGCGGGCAGCCCCTTCGCAAATCTCTACCGGTATTATTGCAGGGCGCGTGCCACTTTCGACAAAACCGCTCTAGATCAACTAACCCGTAAGCTATGACGCACCTTACACATTGGTAATGGCTGAAAACATGGCGGATTTCCGCCATATACCGCAAAAATACCCCCTGCATTGGCGGGTATCCGCCTTGTCCGTTGCCCGTGCGATGACTACCATCGGCCGTTCCCAGGATGAGCACCTTATGCGCCAACGTACGATCGCCAGTCACTTCGCCCGCGCTGCTCTCGGTGGCATGCAACGACGTGGCATCGATTGTTCGAGCTTGCTGCAACAATCGGGGATCCAGTCTGAGCTGTTGAGCGAGCCTCGTGCCCGCATCGCTCCGGAACAGTTTGCTCGCCTGATTCAATTGGTCTGGCAGCAACTGGACGATGAATACATGGGCTTCGGCCATGGCCCGAGCAAGCGCGGCACATTCGCCATGATGTGCCATGCGCTGATTCACTGTCGCAGCCTGGAGAAGGCACTCGCACGCGGTCTGTTGTTTTATGGCTTGTTCCCCGACGCGCCGCGCCTGAGCTTGCGTCGAGAAGGGGATTGGGCGCGGCTGAGCCTGGACGACTCGGCACTGCGCGACCCGGACCATTTTCTCAGCGAGTGCCTGCTGGTGATCTGGCACCGGCTCGGCAGTTGGCTGATCGGCCAACGCATCCGCCTGGAGCACGCGACATTCAGTTATGACAGGCCGGAGCACAGCGGCGAATATGACCTGCTGTTCCCGTGCCCGATCCTGTTCAACGCCGAGACCAGCAGTCTGCTGTTTCACGCACGCTACCTGAGCATGCCGCTGCTGCAGGACGAACGCACGCTCAAGCATTTTCTCGAACGCTCGCCCGCCGATCTGCTGGCCCGTCCCGACGATGGCGACAGCCTGAGCAATCAGCTGCGACGCTTGCTCAGTCGTGACTGCAACCGCTGGCCCGATCTAGACGGCGTCGCCGAGCAGATGCACATCAGCCCACAGACCCTGCGCCGGCATCTGCGTGAAGAAGGCACGAGTTTTCAGGGGTTGAAGGATCAACTGCGCCGCGACATGGCGATTTATCACTTGAGCCGCGCCGACCTGTCATTGCAGCAGATTGCCGAACAGCTCGGTTTTTCCGAGCCGTCGGCCTTTCATCGCGCGTTCAAGAAGTGGATCGGACTGACACCCGGGGCTTACCGGGCTCAGGAGGTCTGACGGTTCGCATGATGGAGGCGTGAAGCCATTCGCGAATGCGGCAGGACGCTTCATCTGGCCGGAAAATGAATCCGGAATGCGGCGCCACCCAAAGGAGAGTCCTCCAGGGTCAGGCGAGCGTTGTAGCTTTCAATGATGTCTTTGACCACAGCCAGGCCAATGCCCTGCCCCGGATTCTGCCGATCCAGCCGCTCACCACGCTCTAGAATCCGCGCCCTCTGACTCTCTGGCACGCCGGGGCCATCGTCTTCGACGCACAACTCGTCACCGGACAGCGATGCGCGCAGGCTGATGCGTATTCGGCCCAAACAGAGGCGATAGGCGTTTTCCAGCAGATTACCGAGCATTTCAAGCAAAGCGCCCTGCTCCATCGCCACTTGGCATCCGTCGGGCAGATCAAGGCAGACGTTGACCTGCTTGTCGCGATAGACCTTGTCCAGGGTATTGCACAGGCTTTCGACCACCGGCCGCAACACCACATGGTGCCGCACCAGGCCACTTTTGCGCAGGCTGGCGCGCTGCAACTGGTAACTGATCTGTTGACTCATGCGTTCGATCTGCGATTGCAGGAGGCGTGCCTGCTCCAGGTCTTGCGGACGCTTGGCCATGGTTTCGCTGACGCCTTGCAGCACCGCCAGCGGCGTTTTCAAGCTGTGGGCCAAGTCGCCCAGCGAGTCGCGGTAACGGATGCGCTGCTCGCGTTCGCTGAGTAGCAGGCGGTTCAGTGAGCCGGTCAGGCGCAATAACTCCAGGGGGTGCTCCTCACTCAGGCTTTCCCGCTCGCCGGTTTCGACCTGATCCAGCTCCTGACTCAATCCCCTCAACGCTTTAAGGCCCCAGGTCAGGCCCATCCAGAGCAATGCGAGCAAAACCACCAGGGCCGCACCGAAGCCCAGATAGAGTTTCTCGCGTAGCGCGGAAATGATCACCTGATACTCGTGCACCGGCTGCAAAGCGACGATGCTGAACGCTGCGTTTCTGCCACCGAGCAGTTTGATTTCGACGTCATAGACGAAAAACTCATCGCCCTTGGCGTTCTTGATTTTACCGAACTGATTCCCCGTCCCGTCATAACGCGGGCGATAATCGATACCTGCCAGTTCGGTGGCACGCGAACGCCATACCAACTCACCATTACGGTTGTAGATATAACCGAACAGGCGGCTGTCTGACAGATTGAATTGCTCGCCCGGCAACAGCAGGGGCATCAACAAACGATTGTCCTCGACCCGGGCCGCGGAAATCATCGTGGTCACGTCCGAGGCCAGGCGCTGCTCAATGGAGTCCTGCAGGGCCAGGCTGTAGGCGCCCTGCAACGCGGGCAACAGCGCCAGCATGAAGATCACCGCCAACAGCGCGGCAGCCATCATCAACCGCAGCCGCAGCGAACGGATCATCGGCAGCGCTCAGTGAACAGATACCCCAGACCGCGCACCGTTTCGATAGGCTTGAAACCCAACGAGCCTTCCAGCTTGCGGCGCAAGCGTCCGACCAACACCTCGATCACGTTCGGATCACGCTCATCATCGTCGGGGTAGAGCTGCTCCATCAAGCGCTCCTTGGCCACCACCTGCTGATGGTGACGCATCAAGTATTCAAGAATCCGGTACTCATAGGCCGTCAACGCCAGCGGCTGTTCTTCGAGGGAGGCCTGCTTGCGGTTCAGGTCCAGCAGCAAGGGCCCGGCGGTGATGGTCGACTGGATAAAACCGCTGGAACGGCGCAACAGGGCATTAAGCCGCGCCTCCAGTTCTTCGAACTGAAACGGCTTGACCAGATAGTCGTCCGCCCCGGCGGCCAGCCCTTCGACTTTGTCTTGCCAGTTGCCACGGGCCGTGAGGATCAGAATCGGAAATGCCTTGCCATGGGAGCGCAGTTGGCGAATCAAGTCCAACCCACCCATGCCCGGCAAACCCAGGTCAATCACCGCCAGGTCATGGTTGAACTGTCCCGCCTGGTACAGTGCTTCCTCGGCATTGGCCACGGCCTCGACCACATGGCCGCTCTCGGCCAATCGGGTTTGTAAGTGATGGCGCAATAATGCCTCATCTTCAACCACCAGCAGTTTCATGAGGCTCTCCCAGGCAAAATCATTCCTCTCAAGATTAAGGCAAATACAACATGACCGGTTGAACAGCGCCTCGCCTGTTAAGTGTGCGGGCTGGGCGAAAAATGTCCAGCGCCAGTCTGTTAACGGTTAAAAGATGTAGTTGGAGGGCAGGCCAGGGTCAAAGCTGCCGAGCAAGATGGCTTGGCTCAGCTGAATACCGTTATGCGTACCGGAGACGTTGGGATAACTCGAGTAATAGTGACCCGCGACGGCTCCCAGATAGGCGCCGTATGCATCGACGCTCCCGCCGGTCTTGCCCTGGACGAGCTTGCTGGTACCGTCAGTGGTCTGTGCGGTAGCGCTGCCGCCGAGAAAAGCCAACGCAAAAAAGAGCTTATTTAAGGTGAGCATGGGAATGTCCTCTTGCGCCGGGCGCTGTTGGGGTACGCCACAAGACTAATCACCGGGCCCTGAACCCCCACTGAACGCGGCCTGAACTTAAGCTGAACGGACCCACCACCTCTAAGGCCGAACAATCGTCTAGGCTCTTTTGACGTAATCTACTTTCCCTATCGATCACAGGAGAAACCCACCATGCGTTTCTGGACTGCGTTAATCATGATGAGCCTGGCCGGGCTGGCTCAGGCCGCGATCAAGACTGAAACCATCGACTATCAAAGTGCTGACGGCACCAAACTGATCGGCTATTACGCCTACGACGACGCAATCAAGGGTCAGCGCCCCGGGGTCCTGGTGGTGCATGAGTGGTGGGGCCTGAACGAATACGCCAAACGCCGCGCCCGCGACCTTGCGGCACTGGGTTACAGCGCCATGGCCATCGACATGTACGGCGAAGGCAAGCACACCGAGCACCCAACGGACGCCATGGCGTTCATGCAGGAGGCGACCAAAGACAGCGCAGCCTCGGCCAAGCGTTTCGATGCAGGGCTTGAACAGCTGAAAAAACAAGCGCAAACCAATCCGGCCAAGATCGCCGCTATTGGTTACTGCTTCGGCGGCGCGGTGGTTCTCAATGCGGCCCGGCGTGGCGAACCGCTGGCCGGCGTGGTGTCTTTCCACGGCGCGCTGTCGACCCAATCACCGGCCACCCCCGGCAGCGTCAAGGCGCCACTCCTGATTGAGCATGGCAACAGCGATAGCATGGTCACCCCGGACAGCGTCATCGCCTTCAAAGCGGAAATGGACAAAGCCGGTGCCCACTATAAATTCGTCGGCATCGATGGCGCCAAACACGGCTTCACCAACCCCGACGCCGACCACCTGAGCCACGGCGACCATGCCCCCGACATCGGCTACAACAAAGCCGCCGACGAGAGCTCGTGGGCAGACATGAAAGCATTCTTGAAGAAAGTGTTTGGTTGAGTACTTGATCCTGTCAGCCTCAATCTAATGTGGGTGACTTGCCTGCGAATAACTTAACGCGGTGTATCTGGCACACCGCCTTCGCGGACAAGTCCGCTCCTACAATTAATCTATGCCCGACGCAGCCCCAGCGACACACACCAGAGATCGGATGGGTGTCCAACTTCTGGGGCGCAGTTCAATTAATCTGTGCCCCTACCCAGCCCGCCTCCGACACGGCAAAATGCAAGGCATGACTCAACCCCCAGTACTCCCCGCCTGCTGCCCCGTACTCGACACTCATTGGCCGCTGCCCCAAGCCCTGCCCGGCGTGATCCTGGTCAGTGGCGTGTTCCATCCGCACCATCTGGCTGATGGCGATTTTCAGCGTTGCCTGATCGAGTCGCCCCACAGTATTCAGCGCTCCGTCGCCAAGCGTCAGGCCGAGTTTCTGGCGGGACGTCTTTGCGCTCGGGAAGCCTTGCAGCAGTTGGACGGCCGGCACTATGTACCCAGCATCGGCGAGGACCGCGCGCCGGTCTGGCCAGCAGATGTCCGGGGCTCGATTACCCACAGCCACGGCTGGGCGGCGGCCATTGTCGGCCACCAGCAGCAATGGCGCGGCCTGGGCCTGGACATGGAACCCCTGCTCGACCACAAGCGCGCCCAGCGCCTGGCCGGGGAGATTCTGACTGACGACGAATTGCAACGCATGGCCGCAGGCCCGGATGCGCAGATTGCACTGCTGGTTACCCTGACTTTCTCTGCGAAAGAGAGCCTGTTCAAGGCGATCTACCCCCTCGTGCAAAAGCGTTTCTACTTCAAAGACGCGCAATTGCTGGAGTGGTCAGACAGTGGCAGTGCCCGCCTGCGTTTGCAGATCGACCTGTCCAGCGAGTGGCGCAACGGCACAGAGCTGGACGCGCAATTTCGCGTGGACAATGGCAAATTGCTGAGTCTGGTCAGCGTCGCGGCCCTGTGACTCAGGGCTTTTCCTGCTGGCGCGGCCACGCCAGACTGAAGCAAGCACCGCCTAGATTTTTGCTTTTACTGATCAACGCCCTACCGTTGTGCCAGTAAATGATTCGACGAACGATCGACAAGCCCAGGCCATGCCCGCCCGACGCCCGGGTGCGACTGTCATCCAGACGCATGAAGGGCGTGAATATCCGCTCCCAAGCGCTTTCCGGGACGCCGGGGCCGTCGTCCTCGATGTCGATGCGACAGCGTAACTGACCGACCTGATAACTGACGCTGACCCTGGATTCGGCGTGACGCATGGCGTTGCTCACCAGATTCTGCAAGGCCCGATGCAAATAGCGTGGCTCAGCCTCGACCCACGCCCCGTCGTTATCAGACGCCGCCAGGCATTGCCCGCGCGTGACCGCGACATTGGCGCGCAACGGTGCCAGCTCGGCGATCACCTGATTGACCAGCGCATCCAGATCGATGCGCTGAAAGCTAAGGGTCGGCGAACCCTGCTCCAATCGCGCGTACGTCAACATCTCGTCCACCAGCTTGTCGAGGTCCTGAATATCGCTATCCATGCCGAGCCTGTATTTATCCCGAGCCTCTTGCGTGGAGGCCTGGCCGATCATTTCCAGGCCAAAGCGCAAACGCGCCACCGGCGTACGCAGTTCATGGGAGACCGCACGTACCAGCTCTCGCTGCATCGCCAGTGAACGTTGCAAATGCTCAGCCATGCCATTGAACGCTGCCGCCAGCCGCCCAACCGAGTCAGCCCCGGCCGTTGGCTCGCGAGTTTCCAGGCTGCCCTTGGCGATGCGGGTGGCGGCCGATTCCAGGCCTAAAAGGCGGCGCTCAAGCCGACGCACCAACAAGTAAACCACCACCCCGATAAAACACAGGCCCAGAAACGCAATCAGCACCAGCAGCTCAGGCGGGTAAGGGTTCATTTGGTAAAGGGGACCGATCTCCAGGACCCACGGCGTGCCGACCATGCCGGCGAACACACGGATCGAGTCTCCGCCCTTGCCCAGCGCCATCACGGTATCGCCTTCATCGACCCGACGTCGCTGGTCCTCATCGACATCAGCCTGCTCCAGACGGATCAGACTGATGTCGAAACCAAAGCCCTTGTCCCGCTTCAAGGCGGCCAGGCGACTGGGTTGTTCATCGATGGGGAAGCGCACCAGTTCGTCGGTCAGCAGATAAATCGTCGCCCGCGCCAGTTGTTCACTGATTTGCTGCACCTCCCCGGTCAACACCCACGGTTCCGCGTCGCTGACCAGTCGGTACACCTTGGCTGCATGGGGCCCGGTTTGCTCGACCACCACCTGCCCACGCAGCAGGCGACTATGGTCACCGCTGTCGAGACCGGCTTCGCTGAGTGTTTGCAGGGTCAACGGAATCCCCAGCAAACGCTCCCAGACCGCCAGCGAACGATTACGATCAATCGCGTTCATCGGTTGCAGGTTGTCGGCCATCAGGGTGAAGGTGCCGTGGGCCAGGCGCTCGCGGTACTGCTCGCCGCGCACCTGATTGACCAGGTGCAGGGCCAGCACGCCGAGCAACGCCACCAGCACCAACACACCGAGCATGCCGCCGTAGATACGCAGGAAGATGGAGTTCATGGCGTCAGGTGTTCAGCACGTAACACGTTGGGTCTTGCGCCGCTTCCGGGACGAACAGATACCCTTTGCTGCGAATGGTCTTGATCAGGCGCGGATGAATCGGATCGTCGCCGATCTTGGGTCGAATCCGTGAGATGCGTACATCAATGGAGCGGTCCTGGCCGTCATAACCAAAGCCGCGCAAGGCCGTGAAGATCTCTTCGCGGGAAAGAATCCGCCCTGCGTTGGCCACCAGCAGCCATAACAAATCAAACTCGGCACTGGTCAATTCGATGCTGTTGCCTTGCAACCAGGCTTCACGCAGGGCGTTGTCGACCACCAGAGGGCCGAACACCAGCCGCCGCGGGTTCGTTGCCGCCTCGGGTTCAGGCCCTTCGCTGCGCCGCAACAACGCATGAATGCGCGCCAACAACACACGAGGGTGCACCGGCTTGCAGACAAAATCGTCGGCGCCCATGTCCAGCCCCTGAATTTGATCGGTGTCATCGGTGCGCGCCGTGAGCATCAGAATCGGTCCGTCATAGCGGTCTCGCACCTTGCGACAAATGCTCAGGCCGTCTTCACCGGGCAGCATCAGGTCGAGAATCACCAGATCCGGCTGCTCGGCAATGATGCGTTCAGCGGCGCAAGCACCATCACCTTCAAGGGTTACCCGCAGGCCATTACTCTGAAGGTAGTCACGAGTCAGTTCAGCCAGACGCTGATCATCCTCGACAATAAGCACCTGCCAGGCTTCTTGCTCCACGGGTTACCTCTGCTGCCATTGTTCTTATTAATAGAGACATCTTTTGTCGAATCATCGCGCAAAACACCCGGTGTCAGGGCGAGATCGAAGGCGATTGTAGCAACCGCTCGCGCCAAGCACACGACATGCCAGAATACCCTTGTTATCTGTGTTTTTTGTGATAGGGTTCGCGCCCGCAAAAACCCGCGAAAACAGTAAAAAGCAGTGACAAGCGGTGCAGTCCAGCAGCGGCGCGGCCTACAGCCGACTTCCCTGTTTCATACACAATATACCCACAGCTTTATCCACAATGACCACGTTGCAATCCATCCCCAAAACGCTTTATCTTGTATCTCGCCGCAAAAAAAACCCTACATGTAGGGTTTTAGGCCAAAAAACCAAACACATTTCAACCTAGAAACTCAAGCAGTTTTCTTGTGTCGGTTTGGTTGAACTTAAGCATTTTTCAGTACACCAACCGCTGATGCGGATGGTCGCTGCTCTGCCTCAACCATCGGGGCAAAACGGCACACGTGTTGCAACAAATAGCGAGCATCCTCCAAAAGATTTCCGGTAGCGGGCATTGACCCGAAACCATCGACTTCAAAGCCAGGGAATGGCGGCAAAAGCCTTCCTTATCCGTTTTGAAGTCTTTTAGCTGACGTTTGTCGGCTGACTGCCTCAAGACGGAACGGTGGGCACGTATTCAGTGCCCAAACAAACATAGAGAACGTGGAGACACCCATGCAAACCGACACAACCCGCGAGAACCCGCAGGCCACTGCGCCGCAGGCTGGCGAATCCCATCAGGATCTGTCCGCTACGGCACCTGGTCAGCTGCGCGTGATCAAGCGCAACGGCACTGTCGTTCCTTACACCGATGACAAAATCACCGTCGCCATCACCAAAGCATTTCTCGCAGTTGAGGGCGGCACCGCTGCCGCCTCGTCGCGTATCCACGATACCGTTGCGCGCCTGACCGAACAGGTCACTGCCACGTTCAAACGTCGCATGCCTTCTGGCGGCACTATCCACATCGAAGAAATCCAGGATCAGGTCGAACTGGCCCTGATGCGTGCTGGCGAACAAAAAGTCGCCCGCGACTACGTGATCTACCGTGATTCGCGCGCCAAAGAGCGTGCTGTTCGCTCTATCGAAGACCCCGTACAAGCGCACCCGTCGATCCGCATCACCCGCGCCGACGGCAGCCTTGCGCCGCTGGACATGGGTCGCCTGAACACCATCGTCACCGAGGCCTGCGAAGGCCTGGAAGAAGTCGATGCGAACCTGATCCAGAGCGAAACCCTGAAAAACCTCTACGACGGCGTAGCGCTGAAAGACGTCAACACCGCCCTGGTGATGACCGCGCGCACCCTGGTAGAGCGCGAGCCTAACTACTCGTTCGTGACTGCTCGCCTGCTGATGGACACCTTGCGTGCCGAAGGCTTGAGCTTCCTCGAAGTGGCCGACAGCGCCACTCACCACGAAATGGTCGACCTGTACGCCAAGGCTCTGCCGTCCTACATCGCCAAAGGCATTCAGCACGAATTGCTGAACCCGATTCTGGCCACCTTCGACCTGGAAAAACTGGGCAAGGCGATCAACCACGAACGCGATCAGCAGTTCACCTACCTGGGCCTGCAAACCCTGTACGACCGTTACTTCATCCACAAGGATGGCGTGCGTTTCGAACTGCCGCAGATCTTCTTCATGCGCGTGGCCATGGGCCTGGCGATCGAAGAAAAGAACAAAGAAGATCGCGCCATCGAGTTCTACAACCTGTTGTCGTCCTTCGACTACATGTCGTCGACCCCAACCCTGTTCAACGCCGGCACCCTGCGTCCACAGCTGTCCAGTTGCTACCTGACCACCGTACCGGATGACCTGTCGGGCATTTACCACGCCATTCACGACAACGCCATGCTGTCCAAATTCGCAGGCGGTCTGGGTAACGACTGGACGCCGGTTCGCGCGCTGGGCTCTTACATCAAGGGCACCAACGGCAAATCCCAGGGCGTCGTGCCGTTCCTCAAAGTGGTCAACGACACCGCTGTAGCAGTCAACCAGGGCGGTAAGCGCAAAGGCGCGGTCTGTGCTTACCTGGAAACCTGGCACATGGACATCGAAGAGTTCATCGAACTGCGCAAGAACACCGGTGATGATCGTCGTCGTACCCACGACATGAACACCGCCAACTGGATCCCTGACCTGTTCATGAAGCGCGTCTTCGATGACGGCCAGTGGACCCTGTTCTCGCCATCGGAAGTGCCAGACCTTCACGACCTGACCGGCAAGGCCTTCGAAGAGCGTTACGAGTACTACGAAGCCCTGTCCCAGTACCCAGGCAAAATCAAACTGTTCAAGACCATCCAGGCCAAAGATCTGTGGCGCAAGATGCTCTCGATGCTGTTCGAAACCGGCCACCCATGGTTGACCTTCAAAGACCCGTGCAACCTGCGCAGCCCGCAGCAGCACGTCGGCGTGGTCCACAGCTCGAACCTGTGCACCGAAATCACCTTGAACACCAACAAGGACGAAATCGCCGTTTGCAACCTGGGCTCGATCAACCTGCCGAACCACATCGTCAACGGCAAGCTTGACACCGCCAAGCTTGAGCGCACCGTCAATACCGCCGTGCGCATGCTCGATAACGTGATCGACATCAACTACTACTCGGTGCCGCAAGCGAAGAACTCGAACTTCAAGCACCGCCCAGTCGGCTTGGGCATCATGGGCTTCCAGGACGCGCTGTACCTGCAGCACATCCCGTACGCCTCCGACGCTGCGGTCGAGTTCGCCGACCGTTCGATGGAAGCTGTCAGCTACTTCGCGATCCAGGCTTCCTGCGATCTGGCCGATGAGCGTGGCGCTTACCAGACGTTCCCGGGCTCGCTGTGGTCCAAAGGCATCCTGCCGCTGGATTCGCAACAGATCCTGATCGAACAACGTGGCCAGAAATACATCGACGTTGACCTGAACGAAACCCTGGACTGGGCGCCTGTCCGTGCCCGTGTACAGAAAGGTATTCGTAACTCCAACATCATGGCCATCGCACCGACCGCAACCATCGCCAACATCACTGGCGTGTCGCAGTCAATCGAACCGACGTATCAAAACCTGTACGTGAAATCGAACCTCTCCGGCGAGTTCACCGTGATCAACCCGTACCTGGTTCGCGACCTCAAGGCTCGCGGTCTGTGGGACTCGGTCATGATCAACGACCTGAAGTACTACGACGGTTCCGTACAGCAAATCGACCGCATCCCGCAGGAACTCAAAGACCTGTACGCCACTGCGTTCGAAGTCGACACCAAGTGGATCGTCGACGCCGCCAGCCGCCGCCAGAAATGGATCGACCAGGCGCAATCGCTGAACCTGTACATCGCCGGCGCATCGGGTAAAAAGCTCGACGTGACCTACCGCATGGCTTGGTACCGTGGCCTGAAAACCACTTACTACCTCCGTGCCCTGGCCGCGACCAGCACCGAGAAGTCGACCATCAGCACCAGCAAGCTCAACGCAGTCTCGAGCGGCAACCACGGCGACGACTCCGTACTCGCCGCCCCTGCCGGTCCAGCGCCAGTGCCTAAAGCCTGCGCTATCGATGAGCCGGATTGCGAAGCCTGCCAATAATTCATCCGGGCGTCGCACGAGTCTGAGTGGCGCCCGCGTTGTTTTGCAGTGCGGGTATTGAAAGCAACATCAAGGGCCTCTGAGCCCTACAATTTTATGTTTTTTGCGTGCAGCAAACGTAACGCAAGCAACACACCTAAAGATCCACAGGCCAGTCCAGCAGACTGGCCCTCACGCAGGAGACGAACATCATGCTGAGCTGGGACGAATTCGATAAAGAAGACGGCGAAGTAGCCGCCAAAGCAACCAACGCCGGTCACGCCAACGAAGCCAACATGGACCGCCTCGACAGCGCTGGTGGCGCCGCCGCCCTCGCCGCCCGTGCAGTCACGAACACCGACTCGGCCGCGATCATCCGCGCCAAGGCGGCTCTGGACAGCCTCGACGTCGCCGAAGGTCTGGCTGAACTCGAAGGCGCCAGCGCCCGCGTTGCCGTTGACGAAAAGATGATGATCAACTGCCGCGCCGACCTCAACCAACTGGTCCCGTTCAAATACGACTGGGCTTGGCAGAAGTACCTCGACGGCTGCGCGAACCACTGGATGCCGCAAGAAGTCAACATGACCGCCGACATCGCTGTCTGGCGTGATCCGGAAGGCCTGACCGACGACGAACGCCGCATCGTCATGCGCAACCTTGGCTTCTTCTCCACCGCCGACTCCCTGGTTGCCAACAACCTGGTACTCGCCGTATACCGCCTGATCACCAACCCGGAGTGCCGCCAGTACATCCTGCGCCAGGCCTTCGAAGAAGCGATCCACACCCACGCCTACCAGTACTGCATCGAATCGCTGGGCATGGACGAAGGCGAGATCTTCAACATGTACCACGAGATCCCATCGGTCGCCAAAAAGGCCGCCTGGGGCCTCAAATACACCCGCTCGATCTCCGATCCGAAGTTCGAAACCGGCACCGTCGACACCGACAAAGAACTGCTGCGCAACCTGATCGCCTACTACTGCGTGCTGGAAGGCATCTTCTTCTACTGCGGCTTCACCCAAATCCTCTCCATGGGCCGTCGCAACAAAATGACCGGCGTCGCCGAGCAGTTCCAATACATCCTGCGCGACGAATCCATGCACCTGAACTTCGGCATCGACGTGATCAACCAGATCAAAATCGAAAACCCACACCTGTGGGACGCTGAAATGAAGGAAGAAGCCAGCCAAATGATCCTCCAGGGCACCCAACTGGAAATCGAATACGCCCGCGACACCATGCCTCGCGGCGTACTGGGCATGAACGCGGCAATGATGGAGGACTACCTCAAATTCATCGCCAACCGTCGTTTGAGCCAGATTGGCTTGAAGGAAGAATACCCAGGCACAACCAACCCGTTCCCATGGATGAGCGAGATCATGGACTTGAAGAAAGAGAAAAACTTCTTCGAAACTCGGGTTATTGAGTATCAGACCGGTGGGGCTTTGAGCTGGGATTGATCGCTCGATTTACTTAGCTGATGTTTGAAGTGGAAAAGCCAGAAGCGGTTGCTTCTGGCTTTTTTGTTGGGGTGACTCGACAGTGATGCACCCGATACAAATCCTCTGTAGGAGGACCGCTTCGACGTCGCGCTGTCGCGTAGCAAACTGGGTCTCGATTCTGCCCGAAGGGCGTAGGAGCGGACTTGTCCGCGAAGACTGAATAACAAACGCCCCACAGTGCCACGGGATGCTATGCCCTCCCGGACGGGAGGAATACTCTGAAATCAGTTTTCAGCAATGTGTTCGGTCATGCCTTCAGTCGCCGACGATAATCCTCAACCATCTCCTTAGAAACATCCTCTTTAAAGCAAAGCGGCGCATACCCACCAGCACGGTTATACGCGCTACGCTTGCCGCAACGGCTACCGTTTCTCGCAGAGTTATATGGACACGGACAATTGCCTGGGTATGACGATATCGAGTCGTCAATGAGGGTCTTGATGATTGCTGAATCTGAAAGATTGACGTCCTTGCCAGACACCGAAAAAGCACAGAGCAGCGACAGCACTGCGATAAACCCTATCCCTATTTTTTTCATGGCAGTTCCTTCGCTTGCGGATGACATATCCAGCAAACTTTTTACCATGATGACTAAAAGCCATCAAACATCACCGCTTCATCTTCTGTAGGAAAGATCCCTTAATAGACACAGATTCGTCCTACACGTATCTTCGCGCTGGCATTTCAATATCGGCGCCGTTATGACGAAAAAAACATCGACTCGCTGGAACGATATCGAGCTAGAGGCCGCTGTAGATGCGTACCTCGGCATGCTTCAAAAGGAGAGGGTGTCTGAGCCGTTCAACAAAGCGGAAATAAACCGAAACCTACGTGAAGGTGCGCTTTCCGCACGAGGAAAGTCTTCCGTAGAGATGCGCATGCACAACCTTTCCAGCATCTTCATTGCTATGGGGTTGCGACGCGTCGAGGGCTATGTCCCTCGGGATAACGCGGGGACAAACATCCGCAGTAAGATCCAAGCGATTCTAGAAAGCAAAGGCGTATCCACATCAACTAGTTACGTTGCATCGACCGACATCAAATCACCTAATCAGAAAACTGAGGAGTCCTCTACTGACTTCCTAAGCCCACCGCCACCAGGCAACAAATATCCAAAGTCTGTAACGAGTACAACGACTACTTATGAACGTGATCTTAAGGTTCGAGACTGGGTGCTCAAAAACGCAAAAGGGAAATGCGAGGGTTGCGGGCAGGACGCACCGTTTTTGCTCACCGACGGTGCCCCTTGTCTTGAGGTCCATCATGTTCGTCGCTTAGCTGATAATGGCAGCGACAGAACAACGAACGCCGTCGCGCTCTGCCCGAATTGCCACCGACGCTGTCATTTGTCAGCAGATGGGAAAATGTTTACAGCATCGCTCTACGAAAGACTTAATCGTTTGATTATCGAAGATCCAGATGTGAATAAATGAGCCCATAAAGCCCGGTCCAGAGCCTTGCGCCAATTAAGACACCTGACTAAAGCGATGACAGAGGTCAGGGTCACACAGCACTCAATGCCGTAACATGGCCTACTTCAATTCTGCTTTCTCCCGGTTTTTCCGGTCAGTATTTATTCAGAATTATCGTTAAAGCCGTAAATGGCTGGAGCATGCGTCCTTGAAAAGCTGGCACTGTATCGTTGGCATCCTGCTGATCACGGCAACGACCCTGCTCATCGAGATTCCTTCCGACACGTGGCTGACCTCGGCAACGCTGAGTCTGATCCTAGGCACTGCGGCGCTGGCCTATATGGCGGTTGCCGCCTTGCTGTCCAGCCGCTGGCGTGCCGTTGAGGTTTTGTTCGGGGGCCTGGATAGGGTCTATGAAACCCATAAATGGCTGGGTATTTGGGCGCTGGTATTTGCCTCTCACCATTTTGTGTTCAAGGCCTATCTGGACGTCTGGCACAGCGTGCCGATCCTTGAGATGTCTAAATACTGGACGCGTCTGGTACGCCAACTGAGTTACGTTGCACTGGGCATGATTGTGTTGCTCGCCTTGAACCGGAATATCCCCTATGGCCTGTGGCGCTGGTGGCACAAGCTGTCAGGCCCGCTGTTTGTGATCGTCATCCTGCATTGGCTGAGCTTCAAGTCGCCTATGACGTTGAGCAACCCCGCCGGCATCTGGTTAGCGCTGTTGTGTGGCACGGGTGCGCTCGCGGCGTTCTACAAACTGCTGCTTTACCCCTTCATCGCTACCGCTGGCGAATACAAGGTGTCGGCCGTTTCCCTTGGCAAGAATTCCCTGAGCCTTGAGCTTGAGCCGATCCATAGCGGCTTTACGTTCAAGGCAGGGCAGTTTGCGTTCCTGGCCATGAAGGAGAAAGGCTTGCGCGAGCCTCACCCGTTCACTATTGCTGCCGCCCATTCCGACAGTGGCCGTATCAAGTTTGTGATCCGCGCCTTGGGGGACTACACGCAGAAACTGCGCGATCAGGTCAAGGTTGGGATGCTGGCGGATATCTATGCACCGTACGGACGCTTCAAGCGTCAGCCCGGCGCGGAGCGGGAAATCTGGATCGGCGGAGGTGTGGGTATTTCGCCATTCATCTCTTGGCTGCAGGACACGTCTGCCAGCCACTTCGACAATGCCACTCTGGTCTATTGCTTTAATCCGTCGCGAGCGTTCCCGAGCGTCGAGCTTTTGCAAGGTATGGCCGAAAAGCGTGGGGTCGAGTTCGTTGGCAATGGCGGGGGTGCCGATCAGTTGGCTGAAACCGTGCGTCAGGCAGCCACCCAAACAGATCCGGCACAGATCCACGTTAGCTTCTGTGGTCCCAAGGGCTTGATGTCACGCGTCCGTGAACTGATGCGCGAAAGCGGGATTCCTGAAGGTAATCTCCACTACGAATTTTTTGAGTTCCGCTGAAGCGAAGTCATGGCTAAAAACCACCTCACTCGGCGATCTCTTCACCATCGCTGGCGAAGTCCCATGATGGGTGGACACAGTGATTGCTCAATCCATGCAACACGCCACTCACCCAACCAAATGTCGTTTGTTAGCGTTCAGCCAATGCTCAACCTGGACTAGCAAAGCCCGAGCATGAGCGATTGCTTCCAGCGCCATGCTTTCACTAACCGGATCTCCAGAGTAGTCACTGACATTGCGCTGCTTGCGAAGACCATCCAGGACGATCATGGTTTTCGCATCCAGACCAATAGTCAGAGGCAAGCTCTGGATCATCGTCTGATGATGTCCGGGCTTGCTCGTCAACGTTCGATACCCATTGGCCTGCAGAGCCGAGTTGGCAGCTTGCATGATGGCTTTGTACGCCATGTCGAAACGACCTTCGCTACTCATGTTCGTCAACTGAGCATCTGCCAGGCTGCGCCGTGCCGCATCCATCAAGCGGCTGATGCTCGCGGCATCAGGCTCGACCTTCTCCAGTGACAGTCCCAACAAATTCGCCAACGTCATCATTACGCCTCATCAACCACCAGATCTTGCTGATGCCCAATCACAAATAGCTTTGGCTTGCTCAACACGTCCCGCACAAACGCGCCCTTCTCTTCTATTAGGCGGCGCCATTCACTGATCGAGTACTGCTTGGGATTAATCTCCCTGCCGAGCGCCTCCTGAAGCGGATAGAGGTGGGTAATCAAGTCGCTAAACCTTGCGTCACCGATAACCATCAGATCGATGTCACTGCTTGAACCCGCTTTGCCGCTGGCCATGGAGCCGAATACAAAAGCCACCTTGATAGAATCTGCCAGCGGTTCCAGCGCTTCTGCCAGCGACTGAATCCAACCCTCCGTTTTGCGAAGGATACTGGCTAACTCTTCGAAAACCGGACATTCCAGATTGGCTTTGTATTGCACTTGGTTACCGACACGCATTTTTTCTAGCAAACCCGCTTCCACCATCTTGGCTAGCTCACGACTCAGGGTGCCTGAAATGGTATCGGTGAGACGGGCAATCTCACGTTGGTGATAACGTTCGTCGGGGTGGAGCAACAACAACGCCAGCACCTTTCTGCGGTAATCGGAAAATAGAAACGTACTCAGCGACATGGCAACGCCCTTATATGCTGCTTTTAAGGCAGCAATTGAAGCCTAAAAAGCAGCAATATTCAAGCATTGCAGGACGAGACAGATCGCACTCCGTAGACACCGAATCACCCTGCACGCATCTTCAGATGGCCTTTCAATATCAGCGAAGTCATGGCTAAAAAAACCTCCCCTTTCGAAGACCTCTTTTACATCGCCAGCAAACTCCCATGGTGGGTCAGTGCAATGATCGCCATCGCGTCAGGTGTGTATCTGCATTCGATCGCCATCGCCCAGACACCGATCTATTCGGGCATGCAGCACCTGGATTCAATGATCTTCAACACCGCCTTCAAAACTTTCGCCACCTTCGGCCAGTACCTGGTCCCGCTGATTTTTCTCGGCGGTGCTGCGGCGTCGGTGTTCGGTCGACGTAAACGGCGTCGGTTGCTGGCGGCGGTCGCGATGCCGGGTGGCAAGACGCTTGAAGGCATTACCTGGCAGCAGTTCGAGCTGTTGGTGGGTGAGGCGTTGCGGCATCAGGGCTTTAGCGTTCAGGAAACCGGTGGTAACGGGCCGGATGGCGGGGTCGATTTGGTTGCTCGCAAGGACGGAGAAAAGTACCTGGTGCAATGCAAGCAATGGCGCTCGCTGCAGGTTGGCGTGCCGACGGTTCGTGAGCTGTATGGGGCGATGGCGGCAGAGGGTGCGACGGGCGGATTTGTGATCACCAGCGGCCGCTTTACTGGGCCAGCGAAGCAGTTCGCTTCGGGACGGAACCTGCGGCTGGTGGATGGGGAGCTGCTGAACCAATGGATCGCAGCGACCAAGCGCCCAGGGCCGCGGCCTACTTCGGCTGTCGTAGAGGAACAGGTGGAGCCGGTCATTGTTCCTGAAGTTGCCAAAGCGCCCCCGGTTGCTGAGCCATCGGCCAAACCATCCCCAGCTAAACCGGTAGCGCCTGCTTGCCCTCATTGCAGGAAGCCGATGGTAATCAGAGTCGCCCGAAGTGGCGCTAATGCGGGGGGTGACTTCTGGGGGTGTTCTTCATATCCAGGGTGTAAGGGTATTCGTCCTATATTCCGGCCTCTGTAAGATGGCTCTTGTTAAACAACTTATAAGCAATTGAAATTATTGGATTCACCACCGCAGGAAGGTCCTTCAGCCCTTATTCGCAGACAAGTCAGCTCCTACCTGGGCCCGGCTTGCTGCGCGACAGTCCTATCAAACAATCGATAACCATCTGAAATAGCACATTATTCGTAGGAGCTGACTTGTCTGCGAATAAGCCCGGCCCGGGCTTCCGTCAGGTTTGGGTTTGACCCTGCAGCCATGATCACCTGCTGGCGGGTGTTGGATCGAGGTGCGGCAGGTGGTCCGCGCTGGATGGTCTTCGCAGACAAGTCAGCTCCCACGAGAATCGAGACCTCGTTTGCTGCGCGAGCCTTAGTCCGGTAAATCCAGCGCCATGCCACCGGGGTGTTGTTTGATTTCGCTGTAAGGCACCACCGACCACTCCGGACTTTCGCAGGCGCGCATCACGCGGGCGAAGGATGGGCCGAAATACAGGCCGCCGGGTTTGAAGTACCAGGCCGGGAAGCTCCAGATGCTCGGATCGCTATAGTTGCAGTCTTCGTCTTTTGTCGCCGGTTTTTTCATTTTTTCCGGGGCGGAGATTTTTAGCTGACTCACGATCCAGGGCGCGAACTGTTTGTTGCGGTAATTAGAGAAGGTGTCAAAACTCACGCTGGATGTGCCTTTCCCGTTAGCCTCCTCTCGATCATCGTAATGGAAGGCTTTGCCTTTACCGATCCAGAGCACGTCTTCCATCGATAGCGATTTACCCGTGTTCACATCGACACTGATTGGCGAGTCGCCGAAGTCCGGATGTGCACCGCCACAGTTATAGCGAGTGAAGATATTCACGCTGACGATGCCGGGCGACAGCAGCTCGGGAGTGACTGTTTGCTGAAAGTCCGCGCCGAAGCGGCTGCCCTGGAGCAGGCAGGCGTGGTAACTGACCACTTCATTCCACAGACGGGCGCGCAGTTGTTGATTGATGCGATCACGCTGCTCCGGTGTGTAGCCCGAGGTAATCTCGAACAATGAGAGTCTGGATTCCGGTTCCGTCCACCATTGCAGGGTGTAGCCCATGAAGGTCTGCATCCTGTCCGGCTTTAGCGGCAAGCCTTGCAGGCGCAGGTAATCATAGGGCGACTGTTGATAGATCGTCTGCCAACCCGCCTCAACACCTTTGGACGGTGGCGGTACTTGTGTTTCGGTCAGTTTAACCGTGAGGGTTTTACCCCCAGGCCCCCTCCATTCACCTTGCCAGTCTGATTGTGCCCCTTGATGCAGGAGCAGCTCGGGGAGAGCGTTACCACTGTTATCGTCCAGGCCCTCCTCGAGGGTGAGCTCCTTCCCGCTCAAGACGCCGCTGAGCGGCAAGTCGTTGTGGTGTTTCTCGTAGAAGTACCGACCGCTGACCACCATCGGATCGCTCAGATCCAGCTCCAGCACAATCGGCATATTGCCCAGTGTGCCGGTGAAGACGTGCAGGGATTCACTGGCGTGAAGGGTGAATGGCAGGAATGCACAGAGGAGAAAGGCGTACGCAGGACCGGAGCTGAACAATCCTTTGGTCATGAGGCAATCCTTTAGCAAAGGGATAGACGATCCACGAACTCTAGATACAAAGCTCATTTCGTGCCCGAACAATCGCAAAAGGGGCTGACTCATTGATCATCAATGAGCCGCCCCTTTTACCCTCGTTTCGAACAAGATCAAACCTTCCTGGCGTAGTTGGTTGCACCAAACCAGTCGACCAGCACGACCGTTTCGTTGCCAACGACCCAGGCATCATGGCCTTGGGGTAACGAGGTGATGTCTCCTGGCCCGGCGATAAACTCTGTACCGTCATCCATGCGAATGGCGATTCTGCCCGTGACGTGGTACTGGAAGTGCGGCGCCTGGCAGCTGGCTGTTTTGGCCAGAGGCTTGATGTCATTTGACCAGCGCCAACCGGGTTCGAAGGTATATCGGCCCACTTCTGCGTCACCGATTTTGAGGATTTCAGCTTTGCCGTGACCAAACTCGCGGACTTCATCGGGTTTGGAGAAGGACTTGTGTTCGGTTTTTTGCTCGTGAGTGTGCATGACAGGGTTCCTTGATCGAGTGACTGGATAACCCCAAGCCCCGGAGCCTATGTTCTGGCAGCTACAAGGCTTAGGGTTCGCCCCCAATAAAGTACCTAATCAGTTTAGTACCGAATTCTGCCCCCCCCATTGATTGATCTTCCGACCGGTGACGTTCGGTTGGCATTGGCTGACGTGCGTTTGGCGATCGGCGTCGGTTGAATGCGTTCATCCGCGTGCACCCAGGCTTACCAGCAGACTTTCGGGTGTTTGTTCAGCAAAAATCACACTCAGTGGTTTGCCCAGAGTCAACTTGCCGTAAAGCTGCTCCTCACGATCCAGATAGCGTTGCTGCACGTCTCTATAGCCTTCCGGATAAATGCTCTGCTCTACCGGCAGCAAAGCGTCGAAATGTTCAAGCAGGCCTTTAAAGACCACCCTTCGCTCAACCGTTTCATGGGTTGTCGCGATCAAGCGGGCGAAAAACTGGCCATCGAAGGTCCTGAGTTCCTCACTTGCGGCATAACGCTCAGCAAGGTTATAGGGGCCCAAATCGTCATAAACGATACAGCACAGCGGAGCCCTTGGCAGGTCGGCGAAAGGGTTCTCGCCAGACGCTCGACGCTGGTGGCAACCCAGTGCAAATTCCAGCGCTTTTTCAGCCAGCATCAGCCGCGTTGGATCAGAGCTTTCAGGCAGTATTTGAAGGTAGGGCGCCTGCCGCCCCTGCTCAGCCACCTGGATGGAAAAAGCGGCCAAAATACCTCGCGGACCCACGATTCTTCCTTGCAGGTCCTGCAGTTCAGGTTTCGACAACCTCGCCTGCCGTGCGGCCAACTGCGAACAGTCCATTGGCAAACACTCATCGATATTGCAGAAGTCGATCCATTGCGGGGTATGGACGATTGCATCAGCCGCGGTCATGGAAAAATTCACGAGTGTTACTCCACTTGTTATTAACGAAGACATCCTGCTTTTGTATTTTTTTTTGCACTCACTCATTACCCCACTACTGCCGGCCAGCAATGAAACGCCTCAGCCCCTGCGAGTAGATGAGTCAATGCGTGTTCAATACCCGCCACTATCGTTAGCCGACAACGTGAGTATTAACGTTTATTCAAGACAGCCGAACGCCCGTCAAGACAAACGCAATCCAGACAATAAACTGACAACTAATATTGACGACCGCTAATAGCAGCGAGCAGTGCTCAGATCGGCACAACGGCCCATACGGACTCAGAGATTAGTATTATGAACACACTGACTTCACACACAATCCTACAGATGTAGGGGGTCATGTTTATTTTGAATTTTTCTGGACATATACTCCACCATCAACGCAGCGCGGGTCTTGACTCCATTTTTTTTCAGCAGAGACGAGACATGATCACGAGCGGTATAGCCACTGATACCAAGGGCCTCAGCGATTTGCTTGTTGGTTTTACCGCGCAGCAGAAGGGACAGGACATCACGTTCTCTCCGTGTTACCCGCATAGGTTTCGAGCCTTTTATTATTGAGCATCTGACACACACAGACAGAAAGCTTGTTGCTGCCTCCTTTCCTGACCTTAAACAGTAAGTCGGCACATCGACCCATTTATTTAGAATGTTTTCACGCAAATAAATATCAGGCATATTTTTATGATTGTTCGCTACAGCACTAGGCACTTAAAGAATATTCCTACAATAAAACAGGACCTAGCACGTAGGCCAGATACTAAAGCCGCACATAAAATCCGCGCAAAAAAATCCTCATCGATCATTTACCTATTCAGGCAAATGATCGATGCACGAAAGCATTTCGACATCAGTTGTATAGACAGGCAGAATAAACTTCAAGAATGATAATTACAATCATCTGTTACAAATAACGCTGTAACAAAACAGTACTTCCATTGTCGAACATAGCGGTTTGACGAGGCATGGCACAGACCAGCACGCCGAGCTGACGGGGGTCAGACTGGCGACGTGCTGATTATTGCGGAGACCGTCAGGCCTGCATTTGTTTGAAGGCCACTTCGGCACGTCTGCCGATTTGTTCGGGCGTCAGGTCTTCCTTGTGGGTAGCGATGAACCACAAGTGCCCAAAAGGATCTCTCACAGCGCCAGAACGGTCACCGTAAAACTGATCCTTGACCTCACTCACGACCGTGGCCCCGGCGTCGACGGCGCGCTTGAATTGCGTGTCGACGTCGGGCACATACAGGTACATGCCAAATGAAGTTTTACTCATCGGATCGGCGCTGTTGAACCCGCCCTGATCACATGGATCGGCGAGCATCAGCCTGGAATCGCCGATCTGAATGTCGGCGTGCCCGACTTTACCGTCCGGGTTGTTGAGGTGGAAATTCTCAGTGGCGCCAAATGCCTTTTTGTAAAACTCGATGGCCTTGGCTGCATCTTTGACGCCCATGTACACGGTCAGGCTATGGAAGCCCTCCGGGATTGCTTTGACGCTCATGTCCATTCTCCTTTTTACGAAGATAGGTACGGCTTACAAAGACAGGTACGCCGGTTGGTCAACTGAAGACCAGGTCCGTTCGTTGCGGCAGATCAAACGCAGTTGGCCGTCCTTAAGGCGGGCCTGTCGTTCGAGGCGGTTTCTGCCCCACGACGTCGCTGCTCACTGCTGCTTTATTCTATGACGCATTCGGTTGCCTCGAAAGGTCCTCAGCGTGCGGCTCTTACCGCCATGACACCATCAACCTCGACGCCGCGCTGCAGGCCGAAAAAAGTCGCCGTCAGCACACCCACGCCCCCCATGATTGCGCAATAGCCTACGCATACCCAAGGGCTCCACGGCATTAGCGCGATCAATATCAACGGCGTGGTGCTGGCCCAGAGTGCGTAGGCGATGTTGTAGGTGAACGAAATACCCGACACACGGATATGCGCCGGGAACAGCCCGACCATCACCGACGGCACCACACCGACGATGCCGCAGGACAACCCCGCGATGGCATAGGCAAGACCGGGTGAGAGCCAGCCGCCGATCAGGCTGGCATACAACAACGCGATCCCCAGCGGCAACAGCAGGCTGTACAGCACCACGCCGCGCCAGGCGCCAAAACGATCCACTACCAGACCGGCCAGGACGCAGCCAATGTTCAGAAAAACAATCCCCAGTGCGCTCAGGGCGAACGTGTGGCTGGCGGTCATGCCGAATCGTTGCTGCATCACTGTCGGGGTGATCACCACCAGCACCACGACTGCAGAGGTCAGCACGCATGTCAGCAACGCCGCTGGTAATAATGCCTGGCGATGTTCGCGCAGCACCGCTCGCAACGGAAACTCGGGCTGGGCTTCACGCTGTGCCTGCAGGGCCATGAACACCGGGGTTTCGCTCAACCAGCGCCGAAGCCAGACACCCACCACGCCAAACACACCGCCCAGCAGAAACGGAATGCGCCAGGCGTAATCGAGAATTTCCGCAGGGCTGAACACCTGCGCCAGCCAGGTCGCCGTCAGCGCGCCCAGCAAATAGCCAAACGTCAGCCCGGCTTGTAGCACGCCCAACGCATAGCCACGATGACCTCTGGGCGCATGCTCGGCGACGAACACCCAGGCGCTCGGGACCTCTCCACCCACTGCGGCGCCTTGCAGGATACGCAGGGCCAACAGAATCAGCGGCGCCCAGTAACCTATCTGGGCATAGGTCGGCATCACCCCGATCAGCAGGCACGGGAGTGCCATCAACAAAATGCTCAGGCTGAACACGCGCTTGCGGCCCAATCGGTCAGCGAAGTGCGCCATCAGGATGCCGCCCAGCGGCCGAGCCAGATAACCGGTGACGAAAATGCCGAAGCTTTGCAGCAAGCGCAGCCATTCAGGCATGTCTGGCGGAAAAAACAGCTGACTCAAGGTCAGCGCGAAGAACACAAAGATGATGAAGTCATAGATTTCCAGCGCCCCACCGAGCGCCGCAAGGCCCAAGGTTGTGTAGTCAACCCGGGACAGCGGCTGGAGGCGTGGTCGAATAATGGCTGTCATGAGCAATCCAAAACGTGAAGTGATTAAGGCTCGACCGTCACGACAGGTCGCTCCATTGAAACTGTCACGCGACGCTTTTCGCCCGGACGCTGGACGCGAAGCATAGCAAAGCGCACTTGATTGGCAGCACATACACGGCGCAAATGATGGCGCCGTCCCAGGAAGGCCCGGCGCGTCAAGCCATTCGCGGCCACCAAGATGTCCCCGACACAGGAGTCTACATGCTCGATTGCGCTCTCTGATGGGCACCCATATCAGAAAACGCACTTCTATAGAGCATAAAAACGACACTTAAATAGGGTAAACCGCCAAAAAACGACTGATATGCCTGCATTTTTTGTGAAAACCGCACTTATTACAGGGAATGGCTCGGTCCTTGCCTGTTCACCCGTATCTTTGATGCCGTTGTTTAAGGAGTCCGGCATGACCCTGCACAGTGATTCAATGCAGCTATCCACCGCTGAAAAGCATTGGCTGCCCTGGTTCGGCAAGACAGGAAAACTGGCCATGAGGCGCTCCTGTCGTATGAACAAGTCCATTTACTCTGTGATCGAAGGCACGTTCGAATCGATCGCCGAAACCCGCGTCAAATTGCTCCAGCATTGGGCTCAAGAGTATTGGGAACACTTGAGCGAACTGAGCACCAACGTCGCACGCGACCTTACCCGGATCGATGCCTCGGTACTGGTGGAGAAGCTCAGCCAGGCGTCGGACTTTTCCGAGCTCTTTGTCGTCGATATTCAGGGCGAGGTGCTTGCCTCGACATGGCCAGCGCATTGCAACGCCAAGGATCTGGACCCTCGTGCGCTGGCAGAAGGCCTGAAAAAGCCATTCTTGCACGGTCCATACAGCGATCCGCTGACCTTGAAAATTGGTCCGTCGTCCTCACGCTTCCATGACGAAGTTACCCTGATGTTCTATCAGCCGCTCTTGCTCGATGGCAAAGTGCTGGGCTGCCTGTGCGGGCGGGTACCCAACGATGTGCTTGGGGATTTGATCCAGCGCGAAGCCGGGCATATCTACCCTGAGTCTGGCGATAACTACCTGTTCATGGTCAAGGCCGGCTTCGACCGCGCCCTGCAACCCGGCATCGCACTGTCACGCTCGCGCTTCGAAGACAACGCATTTACCCACGGGGAAAACCTCAAGACCGGCGTGCACACCGCTTGGGGCTCGGTGAAGATCCAGCGTCACACCGAGCTCGAATTGCGTTTTATCGATCCTGCCACTCAACAATTGCACCCCGGCGTGCGCGAAACCATTCGCACCGGCTCCAACCTGTTCGTCACCTATCCCGGCTATTCCGACTACCGGCACATCCCGGTGATTGGCAAGGGCGTGACCTTCCAGCTGCCCGGCTCGGCGGATCACTGGGGCATGATGTGTGAGGCCGACCTGGAGGAAGTCTATCGGCGTCGTTCTCTGAGCTACGGCCTGATGAAACCCTATCTGGCAACCATGGGTGGCCTGTTCACCTGCAATTATCTGGTCCAGCATTACAGCGGCCTGGGTCAGTTGCAGATCGACGGCATCGAGATATTCAGCATGGCGATCACCGCCCTGCTGTTCTCATCATTCGGGCCTAAACGCCTGGCGGTGCGCCTGAGCGACATGACGCAAGTGATCCGCACCATCGCCGAGGGCGAAGGCAACCTGCGTCAGCGCCTTGATACCGAGAAGATGGCCAACGACGAAACCGGTGACATGGGCCGCTGGATCAACAGTTTCATCGACAATCTGGATGCGGTGGTCGGTCAGGTGATCCACGCCTCCAAAAGCATGGGCAAGACTAATGCACTGATGCTCGGCAGCAGCCAGGAAGCCGGTTTTACCTCCACCGAAGTGGCTGAAGCGGTAAACCGCATGATGCTGATCGTCGAGGGGCAACTGAGTGAAATCAACCAGGCGTCATTGACGGCCGAGCAGATGAAGCAGGCCATGGACGACGTGGTTCGACGTGCCCGCGAGCAGTTTGAGGCGGTCCGCGTGGGCACCCAGTCGATTCGCGACGTGGTCGAGCGCTCGGCTTCCAGTGTGCAGTTGCTCGACAGCCGAATGTCGCAGATCAGCCAGATCGTCGGCCTGATCACCAACATCACCAATCAGACCAACCTGCTGGCGCTCAATGCCGCCATCGAAGCCGCTCGCGCCGGTGAACACGGTCGTGGTTTTGCGGTAGTCGCCGATGAAGTACGCAGCCTGGCAATCCGTACCGCCAGTGCCGCCGATGACATTAAACACATGGTCGAGGGGCTGCAAAGCGAAACCCAACAAGCCGTGGCCTTCATGGAGAGCGGCGTGCAGGACGTCGACAACCACCTGCGAACCACCGAAGACGCTTCATCGGAAAACGCTCAGCTGCACCATGAGGTTGAAAGCATGATCAGCATCATCCAGCAGCTCAGCGACCGCAGCCTGGATTATGGCAAGACCATCAAGCGCGTGGACCTGGCCTCAGGCGAGATGCGCCAGACCGTAGTTGTGTTGCAAAGCAGCGCGGAAACCGTACGCCTGAATGCCAACAAACTGCAAAAGCTGGTGGGCCAGTTTGAAGTCAGCAGCGGGCGGGAGAGAAGCGCTTTGGCTTCGTAGATATACGGCCTCACTGATGCTTCGACAAGGACGTCGTCCCCTCAGTTACCGCCCAGGCGTAACTGCCGACTCTGGCAGCACCTTCTCCATGTACAGACTGCGCAAGATGATGCCGCTGGGATGAACGTATTCCTCGTCCCTCATCGCGATAAACCCGGCCGCCTGATAGAACGCAACAGCATTCAGCGAGGAAAACAGATATACGCGCCTGAATGCGTGTTGCAACGCCAGTGCTTCGATGCCCTGCAGCAAGTGTTTGCCGATGCCTTTTCCGCTGTGGTCCGGGTCGACGAAGATGGCATCGACTTCGCCGGTTTGCAGGTCGAGGATCGCATAGCCCCGCAGTTGGCCGTCCTCTTCGGCGATCAACGCGCCTTGGCTGGCAATCAGTCGGAGGTACGTCTCTGGCGCGGTCGTCGCACTCCAGATATCGATCTGTGCCGGCGAGTAATGGCCCGCGCAACTGACCCGCACCGCGCGGGTTCTGAGCGCCCACAGGCGCGGTATATCGTCGATGAATGCCGGTTTGAGTTCGATCATTGCCTTGTTCACACACCCTGTCGAGAAGTTGTTCAACTGCGTTTGGCTCGACGTGCGGCCGCTTGCCCTTGCACGGAAAGATCCCTGTCACCGTCGTCATGGCACAACGGTATTTCCAGCGAACCGGAGACAATTAAGCCTGAATTAAGTCTGAGTGGTTACTCTGGACTCAACCAAACAGTTGAACCCAAAGGAAAATCCAATGAAAACCTTGAATGCCATGTTCGCCATCCTCGCCCTGACGGGTGTCGCGGGCCTCGCACAGGCGGATATCGGGCCCGATGAAATCGTTCGCCTGCACAAGGCTGGCACCGTAATGGACTTCGAAGTGTTGAACAAAGCAGCGCTGGTCAAACACCCTGGCGCAACCCTGCACAGTACCGAACTGGAAAACTCCTACGGTCGCTACATCTACCAAACCGAAATGCTCGACGCTAAAGGCGTCAAATGGGATGTAGACCTGGACGCCAAGACGGGTGAAGTACTGAAAGACAAGCAAGATACCTGAGTGAGCATCATTGTTGCCCGGCCAACTTTCGAATTGCGGACGAATCAACGTCTCTGCCGCCAGCGCCCCTATAAACAGATTGTGGTTCCAAGGCTTGAAGCGATTGGAATCGTAGAACGCCATGCCGCTGATGGCTGGGGACTTTTCCCATACATGGCTGGGCGCCACGGTGCCTTCGACGGTTTTGCCCTTGGCCTCCGGCGCTCTGCCGTCAGGGAAGATATGCACGACCTTGCCTTGCAGCTTGTCCAGATCCTGAGCCGTCGGGCGGTTGTTGTTTTCGCCCAAGGTGATGAACAGATAGCCATCGCGGTCGAAGACCATGCGCGAGCCGAAGTGATTACCCGTCGACAGTTTCGGTTCCTGACGGAAAATCACGTTGAAGTTCTCCAGCCCGCTCATGTCGAGGGAGAGCCGGCCACGACCTACAGTCGTGCCGCCAGCAGGCTGAACAAGGCACTGGCACAGAGTGTCGCGATCAATGTTTCCGTCGCACGCAGTTCAATTCAGGTCCCCGCGCTGGATTTTCGTGGCGCCCCCGGACGGTTGCTGGCGGTTCGGATAGCCATTGCGGATGCCACCGTTCTCTAGAGTGGGGGGGCGCGGATTGGGGACCGTGTTTGGCCCGCGTACCGGAGGAGTACTGGATTCCGTGCCTTGCCGACTATTGGGATTGGCGCGACGGATAGGGCTGTTATAGGGGTTATTTTTGCTGTTCTCGAGCATACCCGGTGAACTGGCACCCGCGAGCATCAGGTCACGATCCATAGGGGCTGAAGCGGTTTGGGAGTGGGCCATGCTGGTCATGCCCATCCCCAGAAACCCACTCAGCGTCAGTGTTGCAATACTGCGCACTAGACTATTCATCGCTTACCTTCTGTTCGAAACGGTCACGACACAGACGTTTGATAACCGTTGCGTCTCTAGGTTCGTCCTCAAACTGCAAACAGATCAACCTATGCGGGAATCAGTGTGTAACAACAATAGTCTGCGCCACTGCACGGCTCCTATTCCAGTGGCAAAGCGTTCCTGTCATGCGCCGATTTGACTGAATGCGGTTACAGTGATCGGCACGGATTCTGATCCTGTCAGCCCGAGATGAAGGAGTGGTGGCAATCATGGAAAAAACAGCCGAACAAGAGGTCACAGGCCCACAGTTTTGGCGCGATGAATACCTGCCATTCATCGAAGCCCGGTCGATTCAGGATGGGCGGCAGATCTGCTATGACCGACACGCCCATGAAACTTTTTCCATCGGCGCGGTTACAGGCGGGCGCAGCACGTACCTGAACGGGCGCTCGCAGGAGCGCATCGGAGCCGGAGTGGTAGTGCTCATGAACCCAGACGATGTTCATGCCTGCAATCCGCTGGATGATCATCCGTGGTCTTATCGAATGATGTACGTGGATGTTGCTTGGCTGACGCGCCTTCAACATGAACTGGGCTTTAGCGAAAATCAGGACTTCAGAGCGTTTTCGGCGATCATGAGCACGGAGCCTGCGCTATATGACGGGCTCAATCGCCTGTATGCGATGCTCATCGACGCCCAAACCGATACGTTGCATAAGCACACTGCCGTTATCGAGTTTTTCACCCATGTACAGCAGACACTCAACCCTGCTCCGGCCTTGGCCAAAGATGCCAACTTCAAACTTAAACGTGCTGCGGACTTCATCAGCGAGCACTGCACGCGATCATTGAGTCTGGAAGAAATCTGCGCGTCGGCTGACTTGTCGGCCTCCTACCTGATCCGCGCGTTCAAGCAGCACTACGGCATGACGCCACATGCATACCTGATAAACCGCCGCCTGCAATTTGGCCGCGCACAGCTCAAACGGGGTCATCGGATTGCGGATGTCGCCCTTGAGGCGGGCTTTGCCGATCAGGCGCATTTTCAGCGGGCATTCAAGCGCTTCCATGCCGCCACGCCACGCCAATACCGAGGCTGACGGGGGTCAAGCGACCAGCAGGTACACGGCGCTGCCGGCCAACAACAATGCCATCGCACGATTAAACACACGAACCCGCGCCGGCACCTGTAGATAGCTGCGCAGGCAGGTGCCCGCATAAGCCCAGCAGGCAATCGAGCCGTAGCAAACCACGAAGTACACCCCCGCAAACTGCCAGATCAACAGGTCTGCGCCATTGGCCGCATACGCTCCCATGCCTGCCAGCGATGCCAGCCACGCCTTGGGATTGAGCCACTGCATCGCTGCCCCGTATAAAAATGACGGGCCCTTGACCTGCTTCCCGGCGCCCAACGTGCCGTTATCCACCGCTAGCTTGTAAGCCAGGAACAACAGAAAAGCCACGCCCGCCCACTGGATGACCTGGGTCAGGAACGGCCAATGGCTAGACAGTTCATGCAACCCCAACCCAATCATCAACAGCAACACCGTGAAGCCCACAGTCGCACCACTCACATGCGGCAGACTGGCACGAAAGCCGAACTGCGCACCGGAACTCAATGCCACTATGTTCACTGGCCCTGGCGAAATAGAAGACGCCAACGCGAACGCGGCCATGGATATAAGCATGCTCATTTAATACCTTCATTTTTTACGGCGTTTTTTGAGATAGCCGTACGAAGGTAAAGACTGAGCGCCCTCGGTTATTGAACAAAATAACCCTGTGTCGCGATCAATACGGCAGCTGAGCGCGGGCTTGCCTGCGAAAAGGCACTTTTTCAGAGAGCCATGACACTCACTTGCCTATGTTTTTTATCTAATGCATGGCGGGCTTATTCGCCGATGTCTTCGTTCCACAACTCAGGCTTGCTGGCGATAAAGCCGCGCATCAACTCGATGCAGGTGTGATCCTGGACCACATCGACCTCCACGCCTCTGGAGCGCAACAATGCTTCCTCACCCATGAACGTCTGATTTTCGCCCACCACGATTTTTTGAATGCCATACAGCAGGATCGCGCCGCTGCACATCGCACACGGCGACAACGTGGTGTAAAGCACGGACTCTTTATACGTGCGCGCCGGTAAACGACCCGCGTTTTCGAACGCGTCCATTTCCCCGTGCTTGATCGCACTGCCCTCCTGTACTCGCCGATTGTGCCCACGGCCAATGATCTGGCCCTTGTGCACAATCACCGAACCAATCGGAATCCCGCCCTCGGCCAACCCCAGTTGAGCCTCTTCAATCGCCGCTTGCATGAATGGGTCCATGATTCCCCCTGCTGTTGACCAGATAAAAAGAACAGATCCGACCACCGCGGCTCACCGACAGTTTGCCGGTGCGTGATGGTCTGAACGCTAATGACTGACGGTGTCCTGCGCATCAAGCAGTGCTTTGGAGACGAAGGTCTCAAGCAGTTCGTCAGACTTTGCTTTCATGCTCATTCCGACATCCTTCTGTCTGGCGCGGAATTTATTGGCCAGCGCAGACGAAGGGCTTCCTTCATTCAGCTCGCGCAGTTCGTCAGGAGTGAAGGACTCCGCATAAGCGGCGGCCATGTTGCTGTTCCACTGCTCCTGGTAACGCGGCTGAAGGTGCTGCAACGCATCCTGGACCGTGGTTTGCGCCTGGGTCTTGCCCACCTTCTGCACAAGGGTTGCAAAGGCCACGGTGCGCGAGGCGACCTGATAACCGAGCCAGGCAAGGCTGTCGCCCAAGTGGCGCTGCTGAACGAATGCCAGCGCGACATCATTGCCCTGTCCGGCCAGCGCACTGCGCGGGCCTGCCAGCAACACAAGGATCAGCAACCCAAGGATCACATTGCATGCCGTCTGCGAAAACGATGTGCGGTATTTCGTCATGTCGCCCTCTTGGCAACAGCACTGGGTGAGTTCCAGTCCGGCAGCGTCATCCGATAGATCTTGACCCCGCGCCGATGGTATTGGCTGTGGATGAACGTGTTGAAGCCTAGCTTCTCAATCACATTCACCGACGCGATATTTTCCGGCTCGACAATCGCGATCACCGAATCGATGCTCAGCGTTTCGAACGCGTAAGTCAGGGTGGCCATGGCCGCCTCCGTCGCCAAACCCTTGCCCCAGAAAGCACGGCCCAACCGATAGCCGATTTCCACTTCCTCGGCACCTTCCACGGGTTCGGCATTCAGACCGCAGAATCCGACAAACGCCGATGAACACTTCTCGACCACCGCCCACGGACCGAAGTCATTGGCCTGATATGAAAAAAAACACCCGGCCACGAACTCACGCGTCGCCTTCTCGGTCAACACACCCCTGACCGAATGCCGCATAACCTGTGCATCACCCAAAATCAACGCGAGGGCGGGCACATCCTCGGCCGTCAACTCGCGGATAATCAGTCTGTCGGTTTCTAAATGCAGTCCTGTCCTGCCCATTTGTGCCTCGTTGTCGCACGCATGGGGTGGATTTACGCACATCATCCAGCCCTTATGCGAGCGCTTCGCACCGAGCCGGGTGCGACGCGACCTAATGGCTGAGCGTCTGGTTGAAGGCGTCGACGGGGAAATCGACTTTAGGGAAGAGTCGCAGATAAAAACGGAGCCTGATAAGGCTCCGCAGGATTGGATCAATGACCAAAAGCACCGGCATCGGATTTTTTGGCTTTTTTATCAGCGCGTTTTTCATCGAGGGTTTTAGCCGGTTTCTTCTTCGCGGCTTTCTTTGATTCCATGCCTTTGCTCATGATGCGCTCTCCACTGTGAGTGATCTTGCCTCAGTTATACACCTAATCGGATGCCACACTGGTACCGATTGCCGCGCGCTATGATGCGCTGCCCGTAAGGCCGTCTTTATAGATTAGGCCTTCTTTGATTTGTTGCCGCCGTGCTATCGAGCCTCATGTCCGCCACTCAGTTCTACGTGTTGTCCGAGCTGTCCAGACCACTGCTGGACAAGTTCTATCGAGCACACAAGTCACCGATGCGTGCTGGCAAAGACGCGCAATTGTGGGTGGCGAAACAGACTGAAATCATCGGGGCAATGTGCCTGACGCCGGTCGCCAACGGGCATTGGCTGACCGGTTTGTTCGTCGCCCCCTTATTGCGCGGCCAAGCCATCGCCAGTCGCTTGCTCGGCGAAGCCTTGACGCACACTCGCGGACCGGTCTGGTTGTTTTGCCATCCGGAGTTGTTGGCTTTTTATCAGCGCGCAGGGTTCGAAGCGATATCTGTCTTGCCAGAACCGTTGTCAGATCGATTCGAGCGCTACACTCGCACCAAGGCCTTGATAGCGATGAGCCGATCAAACCTCCAGCCATAGAACCTTTAGTTCAGTGGCATGCGCAAAAATGTGTGATCGCAGGGGGTAAATCTGCGTGGTAGCCTCCGAGCTGGATGGGCTCGAGTCGGGCCTGGACGACAAGGACTGGTAATGAAACGTCAGCTTATCGCTTACTCCCTCACCACCCTGCTCGGGACCGCTCTGGTCCAGGCCGCCGAAAACCCTGCAACCACACACCCTGAAACACTGCCCGCGCTTGCTTTCGCCGTCACGGCAGAGCAGTTTTCCAGGGTGTTATCGGGGGCATGGAGATCACCGGAAAATCGTGCAAGGGATCAATATCGTCATCCGCAACAAACCCTGCAATTCTTCGGTGTGCGCCCCAATCAGACCCTGATTGAAATTACCCCCGGCAACGGCTGGTACAGCGAGCTGCTGGCGCCGTTGCTCAAGGACGAAGGTCATTACATTGCAGCTGTACAGACACCTGCCAGCGGCGATTATTACCGTAAGGCCGCCGACAGCCTGAAACAGAAGTTCGCCGCCGATCCAGCGCGCTATGGCAAGGCGCAGATCATTGAGTTCGACCCGCAAGCACCGGTCTTCGGCAAACCGGCGTCTGCGGATACTGTGCTGACGTTCCGTAATGTGCATAACTGGGTGATGGCTGACGACGCGCCAGCGATGTTCAAGGCGTTTTACGCGGTACTGAAACCGGGCGGTACCTTGGGTGTGGTCGATCATCGGGCCAAAGAAGGAGCCTCACTGGAGGCCATCAAACAGAGCGGCTATCTGCCCACCACGTACGTGGTCAAGCTGGCCACCGAAGCCGGGTTCACCCTAGCGGACGAAAGCGAAATCAACGCCAACCCAGCAGATACCAAGGACTACCCACAAGGGGTATGGACCCTGCCACCGTCCTTGAGATTGGGAGAACAGGACCGGGCCAGGTACCTGGAAATTGGCGAGTCGGACCGAATGACTCTGCGCTTCATCAAGCCGGTCCAGATCGCCCACTAAACATTCGCCTACCCGCAGACTCACTCGTCCGCGTCGGGGTCCATGTCCGGAAACAGCACTTCAGTGTAACCAAACTTACTGAAGTCGCTGATCCGCGAGGGGTACAACCGGCCGATCAGGTGATCACATTCATGCTGCACTACGCGGGCATGAAAGCCATGAGCAATGCGCTGAATCGGGTTGCCATCCGGATCGAAACCTTCGTAACGAATATGCTCGTAACGCTCCACAGCGCCGCGTAAACCCGGTACTGACAGACACCCTTCCCAGTCCTCTTCCAGGAATGGGCTGAGGGGTGTGATCAACGGATTGAGCAGAATGGTTTGCGGCACGGCATCCGCTTCCGGGTAACGCTCGCTGTGCTCGAAACCGAAGATCACCAATTGCAGATCGATACCAATTTGCGGTGCCGCCAGACCTACTCCGCCGACGCTGTCCATGGTCTCGAACATGTCTGCAATCAAGGCCTCAAGTTCCGGCGTACCGAACAGGGCTTCAGGTACCGGGGGCGCGATTCGCAGCAAGCGCTCGTCGCCCATTTTCAGAATTTCTCGAATCATAAAAAGCCTTATAGGTCAGCCAAGGGCACAATCGTGCCACATCATGCTCATGATTCGTCAGCCTTCACAGGCATCGGGATGGAATGATCACGCCCGAGCCCGGAGATGTGATGCTTGTCATCAGGCTGATGGCTAGCGCCGAATGCTTTGTCCCCCGGATTCTTGCCCTCGGCGGACATGTGTTCGATCACCGCATTCATTTCCGCGCCGAGCAACAGCACCGCCGCCGAAATATAGAAATACAGCAACAGCACAATGATCGCGCCGATGCTGCCGTACATGGCGTTGTAATCGGCAAACGTTTTCACGTAATAACCAAAGCCCAGAGAGGCCACAATCCAAACCACCACGGCCAGGACCGAACCGGGAGTAATGAAGCGAAACTTCTGCTCCACATCAGGCATGACGTAGTAAATCAACGCCACCGCCACCATCAACAACATGATGATCAAGGGCCAACGCAGGACGGTCCACAAGGTGACGATAAAGTCCTCCATGCCGATCTGCCCGGCCAGCCAGTTCATCACTTGCGGTCCGGTGACCATGAACGCAGCGGCGGCCAGCAACATTCCGGCAATACCCACGGTGTAGAGAATCGACAGAGGGAAACGCTTCCAGATTGGCCGCCCTTCCACCACATCGTAGGCGGCGTTCATGGCACTCATCATCAAGCGCACACCCGCCGAGGCGGTCCATAGCGCGATAACGATACCGACCGACAGCAACCCGCCCTTGGACTGCTGCAACTGATCAATCACTGGATTAACCTGCTCAAGCGCCTGTGGCGGCAACACCAGTTCCGATTGCAGGCGCAGCCAGGAGAAAAAGTCCGGCAGGTGCAGAAAGCCGATCAGGGCGATGAGAAACAACAGAAACGGAAAAAGCGAAAACAGCATTTGATACGCTAATGCCGACGCATAGGTCGACATTTCATCATTAATGAACTCGTTGACGGTATGCACCATCACCTTACCCAATGGAAGCTGGCGCAACTCCGGAAAAATCATCGTATCTCCTTACCCTACAACTCAAGCCGACTTCATTGATCGATAGGTGGGCGCTTCAACTGCTCAGCCTTTCTGTCCACAGGCAGGCGTTCTACCTTAAGGTAGCCCAATTGGCGACGCCAAAGAGGTATCAATCCTTTTCCGGTTATTCGGCCCATTACTCAAGCCCTGTAAACAGCGTGATCAGATAGAGCAACGGCCATCAAAAGATGACCGTTGCGATTCACTGCTAGCTCACTTACATACTCAGATTTTATCGACACCCTTTTTCACCGCATCCTTTGCTTTGCCTACGGCTTCCTGGGCTTTACCTTTGATTTCCTGGGCCTTGCCTTCAGTCCTGAGTTTCGGGTTGTCAGTGGCTTTGCCAATGCCTTGCTTGACGTTACCCACTGCTTCGTTGGTCATGCCTTTGATTTTATCGCCACTGCTGCTCATGGTGTTTCTCCAGGGTAGGAAAATAAGCGTCATAACCTCGACATAAGGATTGACCCACCTCCGTCGCGCAGAGTTTCAAAAAATTTCCCAGTCGGTCTTTCCGTTCGTCGCAGACTCAATGCTCTAAAACCCGGCCATTTCACCGCGTAATGCAGGTTTAACTTTAAGTTTGCGCGACAACCCCCGAGAATGCGCAACGCAGTCAGGCTGTGGTGGTCAAGGCCACCGCGCTGTACACACAGATCCACAGGAACGTTATGAAACTCGATAAAAAGCTGGCCATCGCTCGTAGGAACCAGGAACTCGGCGGTGCCGTGCTCGGTGTCAACAACACCCATTTCACGGTGCTGAACACCAACAAGAACATCTGGTGGTTTGACCTGCCCATGAGCCGCCTGAAGATCGGTCAATACGAGTGGGTGCACTTGCTACTGCACACACCGAGCACCGATGAACTGCTGCACTTGAAAGTGCCAACGGTGTATCTGCGCGATCATATGGAAGGCCTGGTGGTCCGCAACAAGGACAAACGCAACTCGAGCCTCAGCCTGGAACTGAGCGCCGACAAGGACTCGTTCCTTAAAGACGTTCGCCCTGCGGGTGCCAATGTGCCGTTCGCGTCCTTCGTGCAGAAATAGGCCCCACGAGACATCCCTGTGAGATTGAGCCGACGGCTTGGGCTTTTTCCTCGAATGGGCCGCGGACCGAACGCACTGCAGGGCCACACCGTGGCCTGTCGGCATTGCGTTCGGAAAGGCTGAGCCTTCAGACCAGCTCGATGCGATCCGCGTGAATAACGATCTGGCCCTGCTTGTACAGCGCACCAATCGCTTTCTTGAAGTTACCTTTGCTGACCCCGAACAAGCCGCTGATCACTTGCGGATCGCTCTTATCGCTGACCGGCAGCACGCCGTTGTTTTCCCGCAACTTGGTGAGGATCTTCGAGTTCAGACTGCTGGCCGCTTCCTCACCCACCGGTTGCAGGCTCAGGCTGATATTGCCGTCCGCGCGAATTTCTTTGATGAAGCCTTTCTCTTCTTTGCCCGGGCGCAAGAATTTGAACACTTCGTTCTTGTGAATCAGGCCCCAATGCTTGTTGTTGATAATGGCCTTGAAGCCCATGTCCGTCGCTTCAGCCACCAGCAAATTGACTTCTTGTCCGACCTTATAATCGGCGGGCGTCTTGTCCAGATAGCGATCCAGCCGGGCGGTAGCGGTGATCCGGCGCGTGTGCTTGTCCAGATAAACGTGGACCACGCAATAATCGCCAGCCTGCAACGAATGCTTTTCTTCGGAGTAAGGCAGCAACAGATCCTTGGACAGGCCCCAATCAAGGAAAATGCCAATGCTGTTCACTTCAAGGACTTTCAAGCTGGCGAACTCACCGACCTGGACCTTGGGTTTCTCAGTGGTGGCAATCAGCTTGTCGTCACTGTCCAGGTAAACGAAGACATTGAGCCAGTCTTCATCTTCGCTGGGAATATCTTTCGGGATATAGCGATTGGGCAGGAGGATTTCGCCGTCCTGAGCGCCGTCCAGATACAAACCAAAGTTAGTGTGTTTTACCACTTGCAAGCTGTTGTAGCGCCCGACTAAAGCCATTTCCAAATACCCTCATTACGTGGGCGGCATTCTACCCGAGTTTGCCATTGTGTTCGCGGCTCCCGCCGACGAGGCGCGAGGCCGATCAGAAAGACTATAACAATCAATGATTTGCTCATAACGCCGAGCGTCCCGCGCCTCCGCTCGTCAGATCAATAGAGGCCCTGGCCCCACCGCTCTATTCCAGGTAAATCCGCTCATGAAATAACTTCTCAGTTAAAACAGTCAGTTGCGGCCAAATACCGTGACAACCTGTCCAACAGGAGAGGCCCAAACCCATGCGTTTCAGAGCTATATTTACCAAGCAATTGTCAAGCATTTCATATACAATTGCTGGCCGTATTGAATTTTACATAGGTTAATGGAAGCCATGCGCGTAAAAGCATCCAACTCGAAACCAAAGGCAGCTCCAGCCGTTGAGACCAGCGACTCGATCAACGCACAGATTGCTACGTTCCTGAAATCTGGCGGTCAGATTCAAGAGATTGCTAAAGGCGTCAGCGGCCAGACTTTCGGCCCGTCCAAGCAAATCACCCTCGGCAAGAAGTAATACCCCCGCCCCAGTTGTCGATCTCTATGCGCTTTGTTTTTCAAGGCGCTAGGGCTATCGATCCTTCGTTGCATGATCTTTTTCTCAAGCGTTGCCTTGCCCTTTGATACAGCTACGTTGCACAGCCGTAGCGGGACAGGCAGGATGATGACCTGACGGTCAGTTCCTTCCGCGGAATCCACTATGAACAAATGGATGCTTTTCTGCGCACTGCTTTGCCTGGGTGGTTGTGCATCACATCGTTGCGACACCTCAACCCGCTTCGACGAACCGTCCAGCGACACCCCCTGTCGCTCAGCGCATCTGCTTTATCAGAACGACATGCTCCAGGCCAAGCTGATGATCAGCGCAGGCGGTAGCGACAATATCGAACTGGCCAAGGCATTGCTCGAGCGCGCGGCCAGCCAGGATAGAAGCGGTGAAGCAGAGTTTTATCAGGCCGTCCTGTTGCTGCGTGCGAACAGCGATAACGCTGAAGCCATCGACCTGCTCGAACTGGCAGCCAAGCGTAATCATCCACTGGCAATCGCCCTGCTCGCCCAGCAACTGGCCAGCAGCGACGCCAAAAAAGCCGAACAGTACCGCGCCGACTATGCCGACCTGGATGTCGCCAAGAGCGGTTACCCGTCGTTCGATCAAGCCCTCCATGTAGCCAACGGCTTGATCACTCCGGCGCTCTAATCTCACAACAATTCGCCCGGATCGACGAACGGTCCGCGTCTTCCGTATTTCGCCGGTATCCTTGCACGGCTCTATTTCGCGGGTTCCGCGTGATCCTGCGCGCAAATCCAGAGGCGCGCGAACGTCACCCCTGACACTCCTTCGCCTTTTTCAGGAGTGAAGCATGTTCACGTACACCTATCGAGCGCTGGCGCTCAGCGCCTTGCTGGTCTGCCAGTCGGCCTCCGCGCAACTGCTGGAGCGCGACCTCGGCGACTTCGACCTCAAGCTCGGTAGCACACCGGCGCGCAGCATGGCGCAAGGCCTGGTGAAGCCTACCGGTGTCGGTTCGTTCCATGGCGGGCTGGACCTGACCCACGACAGTGGCTGGTACGCGGGGCAATGGTCACCCAGCGTGGGCGCCACCTCCAGCGCTGCCCTGGAAGTGGATTCGTACCTGGGCTTCAAGAAACCCTTCGATAAAACCCTGGGCTATGAACTGGGGATGATCCGCTACACCTACCCGGACGCAAGCCAGACCGACAGCCACCAGTTCTACGCCGGACTGACCGTGCTGGGCAGCCGCTTTGGCGCTGCACTGAGCAACGACCCCGGAAACCGCAACAGCACCTTGTTCGTTGACCTGGGCACACTTCAGCCGCTGGGTCTTGGCCTCCGGGTGCAGTACGCCAATCATCAGTTCGATACACCGCAATTGATCAGCGACGGCAGCGCGGTCAGCGCCTTCAATGACTGGTCACTGAATGTCTCGCGCCCCTGGTTTGGGGTCGACCTCAATCTGACTTACAGCGACTCCAGCCTGAGCGGCAACAGCTGCAGTGCTTACACGGGGCATAATACCCAATGCGAGGGAATGTTCACGCTCAAGGCAGTGCGCTCGTTTTTCTGAGGGACTGAACGGCTGTATTCCGGTAAGTGCCATTACAAAGAGCGAGTGCATCGCCCATAAAAAAACCGGCCCCCTTCAAAACACAAAGGGCCGGTTTTTTTGTGGGTTGCTTAACGCTTACTCAGCTGCTGGCGCTTCTGGCTTGCGTTTTTTCAACGGAGCCTTGCCGTCTGCACTGACCAGCGACAACGCGTCGGTTTTTGGCCGGTTGGTTATCTTGCGTTTGGTCGGCGCCTTCGCGCTGCCTTTCTTGTCGGTTTTCTTGTCGCCGGTCTTTTTCTTCTTCACGCCGACAGCCTTGCCCGACGCCTTGACCTTTTTCGGTCCGCCGTAGGTGCCTTTGACTTCCTTGATCACACGACGCTCGAAGCTCTGCTTCAAATAGCGCTCGACGCTGGACATCAAGTTCCAGTCGCCATGGCAGATCAGCGAAATCGCCAGACCTTCGCCACCGGCACGGCCAGTACGACCAATACGGTGCACGTAGTCATCGCCGCTGCGTGGCATATCGAAGTTGATCACCATGTCCAGACCTTCAACGTCCAGACCACGGGCCGCCACATCAGTGGCTACCAGGATCTTCACGCCGCCCTGCTTCAGTCGGTCGATGGCCAGCTTGCGATCTTTCTGGTCCTTGTCGCCGTGCAGAACAAATGCCTTGTACTCCAGCGCGACCAAACGACCATAAAGGCGGTCGGCCATGGCGCGGGTGTTGGTGAAGATAATAGCTTTTTGATACGTCTCGTTGGCCAACAGCCAATGGACAATCTTCTCTTTATGGCTGTTGTGGTCGGCAGTGATGATCTGCTGACGCGTACCCGCAGCCAGCTCACTCACGCTATTGACTTGCAGGTGCTGTGGATCCGTCAGGATCTTGCTGATCATTTCGCGCAGGCCGGCACCGC
This sequence comes from Pseudomonas sp. MH9.2, assembly GCF_034353875.1. Classification (NCBI taxonomy): domain Bacteria; kingdom Pseudomonadati; phylum Pseudomonadota; class Gammaproteobacteria; order Pseudomonadales; family Pseudomonadaceae; genus Pseudomonas; species Pseudomonas sp. MH9.2. The sequence goes on from NZ_CP133784.1 coordinate 1,889,312, forward strand.
CGGTGGTTGCCGAGAACAGCAGGGTTTGCTCGCGATTCTTGCACTCGCCGGCCAGACGTTCGACGTCTTCGGCAAAACCCATGTCGAGCATGCGGTCGGCTTCATCAAGCACCAGCACTTCAACCTGCGACAGGTCCAGGTTACCGGCGTTGAGTTGCTCCAGCAGGCGCCCAGGGGTGCCGATCAGGATGTCCGGAACCTTGCGCAACATGGCAGCCTGGACCTTGAAGTCCTCACCGCCAGTGATCAGGCCGGATTTAATGAACGTGAACTGGGAGAACCGCTCGACTTCCTTGAGGGTCTGCTGCGCCAGTTCGCGGGTCGGCAGCAGAATCACTGCGCGAATGTCGACGCGAACCTTGGACGGGCCCATCAGGCGATTGAGGATTGGCAGCACGAAAGCCGCAGTTTTGCCGCTGCCGGTTTGGGCAGTCACCCGCAGGTCATGCCCTTCCAGCGCCAGCGGGATGGCTGCTGCTTGCACAGGCGTAGGCTCGACAAATTTAAGCTCGGCCACGGCTTTAAGCAGGCGTTCGTGCAGGGCGAATTGGGAAAACACGGGTGCTACCTCGACGAAAAACAAAAAAACAGTCGCATAGCCTAACGGTTTCGAGCGCCGAGGCCGAGTTTCTTTACGACATAAGGGCTATTTCTTTAATAAAAGGTGAGTTTTTTGTTACTCGATTTGCACACGACGGACGATCAGGGGGCAGGAATGTTCTAATTGCTGACCCTAATGACAGGACTATCACTCGCGCCCATGGACATTCAAACGGTATGGCTACGCACCCAGGAACTCTGGGGCATGCTCGATCAACACCCTGTATTGCATGCTGGTTTGGGGTTGGTACTGCTGTTGGTTGTCGCGCTCGCGCTAGGCCGAGTGGCGCGTTTCGTTATCCTGCACATGGCCAAATTACTGGGCCGACAACCGGCTATGCACTGGATTGTCGATTTACTGCACAACAAGCTTTTTCATCGGCTGGCGCAGATGGTGCCCTCTCTGGTCATCCAGTTCGGCCTGAACCTGGTGCCGGAACTGAGCAATGCCAGCAAGCACTTCCTCGGTAATGTGGCGCTGGCGTTCACCATCCTGTTCCAGGTGCTGGCCCTGGGCGCCCTGCTCAATGCCCTGCTGGATATCTACGCCCGCACCGATCACGCCCGCACCCGCTCGATTAAAGGCTACGTGCAACTGGCGAAGATGATTCTGTACATTTTTGGCGCAATCATTATCGTCGCGACGCTGATAGACCGGTCGCCGCTGCTGCTGTTGTCGGGTCTGGGCGCAATGTCGGCAGTGATTCTGTTGGTCTACAAAGACACCCTGCTGTCATTCGTCGCCAGCGTGCAGTTGACCAGCAACGACATGCTGCGGGTCGGCGACTGGATCGAAATGCCGCAAGTCGGTGCCGACGGTGATGTGGTCGACATCACGCTGCACACGGTCAAAGTGCAGAACTACGCGTGAGTTCCAGTTTCTGGACAGATTTCGTGAGCTGGTCTTAAATGGACAGACACCGCTCATGAGATCTCGCCCATGGAATCGATACCCCAACTGAAACCCAACAGATTCGAAAAAATCTGTCTTACCAATGTCCGCGTCTGGGCTCGGGCGCAGGCGAATGACAAGGCCATAGACTGGTTGGATGGTGAAGACTCAGGTGAGATCAGGGTCCCTCCCTACGCCATTACCTCGGTCCCCTTTTCCCCTGAAAGCATCCCAAGGGCATACGTCATGCTCAAGCCCGATGGCAGCCTGTGGAAAGAGGGAACTTTGTACCTTTATGAACGAGCACTACAGCAAGGGACAAAATCTACCACGGCTTCAAACATCGCGGGGGATCTAGCTCATTTCATGAATGCCATGAGAGACAGTAACAAAGACTTTCTGGACTTCGAGGGCCCTTCGTTCAGGCGCCCGACCTATCGGTACAAGATAACACTGCAAAACTCCATTAAACGAGGCGAACTCAGCAGACTTACTGCAAATAGAAAGATTAGCAGTATGATTGGACTGTATAGATGGTTAACTGAAACAAGAAATTTCAAGCCACAGCAAAGTATGTGGACATCAAAAATCCGAAACATCAGTTACGAGGACCGTTTTGGATTTCGCCATACAAAGGCTCAGCTATGTACCGACTTAACTTTTAAAAACGCACAAAGTATATCTACGGGGGAATACATAGAAGATGGAGGCAAGCTCTACCCAATCAGTCGAGATAATCAGACCTCCCTAATGAAGGCGCTTGTAAACCTAGACAACCCAGAAATGCTATTAGTGCATGTAATCGCTCTTGTTACCGGCATGAGAATCCAATCCATTTTGACCCTGAGGCACCACTCTATAAAACAAAACTTAACAGAGAAGGATGATAAAACTCTTACAGGACTCAAAATAGGCATGGGTAGTTCAGTTGAAGCTAAAGGCCAGAAAGCACAAACAGTTTTAATACCTGGCTGGCTGCATAATCAGTTAAGCATCTACATCAATTCGGAACGTTATAAGGAGAGAATGATGAAATCTAGAATTAAGGGATTGGATGGCCAATACCTTTTCACCACTAGAACAGGCCGCCCATACTATATCGCGGAGGAAGACAAGGAACTTTATGACTATAGCTCTGAAGCTGGATCAGCCATTAGGTTTTTCAAGACACGAATAAAGGAGGAGTTAAAAAGAATGGGCGAGCATTTTAACTTCCGGTTTCATGACTTGCGAGCGACGTTCGGCATGAACCTCATTGAAGACTACCTTGCAAACCCCAACAACAATATAAATCAGCTGGCTCTTATCGACCTAGTAAAATCCAGGCTAAATCAAAATAGCATAGTTGTGACCATGCGGTATCTGAAATTCAGAGAGACCCATAGTCTAGTGGCTCAAGCTCAATCCGAGTTCGAGGACCACTTGCGCGACATCGTCATAGCTCAAAGGAGCAAGTATGGACTCGAAGACCCGCCAAATTCACGCTTTGATAACTGAACAGGTAGACATTGAACAATTCCATCAAGAGATGGATTCACATCCCTTCGAATCATTGATAGTGGAATACCAAGATAGACGCCAAGTCGATTTGGGTGCACTTTGCTATACAAGTCGCGTTTCTTATAAAAAAAATGTAGTCCTCAAAGTGGACCAAAGTACATTGCGCCCTGAGCGGAGCCACGCCTTACGGAACTGGTTGAGCGCCAAAGCGACAATATACTACTCCGGAGGCCGCATTCGCACTTTTCACAGTAGCAGCAATAAATTTAAGATGTTCCTTGACTGGAGCGATAAACACGACTGTCAAGACGTATTGCAGTCAGCAAGTGCATTTCATTCCGCTCTGAAAAAATTCAGTCATAACTTACTTCAAAGACTCGCAACAGGGACAAGCAAACCACAGCATTTTTACAACTTACAGACCGAAGTTCAAAAAGCGGGCTGGGAAATTTTTCCAAACTCAAATATTAATTTCTCCGTTGATGTCCCTCGTATTCCTTATTCCGGCGGCCACACTAATACTACGCTGACACCGTCGCAAGAAGATATGGCCTCACACCTGACGTTGTGTGATTTTCTTTTTAGGGACATCACAGCTTTTATTCTTGAATTCAAAAAATTTCCTTTTACCGTAATGTTTCTTGACCAGCGCGTACTTTTGATGCCTGCGGAATATGTAATTTCGACATCAGCATTGTTGGCTGTTACCAGAAAGAAAATAATGAGCAGCATATATTGGGACTATGAACGTGGCGGATTACGCACTTTCGAGGATTGCAAAATTAGGTCGCATACCGCTAACAAAGACGGTGCGATTCGATATCAACTGGAAATAAAGCGCCGCGTGCTACAAGCATCAAATAGCGACCTCAGACATTCCAAACGCTTGGAACTTGCCAAACTAAGTCACGATGCATTCTTGTCGCTGTTTGTGGCTAACACGGCATTCAACGAGGAACAGGTGCGTAATCTTCCCTGGACGGGGAATTTTGCTGTGAAAAGTTCAAAAAATCACGGATTCCAAACTATCAAATACCGGGCCGCAGGACGCAACATTAAAATCGAGATAAAAAAAACCTTCATCAAAGATTTTAAATTGTTCCTAAAACTACGAGACTACATTTGCGAGCGAACTGAGCATCCATATCTCTTTGTCGGGATGAGATCCTATCTCAAGGACTCACACCTCACAACTTCAATGTTACAATATAACGCTATTGCTCGCTTCAACAAAACCATTAAAGACACCATAGCCCCAAACCATAAAGGACTGGGTTATCGCGAGCTTAGAAAGTATAAAAGCAGTTACTTGCTTGCACAAAATTACCCTATCCAAGTCGTATCAGCAATTATGCAAAGTGGCGAACAATCCATACGTAAAAGTTATGCTGATGGCCACGAAAAATCAGCCATCGATGAAATTTCGGCAATGCTAAATCGGCTCACCAACTTACTTGAAAACTATAATGGCGAACAAACACCGGCAGGAGACTGCTTAGACAGCGGCAGTCCAAAACCTGAAATTGAAGCACCTTCTGGCTACGAGCCTAACTGCAACAGCTTTGTAGGCTGTATTTTCTGCGTTCACTTCCAAACACATGTTGACGAAGAGAGCATTAGGAAGATCTTAAGCATGCGATTTTTTATCCACGAATATATAGCGCTATGCGAAGATGCCGAGCAGTTTCAGAAAACTCATGGCGGGGCCATATTGCGAATAGACATGATAATGGAACAACTACTGCTAGATCGGCCAGAGATTAAAACCCTAGTGAACACAATCTCAGAAGAGATCACCTCAGAATATAAGCTTACCCCCTACTGGAACCGTCAGTATCAACGCCTTCTCAATATAGGGTCTTCGAGATGAAAAAGCCTAGCGTTTTTAATTTGCATCCATCGAACTATCATCAGTTAGCGACCGATGCTTATTTTGGTATGTCATTCGGTAGAATCGGACCAGGCCTTATCGTCTCTAGGGACAGTCAAGGCAACCCCCTGTCACTGTTTGAGCACAATGAATGGCATTTTTCACAGTACGCTTACGCCTCAACTGATAACCCAAACGTTAGTTTTTCTGGGCTTATAAAACCCGCACTACACAATGCGGAAAATGTCGAATTATGTAAAAAATTATTCATAATAAGAATGTTCTCTCCACAATCGAAGTCCGGCAAAGAAATCCGACTCTCCACAATGCAAACAAACATGAATGTGTTCTCTTCAATATGTCGTTTTGCAGACCATGCGGATCTGAGACTCAAGGATTTACTAGAGTCTTCCACAAACCTTAAATCATTTATAGATCTCGCTCCAAAAACAGTTATCAAACAGCTTAAAACTATTTTTTCGACGCTCAACAAAGTCAATCCTGAAGAGCTTGGCTTTATGATTGGCGGCAGTACTATCTCCATCACCAATAGCAAAGCTAAGGAAAGCTCATCTACCTCGAATCAGACCCCAGTAATACCAAGCCGAATCCTCTGGTTAAAACACAACCAATACAAAGACGTGTTGAACGACTTCCAGAAAAATGAACACAACCTGGTCTCTTTCATTACCCAAGCGAACGAAAACCCATTTTATGCGCGAGGGCCATCTTTCTCCGAAGATACAAAAAAGAAACACAAACTGATTCCAGAACGCACTCGAAATAACTTCAAGCATTCCGCAAAGCTGTTTATTGAATCCATCAAAGACCACAACTTGGAGCACCTAGCTCATAAATATAAATGGAAGCATGTTGTAAATGTTGCTGGCTTTATATCCTTGACGCAGCATTGCTCTCGATCCCTGATCCATATGTTCACTCTCATGAGAGACCAAGAGGCACTGTCGCTCACAACAGACTGCGTTGAACCTGTTCGCGGATGGAACAATGAGGCCGTTTACGTTCTTGGGATCTCGACAAAGCTTAACAGTTCACCTGTCGTCGAGAAGTGGATTACCACCGATGCGGTATTGCAACCTATTAATGTCCTTACTTCTATCAACAAGGTAATAGCACCTTATGTAAGAAATCCGATTCTTCGAGACCGCTTGATGGTAGGTGTCGCGGCGCTGCCTATTTCCAATTGTGGTGAGGCCACCCAAACTCAAATAACACGTAAGTGGTTGGAACATAAACTGCCACCAATTTATCTTACTGAAGACGACATCGTAGAGCTGGAAATGATTGATCCGGTCAGAAACTGGCGCGCAGACTCACGCTTCAAGAAAGGTAAACCCTGGCGATTGACATCTCATCAATTCCGCAGATCGATAGCGGTATTCGCGGGACAAACGGGGCTCATTACCCTGCCATCTCTCAAACGACTACTCCATCATCTCACCAAAGTGATGAGTATCTACTACATGAAAGGGTGTTCAGCTAGCAATTACATGCTCAAGATTCTGAATCCAAAATTAGCTGATGAGATGAAGGCGGCTAAGCAGGCGGCTGACGCAGCTGTGTATGTCAGAGACGTGCTTCGCGCCACCGAACGACTTCATGGATTCCATGGTCAGCGAATCATGCAAACCCGTGAATCTGTGTGGCGGTATGAGACCGCTGAGGAAATTATTCACAAGGTCAAACGTGGTTTGCTTGCATATCAACAGACCCCGCTTGGTGGCTGCACCTCCACTGGACCATGTGACAAGCGTGCACATGCCAATTTCACGACATGCATCGGATGCAAAGATGCCACCATCATCCCCTCTCGCTTGATCGAGACCATCGAATTGATTGAGTGGGATATCGCCGAACTGACGCCCGGTACCATCGAGTACAAGGCTGAGGTGCGCAATCTGGAGGATTACAAGGCGACTTATGATCGTCTGGCTACCAAGGAGCCATAGCCCCGATGGTTCGCCTTCGCTATGCTCGGTACAGAGCCAACGCATGAATTGATCGGTTATTGGTAGGAAGTAGCCATGCTAGAACACTATGAACGGACCCCCACATTGCTGCCCTATTACGAGGCCTTGGAGCGTCTCGTCAACGGCGCAGGGAAGATCCTGCCTAAGGGCACCAAAATCACGCTGAACGCGGTTGCACTGGAGGCGGGCAAAACAGAAGGGAGCATCAAGAAAAGCCGGTCTGTGTATGCCAATCTCATCGAAGAAACCAAGCGGCAGTCTAAGCGCCAACAAGAGCTGACCGCACCAGGGGTACTGGACGTCCGCACCGCTAGGGCCAAAACTGCGAAGGCGAAAGCTGAATCTGACGATTTTGAAGACAAGTACAAGGCGTCATTGGCTCGTGAGTTGATGCTTTTGGTCCAGCTTGACAATGTGGAGGAGCAACTTCGAAAAATCCATAACGTTGTGCCCATCAGGCCTGGCAAACAGCAGACGCGTATTGATCCTAGCTGAACGCCATCATGTACTGATTCGGGCTGAGAGATCTCTCTGACGTCAGCTCAACCAGCGATGCTCGGAACAGCCGTCACCGGATGTTGAAGGGGCCGGAGGTGGCCTAAGGATTCCAGCCGAAGCGTTAGTTCATCAACCAGACCCGATGAGCTATTGGTCCCTGGGGTAATGAAGGCCAAGCGTCACCAGCAGTGAGGGTCATACCTCCAGACGCTTGCACAACTCCACGACCTTTTCGAATGATGGGGAATGGAGTCCACGCTCGACTTTACTGATATAGACCCGACCGTTAGGGTCGAAATATTCTTGGGTTAATCAATTTGGCTAAAGCAGATGAAGAAGCGCCAAGCCCATCCCTAGGGACTCTCCGAACAAGTCCTCAAATGTGCTGAATACACCCTCACCGCCTGACCCGAGCTTCGCATAAGCCACACCGTGATGCTTGTAGCTGCTTGGCCGTGCTGCAATCGACCAGATAACGTCCCGTTCAGCATGCTCCGGTGGCTTGGCTGCACTGGTGTATCTAAAACATACCGAGACATAGGGTTCGGCACCGTGCAGCAGTTTGTCGACCGGAGTGACATCTGCCACGTTGGCGGCCGTCCCTACCAGGCTGCGCACCAGCCCGGACGTGGCGTCAACACCAATGTGGGCCATCATACCGAAGTGCCACTGATTGCCTTTTTTGGCCTGAAGCATCTCAGGATCGCGCTTACCGTCTCGGTTCTTGACCGAGGGCGGGGCGGCAATCAAGGTGGCATCGACGATAATGCCTTCCTTGAGCAGCAGACCACGACTGGCCAGATGCTGGTTGATCGTTTCAAACAGCCCCGGCCCCTCTCCAAGTTAAGCACACGTCGAAGCCCGGCGATCCATGAATAACGCTCTCACGCGCGGGCGCAGTTTTGCAGGAGTGGCTGTCGGCATTGGTGCAACTGTGTTTTTCGAGGTAGGAGGCGAAATCACCTAGGCATTCATTGGCAAGCAGACAGCACCTCACATCAGGAAGTGCTCCGAAAGAAACACCCTAATCAATCCGAACCTGCCTCATAGCAGTCTACTGGTCTAGGTCTATTCCTAGATCGCTCGCTATGGTGACCATCAGATCCCGCAACTCTGATGCATCGCCAGCGCGCTCGAACGCTTTGGCGAGCAACGAAATGGGGTGAATTCCGAGCACACCCGCGAGATCGCGAATCAGTTGCAGATTGGGCTGGCTAACTCCCCGCTCAAGCCTTGATAGGTGCTCACGTGAAACCACGCGTACAAAATCTTGCTGGCTTAGCCCTTGCCGGAGACGCAAAGATCGTAGCGCCTCGCCGAAAGCGTTTGTGCTTTCCATTTTTTAAAGCCGCAAAATCTTTACATGACATCAGAAAAGAGAGAATATTGATGTGACATCAATGTCACATCCGCATTAGTTAAGGCAATATTATATGTTTCTGATCCACGAGCAAGGCCGCGTCGGTGGGGACCATCGCGAGGACGGCGTTGTACACCATCGCTTTTTCACTATGACTGAACCATCGTTCATACTGCTCGCGCACAAAGTCTATGCCCAGGAGCATGACAGAGCGGGAAATGCCCTTTGGGGGCTTGCGCTTCCTAACGATATTGAGGCACTGGACTGTCAAGGCGCTGATAGAACGGGCTGGTGGGTGAAGCGGATTTGCGTCGCCGCCCTCAGCGACACAAATGGCTCTATGGAGCTGGTGACAGATGTGGTCATCGAGATCAAAAAAACCTCCTACATCCGCTCAACTAGTGCGCCAAAAAATTCGTACGAGTTTCTTACTGCAAACGGGCGCGTTTTTTACTCTGATGACAAGCGACCACCGGGTATCCCTATACCTTATGTGCTTTATCGAGACATCAGCGCGGGATAGACACCGCTACGTGTAGTATAAAAACGTCAGATTAGAAACGATTCCCCGGAGAAATCAAATGAACGAGATAACTAAGGACTCACTCAACGAACAGTACCCATCCATTTTCACAGATACGTTTCGTGGCTTCGAAATACCGGATGGATGGCTTGCGTTACTAGCCGCAACTTGCAAACAGATTCAGGTGCACATCGACGCAACCCCAGGCGTACCTCAACTCGAAGCACTCCAAGTGAAATCAAAATTCGGTCTGATGCGCTTTTATAGACAAGGCGGGGATGCATATTGCGACGGAGTTATCAGTATGTCTGAGGCCGTTTCACGAACATTGTGTGAGCTATGTGGCAATAAAGGTACGCAATTGAAAACACGGGGTTGGATCATAGTCCGGTGCACCGCTCATCTCAACGTCGACAATTTTTAGCTACTAGTGCTGCGTGCAATTTGGTCTCAAAAAACGCAGAGACATCGGCAACCACCGAGACTAGGGATCAAAATTACGGATAGAGTTTGGAGAAGTGATGAAAATTAGGGCTGTCCGGCCAGTTGAAATCGTAATCGACGTTCTATGCGATGTTTGTGCCGAAAGCACCTGTGCCGAAGATGGCGGGGCGGAGTTTGGGACATTGCAAGCAAGTTGGGGATATGGCTCTCAGCATGATGGAGAACGGTACAAAATCGCTTTGTGTGAATTCTGCTTTTTTCACACTCTGAGCCACCTCCGCCGCCTGCGATTACAAAATACTATGTTTGATGAGCAGCATACCGATCTCGCAGAGTTCGGCCGTGTTGCGCGGGATGATTTCTGGCGCGAGATCTGAATAGGGGGGATCGCAGGTGTGAACTTCTTACAGCCAAGAGCTGCGGATTATTTGTTACCGCTGCGTTACTTAGCTCACTGCAAAAACTGCGTGGATACGGATCATTTTTCTCCGACCGTTCAAATCAAGTTATCTCGTCATCAGAGAGTAAACCTGTTTTTGAGTAAACAAGGACCGTTTACGCAAAGCAGGTTTACGTTGTCTGAATAAGTACAGGTTTAGCCGACAGCCCCTGGATTGTTACTCGAACATCCGAACTCCAGCATCACAAACATTCCACTGTGCATCAATTCGTGAGCGGGATCAGCGCATTTTTTCTGCGAGGAAAAACCGGACTTCGGCGCTTTTCTCATGTTCATTTTTTCGTGCTAAATCTCACGGGTATCGGACGAGAGCATAGAGTGGAAGTCATGAGTAAACGCGGCAACCCGAGGCTTAACAGGAAACCCAGCACTGCAAGGCTCGCGCTCAAGAAGAAAGAGGTGTCTGGCAGAAAGACAGTGCTGTAGAGGACTCCACCCGCAGCGGACCCCAAGGTTGTCCCAAGACTAGATGATGCCGTTTGCTTGCCAAGTTCCCAGCCCTGCGCGCTTCCGGCTTTGGCCGAGATCCAGTACGTAAGGATCGGCGACAGAATGCCAGCACTGGCCGCAACCGCACCGATCACGACCAGCATCAACTTAAAATCAGATGCCCATGGCACGAGAAACAATCCGGCAGCCAGCACAGAGAGCGCGGGCGCGATAAGCCAGCGAGTGGTGTCCGGCTTGAACCAGGGCGAAAATGCGATTGCCTGCATCACAAACATAACCAAGCTGCACTCGGTAAACATGAGGGCAATCTGATAGGGACTCAAGCCGAGTTCCTGTTTGCCACGCAGTGCGAGCCCGACCTCGAAGACCCCTACCCCTACTGACACGATAAAAGTGAGGACAAGGAGTTTCGGTACGAGCCATGCTTTCTGATCGCCCGAGGCCCTAGCGGTCTTCGGTGGCCGACTATGGACTTGATCATTCGGCACTGAAAACGCGACTGAGCTGGCCACAAGAAAGGCAAGCAGCGCTGTTGCCGCGAGCGGAATCGCGACGGATCCGGGCGGCAAGGCGAGATTGAAGGTAGCGGCAGAAAATCGCGTTACGAACACGCTAAGCATCGGCCCAAGCAGGAAGCCGCCAATTCCGGTCACACTGACGAACGCAAGCCGACGGGCTCGCCCCTGTTCAGTCGTCGTGACGCTTCCTATCACCGCCGCAGCTACGGGCGTCACCGCTGCGGCGAACATCCCACTCAGAAAACGCTCGGTGTATAAAGCGACGAGACTCTCAACAAACGAGAAAACCAACATGGTTACGCCAAAACCGAGGAGTCCAATAAGCAGCACACCACGTGGGCCGCGTTGATCGGAAAGTCGACCCCACAAGGGGGCGAATAGAAAAAGAGAGAAGGTATACACAGCCGTCAGTAGTCCCGTGTGCCGGGAAACCTGAACAGCATCACCTCCCGCGCCCAGGAGTCGCTCAATCAGGTAGGGTAAAAGTGGAAGCATGATTCCAAAGCCAACCGATACAGTAAACACGCCAAGCATCAGCGTGGCCATAGTCGCGACGGGGAAACCGGTTGAGCGCACGATGATGGCCTCATGTGACCGCAGGCGATCGAGTCATGCCTGCGGTCCGGTTGCTGAGTATCATTGGGGCGAGTTAACCGCAGCAGCCGCCCTTGGATTGATGACTGGACGTGGCCTTAGCCATGCCCAGACCATAGCCCGCGCCTTTCACGGCTGATTCCAGTTGATTCGGCGAGGTCAGTTGCTCGTCATAACGTACCGCAACCTCGCCAGTCGAGAGCGACACGACTACGTCATCGACTCCGGAAATTGCTTTCAGCGCGTTTGCCACTTTGGTGACGCAGCCGCCACACGTCATACCTGTTACGTTCAACGTTTGATTTTGCATGGTGATGCTCCTTTTCATAGTCATGAATACAACCATCGCGTTAATACGCTTTTAGCCTGCTGCATGGGTCTTCACATTCTCATGCAGATCAATACTTGCCGGATTGCTTGACTCAAGGATCGCCTTGGATCTTGCCATCTCGTCCGTGCCTCCATGTGCTACAACAAGGAATCCATCAGCTTTGACGGCTTGTTCGTACTGGATGACGCTGTCCTTCGGAATGCCTATGCTGTAAAGCGCTGCGCCAAGCGCGCTCAATCCGCCAACCAGAATGGCACCCTCAACAGCGGCAACGACGATTGCAGCCAGGTGACCCAGCACCATGACAGGCCCGATCACAGGGATGGTCAGAAATACTCCGCCGAAGAACAGGCTCCACAGACTGCCCCAAAATGCGCCCTTCTTGCCCCAAAATTTAATTCGATCGCCGACGTTGTAGAAGCCCATAACCGTCTCTTCGGAATGAAAACCTTGTCCGACGATACTAAAATGCGTCATGTCGAAACCACTGCCAGCCAGTTTGCGGACAGCGTCCTCCGCATCCTGATGGTGAGCAAATACAGCGACTACAGCGTCATGTTGATCCGGCTGGAGGGTCATGTTCTGTTCCTTGGCTGAGTGTGTTTGAGGTTTTGGTGGGTGTCCGCAATGGAGGGCTCAGAGCACTACAGGTGTATCCGGCAATTCATTCCGGTGACCGCCGACAGCGGGAAAGTGCGTCATCAGATGCTGTGTAACCGTCTGAATACCGCTAACCACGCCGTCTTCGTAATTACCGTGTTTAAATGCAGCTTCCATCTGGCGGCAAATGCTTTGCCATTCTTCAGAGCCCGTCTTCGCGTGAATTCCGCGATCGGCAACAATCTCCACGTCTCGGTCAGCGAGCAAAAGATAAATCAGCACACCATTATTGTGGGCGGTGTCCCATATACGCAGTTGCGAAAACACATCAACAGCGCGTTCTCGCGCGGATTGGCCTTTGAAAAGCGGCGTGCTGTCCAGTGCGCCCTCCACGACGAAACAAATTTCTCCGACATGTGCGGTCTCACCGGCTTTGATCGCTTGCTCGATCGCGAACATCGTTTTGCGAGGGAATGCCCGGGTGACCTCCCAGTGGGTCATCACGAGGTGTTTCATAATGCGTATGATATTCATCGTCACCACCTCCCCGAGGCGCCGCCGCCGCCAAACCCGCCTCCGCCTCCGCCTCCGCCGAAGCCACCACCGCCTCGACCGAATCCTCCACGATGTCCTCCCATTCCATATCCGCCCATACCACCGCCTACCAACGTAAACAAAAGCGCCATCACGCCTGCGCCCAACGCGATGAACACTGCGCCGGCAACCAACCACGCGATAATAGCCACAACCCCGCCAGTGATGAGGGCGCCTGGAAATCTGCCCAGAACTGGGCGCAGCACTCTACCTATCACGAGCGCAAGAATAAAAACCAACGGACCATACTGCCGAATATCTGCACTACCGCCGATAGGTCGTCCTTTGGGTGCCGGCAACGGCTCGCCATCAACTACCTGGATCATCTGGTTGAGCCCAGCAGCAATGCCACCATAGAAGTCTCCTTGCTTGAAACGTGGCGTAATGATCTCGCTGATGATGCGCTTGCTGGTGGCGTCATTGAGTGCGCCCTCAAGTCCGTAGCCAACTTCGATGCGAAGCGTTCGGTCGGTCTTGGCGATGACCAGGATTGCGCCGTCATCCACATTTTTTCGACCTAACTTCCATTGCTCCGCAACACGCAAAGCATATTGTTCGATCGCTTCCGGCTGGGTGGTGGGGACAATGAGAAGTGCGAGCTGAGTGCCTTTTTTGGCTTCAAACGCCCGTAAAGTTTGCTCAAGACTTGCAGTCTGGTCTGCGGTGAGCGTAGCGGTCTGGTCAGTGACCCGGCCGGTCAGGGGAGGGACTGCGACCTGAGCACCCACGAGGAAAGACCAGCAAAGAATAACGACAAACAATGCCGTTGCGCTTGTCTTGCGCATCGTCGTCATTTAGCCGCTCCTTGAGGCCCACTTGAGGGAACAGTAGGCGCCGCTCCAAAATCTACGGCGGGTGGCTTAGCGATTTCTTTTTCATTTCCGACCGTAAAATTAGGCTTCTCTTTGTATCCGAATGCCATCGCCGTCAGGTTAGAAGGGAAAGAGCGTACCGTGACGTTGAATTCCTGCACTGACTTGATGTAACGGTTGCGCGCCACTGCGATGCGGTTTTCGGTGCCTTCCAGTTGCGCCTGCAAATCGCGAAAACCAGCGTCTGCTTTCAGTTGCGGGTAGTTTTCGCTCACTGCCAGCAACCGGGACAATGCTCCGGAAAGCTCGCCTTGCGCAGCCTGAAACTTGGCAAAGGCGGCCGGGTCATTGAGAACCTCTGGCGTCACTTGTATGGAACTCGCCTGAGCACGCGCTAGCGTCACTTGGGTCAATACCTCTTTTTCATGCGAGGCATAACCTTTGACGGTATTGACCAGATTCGGTACCAGATCCGCGCGGCGTTGGTATTGGTTCACCACCTCAGACCAACTCGCCTTGATTTGCTCGTCGTTGCTCTGGAACGTGTTGTAGCCGCAGCCATTCAGGTTTAACGCCACCAAAGCTGCCAAGATTACCCATAATTTGCGCATTTTATTTTTCCCGAAACAGGTTTTAAAACCGGACAACATTGTGACTGTTGCGTCTTTTCGGCAAAATTCTTGCCATGTCTTGGTTGCGATAACTAAGTGTTACTTATAAGAAGTCATCGCTACTGTGCAGTAATGCCTCACATCGCATTGCTGCCGATGAGACTCAGTTGGATCCATCACCGTATGCATTTTTTGTGCATCGTTTGCAGCGACGCTATTGTGGGTTCGCGAATTCACACCCATGCAGTTTAGGTTAGACATGTGCATCCCGCATCTCGTTCATGTGTTCGGCCATCAACGTATCACGCTCTTCAGTTATTTTTTCCGCTGAAACCTAGATGACGTCGGTCATACTGGCTGAGTCAGATGCAAGCTGATTGGGTACAGCAAGAGTAGCTATAAATCTTAGGGCAAATCTAAGCTTCGTGAACTCTCTCTTTTTTATTATTGCGGATAAATTTATAGTACAAAGAGGAAGATGAAGACAGATTGATCCAGGTCAAAATATCTAGATATGTACTTCCTCCGCTCGTCACTCGTAATCCGCACGTGCTGGGTGGATTAAAATGCTCAGGGCCGCGACAAATAACGAGTCTGGAGTCAGGCTGGTACTGCGATAGCTCTGCAACAAGCGAGATCCAAAAGTGTGTCATCCCGAGAAAAAATCAGTGTTAATTTTGGTTAAAATTGTATATCAGTGACGATTCTAATCAGTTTTTCTGCATCGTCTGGTGGACGCGGCGGTGAATTTTGCAGATGTTTTACAGATTATCATTACATAGGTGTGATTTGTGGCCTTACACGCTTGATACCGGCGAGTTTAGTCCGTTTGAGTAGCAACGCGTTGATCGCAACGACGGCCGAACTACCCGACATTGATAACGCAGCGATTTCTGGCGACAAAGTAAACGGGTAGAAGACGCCGGCTGCCAGCGGGAAGGCAATCAGATTGTAACCAACCGCCCACCATAGGTTCTGATGCATCTTGTGCAGGGTGGCGCGCGACAGTTCAATAGCACCGACGACATCGTACGGGTCGCTTTTCATCAAAATGACCTGCGCGCTTTCCATAGCCACGTCAGTGCCGGCACCGATCGCGAAACCTACGTCGGCCTGGGTCAGGGCCGGTGCGTCATTGATGCCGTCGCCTACCATGCCAACTTTGTGCCCCTGCTCTTGAAGCTCCTTAATCTTGGATGCTTTCTGGCCTGGAAGCACGTCGGCCAGCACTATATCAATACCGAGTTCCTTGCCGATGCGATCGGCCGTGGCTTGATTATCGCCAGTAATCATCGCCACCTTTACGCCGCGCTCCTGCAACTTGGCGATCGTCGCCATGGAGGTCGGCCGCACGGCATCGGCGATGGCGATTAGACCGATCAGCTTTCCTGCGCGAGCGACATACACCACGGTTCGGCCCCCACCCTGGAGTCGGATGGCTTCTGTGGCCAGCGCCTGCAAAGGGATGACTTCGGATTCCATGAGTTTGAGATTACCGAGCAGTACCTTCTCACCGTCGATCATCGCGTGAGCACCTTGACCATCGATGTTGGTAAATCCCGTTGCGACCTCGGCCGGTGAGGTCCCCAGTCTTTTGAGCACCGCCAACGCCAAGGGATGCTCCGAAAACTTCTCCACCCCCGCAGCGGCAGCCAGCAACTGAGCTTCGGTGACGCCTTGGGCAGTGACCATCTCTACCACGTCAGGCTGCCCTAGGGTGAGTGTGCCAGTCTTGTCGAAAACGATGATGGTTAGCTTGGTAGCGTTCTCAAGTGCAGCGGCATTTTTGAACAAAATACCGTTCATAGCGCCGAGCCCTGTACCGACCATTATGGCCATCGGGGTGGCTAGGCCCAGAGCGTCGGGGCAGGCAATAACGAACACCGTGATCGTTAGCGTCAAAGCGAACAGCAGTGGCTGGTCCAGGACCCAGAACCACACACCGAAAGTGAGCACGCCAATGGCAATGGCTGCCAGAACCAGCCACTGCGAGGCCTGATCAGCGAGTAGCTGCCCGGGCGCCTTGGAGTTTTGGGCTTCCTGGACGAGTTTAACAATCTGGGCCAACGCCGTATTGGCGCCAACCTTGGTGGCCTTGTAGCGGAAGCTACCGCTCTTATTGATCGTGGCGCCAATGACGGGATCACCAAGAGCCTTCTTCACGGGCATCGATTCGCCGGTCAGCATAGACTCATCAACCTCAGAGCTACCCTCGATGATTTCGCCATCAACCGGAATCTTGTCACCCGGCTTAATGATGACCGTCTCGCCTGTCAACACCTCCGAGGTGGCCACCTTGATCTCGACGCCAGCGCGTACCACCGTTGTCATCGGCGGGGCCAGATCCATAAGGGCGCGGATCGCATCTGAGGCTCCTGCGCGTGCACGCATCTCAAGCCAGTGACCCAATAGAATGAAGACCAGCAGCACGGCTGCCGCTTCGTAGAACACCTCACCTTCGTATAGGAAGGTGGCCCCCACACTGAATAAATACCCAGTGCCGACCGAGAGTAAAACCAGAGTCGCCATGTTGGCCACCCGGTTGCGCGCAGCACGCCAGGCGGCGATGAAGAAAGGCCAACCCGGATAGGCGATCGCGCCAGTGGCGGCGATGAACAAAAAAACCTTCCGATTAAGGTCGAACGGGGTTGCGAAATCGCCGAACATCTTGCCCATCGGCGAGTATAGGAAGACAGGAATCGCGAACAACAGAGCAACGAAGAAGCGATTACGCATATCGTTGGCCATGTCCTGCATCGACATGCCAGCTGCATGCCCCATATCGTGCGTCATGTCGCTCATCGGTTGCTCGGGCTTGACGCTGTGATCCGCACTTGGATCACTCCCCGGCTCCATTTCCTTCGGCGTATGTCCTTTGCTACCGCCATGTGTCATGTGACCTTTGTGCACGTCTGCGATCATCTTGTGATCTGTAGGTTCGCAGACGTGATCGGGAACGAGTTCACCACGGCAGTGGTAGCCGCAGTCAATGATGCGTTGTCGGATCTCTTGAGGCGACGCTTTCGCTTCATCAAAATGCACAGTGGCACTGCCGGCCACATAGTTCACGTCGACATGATGGACACCCGATAGCGTTGCGATCTGTCGGTGGACGCCGGCCGCGCTCAGGGTGGAGATTAACTCCCCCACTTCGAAGGTGCTGGTTTTCATGTTCGCTCCTGAGGCGCAGACATCAGTTCGCCAGTTGCCTAGCGTCGACACAATTGGGCGTGAACTCGAATACGATGTCTCGATCCGGCTCGACGAGTTTGTTCTTCTTGCCTGCGTAATGCAGTCGCGAGAGGACGTCGCGTATGAGATTTAGGCGCGCCAACCGCTTGTTGTCAGCCCGTACGATGCGCCACGGTGAGATAGCGGTATGCGTTCGCATCAGCATTTCATCGCGCGCGGCGGAGTACGCCTTCCACCGTTTGATGGCGACAGCATCAATCGGACTCGTTTTCCATTGCTTGAGCGGATTACGTTGCCGATCGTCTAGTCGGCGCCGCTGCTCGTCCTTGCTGATATCGAGGTAATACTTCAGCAGCTTGATACCCGAGTTAACGAGCACTTCCTCGAACTTCGGCACCGATTGCATGAACTCCTCATGCTCGTCCTTCGAGCAAAAGCCCATCACATGCTCGACGCCGGCACGGTTGTACCAACTTCGATTGAACAGAACTAGCTCCCCAGCCACGGGGAGATGGGCGACGAAACGCTGGAAGTACCATCCACTACGCTCGCGGTCAGAGGGTTTGTCGAGTGCCACGACGCGCGTTTCGCGCGGGCTTAGGTGCTCGACGATGCGCTTGATGCTGCCGTCCTTGCCGGCGGCGTCTCGCCCCTCCAGCAGCACGAGAATCCTATCGCCGCAGCCGATAAAGTGCCTCTGTAGCTTGACCAACTCAATCTGCAAAACACGAAGTTGAGCTGCATAGTCATTATGTGAGATCAACGCCTCGGTTTGCCCCCTACTGACGATGAGCTCAGCCGGCGTAATACCTGTGCCGCCTGCAACTGGCAGAGCGACGGCATCATTTCCCCTGGCATTTTTTTTCTTTTTGCTCATAGACGTACTCCATCGTCCAGCTCGGTCGTTCGATCCTTCAGGGTAAAACTGATCTTGACGCCCACCGATTCGAACGGGATCGGTGTCACGGATACAAAATTTTTAGGCGCTTACGCACTGCTTGCACACGCACGCGATACGGGCACCTCCCTCGACACTAGGCGCCTTTCTGTTGAGGTACTAGGCCCGTGCAATCAACAGATAGAGGCCTTGAGGCGATTACTTGTCTGCGTCACTGGACCCGCTAACACAACTCATGTGTTGATCCATAGACGACTGAATAAACGAAGTTAAAGGAGTGCCAGCGATCCTTCAGGAAACCTTGTTTCGGGGGGGCGATACCCGCTTGCGCAGCCACGGAAAGAAGCGTGGCGTCCTCGCCGCATAATCTTCGAATTCCGCACCGAACTGCTTACGCATCTCCGCCTCTTCTGTGATAGCCAGCCGCGCATACATCACTAGCAAAATAGGAAACATCAGCAAGGTCAGCAACGTCGGCCACTGGAGCAGAAAGCCCAGTAGAATAAGCACGAACGCAACGTACTGCGGATGGCGGATATGCGCATACGGGCCTGAAATGGCGAGACTTTTACGCCGCTGAGCGTGGTACAGGACATTCCACGCGCTGGACAGTAAATAGAAGCCGAATCCGAGGAACACATAGCTGGCAATGTGCAGCACACCGAAGTGCGGATCGCCCTTGTCACCGAGTAACGTCGACCATAGGTGGCCAGTGTTGTGGGAAAATAGGTCGAGGCTCGGAAACTTCGTCTGAAGCCAGCCCGACATCAGGTAGATGGTCAGCGGAAAACCATACATCTCGACGAACAGAGCTACTACGAAGGCTGCGAACGCCCCGAAAGTGCGCCAGTCGCGCGCGGTCTGAGGCTTGGAGAAACTGAACGCGAACATGATGAAGATGGCCGAATTGAGGACGACAAGCGTCCATAGTCCGTAGGCCGGCGTGTCGTGCATGACTAATCTCCACTCTTAGGCGGCTGCGATGGTCCTGATGGAGGCGAGCCCGACGGGCCTTCTTGATGGTGACCGTGTCCGCCGTGCATGAAGAAGTGCATCAGCGGGCACGCCAGCAGCAGCAGAAACGGCAGTGCGCCGAAGAAATGGGCACGGTGCTCGCTTAACAGGAAATACGCAGCAATGGCGCCAAAAACGATCAGACCGATCGAGTAGCGCGAACCCCAGAAGCCTGGTGGCTCGGAGTTGTGTTGAAGGTGCTCGTGATTCACTAGATTCTCCTTAAGTAGCGAAAGCAGATAAAGAACATCTCTACATTTGCTCGTATAGGCTAAGTCTTAAATGAACTTTTACGTTTCTAAGCATTGGACAATGCGTAGCACTGGAAATCGAACAAGTTCGAAGATTAGTTCACAGGATACTGCGCAATCACTTGATCAATCCCTGCCTTGGTCAGGCCGATAACCTGATAACCCGCCTGTTTCCCGCTGACCTCCATACCTGGAGAGCCGGCCGGCATGCCGGGTACAGCAATCCCGATAAGGTCGGAACGCTTGCTCAACGCGATTATTTGCTCTGCGGGTACATGGCCTTCAATGAATTTTCCATTGAATACTGCGGTATGGCATGACGATAAGCGTGGCACTACGCCCAGTTCCTGCTTGACCACGCTCATGTTTGCTTCCACGTGATCAATCACGGTGAAGCCGTTCATCTCAAGGTGCTGAATCCACTTTTTGCAGCACCCGCAGCTAGCGTCACGATGAACATCAATCGTCGGAGCCTCTGTTGCATAGGCAGTTGAACTCATGAACAGAGCCGTGAATGTTGCTACACGCAGTGCCCGACTGGAGAGAAAGACGTTATTTCGCATGAATATGCTCCTTGCCATCGGCAGGGGTGCGAGTTGCTGGTTAATCAGCTGCTCTGCACCCGGTTATGATTGTTTTCATATTACAAACTTAAAACCACATTCGAATACCGACTACAAATCGAGCCTCGTTTGTATCGTTCCCTTCATCTCTAACCAAATCGGCGGTCTTACCGTAGGAGCGATTCCAGGTAACCCCAATATAGGGGGCAAACTCGCGGACTATCTCGTAGCGCAGTCGAAAACCAGTTTCGGTGTCAGCCAAACCAGAACCTATGCCGCGCCCCGGATCGTTCTCCCCATAGAGGTTCATTTCGACTCTGGGCTGCAAGATCAGGCGATTGGTGAGCAGAATGTCGTACTCGCCTTCTAGCCGAGCGGCGGTCTGACCGTTCTCGCCAATGAAAGCGGTCACTTCAGACTCGAAGTTATACAGGGCCATACCCTGGATGCCGATGGCGCCCCATGTCTGTGGCGAGCCGGGCTTAAAGTCCTGACGCACACCAGTGACAACGTCCCACCAAGGGCTGATTGCGTGCCCCCACAGCGCCTGAATTTCGGCGTGCTCAGTCACCCCGTTAGTCCGCTCACCTTCCGATCGCAGCCACAAACGATCGACGTCACCCCCTATCCACCCCTTCGCGTCCCAATTCAGCGTGCTGCCGTTTTCAGCACCCTGATATTCGAATTGATCAAGGAGGAAGAAGGTGTTGAGTTGCATGTCATGAACACCGTGACCTGCAACGTCAGGAAACGCCGCCTGGCGATCTGCGTCGGTCAGTACCGGTATGGGCGTTCGACTGGTGCTGGTCGGTTGCGAATCCCTATTCATCACTTTGCTGTGATCCATCGTCTCCATCTGACCAGCGTCCATGGTGTCCATGGTATCCATCGAACCATGAGCCATCTTTGCGTGATCCATCTGGCTGCCTTTGGTGGGCATCGACGGATCCATTTCCTCGGCTGTGGCCGCCAGGTTAACAACAGCTGCACTGACTGAAACCGTCAGAGCCATCAAATACTTACTCATAACCAGCGTCCTTTACTCATCAACCCGTACTTCACGGACCATGCCCATTTCCATGTGAAATAGCAGGTGGCAGTGATAGGCCCAGCGTCCTAGCGCATCGGCTGTTACCCGATAGCTGCGTTTAGTCCCGGGTGGCATGTCGATGGTGTGTTTGCGCACCATGAAATTACCGCTCTCATCCTCAAGATCGCTCCACATGCCGTGAAGGTGGATGGGGTGAGTCATCATGGTGTCGTTCACTAATGTTATACGCACGCGTTCGCCATACTTGAGGCGTATTGGCTCAGCATCAGAAAACTTAATGCCGTTGAACGACCAGGCAAACTTCTCCATATGGCCTGTCAGATGCAGCTCAATGGTGCGATTGGGTGTACGGCCATCGGGGTCTGGAAAGGCGCTCTTCAAATCTGCGTAGGTGAGTGCGCGACGGCCGTTGTTCCTCAAGCCAATGCCAGGGTCGTTCAGCTTGGGCGTCGCAGTCATAGCCTGCATATCGACCAAGGGATTGTTCGTTTCGGAAGCGGGGTGAGACTGCATATCTCCCTCCATACCACTCATTCCGGCCATCCCTGACATATCGCCTTGTTTCATGCTGCTGCCGGCCATCCCGGCCATCCCGGCCATATCACCTTGTTTCATGCTGCTGCCGTCCATCCCAGCCATGCTGCCGTGATCCATCCCAGCCATCCCGGACATATCACCTTGTTTCATGCTGCCGCCGTCCATCCCGGCCATGCTGCCGTGATCCATCCCGGCCATACCGCCCATGCCCATGTCATCCATAGTGATGAGTGGACGTGGATCGGTCGCGGGTACCGGCGCGCTCATCCCTTCACGTATGGCCAAGGTTCCGCGTGCATATCCGGTTCGGTCCATGGACTGGGCGAAGATGGTGTAAGCCTCTTCACTCACAGGCTCCACAATCACGTCATAGGTTTCTGCCACTGCGATACGGAACTCATCGACGCTGACAGGGTTGATGTGCTGACCATCGGCGGCCACGACGATCATTTTCAAACCGGGGATGCGAACATCGAAGTAGCTCATGGATGAGCCGTTAATGAAGCGCAGACGGAGCTTTTCGCCGCGTTTGAAAATGCCAGTCCAGTTGCCGTTGGGCGCCTGACCATTCATGAGGTAGGTATAAGTATCCCCACTCACGTCCGCGAGATCAGTGGGGCTCATTTTCATCTCGGCCCACATCTTCCGATCGGCCACCGTCGCAGCCCAGCCTTTCTCGCTGACATCCTCGATGAAATTGCCAACGGTACGTTTATGATGGTTGTAGTAGTCTGACTGTTTCTTGAGCTTGGCCATGACACGGTCGGGATCTTCATCGGTCCAGTCAGTCAACATCACCACATAGTCGCGGTTGTATTGAAAAGGTTCGGGGGCTTTCGCGTCGATTACAATCGGCCCGTAAACGCCTGCTTGTTCTTGCAAACCCGAGTGACTGTGGTACCAATAAGTACCGTTCTGATTGACCTTGAATGTGTACTCGTACATGCCATCGGGCGCGATGCCATGAAAGCTCATGCCTGGCACGCCGTCCATATTCGCCGGCAGGATAATCCCGTGCCAGTGAATAGAAGTGTCTTGATCAAGGCGGTTTTTCACTCGTAGAGTGACCGTCTCACCTTCACGCCA
This sequence comes from Pseudomonas sp. MH9.2, assembly GCF_034353875.1. NCBI lineage: Bacteria > Pseudomonadati > Pseudomonadota > Gammaproteobacteria > Pseudomonadales > Pseudomonadaceae > Pseudomonas > Pseudomonas sp. MH9.2. The sequence goes on from NZ_CP133784.1 coordinate 1,912,552, forward strand.
GCGCAGCAATGGCCCCGGCAAAGAGCCATTAATCGTCATGGCTGTACGTGGCGAGCCGGTGATGTTCACCGGAGTTTCACCAATGAACAGATCAAACTCGTTGCCGGTCAGTACGCTCGGCATTCCGGGGCTGGTTACCGCCCATACCGGGGTGCGCCACAGACCAAGACCGCCGAGAATGCCACCAGCGGCCAAGCCTTTGACGAAGGTCCGCCTAGAGGTTTTGGAATGCATACCGTTTATGTCCAATCAGTCAAAAGGGAAACCGTGCGAAACAGCCACTGCGTTATGCTTTCAGGTTGACGGCGCCGTATCAGGCGTTCATTACACAGCCTGATGACCCTTGCCGTCGCCGCTAAAGACAAAACTCATACAGCAGACGAAGCAAAGAAGCTGCCACATTTGAACCACCTCTGTGATTACATTTCTGTCAGCTTGGGCGCGCATCAAACTGCTCAGCATTTAACGTGGTCGTCCTCTTTAGGATTGCTATCTGCTACCGGGGTTTGAGTGCCTTGCTTTTGAGCCACTTGGTAAGCTTCCATTGAGACCTGCCTGGCCGCTTCCATGCGGGCGAATGCGCGATCACCACCGCCTTCGGCCATCGCCACAGAAGAGAGTGTCAGAGCTGCAACGACCAGCAGGGTTTTTATGGATTTCATAGGGGGATCCTCGGATGAGATGCAGTGACCCCATTCAAATCAAGACGACGTGAAGGGGCGGAGTTCGAGACGCGACGTAATCTTAAAACTTGCCCCCTGTCAGAAACCTTAAGCGAACATTACAGTTGTGTCAGGTTGTCACTGCCCTCTTGAACAGCAGAGGACTTACTGCGTAAGGTCTCACTCACCCAAGCAATATCGCACCGCAATTAATCGCATTAAAATTTATATATGACAATTTTGTAAGCTTCCAGTCACTTCCAAAGAGGGCTAGTTATTTCAACTCCGACTGCCCTAAGCTTCAGCTCAGACGCTGCACTTGGAAGGAAAACCCAAAGCGTCAACAAGGGTGCGAACGCGCTCTGGGCTTCCGTTGCTTTCGACGTTGACCTTACCGGTAGTACGATCCACCGAAACCGTTGCCTCGTTATCCAGCCTGGTGCCTTTGCTGACGCAGCCTCCGCAACCAATTTCTGACACCTCTAAGATGAACATAGGTATTCCTCTCGTGTTGAGCGCCCTATTTAGCCGCAACTACAGCACCGACATTGACTTCATAGGAAGGTCAAGAGTTGTCTGTATCGTAACTTGAATAGGGCCCGGATCTCAGTCTATGCGGGTATTCTTCAGTCTTAGCGCATTGAACACGACGGATGCGGAGCTAACGCTCATGGCAATGGCTGCGATCATCGGCGATAAGAGATGCCCGGTCAGGGGATACAACAGGCCTGCCGCCAGAGGGATGCCCATCGAGTTGTAGACAAAGGCGAAGCCCAGGTTCTGTCGCATATTTTTTACCGTCGCGACAGAAAGCGCCCGCGCCCGGAGAATCCCCATCAAATCACCCTTTACGAGCGTGAGCTGTGCGCTGTTCATCGCAACGTCTGTGCCTGTCCCCATGGCGATGCCTACATCTGCTCGGGCCAGAGCAGGAGCATCATTAATGCCGTCGCCGGCCATGGCAACGCGCCGCCCCGATTTCTGGAGGTCTACAACCAGACGCTCCTTGTCCTGGGGTTTCACCTCACCATGCACCTCTTCAATACCCATTTCCTTGGCAACAGCACGTGCAGTAGTGAGGCCGTCTCCGGTGGCCATAATGATCTTTACATGGTCGGCTTTGAGTTTGGTGACAGCCTCCTTGGAGGTCGGCTTGATCGGGTCTGACACTGCCAGCAACCCCGCCAGTATTCCATCGACTGCCAGGTAGATGATGCTGATGCCCTCAAGACGCAATTGCTCAGCGCGTTTTTTTAGAGGGCTGATGTTCACACCAGCCTCTTCCATCAAGGCGGTATTACCTAGCTGGATTTTCTTGCCATCTACTAAGCCGCTGACCCCGATTCCAGAACCGGACTCGAACGACTCAGGTGTGGTCAGGACAAGGTTTTCAGACCGGGCATAATCAACAATGGCATGAGCCAGCGGATGCTCACTGCCTTGATCAAGGCTGGCGGCCAGTTGGAGTACATCATTGGAGGCGAACTTTTGCGTGGCCTCGACACTGTGAAATACCGGACGGCCCTCTGTCAGGGTGCCAGTCTTATCCACGATCAGCGTGTCGATCTTGCACAGGTTCTCGATAGCGCCAGCATCTCTGAACAGCACGCCCATACTGGCCGCTTTCCCGGTGGAAACCATGATTGACATCGGTGTCGCGAGCCCCAGCGCGCAGGGACAGGCAATGATCAGCACAGCGACCGCGTTGATCAGGCCAAAGACCCAGCTAGGTTCAGGACCAAACAGCCCCCACCCCAAAAAAGTCAGTATGGCAATCACGATGACGCCCATTACAAAGTAACCCGCGACGGCGTCAGCCATGCGCTGCATCGGCGCTTTAGAGCGTTGGGCCAGGGCAACCATTTGCACAATTTGCGACAGCATGGTTTCGGAACCAACTTTCTGCGCTTCCATGATCAGGCTGCCATGGGTATTGAGCGTGGCACCGATCAGGCTATCTCCGCTTCTTTTCATTACAGGTACGGGTTCGCCGGTCAGCATCGACTCATCCACTGCGCTTTCACCTTCCAGCACGGAACCGTCGACAGGAACCTTTTCTCCCGGTCTTACCCGCAGGTGATCACCTTTGTGTACATGGGTGAGCGGGATATCCTCCTCTTCGCCATTGGCATTGATCCTGCGTGCGGTTTTCGGAGACAGGCCAAGCAAAGATTTAATAGCCGAAGACGTTTGTGACCGAGCTTTGAGTTCAAGCATCTGCCCGAACAAGGTCAGCGAGATGATCACGGCTGCGGCTTCAAAATAGACGCCAATGCGGCCATCCTGCAAGAAGGTAACGGGAAAACTCTGGGGAAACAGTGTGGCTGCGACACTGTAAAGATAGGCTGCCGCCGTGCCCAGGCCAATCAAAGTCCACATATTGGGGCTGCGATGACGAACCGAATCAATGCCCCTCACAAAAAACGGCCAACCTGCCCATAAGATGACGGGGGTTGCAAGACTAAGCTCGATCCAGTTCTGGGCAGCCCCGTGGAAGAATTGCAACGAGTGTCCCGCCATGGCGAGTACGGTCACGATCACAGTTAATGGCAACGACCACCAAAAGCGACGGGTGAAATCCTTGAACTCAGGATTTTCATCCTCTTCTAGCGCGGGCATGACGGGTTCCAATGTCATGCCGCATTTAGGGCAGGTGCCGGGGCCCGGCTGACGTATCTCCGGATGCATAGGGCAGGTGAACTCGGTAACTTCCTGTGTTTCAGCTGCTGGAACGGTGTGGCTAGAGTGATCGGTATCCGACAGGGCAGCGGCATAGCGCGGGGGTTCTGCTCTAAACTTCTCCTGGCACTTCAGGCTGCAAAACTGATAGGTCTGCCCCTGATAAGTCTCGCTGAACTTGATCGGCGGGGTAACAGCCATGCCACACACCGGATCGCGTAGACCTTCATCCAGGACCTTCGCAGGATGGGTTTGGTCTTGGTGACTTATGGCACTAGGCATGGCTATTTTCCTTTCTCATCCTTGTTGGTTTCTGACGGATCGACATGTTGACCGCGCCCCCCGTGTCCGTGTCCGAAAATATGCATCAGCGGGCAGGCGAACAGGATCAGATAGGGCAGGTAAGTCAGATAAGGTGAAAGATGACTGAAGTGTTCCCTAACCAGATAGAAGGCGCCAATCGCAACCAGCATGGTGAGTACGACACCTGTTTTGCTCCTCCAGAAGGGTAGCGAGGCATTTTCAACCGAATGCTGATGAGGGCTCATGATTTATCTCCCATTGTTTTGGCAAAAGTTGCCATAAGTCTGATACTTGAGAGTAGCCCACGCTCACTTTAAAACGGTGATCTCGATCAAGTCATGCGTACTCACTTCAGCGGAGCAACCATTAAGTCCAATGATGGCTCGGTAGGGCCGATGCTTACATGAAGGTCTCGATGGACTCTTTTGTAACACTTGTCTGATCAAATTACTATTTGGTGACGAACGTGTCGGGTGAAAACAGGTAAGTATTCATGCGGGTTAACATTTACCTGACGCCAAGATTACATTTATGTCAGTTTCAGATCAGAGAGACTTATTTGCTGCACACTCAGCCTAATGGTCACATTGAGATTCACCCCATGAAACTTTTGGTTGCTGAAGACGAACCGACATTAGGTATCTATTTACAGCAGGGCCTGACCGAGACCGGGTTCACTGTTGATCGATTCACCGACGGCAGTGAGGCCCTTCAACACGCCTTAAGCGAGGCATACGACCTGCTGATTCTGGACGTGATGATGCCAGGCATGGATGGGTGGGAACTCCTTCAAAAGGTGCGTAGGTCGGGTAAAGAGGTGCCGGTGCTTTTCCTGACGGCGCGAGACAGCATTGAAGATAGGGTCAAGGGCCTAGAGCTGGGGGCAGACGATTATCTGATCAAACCTTTCGCTTTTTCTGAATTGCTGGCTCGCGTCAGAACCTTGCTGCGTCGCGGTAATAGCGCTCCCGCGCAAACCCATATGAAAGTGGCCGATCTTGAGGTCGACCTACTCAAACGCAGGGCAATTCGGGGAGGAAAACGCATAGACCTGACGGCTAAAGAGTTCGCGCTGCTGGAGCTACTGCTGCGGCGCAGAGGCGAAGTGCTATCAAAGTCACTCATTGCCTCTCAAGTCTGGGACATGAACTTCGACAGCGATACTAACGTGATAGAAGTGGCGGTAAGAAGGCTCAGGGCGAAGATTGATGACGACTTCGAGGTCAAACTGATCCAGACCGTTCGAGGCATGGGTTACATGCTGGACTCACCAGACTCGGATCAGGAATGAACCGCCTATCCCTTACAACACGCCTGAGCTTGATGTTCATGCTTTCGGTGACCGTCGTGCTTACCGTTGCCGGCGTTAGTTTTAATCACCTCAGCCAGCGTCATTTCAAGATGCTGGATCAGCAAACCCTGAACGAAAAACTCAGCTCAACCCAAAGGATCTTGGGAGAGCTGCACAGCGTCGATCAATTCAGTGAGTTAAAACCACAGCTAGAGGCTTTGCTGGGGGCACACCGTGATTTGACCGCTATCATTCTGAATAGCGATGGAAAGCTGTTTTTCGCTAGCCCAAGGCCGGTCAGGGTGCCAGAGCAGCTCCGCACGCTCGAAAGCAACGCGATGTTGGAGTGGCAGGACCATGAGCAGATTTACCGAGGCGTCATGGCCCCGGCAATTGTTCCCGGGCAGGATAAGCCGCTGACCGTGATCTTGATCTTTGATGTGACGCAGCATATGTATTTCTTCGAGACCCTTCAGCGATGGTTTTGGATAGGGTTGGTGATCAGCGCGCTAGTCAGTGCCGGGCTGGGGTGGATGGTTGCACGCAGCGGTATGCGCCCTATTCGGCAGGTGACGATGGTCGCGGCCTCGATGTCTGCCGGCTCACTGAAAGAACGCATCCCGTTGGCGCCCGTGCCAAAAGAACTCCAGCAGATGGTGTCATCGTTCAACGCAATGTTGTCCCGTCTGGACGATGCATTTGTCCGGCTTTCGAATTTTTCCGCAGACATTGCTCATGAGCTGCGAACGCCTGTCAGTAACCTGATGACCCACACTGAGGTAGTGCTCTCACGAAAAAGGAACATTGAGGACTACGAAGACAATCTGTTCTCAAATCTTGAGGATTTGAAGCGCATGTCTCGCATGATCGATGACATGCTTTTCCTGGCCAAGTCCGACAATAAGTTGATCAAACCAGAGAACAGCCAGATAGAGCTGCGGGAGGTGGTGGGGAAACTGCTCGAATACTACCGCCTGCTGGCTGACGAGCGAGGCATTGAGCTTTGCGTTTCAGGTGTCGGAAGTGTCAGCGGTGACGTATTGATGCTGCGCAGAGCCATCTCGAACTTACTTTCGAATGCGCTACGGTACACGCCAGAGGGGAAAACCATCCGTGTGGATATCCGTCAGACAAATACGTCGACGGTGGTGACGGTGCAAAACCCTGGGAAGACCATTGCGCCCGAACACCTTGAGAAACTTTTTGATCGCTTTTACCGCGCAGACCCTGCGAGGCGCGAAGGGAGCCCTAGCAACGCAGGACTGGGGCTGTCGATTACCCGGTCGATCATTGAAGCTCATGAGGGCAGAATCTGGTGCACTTCATCCAATGGAACAACTGACTTTCATATTGAACTCCCTAGTGCCAGCATGAAACGCGCCTAAGCTTGGAAACGTTCCTCGAATCAACGCCGAGTCCAAGAGCCCACTCTTGCAATACCAATAGTAGTAACGGGAGTGCGGTTATGTTTGACCTATGTCAACAACCCCCATTAGGCGAGCGCTACTATTACACATGGCAGGGTGGTCAATTAACCGGAGTATGTTCCGTGGGTAGTGACCTCCTCTCTTGCAGATGCCGTTGCGGTTTACCGTTGGTAGTTGGTTGCCAGACGCCCTGTTTGCATACTGCTCGACTACATACTGATTCGGCGCGGTTCAACCGTGCGAGCTTTTCCCCTTCGTCTGGAGATTTGTCATGCAAGCACCACTGAAGTTGGTTTTAGCCGCTCTACTCACGAGCACTGCCTTATTCGCCAATGCCACGGAAGCTCATCATCCGGATGACGCCACGCCACCCGCCGCCGAGACAAGCACTCAGGCCCAGCCTGCCAGCAATCAAGCCATGACTGAGCAAATGCAAAAGATGCAAGCCGCCCGCGACAAGGTCTCCGCCGCCAAGACGCCAACCGAACGCCGGGCCGCTATGCAGGAGAGCATGCAGACTATGAAGGGCTCCATGGAGATGATGCGTGACATGCACGCAGGCAAGGGCTGTAAAGAAATGGGCATGTCTGGCTCAGAAAATGGCGGCACGGGAATGATGGACATGATGATGAAGATGATGGATCAGCAGTCGAGCATGATGAACATGCAGATGTCCAAATGAAGGTGCACTTGATGCAACGGCGCACCTTCCTTGGAGGGTTGGCGTTGACAGGGCTGGCTGGCCCTTGGTTACAAGCGTGGTCGGCAGACACCATGACCTCCTCATCGACACCTCCTGGATTGCCTTTGCTGGCATCAGATATGCTACCGGCTGGCGGCTCACTGCGCGAAATCCCCAAACTGGCCAACGCCAGCAGCGTGCCAGGCCACTTTCAGGCGACCCTGACCGCTGCGCCACTAGCGGTTCCCTTTATCCCTGGACAAGCCGCAACCGAATTCTGGGCATATAATGGTGGCCTGCCTGGCCCCCTGATCGAGCTGTTTGAGGGCGACACGGTCGCAATCACCTTCGTCAACAATCTCAAACAGCCGTCTACTATCCACTGGCACGGCTTGCCGATACCGCCAGAGCAAGACGGCAATCCGCATGACCCGGTACCACCAGGCGGACGCCGTACTTACAGTTTCAATTTGCCCGAGGGCAGCGCCGGCACCTACTGGTATCACCCGCATCCTCACCAAAACACAGCGGAACAAGCGTTCCGAGGCTTGGCAGGCCCACTGGTGGTAAGGTCGCGGCATGACCCCTTGGCCGGGTTGCCAGAGCGATTGCTGGTGGTCTCCGATCTCAAACTAGACCGTTACGCTGCCATCGCCCCGAACGAAGCCAACGACTGGATGAACGGTCGCGAAGGTCAGTTCGCCTTGGTCAATGCCCAGCACCAACCCGTCTTGCCATTCGCCTCTGGAGGTCGTGAGCGCTGGCGCATTTGGAACGCCTGTAGTGCCCGCTACCTGCAACTCGCTCTGCCCGGTAGCACGCTGACTCTGGTCGGCACCGACGGTGGTCTGCTGGAAGAGCCACAGTCTGGGTTGACCGAATACCTGTTGGCACCGGGTCAGCGGATCGAACTGATAATCGACGCAGGCCGCCGTCGCGACCGCGTGGAATTGAGCGCCAATATCTACGCGCGCGGCAAAATGGGCGATGTGACGCCTGATCACATCATGCCTCTGCTGACGGTTGATTTTACGACGGTCACAGCCACAGAGCAGGCAGCCCTGCCGCTTAAGCTCGGCTCAGTGCCCGACCTTGGTGCGGCCGCAGTACGCAAACAGGTGGTGTTCAGCGAAAAAATGAGCATGGCCAATGGTCGCCATGGCGTGCAGTTTCTGGTCAACGACCAGGAATACGACATGCAACGTATCGATCTGGTGAGCCGAGTCAACGAGGTCGAGCTATGGGAAATCGTCAATCATTCTGACATGGACCATCCCTTTCACCTGCACGGCACTCAGTTCCAAGTGGTTGAGCGGGAGTTTGACGGCGTAGTCACACCGGTATCTTTCCGTGCCTGGCAAGACACGGTCAATCTGCGCTCAAGTGAAATCGTACGCATTAAAACGGTACAGCGTTGGCCCGGCCTGCGCATGTTTCACTGCCACATCCTCGAACACGAAGCGATGGGCATGATGGGGCAGCTCAAGGTGGTTTGATCAAGAGCGACAATATCGCCCTAGGCCGCATGCTCTCCTGACTCGAACAAACTGAAAAATTGCTCGGGCCGGGAGAGGGCGCGACGTTCCTCGTCGGTTAGCGCGTTCCCCCATCAAATTGAGGAGCCGACGGGGCCTGACTGTAGGTTAGGTAGCGTTTACACATGGGAAACACACTCTCTGATCCAACGGGTAAGCGATCGCGCGAGTGAAAGTGACTAAAGCCATCCTCAGTGCTGAACCCAAGAGCAGGCACAAAGCTTACTGAATTGTAATCGACCGGCCCGCTGTCATGTGGCATCGTGTCCCAGCTCTAGCACACGAGAATATTTAATCTATTGCCTGAGTCAGTCCTTACATAACGCAGCAGACGCTGGGTATTCGCATGCCGTTTTAACCGGAATCGATAAGTAGAAAGCTAGATCGCCCCCACCAAACTTCGAACCGACAGCTTATGCTGTGAGGAGTCTTGCATGTCATTTTTTAAAACTACAACTTTAGCGGCTGCACTTACTGCCGGATTGCTCTTGAGCGCTGTAGCCCAATCGCATCCAAAGTTAACCTCCTCAAACCCTGCGGACGGCTCGGCCTCCGTAGCTCCTTCCAAGATCGAGCTGCACTTCTCGGAAAACCTCACTACTCAGTTTTCGGGAGCGAAACTGATAATGACAGACATGCCGGGCATGCCTAATTCACCCATGGGTGTGAAGGCGAGTATTTCAGGCAGCGATGATCCGAAAACGATGGTCATCACACCCGCCTCTCCGCTCACCACGGGTTCTTATAAAGTCGAGTGGCGAGCGGTCTCTTCAGACACTCACCCCATGACAGGCAATTTTTCTTTCAAAGTGAAATGATCCATGAGCGACTCAATCAACATAGCCCTTCGCTTCGCTCTTTATATGGACCTGATGCTGCTATTCGGCCTGGCAACTTTTGGCCTGTATAGCCTAAGGGGCAAAGAGAGGGTGTCCGGTTCTGTTCTAAACTTTGAGTCGCTGCTTTTCGGTACGGCAATTACCGCCTTAGCCCTATCACTTTTCGCTATGTTATTACTTGCAAAGATGATGAGTGGTGTTTCAGATTTTATGGAGCTTCATCATCATATTTTTCAAATGGTACTGATGGGGACAGATGTTGGGCTGACGTGGATGGTCCGGATAATAGCCCTTGTACTGGCGTGCATAGCCGCCACCCTGAACAAACGCTTTCCGACGCCAAGTTTATGGGCGGTGGCGATATTGAGTGCTGTCGCCCTTGCTACTCTCGCGTGGACAGGACACGGCGCCATGGATGAGGGCAGTCGTCGTTATATGCATTTCACCAGCGATATTTTTCACCTTTTGGCAGCAGGTGGCTGGTTAGGTGCTCTCGCTGGATTCGCTTTACTGCTGCGAGCGAGGATACTTAAAGGCGAACAGGAGGTGCGGATTCTGGCAAGAGCCCTGACCGGGTTCGAGTCAGCTGGGGCGCTGATCGTAGTAACTATAGGTCTGTCCGGAATAGTAAACTATCTTTTCATCGTCGGACCTACCTTAGACCAAGTGATGCTCAGTACCTATGGCGTACTTCTATTTTTAAAAATCCTATTGTTTGCAGGAATGATTGTATTGGCATCCCTTAATCGCTTCCATTTGAGTCCATTATTAGAGCGATCAATTAAGAAAGGACACTACGCAATTGCCGTCAATGCATTGCGACGCAGCATGACCCTGGAGTTCTCCATCGCGACAGTCATTGTGTGCCTTGTGGCCTGGCTAGGAACCTTGAGCCCCGAGATGGACATGTCAGCTGCGGCTGGGTAGTCAGGCTCCTATACCAGCCTCCTCGTATAACGTTATCTACTCCTTGAGCCGGTACCCATCCATTTCAGCGAAGCCATTCCGATCGCCGTAGTCGGCTTGGCTGTAAATATCGCCAGTGCCTGGCTGCTGAGCGGTGCAGGTCATGGGCATGATCACGGGCACAGCCATGGACACCGTCGCGGGCATGATCATCATGAAGAAATGCAGCGGATTGTCACTTCAAAGGGAGTCTTCGAGCTGTCGATCTTCGAAGAGGGTGTTCCGCCTGTGTTTCGTTTTTCCACCGAAGGCTCAGGCCCCTTGCTCTCACCAATCGATGTCACAGTGACGACGATACGGGAGGACGGCTCGCGGTAAGTGTTTAACTCAGCAGAAAGCCGGCTTTCTGGAATCCACCAGCAACATTCCGGAGCCGCATGTTTTCAAGGTAGCCGTTACCCCGCCATCTGGTGAACAGATCGTCGAACTCACGGAGCATGCTCACGACAACCATGGTGTGGACGCGGCCGTGTCAGTTATGGCCATCATCGGCCTGCTGCTGGCCCAGTCATTTGGCTGGCTGTGGATGGACCCGCTGGCCGGTATCGTTGGGGCACTCGTAATCGCCAACTGGTCCTACGGTCTGATACGCCAGACCGGTGCGATCTTGGTGGATGCCAGTGCAGACACTCGGATTGAAGGCAAGATCAGGACAGTCATTGACGAGGCCGGTGACAAACTGGTGGATCTGCATGTTTGGCGGCTTGGCCCTGGGCACCTTGGAGCGGTGGTTTCGGTCGTCACACGCGAGCCGAAGCGCGCCTCGCAGTTTTACCATCAGCATATTGCCCAATTCAAAGGGTTATCCCATATCACTGCTGAAGTGCATCCAGAAGCAGCGGTCTGAGCAATGGCTCTAAAACCCCCTTGGACCGAAGTCTGTAAGTTCGATGGCAAGACCACCCTTTGCATAGGCTGTTTGCGCACTTGAGAGGAAATTCGCGGCTGGAAAAAAATGACGAATCACCGCCGCCATCAGATATTCAACGAGCGTTCAAAGCGGTGAGCGAAATTGCAGCGAGGAGCGATTTCCAGGTAGCAGCGCTGGTTTTCAGCTTCTACTGGTCGATAATCGCGGTAAATGAGGGACGATGTGTTCTCACGCTCTCGTTCTGACGATCAGCAGTCGCCGCTCACGAAAGACCGGAGTCTGACCCAATCGCGAAGTCACCACTGGCCTGGAAAAGCTCGTCATACGCCTTTATTTTGTGCCGGTAATGCTGACTTAATTTAGGTTCGGTGATGTCACCTAGGTTAGCGCCTCTCTGGCAGGCTGCTGATGACATGAGACCAATTGTAAGAGCCATTTTCAACTACTACACTCCAGCCCATGAAATGCTACCTGCGGTTTTGCATCATCTTCCTGATTAGCTTGGCGCTTCCCCTCAGCGGGATGGCGGGCGTTCAGGCACCGACAGAACCTTGCCCGATGAAAACGATGGGTATGGCGATGATGGGTGATATGGGGCAGGACTGTTGCCATGACATGAAAAGCACCTCCGATCATGGTAAGCCCTGCAAGCCGGGCCAGGAATGCAAGACTGGTGGCATGTTGCAAGTCTCGATCATTAAGCCTCCTGTCACCTTATCCAGCCCCGTTGTACTTTCTTTCTTCGGTGACTTCCTGCCCGTACAAACTCCTTCAGGGGTATGGCGACCGCCTCGCGTTTGATTCCTGTCCCACATTGACCCTCATTCCGCGTTAGCGGGATGGCATATCTGCGCGCACGTCTGATGAGGCGCGCAGTGGATCATCACAGGAATCGTGAACATGAACTCCAAGTGCTATTGCACAGGTTGGTCCCTCGTGGCCGCCCTGGCGGCAAGCGGACTGGCATTGCCGAGCCTCGCTGCCCCATTGACACTCGATGAAGCGTTGCGGCTGGCCGAAAACAATGCGCCGTCGCTGACTGCACAAGACGCAAAAATTCAGGCTGCCAGCAGCGCTGCCATCCCCGCCGGTGAACTACCCGATCCCAAGTTACTACTGGGCATGCAGAACTACCCCATTGGCGGTCCGGATCGCTGGAGCATCGACCAGGACTTTATGACGATGCAAGTGGTCGGGGTCAGGCAGGAAATGCCCAACAGCGACAAGCGCAAAGCACGCATCGAGGTCGCCAATGCGGCCGTTGATCGAGCCGCTGCTGAGCGTCGAGTCGAACGTCTGAACGTCCGCCAGTCCACTGCATTGGCCTGGATCAGCAGCTACTCCGTTGAGCGTAAAGACGCTCTGTTCCAGGACTTTTACAAAGAAAACCGCCTACTGACCGATACCGTCCGTGCCCAGATTGCCGGTGGCCGCGCTCAACCCGCCGATGCGGTGACACCCAAACAGGAAGCGGCTCAACTGGCGGAGCAGCAGGACAATTTGATTCGCCAGCGCGCACAGGCCCGAGCGGCCCTCAAACGCTGGATTGGCTCCACAGCCAACGATAAGCCAGTGGGCAGCTTGCCTGAATGGCCCGTCGATACCTCAGGCTACTCACATAAGCTGCAACACCACCCTGAATTAGCGGCGTTTGCGCCGATGACCCGCGAGGCGCAAGCCAAGGTCCGTGAAGCCGAGGCGGAGAAGCAGTCGGACTGGAGCTGGGAACTCGATTACCAGCATCGCGGCCGTCAGTTCGGCGATATGGTCAGCGTGCAGTTCTCCTTTGACCTACCGCTGTTTCCTGACTCCCGCCAAAACCCCAAGATTGCGGCTAAGCACGCTGAACTCAACCAGCTTGAGGCCGAGCGTGAGGCCCTTTCACGCGAACATACCCAACAACTGGAGGAAGAGCTGGCCGACTATGAGCGCCTGAACCGTTCTGTGCGCCGAAACCAAGAAAGTCTGTTGCCCCTGGCCAAGGAAAAGGTCGAACTCAGTATGGCCAGCTACCGCGCCGGCAAGGGCAACTTGAACGCTGTTGTATCTGCCCGTCGCGAACTCATCGAAGCCCGCCTCAAACAGATTGATATTGAAGAGCAGCGTGCTCTCACCCGTGCTCGCCTGTATTTCGCCTATGGGGAGTCTGGTCAATGAGTCCTAAAAACTGGAAAGGGTCTTTACTGATCGGTGTCTCAATTACCGTGGGTGTTGTCGGTGGTTATTGGCTCGCTCAGCCCCGCGTGATAGGGACATCGGGTGTAGCCCCTGAGCAGGGCCTCAAAGCGTCAGCGGAACGCAAGGCGTTGTACTGGTATGACCCGATGTACCCGCAGCAGAAGTTCGATAAGCCGGGTAAATCCCCCTTTATGGACATGCAACTGGTGCCCCAGTATGCCGGTGGCGCAGGGGATCGTGCGACCGTCAGCATCGATCCGAGCCTGACCCAGAATCTCGGGCTGCGTTTTGCGACAGTCACCCGTGGGGTGCTTGGCTCCAGCCTCGATGTGACAGGTGTCTTGGCATTCAACGAACGTGATGTCGCGGTGATTCAAGCACGCACCGCTGGCTTTGTGGAGCGGGTCTATGCCCATGCCCCAGGCGATGTGCTCAACGCTAATGCAGCATTGGCGGATATCCTGGTGCCGGAGTGGGCTGCTGCCCAGGAAGAGTTCCTTGCACTGAAACGCAACGGTGATGCTGACTTGTTGGCGGCGGCACGCCAGCGTCTGCGCCTCACAGGGATGCCGGCGGTACTGATTGCCCAGGTAGAGCGTGGCGGTAAGGTCCAGCCAAACCTGACCCTCACCAGCCCCATTGGTGGGGTGCTGCAAGAATTGAACGTGCGTGCGGGTATGACCGTGGCGGCTGGCGAGACTCTGGCGCGCGTCAATGGCTTGAGTAGCGTCTGGTTAGCCGCGGCCGTTCCAGAGTCGGAGGCCGGATCGATCACCGTGGGACAGGCGGTTGAGGCCCGCCTGCCCGCCTTCCCAGGGACAGTGCTCAATGGCAAGGTCAGCGCGATTCTGCCCGAAACCAATTCAGACAGCCGCACCCTCCGCGTGCGGGTTGAACTACCCAATCCGGACGGGCGTCTCAGACCGGGTTTGACGGCGCAGGTACACCTGAATCGTTCGACTGAGCAACGTGTGTTGTGGGTGCCGACCGAGGCGGTTATTCGCACTGGCCGACGTGCGCTGGTAATGCTCGTCGAAGACGCCGGCCGCTATCGTCCAGTGGAGGTGCAACTTGGGCTGGAAAACGATGACAAGACCGCGATTTTGAAAGGTCTGGAAGAAGGCCAGAAGGTGGTTACATCTGGCCAGTTCCTGCTCGACTCTGAGGCCAGCCTTAAGGGCATTGTTGCGAGCACAGGGGAAAAGTCATCGCCCAGCGCAGCAGCCTCCAGCTTTCATGAAGCGGATGGGCAGATCGTTGAGATCAACGACAAAGAAGTCACGCTCGCCCATGGCCCCTTCAAGACGCTGGGCATGCCTGGCATGACGATGACTTTCCCACTCGCCAATCCGGCTCTGATGCAGGGCCTAAAAACGGGCGACAAGGTTCGGATCGCGGTTAGCCAGACCGATAATGGTTTGCGTGTTGAGCTCCTGGATAAATCGGGGAACCAGCCATGATCGCAGCCCTGATTCGTTGGTCGGTAGCCAATCGCTTTCTCGTGATGCTGGCGACATTGTTCGTCACCGCCTGGGGCATCTGGTCGATTCAAAGTACACCTATCGATGCACTGCCAGACTTATACGATGTGCAGGTGATTATCCGGACTCCTTATCTAGGACAAGCGCCACAGATCGTCGAAAACCAGGTGACCTATCCGTTGGCGACTACCATGCTCTCGGTACCTGGAGCCAAGACCGTGCGTGGTTATTCCTTCTTTGGCGACAGCTTTGTTTATGTGCTGTTCGAAGACGGGACCGACTTGTACTGGGCTCGCTCGCGGGTGTTGGAATACTTGAGCCAGGTACAAAGCCGCTTGCCGGCCAGTGCCAAGCCAGCCTTGGGGCCTGATGCGACGGGCGTGGGCTGGATTTTCCAGTACGCGCTGGTAGACCGCAGTGGGGGACATGACTTGGCGCAATTGCGCGCCTTGCAGGACTGGTTCCTCAAGTTCGAACTCAAGACTCTGCCGAACGTTGCCGAAGTGGCTACGGTGGGTGGCATGGTCAAGCAGTACCAGGTGCAGCTTGATCCGCTCAAACTGGCCAGCCTCGGCATCACTCAAGCTGAGGTGACCGAAGCTATCGGCAAGGCTAACCAGGAAACCGGTGGTGCCGTGCTGGAGATGGCAGAGACCGAGTTCATCGTACGGGCTTCCGGCTATCTGAAGACGCTCAATGACTTTCGGGCGATCCCGCTTAAGCTGGGTTCGGGTGGTGTGCCAGTGACCCTTGGCGATGTCGCCACGATCCAGTTGGGGCCGGAAATGCGGCGTGGCATCACCGAACTTGACGGCGAAGGCGAGACCGTTGGCGGCGTGGTAATTCTGCGTAGCGGTAAGAACGCTCGCGAAACCATTGCGGCGGTCAAGACCAAACTCGACGAACTGAAAAGCAGTCTGCCAGCCGGGGTGGAAATCGTCACTACCTACGACCGTAGCAAGCTGATCGACCGCGCAGTAGAAAATCTCAGCCACAAACTGCTCGAAGAATTCATCGTGGTCGCGTTGGTCTGCGGGATATTTCTCTGGCACTTGCGCTCATCCCTGGTGGCGATCATCTCTCTGCCAGTGGGGGTGCTGATCGCCTTCATCGTCATGCGTCATCAAGGGATTAACGCCAACATCATGTCCCTGGGAGGGATCGCCATCGCCATAGGCGCTATGGTCGACGCTGCTGTAGTGATGATTGAGAACGCCCATAAAAAAATTGAGGCCTGGCACGCAGCCAATCCTGAGGAAGAGCTGAGGGGTGAACGTCACTGGCAGGTGATGACCGAAGCAGCGACCGAGGTAGGTCCAGCCCTGTTCTTCTGCCTGTTGATCATCACCTTGTCATTTATTCCAGTGTTCACACTGGAGGCGCAAGAGGGGCGGCTGTTCGGTCCATTGGCGTTCACCAAGACCTACGCCATGGCCGCAGCGGCCGGATTGTCGGTGACCCTGGTGCCGGTGCTGATGGGCTACTGGATTCGTGGTCGGATTCCCAATGAACAACAGAACCCGCTGAACCGTTGGTTGATCAGGATTTATCAACCGGCCCTGGACGCGGTGCTACGTCGGCCCAAAATCACCCTGCTGGTAGCACTACTGGTTTTTCTCAGCGTGCTATGGCCGATCTCTCGCTTGGGTGGTGAGTTCCTTCCACCGCTGGACGAGGGCGATCTGCTCTATATGCCTTCAGCTCTGCCGGGGTTGTCAGTACAGAAGGCGGCGCAGCTGTTGCAGCAGACCGACCGCCTGATCAAGACGGTGCCCGAAGTCGAGCACGTCTTCGGTAAGGCCGGCCGTGCCGAAACCGCTACCGACCCGGCGCCGCTGGAGATGTTCGAAACCACCATCCAGTTCAAACCACGCGAGCAATGGCGACCCGGACTGACCCAGGAGAAGTTGGTAGAAGAGTTGGATCGGGTGGTGCGTGTTCCGGGGCTAACTAATATCTGGATACCGCCGATTCGTAACCGCATCGACATGCTTGCCACCGGGATCAAGAGCCCGATAGGGGTGAAAATTTCCGGCACCAACCTGACGGAGATCGATGCGGCGACTCAGGCCGTCGAGCGCGTAGCCAAAGACGTGCCCGGTGTCAGCTCGGCGCTGGCCGAGCGACTAACTGGTGGCCGCTATATCGACGTGGATATCAACCGCAAGGCCGCCGCCCGCTACGGACTGAATATCGCCGATGTGCAGTCCATTGTGGCCGGCGCTATAGGTGGTGAAAATGTCGGGGAAACCATTGAAGGGCTCGCACGCTTCCCGATTAACGTGCGCTATCCACGGGAGTGGCGTGACTCGCTCGGCGCCTTGGAGCAATTACCGATCTACACCCCGTTAGGCAGCCAGATCACCCTTGGCACTGTGGCGAAGGTCAAGGTCACGGACGGGCCACCGATGCTCAAAAGTGAAAACGCACGCCCTTCGGGCTGGGTGTACATCGACGTGCGCGGACGGGACATCGCTTCCGTGGTCGCCGACTTGCGCCGGGTTGTCAGTGAGCATGTCAAGTTGCAGCCGGGAATGAGCCTGAGTTACTCAGGACAATTCGAATTTCTCGAAAGGGCCAACGCACGCCTCAAACTAGTGGTGCCTGCCACTCTGTTGATCATCTTCGTGCTGCTTTACCTGACTTTCGCCCGCTTCGACGAGGCCTTGCTGATCATGGTCACTCTGCCGTTCGCACTGACTGGAGGGGCGTGGTTCCTCTATCTGCTGGGATTCAATTTGTCTGTGGCCACCGGGGTCGGCTTTATCGCCCTGGCCGGTGTGTCTGCCGAATTTGGCGTAATCATGCTGCTTTACCTGAAGAATGCCTGGGCCGAACGTGAAGACATCGGTGATAACACCGAGCGTGGATTGATCGCTGCGATTCGTGAAGGCGCGGTACAGCGGGTTCGCCCCAAGGCCATGACAGTGGCCGTCATCATTGCCGGCCTGTTGCCGATCCTTTTGGGCAGTGGCACCGGTAGCGAAGTGATGAGCCGCATCGCCGCGCCCATGGTCGGCGGCATGGTCACCGCACCCTTACTGTCCCTGTTCGTCATTCCGGCAGCCTACCGCTTGATGCGCCGCCGGCACCTCCCAGTTGACCCCACCAACCCTCAAGGAAAAGTCGTATGAAACTGACCCTGATCGCCGTTGCAAGTATCGTAATTGTGTTGTTTCTTCCTGCTCAGGCAGAGGACATGCCGGGTATGAAAACGGACGAGATGCCTATGGAAGGCACGCAGATGAAGCCTGAGGCGAAACATGCCCCAGTAGCCAAGGCCGAGGGCACAATCAAGGCCATTAATTCCGAGAAACACACAGTGACTATCGCTCATGGCGCCGTTCCGGCCGTGCAGTGGCCCGCTATGACTATGGCTTTTTCCGCAACGGCAGAGCAACTGGAGGCACTGAATGCCGGAGATCATGTGACTTTCGAGTTCCGATCTGAGGGAGGGACAGCCAAAGTTGTGTCCATTGAAAAGGTGAAATAACTAGAGGACGCCTAGCACCCCCTCTCATACAATTTAAGTGGGTAGGGGGCTTGGCGTCTGGCTTCGCCCGGCTAACGTTAAACTGACGAGGTTACACAAAGACGCCGTGCTCAATACGGTCAATCAAATCCAACACTGCTTTTGTTCCTACGTAGCTTGACAACATCTCTATCGGTTTCGAGCCAGCAAGGGCAGGCATTGGCCGGAAAAGCCAGGTTTGCGCCAACCCGAGGTCCCCCTCAAATAGGCTAATCGCTGCGATTAGGGCTGTGGCAAATAGATAAAAGCGATCACTTTCTAACATCGTGAAACGTCCGACTTGCGCCCTTCGTCTCAGCGTCCGAGACGAAATTGCTGCATAGCCCGCCAATTCAGCCTGTGAAATTCCGTAAACCGAAGATAGACGCGCTAAAAAAATGAATGGGAAGCCGCCCTTCACTTCTTCATGCAGCGTCATCCCGCAAGATGGCAGTCCAAGCAAACACCAAAGCCGCTCTTCATCCACCAGGGATGGTTGGCCTTCTAATGAGATATCTGGATGGGGTGTAAACGTCCTTTCGAGCATTGGTCCCTTTCAGTTCTGAGGTCTGAGGAGTGCTAGTTAAGAGATCCAATGCCGAAGGCGCTGAGAGAGCCAGCTACTCTTCGGAATCAGTGGCATCTAGAGGAGAGCAAAGTAGATCTGACCCTTTTCCGGGGACGTATTTATTTCCAGCGATAGTCATCCACCCTCGCGCTGCATATAACCCATGAAGTCGTCGGTTGTATACCCGACGCCGCCGTTGGCATCAAAGCGTTCGTTCACTTCGTGCAGGATCATTCCACTTGCCTCTGTCGGTGAGGTAGGAAAGAACGCTCCACCCGGCTCAGAATGCATATAAAAATCCCCTAGCTTGGCAGCGCAATGTTCGCAGTGGTTCATGTAGTAAGTAACCCCTGCGGTCTTGCTATAAGCGGGCTTATAGCACTCGGTATGCAAGCGAAGCTGGTTGATGACCGGTCGGGACAGACCGTGCAGACTGGACATCGTCCCTCTGTACCCATGGCACACCCAGTAGCCCGGATTACTGGTCAGAGCGAAGTCCTCATCATCGTCTTGCGCATACTCGAATTGCTCGTGCTGCTCCGGAAGCATAAATGAGAAAACACGTGTGAGGCGGCTGCATTTCCAGCAGTCCGTTGCAGACTCCAAAACAAAATAATGAGGCGAGCGAATGCCAAACTCAGGTTCATGCTCTGGGTCGGAACCGTTCGCCGAAGGCAACCAACAAGCGAATAACTCTGCGTTAACTCCACTTGGTACATACCAAACCTTGGCCAGAGAGTCCCAACGCGCACCTAGCGACTTGGCCTGATCTTTCTCAGCGAAGGGAACATTCAAGTCAACTCGTGCCATTTACTGAACCCGTCATCAATGATTTTCTTGAACGATGGGGCGGATTTCCAACGGCAGGCTTCCGTTCCCACTTGAGCAGCAGCATAACAAGACGAGGCGCATGCGTCCTCTCCGGATCTAAAACAGACGTCTCCCGATGTCCATTTCGGGTCCAGGCTGTGTGAAAACGCCGCCGAGCAGATGTGGCGCTCAAAAGTAGAGAAAATTTCTCACGTCTACGCAAAATCCGCTCACTCGCTAAACGTTCGCAGATTTTACGTAGAAGCGCGGAGTTCAAATCAGTGCCCGCGTTTTCACACAGACTGGGTCGAAAGCGGCGCTTTTTACCCATCGACAACAACGTCGCCGAAAGAGCAGTAAAGCCGTTTGTAATAGGCCGCAAGGCATGGCTGTTCAGCGATACGCCCAGAGGTGCGACGGCCAGTGCCCAGATCTACAGCCTGGTCGAAACTGCCAAGGCTAACGGCCAAGAGCCCTATACGTGGCTGCGCCATGTACTGGAACGCCTGCCACAAGCCTCGTCGGTAGAAGACTTCGAAGCCTTGCTGCCATGGAACTGCTCGCCAGAGATGCCAAGGTAAACATAAAGCCCATCTAACGGTACGTGGGGTTTATGGGTCGCTTACCAGTCAACTCTCTATCCAGGTGGAAAGTCGACTCCGAGTAACGGAAAATTGGCCGTTTTCTGCCTGTAGTGAACGGCTGAAAACGGCCGATTCTGTTGAAAACAGTCGGCCTCGGTTTTTAAGGAAGAAAAGTACGCGTCGTAGATTGAAATCCTTAATATTGGCAGAGGTTTTCAGGCTGAGATTTCACGCAGAAGCGTGCTAAAAGGCGGCTTTTCCGACCAATCTTTCGGCAGTTCTAAAAAATCGACTTTTTCAACAAAATCGGCCAGAAGCGGCCACTCATAAACGACCGCTACCTTACGGTTGCGGAGTATAGAAATATAGGGAGAAATCAGTCGCAGCGTGCAGCGAGGCCATAGTATATCGGAGGTGCTACTAAAGCCGACCTTGATCGGCTCTGTTGAGCAAGCCATACGACATATCTGGTTCAGATATCAAGGCCCTCCGCCTTGCACTGTTCCACAAAATGTAACCGATTTAAGAACTCAGTGTAGGTATCACGACTTCCTGTAGTCATTGAGACGAGGCTAGCCATGTGCTTAAAAAAACCTCCAGGAGTGTCTGAGTTTTCCAACACCATAATTATCTGCGGAATACTCATAAATAGAGAATTGTAAAATGGAATCCTGCCCTTAACTCCAATCTCCCCGCTCTCGCCTGCAAGCCGCTTCAATTCGGCCGAGTGTTTCCTCCATTTCTTTAGATTTTCATCTATTTTTTTGTCAGGATGTCTTACTTCGCTGAATACAGCAATGGTGAGGATGCGCTGCAAAACGGTTTTATCTTGCAATGCTCCGAAATCATGAAGGCTTACCGAAACTCTAGTCACAGCGCGGCCATTTAAATAGACAGTTTTCTCATTTCCGTCGTTGGCCAAGGTGATTGATCCATTATTTTTGAGCACATTCTCTATGCGCATTGCTTGCACATGAGTCGCTAGCAAGCTATCAGCGAGATCAGAAAGTATTTTCGGCTCATCTCCCGACAACGCTTGACGAGTCAGTCCTTTCTTTTTCATTTCAAATATATAGATTTTATCGTTTGTTTCGCATATCAGATCTGATTCAAGTTCCAGTTCGCCACCAATCCGATTCCCATGGAAAATGCTTATACCTTTGCGTATTAATTTATCTCTTAGAAAATCTTCAATTGCGTAGCCTAAAACACTATCCTTCGGATTTGACCATTCGTCGTCAGGTCTTGATATGCAATTGCAAACTGCGTTTAGTGCCCCTAATGAAGCTATACTTTTTGGAAGAATTCTATATTGATTTCCGACCTTGATGATTGGTTTGAAGTAGTGGTCTATCGCGAGACTTGAGGGAGGGAACACCAGTTCTGAGTTGGCCGAGCCTGACGCGGCACTCAGCACCCGCGCCACTACTTCCTGGACTTTAAACTCTGAAATTCCAGTTTTTGATGCAATTTCCTTGGCGGTCACTGTGGTAAACCGCCTGGTGTCAGACAACGAAATCAGCGCTAGGGCGACCCTAGTCACATCTTTGATTTTTACATTATGTGAATAGTAGTTGGCCTCGGAAAATTTTGTATGCACAAGCTTTATCAAGTCGAAAGCGCAACTTGCTTTGATCTGAGGAAGTCCCACTAAACTGTCATAAAGCATATTTTTTTTAATAAAATCCAGCATGACTTCTTCACCGAGATGCATAGCCTCGAACTGAGAATAAGGTTGGATCTCAAAAATAACTATTAGATCAGATATGAAAATCAGCAAATGATCAAAGTGCGACGAATCTCTAAAGTCTTTTGACCCTGCATGCTTGACTCCCAGCGCGAAGAGGTACCCGAACGGCAAAGCTGCCTGCACTGATGTTGTACCCATTGAGACACGGCGGTATTCCATGAACCGCCCAGTTGTGCTGTTAAATGTTTTGCCTAATCGTTGGGTTAGAGCGACTAGCATGTTATCGCCGCCATAGGCTGCGCACAGACGCTCAATCTCGGACTGTATTATTCTGTAGCTTTGCTCAGATATGTAAAACTGATAGTCCCTCTCTACAATCTCAACGCCAAAACTAGTGAGCCTTTGGTAAGAGGAAGCGAATGTGTCCAGTTTTTCGTCCAGAGGTGACGATGCAGGACCATCAAAAAAACAAAGCTCTTTTCGATTTTCAATTACTATCTTGAGCAGCTCACTCCAATCTGTTTCTAGTGGCACCGGCATTCCCTGTGCGGGAGCTTGTCTTGCTGCGTCTCGAATCGCATCTAGAACTGGGAAGTATTTTTCATGGTTGAGTTTTTGCTGATGACGCATAATTACCATCTTCTGTCGAAGATAAGTACATGCTCGAAGAACCGTTTTCGGGTCACCGATATTATGCCGTGCTAGTGAGTATATTTTTTCATACCCATTCAGGGTGCGATACCCAGTTGCTTCATACTCTGCAAAGTATTCATCGCATTTAGAGATAAATTTTGAGACTTCCAAACTTTGCCCTCGCGAGATGCAGTAAGATTTTGTCGTTAGTCTAGCATTTTGATTTCAGTCTCACTATGAAGGCCCCGCACTGTTTACGGAAACACGAATCTCCGCACTTTCGAGGACTCGTAGCCGGCGGCTTCTGTTGGACGCGGTCGTCGGTGACCAACTGGTTATTCTTGCCCGTCTACTGATGGGCACAAGGGGCTGCAATGGGTCGTTCTCTGCCGGTCATGATCACGAATTGTACTGGTCAAATCCAGTGCAAATGACTGATCAGGTCGATTGTAAATGGGGGGCCAGTCAGTGCAATTACCTAGGTGTCAGCGGATCTTTAAAAGTGCTCCCCAACCAGCGGCGAGATGATCTAGGCTTCCCGCACCATCACTCAAGGACGATAGCCATGTCAGATAATTCAAAAGCAAACGTAGCCACAGCGGACGCGCTAACCCTTCATTTTGCATAATCAGCACGCTCTAGCTGCTGCGATGGAAGAGGTTACCAAGTGGCTCTCAGAAAACGGAGTGGGGAGTGTCGCCGCTAACGCATTGGAAGCCATGGAAACGCTGGACTCGAATGCTCAAGGAATCATTGAAGCCATCATGCGGCTACGCCAGTCATAGGCACATCTACGCCCTTCCGTCCCTCCTTCAAGAGTAAGTCCCCATTCAATGCGGGAAAATGGGATTCTGTGGAAAGTGGGAAATCACATCCCACTTGGTTTCCCATTTGCATTGCCACTGACCAGTCAATTGCAAAAGCAGTCATTCGAGCGTGTCAATATAATGCGGGACGACTCAGTTGATAGCCACATGCCATACGGATAGGCTTCGCCCATCACACCACCTGCACAAAGGATTTGAAATGCACCGCAGCCGCCTTGCCTTGGCTCTAATGACCTGTCTCGCAATACCCGGCTTCGCCTCTACCGCAACTGCCAAAAAGGGCACAACGAAGACTGAACTGCCTGATTGTTCAGCCGTAAAGTTCGATGGGTCCAATCTCACAGAGGAAGAGAACGAATACTTTTTCTCTAACCAGAAGGACATTTCGACAGCAGAGATTCTGCGCTTCGCGCTTGGTAGGGATGCGATTTTGGCCGACTTCTACGCACGCCGGAAAGGCACAGACTTCAATGCCGATGTTCTGAAAATCAAGGATCTAGCTAAGCAGAAAGGGCTTGCATTGCAGATGACCCATGACCTTACCGTGGCTGAAAATGCGCGCATTGAGCAGAACAAGAACCATAAGTGGACCAAGGACACCGCCGATACTCTCTTCTGCGGTATAGGCGCCATTGGCGACACCGTGACGAACAGCTACAACACCTATGCCACAAGCTACCTCAAAGGGCTTAAAGCGAAGCAGGAAGCCATGCATGATCAAGTTGGCTACTTCGATGTGACGGTTAATGACTGCACCATCAGCAAATCCATCGACACTGGCAACCGCTACTCCGCCGTGAAGCCAGATCCTGATGCGCGATTCCTCACCGTGAACGCGACCTTCAAGAATACTGACAACGAAGGTCGGCTGCCACTCGAAGGCAGCTTGTTCATCAGCAAGGATGACAAAGATTTCAAATTCGATACGACTGAAACCATCATGAGCGATGGCTACGGAATCCGTTTGCGGTCGCTGAACCCTCTCATCAAGCTCAACACGAAGATCGTCTACAAGGTGCCTAACGAGCTGTCTGGCGAGGTTTATTGGAAGCCCGGTAGGAATGCCGAGGATAAGAAGCTCTGGTGTACCTACCTCCCGTCAGCCTGATTCGTGCCATAGCCAGCCATCTGTTGGTTACGGATTTATGTTTACAATTTGGCAGACTGCTGCTGGACGTGAGGGGCTGCTACGGGTCGTTCTCTGCCGATCATGTCCACGAATCGTGCGGGTCAAACCCTAGCGGACTTCAGTGAAGCTGCTCGTTGAGAAAGCCGCTACGCGGAAACTGGCCAGCGGGTTTCACTTTCCCTCAGGAGGTGCTGACTAACCCCTGTCATACAGCGTCAACCTGGGTATGTGGTGCAACCGTAGCTATGCAGCGTCGACTGAAAGCACCATCGATATGGGTTGGATTGCGACGAGCATGAAGGCTACATTGCACCCAATGTGGAGTGGATGATTCGGAAGCATGCACGTGACTGAAAAGAGAAAATGGCAAACTAGCTGCGTTGATGTAGCAGATGGCTCTGGAGACTTGCTCGTTGAGATCCCGCCCGATCTGCTTCAGGAGCAAGGCTGGGAAATGGGGCAAGAGTTTGATTTGCAACTGATTGAGGGTGCGATCATTTTAACTCCCAAGACACATGGAGTGGCTGCCGACGCAGAAGGCTAGACAGATCGGGGAGTTACTGCCGCGTAAGGGTGGCCGGATGGCCGTGGAATCCGCAAAAATAGAGGCAGAAGCGTGAACTCTCCTCATAACGACATTGGGCGATGTGTCGATACCTGATGCGCAATGGCTTTCCATACAACATCAGGCCAGCATTCGTCGGATGGTGAGCTAGCTCCACCAGCCGCAGGTTAGCCCCCCGTAGTCGACACCACGCTAAAAGAACGACCAGCAGCTGAACGAAGTTCAAGTTCTTTACATCATTTTAGATCCGCAGGCATGCTGATGATGAGCACAGTGCTCAAATGTCACCATGAGGATAAAAAATGACCCACGACATTTCGCTGTACTTTCTGCCCGCTGCCTACAGTCTCGCTTTGGGACTGCTGATCTGGATGGCGGTTTTCTCGGATTCACCTAGCAACGGCGAAATACCAGGTGACTGGCCTGACAAGCCGAGGCAAGGTGAATACTGAGGGCAAGATGCCGGAATGAATCCCGGTTAGAAGTTACGGGATATTGATAGGCCCCCTCGCATCAATGAGGGGGCTTTTTTTATGGGAACCCGTCGTTGGCGCCTGCGAACCTGATCTACCATAATCCATGTGAATTGTTTGGGGGACATCTCCTTCAATCAACACAGGTGCTCACGAGACCATTTCAGCAATCGTGAGTCAGTAGATCCTACTAACCAGCAATGACCGTCACGTTACAACATAGGTCATCGTGGAGCCCACTTCACCCGGCTGGACACCAATTCCTAATTGATCACAAAGCCTCACGTACCCGGCGATGCTGTGGACGATTTTCTGGAGTTGCTGCACGTTCCCCTCAGCAATCTCGCGACAGCAGTAGAACCGTTCAGACTCCCAAAGCACATCTTTTTTAATATCATCAGCAATGCTCGCTTCGATCAGTGCTTTCTGATCAGCTACGTACCGAAAATCTTTCAAGGAACGCACCTGTCCGCCAGTAAGGCCGCCGACAAGATAACTAAACTCACCAAGATCCGAGCCTTCGACCGAATTTTTTCCGGGCCAATAGAACTCAATTCTGTGGCGGCGAACAAATTCGTCCAAAAAGCTGGGTGCAGGCTTGGATTTTTTTCTAAAAAGCACTTTGAACAATGCAGTAAGCATTTTTGGTTGGCCTCTAAGGCTGGTCAGAGTGTTCAAAAGGATCGTTTTCGGCCGCGTAGCCATGAAAGCATCTGAAGCAACCATCAAAAATACGCCTCAAGTGCTCCAGTGCTAGCCGAAGCCAGCACCGAGGTAACCAATCGGACGGTTGCTCGCTACAATACTTGCATTCTCGCCCCAACGTTGACCAGCAAAGGGACGTAAATCAACTGAGATACAGGCAAATGTCCGAGCGTATTGATTTAGCTGTGCCCTTCGAAGAGAAGGATGAGGCAAAGTTGTTCGATGTCGAGTGGGACGATGAAAATCGAGTTTGGTGGACTACAGAAGATCGCATGTG
This sequence comes from Pseudomonas sp. MH9.2, assembly GCF_034353875.1. NCBI lineage: Bacteria > Pseudomonadati > Pseudomonadota > Gammaproteobacteria > Pseudomonadales > Pseudomonadaceae > Pseudomonas > Pseudomonas sp. MH9.2. Next base: position 1,939,238 of record NZ_CP133784.1, read on the forward strand.
CGAGGGGCTGATGCGCTGGCTTCCCTACGCAGCTACACCGGATGAGGTAATTCAGTCTCATCCCGACTACAGATCGACAGAAGTCGAACGGCAACATATAAAGATGCTGTCTCAAACCTGTGAGTTTAGGGAGTGGATGCTCCTCATGTTGCCAGGTGGTTTGTGGGGGGCCTTTTTGGGGGATGACATAAACACTCCCGCTGCAACAGCTGTTGTCGCAGGCGATTATGCAAACGGATGTCAATTCATCTCCAGTAAACCGAGTGAGACTATTGCCTATATGCGGGACAACCGCATCTATTCAGGCCCACTGCCCTTGGAGGAGCGAGACTGGACGAATAGAACAGATGAGCCCGAGGAGCTAAGCGAGGTTAACCCGTTGATGTCCTGTGTTGGTCAACTGACAATCGGCAACAAGACCATCGAGATTCAGCTTCCTTGGGCTTGCCAACAACTAGTTGAACATCTCGAAGAAGGTACCCCGATCCCTGCAATGAACAGCAGGCTGTCCTCAGAGGTTTTCGGTTACCTGGATCGACATACACCTGACACCGTCAAATACCCGCTTGCGAAGCAGCTGAACCTGGCCGAAGAAATATCGCAGAAACTGCGAATTCCAATGTCTCGGTCTGAGCGCGAAAATCGGGCCGCGTGCCTAACCTTCATCGATGCGCATAAAGCTGACCTCACGATGTATCGAGCTATCCACAGAGATCTGGACCGTGGATCTTGGCCAATGACAAAACGCATCAACAATTACGTAAAGTGGTCAAAAGCGCGAAACATGCTTTCTGGTGGAATTCCGTGGGAATCCATCGCTGAGTTGCTAGGGGTGAAAACAAAAGCAACCATCGAGAAATACGCGACCCAAGCCACTGAAGCCGAGCAGGAAACGCCTGAACTGCTTACCGTACCGCTTTTTCAAGATCTGATTAAGCTGGGCATGACAGACGGGAACATTGATCACGCAGTGAACCAAATGGTGAATGCAGAAACTTGGGAGGAGTTCAGCCGCGAACGACAGGTGAGAGGAATACTGCGAGAACACCATGCTTGCGCTACTCAGGCTTAGACTCTAACACCGGAGGTTGTCGCTCCTCGACGGCGTGTAGCGGTCAACCTTCTGTGGCCAGCAGGACTGCGTTTTCCCTTAGGTCTTGCGTCTTCCACTCACTGAGGCCTAGGTAGTACATACCCAACGCCATGCTTTGCATTGTACTGCGTGGTGGAAACGGTTGGAAATTTGAGATATCCGTCCAACGATTTATTAATTACCTGTCCGCAAAAACCCTCTAAGCTTTTAGCGTAGGTGCTGCCAATAGTCATCCGAGGCAGGCCATTGTCGATTAGCCCGTGGGGCTAGAGTGAACAGAGGCTAACTGAGAAAGCGAAATGACTGACGACAAGAAAAAAACTGAGTCAATGCTTGCCCTTGTGAAACGGGTTCAAAGGCTGCTAGGGCATAAAAGCACAGCAACCACAGAAGCATATTTGCAGTGGGTACCTTCAGCTGGGGAGGCAAAAAGCCCCAGTCAAAAACCGACACTTCACTAGCCCGCTAAGAGCTACCGCAACGTAGTAACTTGATGGAAGCTACTGGTCGGCTGCTCCCGGTCGCGAATGGGGATCGGCCAAGAGCTTTCATCAGCCCTGTACCGTTAGAGCCATTCACATGTAGCAAAGGCACCGGAGATGTGTTCGCCTGAGGCTACTTTTCATGAACCCGGGCTATTTTCGGAAAACTGGTTAGCGGCAGACAATAAAACGTGGTCAGAGGATACGGATGAGCTTTGAGTTCAAGCACAAAAAAATCCCCATCTCCATGGCTCGTCTAGGTCAGCTTCATAAGCCTATTCAAACCATAGATCCAAGTGGCAATATGCTGGCAGACTCATCCATGCCGAGGTGAGTCGGGATCTAGTCTCCAGGTCGCTGGACCTATAGGGTAGAGAGGAGAAAGGGCCTCGACACAGGATGTGAAATGTCATCAATAGCAGATCACTTAGGTTGGCTCGAAGACTCGGGGACAGTCATCAAGTCCATGTGTGGTCGAGACATACCCGTTTTGAAATTGAAATACGATACGTCAGATACGGCAATGATGTCTTCCTGGGCTAAACACTTCCGAAATCATTACTGCCGAGACGAAGAGCTACCTTTCATAAAAAACCCGACGAAAACAAACCAGCAGTATTTATTGACTGAAAAGTTCCCCCACCAGCTAAACGCGCCAGGACCTAGCATTAGAGCTGGGGATTTCGCAGAGATTTTAATCGCGGATTATCTAGAATATATACGAAACTATCAGGTGCCCAGGACTCGCTATGATCGCAAAGGAATTGCTAATGAGTCGACTAAAGGCTCAGATGTTCTAGCATTTAAAAAAACAAAAGGGGTCATCAGTGATCAGGATGAGCTTTTGATATTCGAGGTAAAAGCCAAGGCCTCTGAAAAATCGAAATCGAATGTTTTGCAAAATGCCATCAATGACTCTATGAAAGATGAGATTAGGCTTGCTGAATCTCTAAGTGCCATGAGACAAAAACTATTCGATAGAAAAGACATGGATGGAGTAGGTCTTGTTGACCGATTCCAAAGAGAGCCGGACCATCCTTGTAAGCGCCGCTACGGTGCTGGTGCAGTTTTTACAGAATCATCGTATGACGAAGAACTAATCGCAGAATCTGATACGAGCTTGCATCCAAACCAACATCATCTTGAGATGATTGTGGTCAGCGGCGAGCTGCTAATGTCCCTAGTCCACGAGCTTTATCGGAGGGCAGCGAATGAAGCTTGAGACAAATGCCAAAGTGATTCTTGACGTCACTCGGGCCAAAGCTAAGCAGTATGAATTCGGTATAGATGAAAGCTTTCACTTAGAGCTGTCACAAGATCCAAAGAGACTTTTGGTTTTCACAATTGGGATACTGGGAGAGCTGGCAGCCTTAGAGGCCAGGCCGCATGATGACAGGGACGCCTATCGGGAAGAGCTGAAGGCCCAACTAATTTTAGTAAGCCAATATTTTGAGGCTTTAAGCTCTGCCAAGCTGACGCCGGAAATTGACGAATACCTTAGAACATTAAGCTCAGCATCATATTACTTAGCCGATATGCCAGGGAGTTCATTGGTACTTGCTCGAAAAATTGCGGACGCACCATTTAGGATCACAGAGAGCTATCTAGAAGGATTTTTAGTCTGGATTTTAAAGGGCGACCTTACAGATACATATTGTCAATTTCCTGACGGACGTTATAACGAGGAAATTCATGATGTTTTCATCGCTTATGTTAATTTCTTTGATCAAAACTCTGAAACATTCTTAGTAAACAAAGCAACCCAAAACCTGCGTGACGCAGTGTATAGCCAGGGTAGTGATCGAGAGTTGCTTTTAGTCGATACCATTGTCGCGTTAGTACTTCGAAAAATCAAAAACTCATCACTCGCTTGCTTACCTCTGTATACGGATATGGACTTGGATGTATGGAGCAAAACACTAGGCAATGATGGATTTATAAAAGAATTTTGGCCAGGCCAGAGATTGGTCGGAGAACTAGGTGTTTTAAGAGGGAAATCGGCAGTAATGCAAATGCCGACCAGCGCAGGAAAAACAAAATCAGCCGAGTTAATTATTCGGAGTGCATTCCTGTCCGGGCGTGCCAAATTAGCAGTAATAGTAGCGCCATTCCGAGCGCTGTGTAGAGAAATTTCAAAAGACTTTGAAAAAGCTTTTGAAAGCGACTCAGTAAATGTCAATGAGTTGAGAGACATTACGAACATTGATGGGGACGAGCAGGATTTTCTAAAGTTTCTCTTAGGTGACGCCTATAAGGGAGGACATGAATTTACCATCATGGTTTCCACCCCCGAGAAACTCGTGTACCTATTGCGATATAAACCTGAATTAGCGGAAAAAATCGGATTATTGATTTTTGATGAAGGTCATCAATTCGACACCGGCAAGCGAGGCGTAACATACGAACTATTAATTGCCTCTCTTAAAGCAACGATACACCCTGACGCGCAGAAAGTCTTGATTTCCGCAGTAATGGCTAATGCGCAAACTATTGGCGAATGGCTGAATGGTGAGCGCGGAGTAAACATTCAAGGAAGCAAAAACCTACCGTCCATAAGAAGCATAGCCTTTTTTAGCTGGGTCACTGATATGGGTCAGCTAAGTTATCTATCTCAGGACAACAGACGAGATAGCGGCCTCTACGTACCAAGAATCGTGCAGCAAATTAACCTAGGGGTTAAAGGTGCAGAGAAAAATGATAGGTTATTTCCTGAAAAGAAAAAGCCTCAGTCCATTTCTTGCTACCTAGGCCTCCGTCTGTGCCCTCAAGGGCCCGTCGCTCTATTCTGTGGTGACAAGAGAGCCTTAATATCCATTAGTAAAATTCTTATCGACTTCTACTCTAGAGGCTTGGAAACGCCCAAACCGATAGAAGGCGCTGACGAGACTGAAATTCTCAAAATCGCATACCTTTCCGAACTTCATTTTTCGAAAGATCATCCTTTCTCAAAAGTAATTAGAATGGGCGTCTTGCCACATAGTTCAGGAGTCCCAAATGGTATTAGATCAGCCGTTGAATGGGCGATGGAAAATGGTAAAGCAAACTTTGTTATATGCACATCGACCCTCGCACAGGGCGTCAACCTACCGATTAAGTATCTGATTGTGTCCAGCACAATGCAGGGCCGTAACAGGATCTCCACGCGTGACTTTCAAAATCTCATCGGCAGAGCGGGACGCTCCGGGTACCATACGGAAGGTAGTATTATCTTTTCCAATCCCTCGATCTTTGATGACAGATCCACTCGCTTTGGACAGCAGAAATGGCAGGCTGCCCTATCATTGCTTGACTTCAACAATGCTGAAGCCTGCTTAAGCAGTTTGAAAGATATTATCAAACCCTTCAGGTTCGAAAAAGCTGAAAACGATGTCCACAATTTTTTAAAAGACCCTTCACGCCGAAGATCACAATGGATAAATTGGGGAACAGTCAATAATATTGACGTTTCTGAGTTAATGGATGAAATGGACAACAGGGAACAGATCTTGGTGGCTATTGAAAGCTATTTTCTTTCCGTACTCAAAGATAATCCCGATGCGTTAGACAAAGATACTTTTAGCGCCCTGATCAGCCAAACGCTTGCATTCTACTTGGCAGATGCAAATGAACGCGACGCTCTTCTTGCGATTTTTGAGTTAATCTACGAAAGACTGGCAACAGTGCCACCCGAAAAATACAGCTACTATGGTAGAACACTGCTGGGCTTAGATCAGCTTTCATACATTGAAAACTGGATTGATGCTAATCTATTCGAACTACAACTAACAGAATCCCCTGAAGACTTACTGAATCTATGCTGGGGGTTAATTTCCGACTTTTCTACCAGTAAGATAATAACCAACATCCAGCCCCCTTCTCTCTCGACTGAACTGGCTGTCCTGTGGATACGAGGGGAGAGTTATGCCGCCATTTTGAAATATTCGAAACTTCAAGCAGGCAAGTGTAAAGCCAAGTCTCAGTTAAGAGCTATCACTCAGGACCACATAGTCGATCATTGCTCTGCACTTGCTTATGATGGCATGCTGATTATTGGAGGCATGGCAGACATCATTGAGGGGAAAGGCATGAGTGACGATCTTTTGTCGATGGCTAGATCGCTTCAAAATAGACTAAAACTCGGCCTAGCCAAAGAATTTGATATCTGGCTGTATGGCCGAGGTTATACCGACCGAGAGGTCTGCAAATATATATCCAAGGCGTTCTCGCCTGTCAGGCTGAGTGACAACATTATCGATTATGGTATTCTCAGAGACAATCAGGAGCTTTTGTTAGAGACGCTAGGGATGCTCCCTTCGGTCTATTCGAACCTTAAGGACCGATAATGCGAATCTCCCTAAGAGTCCGCTTATTCAAGACTATGTTGCCACTATTCTCAGACAGCGAGAATGATCAGCTGTAATCCTCAGAGCCCAACATTAAGAGACCATCTTGAATCGATCAATTACGGCGCTTGAGATCAGGTACGTTCCATTGCATTTGATCGTCAAGCATCACGTGACCATCCTCCACCAAAGCCAAGGCAGTAGTTATTTCTTGGTGGCTTAGATTGGTTTCAATTTCAACCCCTATATCAGGATGGGTTGAGTCAGGTACTATCAGAATTTTTCGAAGTAAATGTATTTGAGGCAACGCCAAGAACTGAAAGATGTCGTTGCTGTATTCTGCGCGGTAGAAATATATTTGCATGGGAGGAACTTTTATACTTTTCTTTATCATACGAAAACCCTCATAACATTGTTAGCTGACCGTATTGGATAAATCGAGAATCTAATTGTCGCCAAGTGCCCTCTGGCATCTTCCCGTCCTATTGCAAAAAGACATAAATCGTATCAAACACCTGCTCAAGTTAGGCTGGTTCAGCTCACTGATTGCGGTAAATGTTATATGACAGTGACACTCAGTGCGCGATGTCAAACTGACCTGAGTCAATTGGGTTTCTATATAACGGCCGCACACTTTCGCAGGAGGCATTCGGCATTACCATTTAAGCTGCGATTTCCCAAATACCGGTTCTGTACCAGCGGCGGATGAATGGAGCTTTAGGCGCAAATTGTGGTGGTTTTTTGCCTTAATGGCGTGGTTTAGAAAAAGCGGGGGGGGGCGACGACGTCGACCTGTGCCATGCACAAGTCTAACTGGCCCTCTACAGCTTTCTCTCCAACACATATTTTCAGATATTACAGGGCGTCAACCAATCCGGTGCGGCAAACAGTCCATCAAAAATTAAAGAAATGGACGGACAGTAAAAAAACATAAGCCAATGATTTAATTGATATCCACTGTCCATTTTTCTGTTTTAACTCACTAATACTATTTTTTGATAAAACCATCGTCTCGATTCCGACTTGGCGAATGATGTCCGAGTCGTTCAAAAACTGGCGCGGCATGCAGCAATCCGGCGGACGCCGGATCAAACGCAGCCTGTTCATTGATGCCAGCGGCGTGCGTTTCGTGCGCGATGACGAAGAGCTCAAACTCACCCAGATCCATCTGCTGACTGATTACATCGGCCGTAAACAGGCCGAACTGAAGAGCTGGAACGAAGCCCAAGGCAACGTCGCAGCACTGTCCGCCAACCGTCGACGCATGACCAATATCGGTACATTCCGCGCCTATGCGCTGGCTTATCTGCACAGCCACCCGGATATCCAGCCGGACATGACCTGCATGGTCCGGCAGATGCAGGCCACCGCACAGGGCATCCCCCTGGAAATCTACTGCTTCACTCGGACCACCGCCTGGGCCGACTACGAGCGAATTCAGGGCGACATCTTCGATTACCTGCTGGCGGTGATGCCAGAGTTTGGCCTGAGCCTGTATCAACAGCCCAGCGGTATGGATTTTCGGGCTGGATGGACAGGCAACGCTAAATCAGCCGATTAGCAACGGCACCCTGGCGCCTGGCGCCCCATCGACTGATCCACACCGACCCCACGATGACCATCCCGCCCACGAACAACCGGCCCAGGTTTTCGTGCTGATTCCACAGCAACAGGTTGATCAGCAACCCCACCGGCACGTGCAGGTTGTTCATGACCGCCAGGGTGCCGCCGTTGACCAGGCACGCGCCTTTGTTCCACCAGTACATGCCCAGCGCTGTAGAGCACAGCCCCAGGAATAACAACACGATCCATTGTTGGGGAGCTTCGGGCAAATGCTGCGTATTACCAAACAACAGGAACGCCGGCAAGGCGACGGCCAGTGCCCCCAGGTAGAAATAGCCGAACCTGCGGTAATGAGGCAGATCACTCGGGTAGCGTGCCACCAGATGCTTGTACAACACTTGCCCGGCGGCGTAGGTGAAGTTGGCCACCTGCAACAACAGAAAACCGCCGAAGAAGTCAGAGTCGATCCCGTCGTAGCGAATGACTCCGGCGCCCAGTACAGCGACCAACGCCGCCAACAAGGCCCAAGGGTTGAAACGGCGATTCAGTGCGTCTTCGATCAGGGTTACGTGCAACGGCGTGAGAATGGTGAATAACAGCACTTCGGGCACGGTCAGCACGCGAAAGCTCAAGTACAGGCACACGTAGGTGACCCCGAACTGCAAGGCGCCAATCAGTAGCATGCCGCGCATGAAGCCGGGTTCGACCTGACGCCAGCGTGTCAGCGGAATAAACACTAACCCGGCCAAGACCACCCGAATCAGCACCGCGAAGTAGCTGTCAACGTGCCCTGCCAGGTACACGCCAATCAGGTTGAACGAAAACGCCTGAATCAGCGTCACGAATAATAGATAGCCCATGCTCGCCCCTTTTCAGTGGCGGCGACCTTAGCGTTTCGGGATCAGACAGGCAATAAAAAGCCCGATCAGCACAAAAGGATGATCGGGCAGTGCACCTAAGGAGCAACAGGTACCAAGGGAAGTCGGTGGAGCGCGGGGGTCAGGCGACCTGGGCGAGTTTTGCTTTGGCCTGATTCAGGCCTTTCTCGAGGAAGTCACCGCCCATGTTCAGGCCTTCGGCGTGGATGAAGGTGACGTCGTGGATGCCGACAAAACCGAGCACTTGACGCAGGTAGGGCTCCTGATGGTCGAGGCTGCTGCCCGCATAGATACCGCCACGAGCGGTCAACACATAGGCACGTTTGCCGATGAGCAGCCCCTGAGGACCTGTCTCGCCGTATTTAAAGGTCACGCCAGCACGCAGCACATGGTCGAACCAGGCTTTGAGGGTGCTGGGGATCGCAAAGTTGTACATGGGCGCGGCCAACACCAACACATCGGCTGCGACCAGTTCATCCGTCAGCTGAGTGGAGCGCTCAAGGGCCAGTTGCTCGGTTTCATTGCGTTGCTCGGCTGGTTTCATCCAGCCTCCGAGCAAGGTTGAATCCAGATGCGGCACAGGGTTGATCGCCAGGTCACGCACGGTTATCTGATCCGCCGGATGCGCAACCTGCCATTGGCTGATGAATTGCTGGGTCAATTGGCGTGAGACCGAGTCTTGCTGGCGGGCGCTGCTTTCAATGATCAGTACGCGGGACATGGGATGTTGCCTCCATCGAAGAGTGTCTTGAGTCGATGGAGTGAAGGTTAAACAGGAGCGAATCGATTAAAAAGCGTAAAAACCTGCTACAAACCATCTAATAAATTGTTTTATCGAAAACGGGGCATTACTCTCGCTCAAGAGCGGAAGCAGCCCCGAGTGAGCGTTCTATTTAGGCGCGCAGGTCAGCTTGATCCGCAGTTTGATGATGCTGCGGCTGAACTTGGCTGAGACATCCACACTGCTTTTAGGAGGGATCTGCACCCGCCGAGTACGTGGTGCTTCGGGGCCATTGCTGAACACCACCGTGCACTGCGCATCAGAAGCACCATAGTTGTGCAGCGTAATAGCGCCCATGTCGTAGTCGGTATCGTGGCTTGTGTAGTCGACCTGGGCACCGTTGTATTCCTTTTCCACGTCAATCGGATACGCGAAAGCAGTGACGGGCAACAATGCCAACAACACACAACAGAATTTTTTCATTCGGCAGTCTCCAATTTGGAGTGCCAGCTTAGACAAGAGGAGCGAGTGATGAAAGCGCCCCGCGTGACCCTGGATCAATGGCGGACACTGCAAGCGGTGGTCGACCACGGTGGCTTCGCCCAAGCGGCCGAAGCCTTGCACCGCTCACAGTCTTCCGTGAGCTACACCGTGGCCCGGATGCAAGACCAGCTTGGCGTGCCGTTATTGCGTATCGACGGGCGTAAAGCGGTGTTGACCGACGCTGGCGGGGTGCTCTTGCGTCGCTCCCGGCAGTTGGTCAAGCAGGCCAGCCAACTGGAGGACCTGGCCCACCATATGGAACAAGGCTGGGAGGCAGAGGTACGGCTAGTGGTCGATGCAGCCTACCCTAACGCGCGACTGGTGCGTGCCTTGACCGCGTTCATGCCGCAAAGCCGTGGCTGCCGCGTGCGGTTACGCGAGGAAGTGTTGTCCGGGGTCGAAGAAGTGCTCCTTGAAGGCGTCGCCGATCTGGCCATTAGCGGCTTCAGTATCCCTGGGTACCTGGGGACCGAAATGAGCGCCGTCGAGTTCGTCGCCGTCGCTCACCCTGAGCACCCGCTGCATCAAATGAATCGCGAGTTGAATTTCCAGGACCTGGAAAGTCACCTGCAAGTCGTGATCCGCGACTCCGGCCGTCAACAGCCCCGCGACGTCGGCTGGCTGGGCGCTGAACAACGCTGGACGGTTGGTAGCCTAGCAACCGCCGCAACCTTCGTCAGCAGCGGTTTGGGCTTCGCCTGGCTGCCACGGCACGTGATCGAGCGTGAACTCCAGGAAGGCACACTCAAAGCCCTGCCGCTGGATCAAGGCGGCAGCCGTCATCCGGTGTTCTATCTTTACTCGAGCAAGGACAAATCGCTGGGGCCCGCGACGCAGATTCTGATCGACCTGATCCGCACCTTCGACACGGCCCCGCTGAGCGCCGCATTTGCGGCCCCACAACAAGCCTGACAGGGAAATCGACCATGGCCTTTTTTGAGCATGACGGCTGTTCATTGCACTACGAAGAATATGGTCAGGGTTCGCCGCTGCTATTGGTGCACGGCCTGGGTTCAAGCTGCCAGGACTGGGAATACCAGATCCCGACCCTGGCCGCGCGCTACCGCGTCATTGTCATGGACATGCGCGGCCACGGTCGCTCCGACAAGCCCAACGAGCGCTACAGCATTCCCGGTTTCGCCGCCGACGTCGAAGCGCTGATTGAACATTTGCAGCTGGGGCCGGTGCACCTGGTCGGATTGTCGATGGGCGGTATGATCGGCTTTCAATTGGCGGTCGATCACCCGTCCTTGCTCAAAAGCCTGTGCATCGTGAACAGCGCGCCACAAGTCAAACTCAAAACCGCCAACGACGGCTTGCAATGGGCTAAACGCTGGGGCCTGGGGCGGCTGTTCAGCATGTCCGCCATCGGCAAGGGCCTGGGCCAGACCCTGTTCCCCAAACCCGAGCAAGCCGACCTGCGCAACAAAATCGCCGAGCGCTGGGGGCAAAACGACAAACGCGCTTATCTCGCCAGTTTCGATGCCATCGTCGGTTGGGGCGTGCAGGAAAAACTGTCACGAATCAGTTGCCCGACCCTGATCGTCAGCGCTGATCACGATTACACCCCGGTGGCCTTGAAAGAAGCTTACGTGGGCCTGATCCGCCAGGCTCGACTGGTGGTGATCAAGGACTCCCGGCACGCCACGCCGCTGGATCAACCTGAAGCATTCAACCGGGAACTGCTGGCATTTGTCGATGACGCTGAAGCGGCTTCAGGGCGATGAGTGAACCGTAGGGGGCACCTCCATCCGGGCGCTATCCGTTCGGACAGTGCGCCCGGCACTGTCCAAAAAAACCCAAACGTGCTTACCTTGTGCCCTTGATCGCACCCGCATGAATTGCTTTTTTGCAGTCGAAACCACTACCCAGGATCACTGACCCATGCTGAAAAAAATCGTCCTCGCCGCTTGTTCCGTGCTGTTCGCCGCCAATCTGATGGCCGCACAACCGACCGCCAAGCCGACCCACGTGCTGCTGACCACCGACATGGGCGAGATCGTCATCGAGCTTGAAGACACCAAGGCGCCGATCAGCACCCAGAACTTCCTGGGCTATGTCGACAGCGGCTTCTACGCCAACACCATCTTTCACCGGGTCATTCCGGGCTTCATGATTCAGGGCGGCGGGTTTAATCAGTACATGGTACAAAAACCGACCAAAGACCCGATCAAGAACGAAGCCAACAACGGCCTGCACAACGTGCGCGGCACGATCGCAATGGCGCGGACGTCGGACGTAAACTCGGCCACTAGCCAGTTTTTCATCAACCACAAAGACAATGACATGCTCGACAACGGCGCTCGCGACTTCGGTTATGCGGTGTTCGGTAAAGTCATCAAAGGCATGGACGTGGTCGACCAGATCGCTCAGACGCCTACCAGCACCCAAAAAGGCATGCAAAACGTACCCTCAACCCCTGTGTTGATTAAGTCAGCCAAACGTATCGACTAAGTCGATGCACATCGGGCCGCCTGAAACCGCCGTGAGCAACGTCGGAGGCAGGCGGTGTGATGAGGGAAGTTTTTCACCTGCAAGGAGAGCCCGCCGCGGCGGGCGTCAGAACCAATGTTCTATCGTCGTTTTGAACAACTGATCGATATTTTCCGCGACGCCCCCACTGCCGCCCCACCGAACCAAGTCCTGCCGTTTTACATCTATTACCTGCGTCAGGTCTGGCCGAGTTTCGCCGCGTTGTTGGTGGTCGGGCTGATTGGCGCCCTGATCGAAGTCGCGCTGTTCAGTTACCTGAGCCGGATCATCGACCTGGCCCAAGGCACCCCCAATGCCGATTTCTTCAGTGTGCACAGCACTGAGCTGATCTGGATGGCCGTGGTTGCGCTGGTGTTCCGACCGATCTTCGTCGGCCTGCACGACCTGCTGGTGCATCAGACCATCAGTCCTGGCATGACCAGCATGATTCGCTGGCAGAACCACAGCTATGTGCTCAAACAGAGCCTCAACTTTTTCCAGAACGACTTCGCCGGACGCATCGCCCAGCGGATCATGCAGACCGGTAACTCGCTACGTGATTCTGCGGTGCAAGCGGTGGACGCGTTGTGGCATGTGCTGATCTACGCCATCGGCTCGCTGGTGCTGTTCGCCGAAGCCGACTGGCGCCTGATGATCCCGCTGTTGGCCTGGATCGCCTGCTACATCCTCGCCCTGTGCTACTTCGTGCCGAGAGTCAAAGAACGCTCGGTGGTGTCGTCGGAGGCCCGCTCCAAGCTGATGGGTCGGATTGTCGACGGCTACACCAACATCACCACCCTCAAACTGTTCGCTCACACTAATTTCGAGCAGCAATACGCTCGGGAAGCGATCAGAGAACAGACCGAAAAAAGCCAACTGGCCGGTCGGGTGGTCACGTCCATGGACACGGTGATCACCACCATGAACGGGGTGTTGATCGTCAGCACCACCGGCCTGGCGCTGTGGTTGTGGACTCAATCCTCGATTTCGGTCGGCGCCATTGCCCTGGCAACCGGGCTGGCGATCCGCATCGTCAACATGTCCGGCTGGATCATGTGGGTGGTCAACGGCATTTTCGAGAACATCGGCATGGTCCAGGACGGCCTGCAAACCATTGCTCAACCGGTCAGCGTCACCGACCGCGAGTCAGCGCCTGCATTGAAGGTCGAGCGCGGCGGTGTGAAGTTCGAGCATGTCGATTTCCACTACGGCAAAAGCAGCGGCATCATCCACGGCCTGAATCTGGACATCAAACCCGGTGAAAAAATCGGCTTGATCGGGCCATCCGGCGCGGGCAAATCAACGTTGGTCAACCTGCTCCTGCGCCTGTATGACCTACAAGGCGGGCAGATTCTGGTCGATGGGCAGGACATTTCTCACGTTGCCCAGGAAAGCCTGCGCGAACGCATTGGCATGATCACCCAGGACACCTCGCTACTGCACCGTTCAATCCGTGACAACTTGCTCTATGGCAAACCCGACGCCACCGATGCAGAACTGTGGGAAGCGGTGCGCAAGGCTCGCGCCGATGAGTTTATTCCACTGCTATCCGACGCTGAAGGCCGCACAGGCTTCGACGCGCATGTCGGCGAGCGCGGGGTCAAACTGTCGGGTGGTCAACGGCAGCGGATCGCTATTGCCCGCGTACTGCTCAAGGACGCGCCCATCCTGATCATGGACGAGGCGACCTCAGCCCTGGATTCGGAGGTTGAAGCGGCGATCCAGGAAAGTCTGGAAACCCTGATGCAAGGCAAAACGGTGATCGCCATCGCCCACCGGCTCTCGACTATCGCCCGCATGGACCGCCTGGTGGTTCTGGAAAAAGGCCAGATCGCCGAGAGCGGCACCCATGCTGAATTGCTGGCCCATGGCGGCCTGTATGCGCGGCTGTGGCAGCATCAGACTGGTGGGTTTGTCGGAATTGATTGAAGGTGGCTCGATCAGCTGCCTTGAACCTCAATCCTGCCGATACGGCAACGCTGCTCGAGCCTCTTCGGCGTAGGCCAGGATGCCTTCGCTCTCCTGGTCGAGGAAGTCGCTGACCGCCGCCTTCAACCCTGGATGCGCCAGGTAATGCCAGGAGTGGGTGATGACCGGTTCAAAGCCTCGAATCAACTTGTGTTCGCCCTGAGCGCCGGCATCAAAACGCTGCACCCCATGGGCAATCGCGTAATCCATGCCTTGGTAAAAGCAGGTCTCGAAGTGCAGCCGGTCGAACTCGGCCAGACACCCCCAGTAGCGCCCATAGAAACTGTCGCCGCCAATCAGGCTGAACGCCATCGCCACCGGCCTTGAGCCTTGCTTGGCCAAGACCACTCGGATCGCTTCGGGCATACGCTCTGCCAGGAGGCTGAAGAACTCGCGGGTCAGGTACGGCGTTTGTCGACGTACTGCATAGGTGTTGGCATAGCAGGCATACACGAAGTCCCATTGCGCTTCGCTCAGTTGATGGCCTTCGAGCCATTCGAACTCAATGCCCTGCCCCGCCACTTGTTCGCGTTCTTTGCGCATCTGCTTACGCTTACGGGAACTCAAGGCGTCGAGAAAGTCCTGGAAGTCGCGATAACCACGATTCTGCCAATGAAACTGGCAACCCAGCCGCTGCAACCAACCCTGCTGTTCCGCCAGCAAGGTATCGGCCACCGGATCGGTGAAGTTGATGTGCACGCTCGACAGCTTTTCGATTTCGATATAACCGGGCAGGCTCGCCAATAGCTCAATCCCGGCTTCCGGGGTCGCCGAGAGCAAACGCGGCCCGCTCACCGGGCTGAACGGCACGGCGACCAACAGCTTCGGGTAATAGTCGATACCGGCGCGTTTGCAGGCATCGGCCCACGCGTGGTCAAACACGTACTCGCCATAGGAATGCCATTTACGGTAGCTGGGCAGCGCCGCAATCAGTTGGCCGTTTTCGTAGTGCAGCAAGTGTTCTGCTCGCCAACCTGAATGTGGGCCGAGGCTGCCGCTGTCTTCCAGTGAGCTGAGGAAGGCGTGGCGTAAAAAAGGCTGGGCAGTGGGCACCAAGGCATCCCACAGCTCAGGTGCCAGCGCTGAAAGGCTGTCCAAACGTTGTAGCGGCATCAGCATTCCCCACGCGTTATCGCACACAAGCCTGGCGAGTATCGCGCATCCTCTGAGTAAGCCGAAATAAAAAAAACGGACGAGACAGCGCCGTTACCACGTCTAAATCCTTGCCGAATACCTGCTGCCCATGCACCAGGTGTCGGCCGATCTAACCCGAATAGGCAATCGGCGCCTCAAAGAGACATCGTCGATCAATGCTTACGCAGAATTACGCTGCCGATTGAGTAGCCAGCACCGAACGAGCTGAGCACGCCCAGTGCGCCACTCGGCAAGTCGTCTTGGTATGTGTGCAGCGCGATCACTGAACCGGCCGAGCTGGTATTGGCGTAAGTGTCGAGAATCACTGGCGCCTCTTCCAGCGAGGCTTCGCGGCCCAGCAGTTTTTTCACAATCAAGTGGTTCATGCTGAGGTTGGCTTGATGCAACCAGAAACGTTTGATGTCCCTGACGTCCAGAGCGTTTTCCTGCAAATGGGTGCCGATCAGCTCTGCCACCATCGGGCACACGTCACGGAACACTTTGCGGCCTTCCTGAACGAACAGCTTGTCCGGGGCACCGATGCCCTCTTCTGCCGCGCGATTGAGGAAGCCGAAGTTGTTACGAATATTGTTGGAGAATTTGGTCAGCAGTTTGGTACTGACAATGTCGAACTGATGCGGTGAGGTCGCCAGGTCCGCGCGTTCAATCACCACCGCCGTAGCGGCGTCGCCGAAGATAAAGTGGCTGTCGCGGTCACGGAAATTCAGGTGGCCGGTGCAGATTTCCGGGCTTATGACCAATACCGCCCGGGCCTGGCCCAACTTAACGGTGTTGCACGCTTGCTGGATGCCGAACGTCGCGGACGAACAAGCAACATTCATGTCAAAGCCGAAACCCTGGACACCCAGCGCTTCCTGAATTTCGATAGAGATCGCCGGATAAGCACGTTGCAGGTTGGAGCAGGCGACAATCACGCCGTCGATATCGGCAGCGGTTTTGCCTGCACGTTGCAAGGCTTGTTCGGCGGCAGCGACGCCCATCTGGCAGAGGATCGACCACTCGTCATTGGAGCGCTCTGGCAAACGCGGCGCCATGCGCAGCGGATCGAGAATGCCTTCCTTGTCCATGACGAAACGGCTTTTGATGCCGGATGCTCTTTCGATAAAAGCTGCGCTCGACTCTGTCAGCGCCTGAACGTCTCCACGCTCAATCGCTGACGCGTTTTCGGCATTGAACAGGGCGACATAGGCATTGAAGGACTGCACCAGCTCATCGTTGGAAATGCTGTTGGCCGGGGTATACAGGCCAGTGCCACTGATGACGACGTTATACACGGTCGTTCCTCTCTTATTGATCGTTGCAAGCAACGACTTGCTGGGCTTGAAGATTGGTACAAACGTACCAATACGTACGAAAAACTGTCCCGTTAAGGCACGGGTTTCAGGTTGGATCACTTGGCAGGCGGGCCGACCTTCGGCGACTGAGCTTCCGTTTTCGCGAATTCACTCGCGAAAACGTCGGCACGGTCAGCAACGTTCTATCAGACAGCCTGCGGACAATGGTGCGAAGTGTGCCATATCGGCCCGATTTTCGCGCTATTCAGCCATCCACCTGGCTCCATTGCTTACTCAGACGCTTGTCCGAAACCGGAATTTTTGTCCCCAACTGCTGGGCAAACAGCGACACGCGATACTCCTCCAGCCACCAGCGATACAGCACCAACTCAGCGTCGCGCTTGCCTTCCTGGGCATGCTTGCTGGCGCGGGCCTGATACTGAGCCCACAAGCCCGCCAGTTCGATGCTCCAGACCCGGTCTTTCTGCACTTGGCCAGGTAGTTTTTCCAGGCGCATTTCGATGGATTTCAAATAGCGCGGCAGCTCCTTGAGCCACTGTGCAGGCGTTTCGCGGACGAAGCCCGGATACACCAGATACTTCAACTGCGACTTGATGTCGTTGAGCGCTACCGCCTGCGCCAGATCAATCTTGCCCTTGAAGCGCTTTTGCAGGCCATGCCACAGGGTCAGGATATCCAGTGTCAGTTTCGCCAGGCGCTCAGCATGCTCGGTCCAGCCGGCACGTTTGCGTTCGGCCAGTGCTGCCAGCCCGGCACCGTCACGCGGCAGGCTGTCTTCGCCATCGAGAATGCAGCTGTCGAGGCTGGCCAACAGAATGTCTTCGATCAACCCATCGACCCGGCCCAGCTCGCGGTGGAGCAACGCCAGTTCGGTCTGCCCCGGCAATTTGCTGCGCAGGAACTTGGCGGGTTCGGCGAGTTGCTGCAACAGCAGACGCTGCAAGGCTCGGCGGTGTTGATACTCGGCCTCAGCAGGCGTCGAGAAGCGCCCTTCCTTGACCGTGCCCGACTCTTCGACCAGCGCCGGGTAAACCGTCATCGACAGGCCCGCGATGTTTTGTTGGGTTTTTTCGGCTACCGGGGCGAAGATTTTGGCCTCGACAGGCAACTGGCTTTTCGAGGTGTGCGGCGCAGCCAATGCCGCTTGGCTGGCCTCGGCGAAACGCGCGGTCAACTCGGCCAAATCACGCCCTTCGCCGAGGAATTTCCCGCTGCCGTCAAGGATTTCCAGGTTCATCTTCAGGTGATTTTCAAGCTGCTGGGTCGCTTCGACCCAGGCTTCGTCCGTCACTCGCGCGCCGGTCATGCGCAGCAATTCACGACCCAGCGCATGGGGCAACGAGCCCTCGCCGAAGGTGATGCGCTGCAGGGCCGCCTTGATGAAGTCGGGCACCGGCACAAAGTTTTTGCGAACCGCCTTGGGCAGGTTGCGCACCAACGCGATGCATTTGGTTTCCAGCAACCCCGGTACCAGCCATTCCAGACGCTCGCCAGGCAATACCGGCAGCAACGGCGCGGGCACCCGCAGGGTTACCCCGTCGCGCGGATGATTGGGCTCGAAGTGATAACTCAGGGCCAGGGTCAGATCGCCCAGGCGCAGGGTGTCCGGGTAATACGCGGCCGTGATTTCGCTGGCTTCGCGGGCCAGCACGTCTTCTTCGCGCATGATCAGCAGCTGCGGATTTTTCTGGCTTTCGACCTTGTACCAACTGTCGAAGGTCGCGGTTTGATGAATCTCCGCCGGGACCCGTGCTTCGTAGAAACTGAATAGCGTGTCTTCGTCGGCCAGGATGTCACGACGGCGGGCCTTGGCCTCCAGTTCGTCGAGTTGTTCCAGCAACTGAGTGTTGGCGGTCAGGCATTTAGCCCGCGAAAGAATCTCGCCACGCACCAGCCCTTCACGGATAAACAGTTCACGGGATACCTGAGGATCGATCGGCCCGTAATGCACCGGACGCCGACCGACCACGATCAGGCCGAACAACGTGATCTGCTCGAACGCAACGACCTGGCCGCGCTTTTTCTCCCAATGCGGCTCGAAATGGTTCTTCTTGATCAGGTGCCCGGCCAACGGCTCGATCCAGTCCGCATCGATCTTGGCCACCATGCGCGCGTAGAGCTTGGTGGTCTCCACCAGCTCGGCGGCCATCAGCCATTGCGGGCGTTTCTTGCCCAGCCCGGACGACGGATGAATCCAGAACCGCCGCTGGCGCGCGCCGAGGTAATCACCGTCTTCGGTCTTCTGCCCGATTTGGCTGAGCAAGCCCGACAGCACGGCCTTGTGCAACTTGGTGTAATCGGCCGGTTCGTGGTTGACCGTTAACTGCAGGTCACGGCAGATCAGGCTCAATTGCCGATGGGAATCGCGCCACTCGCGCAGGCGCAGGTAGTTGAGGAAGTTTTTGCGGCACCAGTTGCGTAGCGGGCTGGCAGTCAGGGCCAGGCGTTGTTCTTCAAAACCGCGCCACAAATTGACCAACCCGGCAAAGTCGGAATCGATGTCCTTCCATTGCGCATGGGCCTGATCCGCCGCCTGCTGCCGCTCGGGCGGACGTTCTCGTACGTCCTGCACGGACATGGCGCTGGCAACGATCAAGACTTCCTGCAAGCTGCCTTGTTTGGCCGCCTCCAGCAACATGCGCCCCATGCGCGGGTCCACCGGCAAACGTGCCAACTGGCGACCCAGCGGTGTCAGTTGGTTCTCGCGGTTGACCGCCGACAGCTCTTGCAACAGGTTGAAACCGTCGCTGATGGCCTTGCCATCGGGTGGCTCGATAAAGGGGAAGTCGGTGATCTCGCCCAGACGCAGATGGAGCATCTGCAGAATCACGGCCGCCAGGTTGGTCCGCAGGATTTCCGGATCAGTGAACTCCGGTCTGCCGTTGAAGTCCTCCTCGCTGTACAAGCGCACGCACAGCCCCGGCTCGACCCGGCCGCAACGGCCTTTGCGCTGGTTGGCGCTGGCTTGCGAAACCGCTTCGATGGGCAGACGCTGAACCTTGGCGCGATAGCTGTAACGGCTGATCCGCGCAGTACCGCTGTCAATCACGTAGCGAATGCCTGGCACCGTCAACGAGGTTTCGGCAACGTTGGTCGCCAGCACCACACGCCGTCCAGGATGGGACTGGAAAATCCGCTGCTGTTCAGCCGGAGACAGGCGTGCGTACAACGGCAGGATTTCAGTGTGTTTGAGTTGGGCCTTGCGCAGCATCTCGGCGGCATCACGGATTTCCCGTTCGCCCGGCAAAAACACCAGCACATCGCCGGGGCTCTTGCGTTCGCTACGCTCGAACGCTTCCAGTTCATCAAGGGTCGCCAGAATCGCCTGATCGACCGTCAAGTCGTCCTCGACCGCATTGCCCTCTTCGTCCTGCTGGGACGTCAGAGGGCGGTACCAGGTTTCCACCGGAAACGTGCGACCCGAGACTTCGACAATCGGCGCGTCATTGAAATGCTCGGAGAAACGCTGCAGGTCGATGGTCGCCGAGGTGATGATGAGTTTCAGGTCAGGGCGACGCGGCAGCAGGGTTTTCAAGTAGCCGAGCAGGAAGTCGATGTTCAGGCTGCGTTCGTGAGCTTCGTCGACGATGATCGTGTCATAGCGTTCCAGGTAGCGGTCGTGCTGGGTTTCAGCCAGCAGAATACCGTCGGTCATCAGCTTGATCAGGGTGTTGCTGTCACTTTGATCTTCGAAACGCACTTGATAGCCAACCAGCGCGCCCAGCGGCGTCCCCAGTTCTTCGGCGACCCGGCTTGCCACGCTGCGGGCAGCGATCCGGCGCGGCTGGGTATGACCGATCAGGCCGTGCTGCCCACGACCGATTTCCAGGCAGATCTTCGGCAACTGCGTGGTTTTGCCTGACCCGGTTTCGCCCGCAATGATCAGCACCTGATGCTTGAGCAACGCCGCTTTGATCTCGTCGCGCTTGGCGGCAATCGGCAGGCTGTCGTCGTAGCGAATCACCGGCAGGCTGTCGCGCCGGGCCGTGACCTGGGCAAAAGACGCCTGCACGCGCGCCGTCCACTGCGCCAGCTTGGCCTCGTTGGGCTTCTTTTGAAGCTCATGCAACTGACGACGAAAGCGATGACGATCAGAAATCATCGCGTGGTCGAGGTTTCTCAGCAATTGGTCGATGGAGGGCGATTCGTCAGTCATCAGATGCGCAGAGTCTTTTGATGGGTGCAAAGGCGGGGATTGTCGCACAACACAATCCCTGTAGGCGCTGCCGGAGGCTGCGATTGGCCGCGAAGCGGTCATACGGACCTTATCGCGGGCAAGCGCGCGCCTACAAAAACAATCAAGCCCCGCATCGGCGGGGCTTGGGGTGTAGCGCTGCCTGGCTTATTTTTTCAGCCCGAGTTTTTTCAGTTCTTCATCACGCAGTTCCCGGCGCAGGATCTTGCCGACGTTGGTGGTCGGCAACGCGTCGCGAAATTCGACCGACTTCGGCACTTTATAGCCCGTGACATTGGCACGCATGTGTTCCATGACCTGGTCTTTGGTCAGGGTCACACCCGGCTTGACGACGATGAACAGCTTGATCGCCTCACCAGATTTTTCGTCAGGGATACCGATGGCGGCGCACTGCAGGACGCCGGGCAACATCACCAGCACGTCTTCAAGTTCGTTGGGGTAGACGTTGAAACCGGAGATCAGAATCATGTCTTTCTTGCGATCGACAATGCGCAAGTAACCGTCTGGCTGGATGATCGCGATGTCGCCGGTTTTCAACCAGCCCTCGGCGTCGAGCATTTCATCGGTGGCTTCCTGATTGTGCCAGTAGCCCTTCATGACTTGCGGGCCTTTGACACACAACTCACCGACCCCGCCCAACGGCAACTCATTGCCTTCGTCGTCGATCACCCGGCACAACGTGGATGGCACCGGAATACCGATGGTGCCCACCTGTATCTTCTGGATCGGATTGACCGTGGCCACCGGGCTGGTTTCGGTCATGCCGTAACCTTCGCAGATTGCGCAGCCGGTCACTGCTTCCCAGCGCTCGGCGGCGGCCAATTGCAGGGCCATGCCGCCGGACAGGGTGACTTTCAAGGCAGAGAAGTCGAGTTTGCGGAACGCTTCGTTATTGCACAGCGCCACAAACAAGGTGTTGAGGCCGACAAAACCACTGAACTTCCACTTCGACAGCTCCTTGACCATCGCCGGCAGGTCGCGCGGGTTGCTGATCAGGATGTTGTGGTTGCCGATCAGCATCATCGACATGCAGTGAAAGGTGAAGGCATAGATGTGATACAGCGGCAGCGGCGTGATCAGAATCTCGCACCCTTCATGCAGGTTGGAGCCCATCAGCGCCTTGCATTGCAGCATGTTGGCGATCAGGTTGCGGTGGGTCAGCATGGCACCCTTGGCCACACCTGTGGTGCCGCCGGTGTACTGCAACACTGCGACGTCGCTACTGACAGGCGAAGCGTCCTTCACCGGCTGACCACGGCCCTTGCTCAGCACATCGTTGAGTTTGATCGCCTTGGGCAAGTGATACGCCGGGACCATTTTCTTCACGTACTTGATCACGCTGTTGATCAGCAGACGCTTGAGCGGTGACAGCATATCCGCCACTTCGGTAACGATGACGTACTGAACCTGGGTCTTGGGCACCACTTTTTCGGCCAGGTGCGCCATGTTCGCCAGGCACACCAGCGCCTTCGCGCCAGAGTCGTTGAACTGATGTTCCATCTCCCGCGCGGTGTACAGCGGGTTGGTGTTGACCACGATCAAGCCGGCGCGGATAGCTCCAAACACAGCGATCGGGTACTGCAGCAAATTGGGCAACTGCACGGCGATACGGTCGCCCGGTTGCAGGTTGGTGTGCTGCTGCAGATAAGCAGCAAACGCACCCGATAATTCATACAGCTCACCGTAAGTGAGGGTCTTGCCCAGGTTGCTGAAAGCCGGTTTATTGGCGAAACGCTCACAAGACTGCTTCAATACCGCCTGAATATTTGGATACTCGTCAGGATTGATATCGGCAGCAATGCCAGACGGATATTTATCCTTCCAGAAATTTTCGATCATGGAAGCCGACTCCTCAGCGACAGCGAATTCTACACACCGCTTGAATGCGATTATTTTTTTGTGTTTTGTTGCGGGCTTTTTTGCTTGCCAATGGGGCAAAAAGCGGGCCGAGAGTAGCAGCTTTGCCATGGGTCGACTAGAGCCAATAGCGGCCCATATAGTCACAATTGTGACTTTTTAATATGCTCAGGTCACATTTAGAGCAAAGATACTATTCAGCGAGAACCGGAGTGTCAGGGACACCGCGATGGCGGTATTTCAGGTATTCCGCGTCAAACCGCTCGCCAATAAATTCGCGCCCACAGATTTGTGAATAACCTGTGGGCGCGAGTTTATTCGCGATGTCGATGTGTCTGGCACACCGCTTTACGGGACTAATGTCTCAGGCAATATCACGCAACTCACGGCGCAGGATTTTGCCCACAGGGGTCATCGGCAATGAGTCGCGCAGCACGATGTGTTTGGGCACTTTGTAGGCGGTGAAGTTTTCTTTGCAGTAGGCCTTGAGTTCTTCAACACTCACGCCCGACTCCCGCGCCACCACGAACAGCTTCACCGCTTCGCCCGAGCGATCGTCCGGCACGCCGATCACCGCACAACTGGCGACCTGGGGGTGTGCCATGACGACATCTTCGATTTCATTGGGGTACACGTTGAAGCCGGAGACGATGATCATGTCTTTCTTGCGGTCGACGATGCGTACAAAGCCGTCCGGATCAATGACCGCGATGTCGCCGGTCTTCAACCAGCCGTCAGCATCCAGCACCTCGTCGGTGGCCTCAGGTCGCTGCCAATACCCCTTCATCACCTGCGGGCCCTGGATGCACAGTTCGCCACGCTCTCCAATCGCCAGCTCGACCCCGTTGTCATCGATAATTTTCAACGCCGTACCGGGGACAGGAATCCCCACCGTGCCCAGCCGCGCCTGATCGCCGTATGGGTTGGTACAGGCCACCGGGGAGGTTTCGGTCAAGCCGTAACCTTCAACAATTCGGCAACCGGTAAGTTGCTGCCAGCGTTCGGCCGTGGCCTTGACCAGCGCGGTGCCTCCGGAGTTGGTGAGTTTGAGGTTAGAGAAGTCCAGGCTTTTGAAATCAGGGTGCTCCATCAAGGCCACGAACAATGTGTTCAGCCCCAACAACGCCGAGAAGCGCCATTTTTTCAGCTCCTTGATGAAGCCGCCGATGTCCCGTGGGTTGGTGATCAGTACGTTATGGTTGCCGCTGACCATCATGCACATGCAGTTCGCGGTGAAGGCATAGATGTGATAAAGCGGCAACGGCGCGATCATCACTTCGCTGCCCTGTTTGAAAAGTTGGCTGCCGTCCGGGCCATGCTGCGACATGCAGGCATAAACCTGCTGCATGTTCGCCACCAGATTGCCATGGGTGAGCATCGCGCCTTTGGGCAAACCGGTGGTGCCACCGGTGTATTGCAGCACCGCAATATCGTCACTGCTGACCTTGACCCCTTGCAAATGATGGCCGCGCCCCAGCTTCAATACGCTCTTGAACGGGACGGCCTGCGGCAGGCTGAACGCAGGGACCATCTTTTTTACTTTGTCGACCAGGGTATTGACCAACCAGCCTTTGGCCGCAGGCTGCATATCGCCCATTTTTACTTCGATCAGGTACTGGATATCGGTGTCAGGCAGAACGTCCTGCACCAGCTTGCCGAAAATATTCAGGTAGACCAGTGCACGGGCACCTGAGTCCTTGAACTGATGGCGCATTTCGCGAGCGGTGTACAGTGGGTTGGTGTTGACCACGATCAGGCCGGCACGCAACGCGCCAAACACCGCAATCGGGTATTGCAGCAGGTTGGGCATTTGCACCGCGATGCGATCACCCGGCTGCAGGTCAGTCTGTGTTTGCACGTAGGCGGTGAACGCCGCCGAGTAACGTTCCAGCTCGGCGTAAGTGAGGGTTACCCCCATATTGCTGAAAGCCGGGCGATCAGCGAACGTCTTGCAGCAGCGCTCGAACACCTCGTTCACTGACCTGTAAGCGCCGAGGTCCACCTCAGAGAGCACGCCTGCGGGCCGTTTGTCGTTCCAGAATTCAGGTTGCATTGTTTTTTTGTCCTTTTACCTGAGTGTGTCTGGCCCGCTGCATTAAAAGCGGGGCTTGCCGGACGTTAGCAGCTAACACCCACAAGGCAAATAGCGCGCAGTGCGTCATCAACAACGTGAATCTTACTGCTGGTCGGTCTGCAATTTGTCGATGCGCTATACACTGCAAACAGTCGGTCACGCAGGGCATAAGGAATCGCCATGAGTCATGATGCTTTCTGGCTTGATACCCACGATCACAGTCGCCTCTACGTCAGTCATTGGCAGCCATCTGTCACGCCCAGGGCAGTGGTGATGCTGTCGCATGGAATGGCCGAGCACAGCGCTCGCTATGAGCGGTTCGGCACAGCCTTGACTGCCGCGGGTTTCGAGCTCTACGTCCCTGATCAGCGGGGGCATGGTAAAACCGCCGCCCACGGCGTGCTTGGGCACTACGCCGATAAAAACGGCTGGAACAAAGTGGTGGGTGATCTGGCCTGTCTGAGGCAGTACATCGCCCAGACGCATCCCGACCTGCCGGTATTCCTGATGGGCCACAGCATGGGCAGCTATATTGCCCTGGCGTATCTGTTGCTACACAGCGCCGGCCTGCAAGGCGCGATTCTCAGCGGGTCGAACTTTCAGCCGGTTTCGCTTTATCGCAGCGCCCGCCTGATCGCCTGGTTGGAGTGCTGGCGCCAAGGGCCAACCGGGCGCAGTGCGTTGATCGAATGGCTATCATTCGGTTCGTTCAATAAAGCGTTCAAACCCATGCGTACGGCGTTCGACTGGCTCAGCCGCGATCCGCAAGAAGTCGACCGCTACGTCAACGATCCGTTATGCGGCTTCCGCTGTACCAACCAATTCTGGCTCGACATGCTCGCCGGGTTGCAGCACATCAGCAAACCGGCGAACCTTGAACAGATTGATCCAGGCATACCCCTGCTGGTGGTCGGCGGCGAATGTGATCCCGTCAGCAATGGCACGCGTCTCAAAGACCTTGCCGACGCCTTGATTTCGGCGGGCAATCAAGCGGTAGAGCTGAAAATTTACCCACAGGCGCGGCACGAACTGCTCAATGAAACCAACCGCGATGAAGTCACTCGTGATTTACTCACATGGCTGGAGCACGCTCTGGCCAATCCACGACCTCCGCGCACCGAATGAATGAATCGGTTTTTTCAAGACATCGATACGTAAATCGTCAACCAACACGCCACAGGATTATTCAATGACTCAAGTCACCAATACGCCTTACGAAGCTCTCGAAGTCGGCCAGACTGCCAGCTACAGCAAAACTGTCGAAGAGCGTGATATCCAGTTGTTCGCTGCGATGTCGGGCGATCACAACCCGGTGCACCTTGATCCTGAATTCGCAGCCCAAAGCATGTTCAAGGAGCGTATCGCTCACGGCATGTTCAGCGGCGCACTGATCAGCGCGGCAGTCGCATGTGAGTTGCCTGGACCGGGCACTATTTATATCGGTCAGCAAATGAGTTTTCAGAAGCCAGTGAAAATTGGCGACACCCTGACCGTGCGCCTGGAAATTCTGGAAAAGCTGCCAAAATTCCGCGTGCGCATCGCTACCCGTGTATTCAACCAGCGGGATGAACTGGTGGTTGATGGCGAAGCAGAGATCCTCGCCCCTCGCAAGCAACAGACGGTCACCCTGCCGACCTTGCCGCCTATCAGCATCGGCTGAGGTCACCGCGCCCGCACTTTGGTGCGGGCACGACTAAAGTCGAAACGAAAAAAAGGCGACCGAAGTCGCCCAAAGTGCCTTGCGTGCTCATGTACCGAAACGACTCTCAGCCTTACTTGCGCTTATGCGAGTCCTTCCAGATAAAAACTCCCAGGCCTGCGAAAAACAACACCATCAAGCCCACGGTGACAACACCGGCGACAACCACATTATCGAGAAACATAACCGCCTCCCCTGACCTGCCTTGTTCGATAGGGCTAGGTTAGCCAAGGTGACGGTGGGGGAAATTGACCCAGATCAAGCGCCACCGCGACAGCCCACGGCAGGTCGCTAATAACTGATCTGTGTCAAAAAACAGGAGGGAGGGAAGCCAGCAATCAGGGTTTTTTCGGTTTGCCCTTGGGCTTTTTCTTGCCTTTGCCCATCGGCAGCGCCTGCTCGAAAGCCTTGCGCACTTCGTTGAGGCGCTTGTCATTGAGGTCGTGCGTGCGTTTGGCGCGTTCAGCGCCCAAGTCTATCAATTTGTCGTCTTCGCTCATGGTCTGCACGTCTTGACTACGGGGATGCTGCCAATAATGCGGGGTGACGGCGGCCATGACCAGTGGTGATCTGCCTTCTTACACGACAAAACCGTTCAGCGTGACCAGGCATGCAGAGAACCTGGGAAAGACGTCCGAACAACTCAAACCTCTACATCCACCCATAAGCCCTGCCTTGGCTCATCATCCATCAACGCCACCACTGGCACAGTGTTGTCGGCGTTCAATGAATCGCCCGGAACGGCCAGCGGTTCTTCCTGTGCATCCTGATGACCTTTGCCGCGTTGCCGTTCGCGCTGACGCCGCTGCTCTTCACGCAACATGATCGCGGTCTGTTCGGGATCGCGTTTGCGCAGGTCGATAGTGCTTTCGTTAGAACTCGGCTGTACCGGCACCACAGGCGGGATTTCCGGCCTTTGCTTGACGGGGTCGAGTTGCGAGGTGACTGGCACTGCACTCAGCGGAATCATTGGTGGCAGCATGTGTGGTTGTTCTCCTTATTAGCAAGCTGTCGGCTGCCGGTTCGTCGACTTGAGCCGCTTGACGCAAGACTTTCGACTATGTTCCGGCCCACAAGTGCCTTGCACGACCCTGTGCGAGGGCCCGT
Organism: Pseudomonas sp. MH9.2; assembly: GCF_034353875.1. Classification (NCBI taxonomy): domain Bacteria; kingdom Pseudomonadati; phylum Pseudomonadota; class Gammaproteobacteria; order Pseudomonadales; family Pseudomonadaceae; genus Pseudomonas; species Pseudomonas sp. MH9.2. The sequence goes on from NZ_CP133784.1 coordinate 1,966,662, forward strand.
ATCCAATGAATACGGGCTGTTTTGACGGGGCGCTTTGGTTTGGGCGCCCTGATCCGTTAATATAGTCGGCTTTTCACGGCGGGAGTCAGGCAGCATGGCGCAGCAGTATCAACCGGGGCAACGCTGGATTAGTGACAGCGAAGCCGAGCTGGGTTTAGGCACCGTTCTGGCGCAAGACGGCCGCTTGTTGACCGTGCTCTACCCGGCCACTGGCGATACCCGCCAGTACGCACTGCGCAATGCACCGCTTACACGCGTGCGCTTTTCGCCAGGTGACGTGATCACGCACTTCGAAAGCTGGAAGATGACCGTACGCGAAGTCGACGACGTCGACGGCTTACTGGTCTACCACGGCCTCAACGCCCAGAATGAACCTGTCACCCTGCCGGAAACCCAGCTGTCGAACTTCATTCAGTTCCGCTTGGCCTCTGACCGCTTGTTCGCCGGACAGATCGATCCGCTGGCCTGGTTCTCGCTGCGTTACCACACACTCGAGCACACCAGCCGCCAGTTGCAGTCCTCACTGTGGGGCCTGGGCGGCGTTCGTGCGCAGCCCATTGCTCACCAATTGCACATCGCCCGCGAAGTCGCTGACCGTATCGCGCCACGGGTTCTGCTGGCAGACGAAGTAGGCCTGGGTAAAACCATCGAAGCCGGTCTGGTGATCCATCGCCAATTGCTGTCTGGCCGCGCCAATCGAGTGCTGATCCTGGTTCCGGAAAACCTCCAGCACCAATGGCTGGTGGAGATGCGTCGCCGTTTCAACCTGCAAGTGGCGTTGTTCGACGCCGAGCGCTTTATCGAAAGCGATGCCAGCAACCCCTTTGAAGACACGCAACTGGCGCTGGTCGCGCTGGAGTGGCTGGTCGACGACGAAAAGGCCCAGGACGCGCTGTTTGCCGCTGGCTGGGATTTACTGGTGGTCGACGAAGCTCACCACTTGGTCTGGCATGAAGAACAAGCCAGCCCTGAATACTCACTGGTCGAGCAGTTGGCGCAAGTCATACCCGGCGTTCTGTTGCTGACCGCCACCCCGGAACAACTGGGTCAAGACAGCCACTTCGCTCGTCTGCGCCTGCTCGATCCGAATCGTTTCCATGACCTGCACGCGTTTCGTGCAGAAAGCGAAAACTATCGCCCTGTGGCCGAAGCCGTGCAGGAGTTGCTCGATCAGGGCCGCCTGTCACCTAAAGCACACGAAACCATCCACGGATTTCTGGGTGTCGAAGGCGAAGCCCTGCTGGGCGCGGTGGCTGACGGCGATACCGAAGCCAGTGCACGCCTGATCCGCGAATTGCTTGACCGCCATGGCACCGGCCGCGTGCTGTTCCGCAACACCCGGGCTGCCGTGCAAGGCTTTCCGGAGCGCAAACTGCACCCGTATCCCCTGCCCTGCCCTGCCGAATACCTGGAATTGCCGGTGGGCGAACATGCCGACCTGTACCCGGAAGTCAGCTTCCAGTCGCAGCCAGACGTCACTGAAGAAGAACGCTGGTGGCGCTTTGACCCGCGGGTCGACTGGTTGATCGACACCCTGAAAATGCTCAAGCGCGTCAAAGTGCTGGTGATCTGCGCTCACGCCGAAACCGCGATGGACCTCGAAGACGCGCTGCGCGTGCGTTCAGGTATCCCCGCCACCGTGTTCCACGAAGGGATGAACATCCTCGAACGTGATCGCGCCGCAGCGTATTTCGCCGATGAAGAGTTTGGCGCGCAAGTGCTGATCTGTTCGGAAATCGGTAGCGAAGGCCGCAACTTCCAGTTCGCCCACCACCTGGTACTGTTCGATCTGCCGGCGCACCCAGACTTGCTGGAACAACGGATCGGTCGTCTCGACCGGATCGGCCAGAAGCACATCATCGAGCTGCATGTACCGTATCTGGAAACCAGCCCGCAAGAGCGTCTGTTCCAGTGGTATCACGAAGCGCTGAACGCCTTCCTTAATACCTGCCCGACCGGTAACGCTCTGCAACACCAATTCGGCCCGCGCCTGCTCCCGCTTCTGGAAAGTGGCGATGACGATGAGTGGCAAGCCCTGGTCGACGCGGCACGCGAGGAACGCATCCGCCTGGAAGGTGAACTGCACAGCGGTCGCGACCGATTGCTGGAGCTCAACTCTGGCGGTGCTGGCGAAGGTCAGGCGCTGGTTGAAGCAATTCTCGAACAGGACGATCAGTTCACCCTGCCGATCTACATGGAAACCCTGTTCGACGCCTTTGGTATCGACAGTGAGGACCATTCGGAAAACGCGCTGATCCTCAAGCCAAGCGAAAAAATGCTCGACGCCAGCTTTCCGCTGGGCGATGACGAAGGCGTGACCATCACCTACGACCGCAATCAGGCGCTCGCGCGTGAAGACATGCAGTTCATCACGTGGGAACACCCGATGGTCCAGGGCGGCATGGACTTGGTATTGGCCGGTTCCATGGGCAACACCGCCGTAGCGCTGATCAAGAACAAGGCGCTGAAACCCGGCACCGTGTTGCTGGAACTGCTCTACGTCAGTGAGGTGGTTGCACCTCGCTCGTTGCAGCTGGGTCGCTACCTGCCTCCAGCGGCATTGCGCTGCTTGCTCGATACCAATGGCAACGATCTGTCGGGCCGTGTTTCGTTCGTGACCTTGAACGAGCAGCTGGAAAGCGTACCGCGTGCCAGCGCCAACAAATTCATCCAGGCGCAGCGCGATGTGCTCAACCCGCAGATCAATGCGGGCGAAGCCAAGATCGCGCCGAAACACGCCGAGCGCGTGGCTGAGGCGCAACGTCGACTGGCCGCCGAGACCGACGAAGAACTGGCACGCCTGACCGCTCTGCAAGCGGTCAATCCGACCGTGCGCGACAGCGAACTGGTCGCGCTGCGTAAACAACGCGAACAGGGCCTGGCCATGCTTGAAAAAGCAGCGCTACGTCTGGAAGCGATTCGGGTGTTGGTAGCCGGTTGATCTGCTGACTGCTTGAACGACAAAGCCCGCTGATGCGGGCTTTGTCGTTCAAGCACATGACTGGCGATTGAGCTGGCACCGCCTTCGCGAATAGACCGAAGGGGTGTTTCAGGCCGTCACCGCAGGCATATCCGGCTCATCCGCCACCATTCCCACTTTCATCCGCTCGGCATCTCGAGCGAAGCAGCGCGACGCCTGGAGCAGGAACAACAGCGTCAGGAACAGCGCCACCGGAATCAGATACATCGCGTCGTGCAAGCCATCGGCCTTGAACACTTCGCTCATCTCCCCGGCACCCGCCGACAACATCGCCGAATGGGCGAAATAGTCGGACAGCAGTCCGACTACCACCGGCCCAAGCCCTCCTCCCAACAGATACAACCCGGCGAAGAACAACGCCATGGCGGTGGCCCGCAGGCGCGGCTCGACCACATCCTGGATCGCCGTGTAGACGCATGTGTAAAAGTTGTAGGAAAACAGCCAGCCCACGCTGAACACGCCGACGAACAGGCCTATTTCAATGCGTCCAGAATGCAGCGCGTACCCCGTAGCGATGGCCGCAACCAGCATGCTGACGGCGGCAAACAGCAGGCGTCCATTGGCGACACGCTGATGGATCTTGTCGGCGACCCAGCCGCCAAGGGTCAGGCCGAACAACCCCGTCACACCCACGATCAGCCCGGTCGCCATGGCGGCATCCTGCAACGGCAACAAAAAATAGCGCTGCAGCATGGGCACCATGAACGAGTTGCAGGCGTAGGTGGCGAAGTTGAACGTCAGGCCCGCCAATACCAGCCAGCCAAAGGTAGGAATCGATAACACTCGACGAATCGGCTTGTCGATTTTCTCTTCGGAGATCCGCATGCTTTCGGCGGCACCGCGCTTGGGCTCGCGGATAAAAAACATGAAGATTGCCAGGAGCAAACCGGGTACTGCCGCAATGAAGAACGGCGCGCGCCAACTGCCGAATGCCTGGACCAACGCACCGGTAGTGAAGAACGCCAATACCAGCCCCAGCGGTAG